>NZ_JBEZNG010000028.1:0-114646 GCF_040653035.1 Streptomyces malaysiensis subsp. malaysiensis
CCCTAGTAGCTCCGCTACGAGGGCTCTCCGGCGCCTTGCGATGCACGGCACCAGACCACGCGACCTCATCGGGCGCTCATAGTGCAAGGACCCCTGAGCGCTCCGCGGGAAGTGCCGCGCGGTGCGGTCGTTCATCCGCGGCTGTGTCGTGGCTGGTCGCGCCCGCGCGGCGGAGCCGCATATCGACACAGCCCCGCGCCCCTTCGGGGCGCACCCGAACCGCACCGGACTTCATCGAGGCCGCTTAGTCGCCGATGACGCCGTCGATCCGTTCGCGTATGAGGTCGGCGTGGCCGTTGTGGCGGGCGTACTCCTCGATCATGTGCAGATAGATCCAACGCAGGTTGTAGTCGCCGCGGCCGGGGCGGGTGATGACATCGTCCAGTGAGCGGCCCGCGGCGGCCTCCTTGGCCTTGGCGATCTCTTCCCGCCAGATGGCGAAGGCGTCCTCGGTGGTGTCCGCGTCGGTGAAGTGGAAATCCCCGTCCGGGTCCTCCTCGCCGTACCAGATCGGCGGCGTGTCCTCCTGGGCCAGCGCCCGCCGGAACCAGCCCCGCTCGACCTCCGCCATATGCCGTACGAGCCCGAGCAGGGTCAGCTCGGACGGCGGTGCCGACGCCTCGCGCAGCTGTCTGTCGTCCAGCCCCTCGCATTTGAGGGCGAGGGTCGCGCGGTGGAAGTCCAGCCACCCCTCCAGGCTGGTGCGTTCATCGGCGGTGCGGGGTGCGTCGGTGCGTTCTGTGCTCGTCATGGCGGTCATGATGACGGTCCGGTCTCCCCGCCCGCCACGTGTTATCCGTCCACCCGGCCCGCGGTGTGTGGTCCGGCTCCCTGTCCGGGGTGTGTGGTCCGGCTCCCGGTCCGCGGCGTGTCGTGAGGCTCCCGGTCCGCCGCGCGCCATCCGCCCACCCGGCCCGGCCGCGCGTCATCCGTCCAGCATTCCGCGCAGCAGTTCCTCGAAGCCGGTGCGCAGTGCCGCGCGGTCGGGTGCGGCGTCGTGGTCGGCGCCCGCGACGCAGCTGAACATCAGCCCCTCGCACCAGGCGACCAGCGACCGCGCGTGCCGCCGGGGCTCGGTGGAGCCCAGCGCCGTCATCATCGCCTCCAGCGGCTCCCGGAAGCCACGCCCCGTCGCGTCGTAGAACTCGCGCAGCTCGGGGCGGCGGGTCGCCTCCAGCGCGAGCTCGTAGCGGGCGATCAGCAGATCGCGCTGGGTGGTGAGCGAGCGGTGCAGGGCGAGCGAGAGCGCGTCGGCCGGCCCCGCGACCGGATCGGCCTCGTCCGGTGGCGCGCCGGCCGGGCGTGGCATCTCGTCGGGTGCCAGCACCTCCGCCTCCCGCTGGGCCAGCCGCCGGACCGCCGCCTTGAGCAGGGCGGCGCGGGTCCGGGCGTGGTTGGAGGTCGAGCCGAGCGGCAGCCCGGCCGCCTCGTCCACCGCGCGGTGCGTCAGCCCCCGCATCCCGCGCTCGGCCAGCAGCGCCAGGGCGATGTCGGCGATCAGCTCGGCGCGCGAGGCGGAGGCCGCCGAGGGCGCGGAGGACGCGGACGCGGAGCCGGGCGCGGCGGACGCGGAGGCGGCGGTTCGATCATCGGTCATGGGCCCAACCTAAGCCCATCCGCCACCCGCACTACAGATGTAGTAACATCATGAGTACTACACCTGTAGTTGGCTTGGAGGAGTCATGCAGCAGCCTCATGCCGTCGTCATCGGTGCCGGAGTCGGTGGGCTCACCGCCGCCGCGGCCCTGCACCGCCGCGGCTGGTCCATCACCGTCCTGGAGCGGGCCGCCCGCCTCGAGCCCGTGGGCGCCGGAATCTCCCTCGCCCCCAACTCCCAGCGTGCGCTGGACGCCATCGACCTCGGCGACGACGTCCGCGCGCTCGCCGCCTGGCAGGGCGGCGGCGGGCTGCGCACCCCCGGCGGCCGCTGGCTCTCCCGGCTGGACAGCGCCGCGACGGCCGAGCGGTTCGGCGGCCCGCTGGTCCTCCTCCACCGGGCCACCCTCGTCGACCTGCTCGTCTCCCGGCTGCCCGAGGGCGTGGTCCGCACCGGGACCGCCGCCCGGCTGGCCGACCCCGGCGCCGCCGGCCGCCCGGCCCGGGTCACCACCGAGGACGGCGCGTACGAGGCGGACCTCGTCATCGGCGCCGACGGCATCGACTCGGCCGTCCGCCGCACGCTCTTCCCGGACCACCCCGGGCCCCGCTACGCCGGATTCACCACCTGGCGTGTCGTCATCCCCGCCCCCGACCGGCCGTTCGAGCCCCATGAGACCTGGGGGAGGGGCCGGATCTGGGGCACCCAGCCGCTCAAGGACGGCCGGGTCTACGCCTATGCGGCGGCGGTCGCCCCGCCCGGCGGCCGGGCCCCCGACGACGAGAGGTCCGAACTGCTGCGGCTCTACGGCGACTGGCACCGGCCCGTCCCCGACATCCTCGCCGCCGTCGCGCCCCAGGACGTGCTGCGCCATGACATCCGGTACATGGCCGAGCCCCTGCCCGCCTATCACCGGGGCCGGGTCGCCCTCCTCGGCGACGCCGCCCATGCGATGGCCCCGACGATGGGGCAGGGCGGCAACCAGGCCATCGAGGACGCCGTCGTCCTCGCCCACCATCTGGCCCCCGGCACGGCCGACCCCTCCGCCGCCCTGGGCGCCTACACCCGCGACCGGCTGCCCCGGACGATGGACGTGGTGCGGCGCTCGGCGCGCACCGCCCGCATGATCACCCTCACCGGCGCCCCCGCCGTCGCCCTCCGCGACGCCGCGATGGCCGCCGTCGGCCGCCTCGTGCCCGGTCTGGCCCTGCGCGCCTTCGACGGCATAGCGGACTGGCGCCCGCCCACCCGCACGTATCCTTCGGGGGGCACAGCGGAAGGCATGACCGAGGGAACCGGGGAGAACACATGAGGGTCGGCTGCGTCGGGCTCGGCGACATCGCGCAGAAGGCGTATCTGCCCGTGCTCATGGCCCGCGCCGGCCTGGAGCCGCATCTGCACACCCGCACCCCCGCCACCCTCCAGCGGGTCGCCGACACCCATCGCGTCCCGGACGCGCAGCGCCACGCCGACCTCGACTCGCTGCTCGCGGCCGGGCTCGACGCGGCCTTCGTACACGCCCCGACCGAGGTCCACGCCGACCTCGTCACCCGGCTGATCGAGGCCGGGGTGCCCACCTTCGTCGACAAGCCGCTCGCGTACCACCTCGCCGACAGCGAGCGGGTCGTACGGCTCGCCGAGGAGCGCGGGGTGAGCCTGATGGTCGGCTTCAACCGGCGTTACGCGCCCGGCTACGCGCAGTGCCTGGACCATCCGCGCGATCTGATCCTGCTTCAGAAGAACCGCGTCGGCCTCCCCGAGGACCCGCGCACCATGGTCCTGGACGACTTCATCCACGTGGTCGACACGCTGCGTTTCCTCGCGCCCGGCCCGGTGGACCACATCGGTGTGCGGGCCAGGATCCGCGGCGGGCTGATACACCATGTGGTGCTGGAGCTGTCCGGGGACGGGTTCACCGCGCTCGGTGTGATGAACCGGATGAGCGGCTCCACCGAGGAGGTCCTGGAGGTCTCCGGTCAGGACACCAAGCGGCAGGTGCTCAACCTCGCCGAGGTGGTCGACCACAAGGGCCAGCCGAGTGTGCGCCGCCGGGGCGACTGGGTGCCGGTGGCGCGGCAGCGCGGGATCGAGCAGATGACCGACGCCTTCCTGGACGCGGTGCGCTCCGGGCGGCGGATCGATGCAGAGGACGCGCTGCGCACCCATGAGCTGTGCGAACGGGTCGTCAGGGACGCCCTGGAGTCCGCTGATCCGGCCGCCGGTCCGACGGCTGGTCAGGCGGCCGGTCCGATGGCCGGTCCGTCCGCCGTCTGAGCGCCCGGCCCCCCTCGGCCGCGCAGTAGACGGCCAGCGCCGCCATCGCCCCGTACACCGGCCAGGGCCCGATCCGCACATACGGGCTCGTGCCCTGCCCCAGCGGCACCGTGTAGACGGTGGCCGCGCTGGTGCTGGTGGACATCCGGGAACCCACCGGTTCGCCGCGCGGCCCGAACACCGCGCTCTCCCCGGTCAGCGTGGCGTGCACCATCGGCCGCCAGGTCTCGGCGGAGCGCAGCGCGGCCAGCGAGGCGTGCTGCGCGGGCGCCCAGCTCTTCTGGAAGGTCGAGGTCGAGGACTGGACGACGAGCACCTGCGCCCCGTCCCGCACCAGGTTCCGGCTCATGTCCGGGAACGCCGACTCGAAGCACACCAGCGGCCCGATCCGCAGGGAATCCGGCAGCTTCATCACCACCGGCTCGGTGCCCCGGTGGCGGTCCTCACCGGCCGCCTTGCCCACCGAGGTGGCCCAGCCCAGCAGCGGCCGGGCCGGGATGTACTCCCCGAAGGGGACCAGCCGCATCTTGTCGTAGCGCTGGCCCGTCGGGCCGTTCGGCCCGATCAGCACCGAACTCTTGTAGATCCCGGGCATATCGCCGCGCCGCGCGTCCACGTTGACCAGCAGATCCGCGCCGGCCGTCCGGGACAGCGCGGCCAGCCGCCGGCCCACCTCCGGATGGGTGGTCAGATCCTGGGCCACGCTGCTCTCGCCCCACACCACCAGGTCGACATGGCGGTCGGCCAGCTGCCGGGTCAGCTCCGCGCTGCGCTCGAAGCGCGGCCCCGGCCCCTGGATGACCCCCGGCTGCACCACCGCGATCCGTACCGTCCCGGGTTCCTTGGCCGTTGGCACCCAGGCCCACACCCCGGCCGCCGCCGCGCCGCACGCGGTGAGCCCGGCCAGCGCCACCGTACGGGCCCGGGCCACCGCGATCAGCACGGTCACCGCGACATTCACCACGACCAGCAGAAAGCCGAGCAGCCACACCCCGCCCACCGAGGCCAGCCGCAGCGCGGGCGCCACCTGCCACTGGCTCGCGCCCAACAGCCCCCAGGGTCCGCCGAGGTACTGCCAGGACCGGACCAGCTCGGCCATCAGCCATACGGACGGCAGCAGCACCAGCGCCGCCGCCACCTGCCCGGGACCCGGGCGGCCGTGCAGCAGCCGGTGTGTCAGCCACCCCCAGGGCACCCACAACAGCCCCAGCAGCAGCGCCAGTATCACGATGAAGACATGCAGGCTCGGCATCAGCCAGTGGTGCGCCGCGAGCAGGAACCCCGCGCCGCCCAGCCAGCCGTCCAGCATCGCCCGGCGGCCGGTGGGCGCCGCGCGCATCAGCAGCAGCCAGGGCACCAGCGCGACATACGCCCACCACCACAGCGAGGGCGCGGGAAAGGCCGGCGCGGGCAGCGCTCCCGCGAGCAGCGCCATCGCCCCGCGCCACCACGGGGAGGCGAGCCGCCGCCCCCAGACGTCCTCGCCGCCGCCCCGCCTCCGCACCTCGGATTCTCCCCTCCTGTCGGCACAGGGCCAGTGTGCGGGAGTCAGCCGATCATGAACAGGGCGGGGGTGCGCCGTCGCGTGCTTCATGCCGATTCCGGGAGGTCTTGTTCGGCCCAGATGAGCTTGCCGCCCTCGGTGTAGCGGGTGCCCCAGCGGCGGGTCAGCTGGGCGACGAGGAACAGCCCGCGGCCGCCCTCGTCGGTGGTGCGGGCGTGGCGCAGCCGCGGTGAGGTGTTGCTGGTGTCGGCCACCTCGCAGATCAGCACGTCATGCCGGATCAGCCGCAGCCGGATGGGGCCGGTGCCATGGCGGATGGCGTTGGTGACCAGCTCGCTGGCGATCAGTTCCGTGGTGGTCATCAGCTCGTCCAGCCCCCACTCGGCGAGCTGGCGGATCACCAGCGAGCGGGCGCTGGCCACGACGGCCGGATCGGAGGGCAGGTCCCAGGAGGCGACATGTCCGGTGCCCAGACCGCGCGTACGGGCCAGCAGCAGGGCCACATCGTCGGTCTGCGGACAGGTCAGCAGGGTGTCGATCACCGTGGAGCAGAGCTCCTCCAGCGGCAGCACGGCCTGGCCGAGGGCGTTGCTCAGCCGGCCGAGGCCGATGTCGATGTCCTGGTCGCAGGTCTCGATGAGCCCGTCGGTGTAGAGGGCGATCAGGCTTCCGGCGGGCAGCTCCAGCTCCGCCGACTCGAACGGCAGCGACCCGAGGCCCAGCGGGGGACCGGCGGGCAGCGCGGGGAAGGAGACCTCGCCCGAGGGGTCCACGATCGCCGGGGTCGGGTGCCCCGCCCGCGCCATCGTGCACCGCTGGGTGACCGGGTCGTAGATCGCGTACAGACAGGTGGCGCCCAGCACCGCGGCCGCCACGCCCTCCTGCCCGGTCTCCTCCTCGGTGAGCCGGATGACCAGGTCGTCGAGGTGGGCCAGCAGCTCCTCGGGCGGCAGGTCCATATCGGCGAGGGTGTGCACGGCGGTCCGCAACCGGCCCATGGTGGCGGCGGCGTTGAGGCCGTGCCCGACCACATCGCCGACCACCAGCGCCACCCGGGCACCGGACAGCGGGATCACATCGAACCAGTCGCCGCCGACCCCGTTGCGCGCGTCCGTGGGGAGGTAGCGCGAGGCCACCTCGACGGCCCGGCCGCCGCTCAGGGCGTGCGGCAGCAGACTGCGCTGGAGGGCCAGCGCGGCGGCGTGTTCACGGCTGAAGCGGCGGGCGTTGTCGATGTTCAGCGCGGCCCGTGCGACCAGCTCCTCCGCGAGCAGCAGATCGTCCTCCTCGAACGGTTCCGGATGCCGGGAGCGGACGAACGAGGCCACCCCAAGGAGGGCGCCGCGCGCCCCGATCGGCGCCACCATCAGCGAGCGCATCCCGAACTCGCGCACCTTCGCCGCCCGTGCCGGATCCTCCCCCGACCAGGTGCTCATGGAGCGGTCCATCAGGGGGTCGAGCAGGGCCTCGCCGGAGAAGAAGCAGCAGGCGAGGGGGGAGGTGGGGGAGACGGCGACGGTGTCCCCGAGCGCCGCGATCGACTCCGGGCACCCCTCCCGGACCGATGTCTGACCGGCGCGGCGGAAGGTGGGCAGGGTCTCGCCGGGGGCCTCCAGGGGCTCCTCGCCGCGCAGTACGGAGTCCAGCAGATCGACGGTGACGAAGTCGGCGAGCCGCGGCACCGCGAAGTCGGCCAGCTCCTGGGCGGTGCGCATCACGTCCAGGGTGCTGCCGATGTGTGCGCCGGCCTCGTTGAGCAGGGCCAGCCGCTCCCGGGCCCGCCAGCGGTCGGTGATGTCGATGACCATGTTGCACACGGCCACCGGACGCCCCTCGGCGTTGTCCAGACGGAAGAACGAGGTCGAGTACGCGTGCTCGCGGTGGGGCGCGGCCATCGTCCAGCCCCGGTACTCGTAGTCGATCACCGGCTCGCCGGTCCTCAACACCTGCCGCATCTGTGCTTCGAGCGCCTCGGTGTCCAGCCCGGGCAGGCAGTCCGCCATCCGGCGCCCGATCCGCTCCTCGCGGGGCAAGCCGCCGTAGCGCTCCAGCGTGTCGTTGCTCCACACATACCGCAGATCCGGGCTGAGCACGGACATCCCGACCGGCGACCGGGTGAGGAACGCCTGGAGCAGCGAGCCGCTGAGCGCCCAGGTCGGGATGGAGCCCACATCGATCCCGGAGACCAGCCAGGAGCGGTCGTCGCCCGCGTCGCACATCGCGGAGATCCGCAGCCCCACCTCGATCCGGCGGCCGTCCCGGTGCCGGAGCCGGCCCAGGCCGCCCCAGCCCTGGTGCGCCCGGCACCATGAGCCGATCGCCTCGGCCTGCACCGCGTCCTCCGGCGCCGCCAGCAGCATCCTGCCCGGCTGCTTCATCACCTCCGCCGCCGGATAGCCGAGGAGTCTCTCCGCCGCCGGGGTCCAGCCGATGATGGTCCCCGTGGCGTCGATCAGCGCCGAGGCCGCATCCGCCATGTCGAACGGGACATGCGTCTCGGTCGGCGCGATTCCCGGGGGGATGGCCATCGCACCCGTCCCATCTGCGGATACATTTTCCTTAATAATATGACTCCTGGGCCTCCCCGGTGATGAGCCGTGCGATGACGGGCGCCACGAGAACGATCCCGCCGGTCACCGCGGCCGCGGCCGGCGGGGCGGCTCCTCGGTCATGCCCGGTTGCCCCACAGGGAGCGGTCATCGACATTGGCCCGGGTCACCAGCGGGGCCGGCAGCTGGTCCTCCAGATAGCCGCCGCGCAGCCGGACGATCGTGCTGCCATGGCCGCTCGGCCCCGCCGTGAAGCGCTTCCCGGCCATGGCCTGCTTGATGTAGCGCATGGCGTAGGCGGCGTAAAGGTTCGCCGGCTGGGAGACGGTGGCGTCGATGAGCCCCTCACGGATCGCGTCCAGCTCCTGCGGGGTGCCGTCGATGGAGACGATGGTGATGTGGCCGCGGTGGCCCACTGGGACCAGGGAGTGGTGGCGCTGGAGGGTGCGCAGGGTGGGCGCCAGATAGACGCCGCCGGCCTGGAGGTAGATGCCCTTGATGTCGGGGTGGGCGGTGTAGAGGGCCTCCAGACCGGCCGCCGCCCTCTCCGCCTGCCAGTTCGCCGGGATGTTCAGGACCTTGATGTCCGGGTAGCGCCGCGCCATGCAGTGGTCGAAGGCGACCGTGCGGTCCCGGCCGTTGACCGAGGCCAGATCGCCCTGGATCTGCACCACCGTGCCCCGCCGCACGGCCCGGCCGAGGCCGTGGCACGCCTTGACGCCGTACGCGCGGTTGTCGGCCCGGACCACGATGGCCACCTTGCCCCGTTCGGGCGCCACATCGACGGCGACGACCGGCACATGGGCGCGCCGGGCGGCGCTCAGCCCGGGGCCGACGGCGACGGAGTCGATGGGGGAGACCACCAGGCCCTTGACGTCCTGGGCCAGCAGATTGTTGATATCGGTGATCTGTTTGCCCGGGTCGCCTTCGGAGTTGACCGTCGGCAGCACCTCTACGCCCGCCTTACGGGCCTCCTTCGGGATGTCGTTGTTGTACGCCTCCCAGAAGGGCGAGGTCAGCAGCGGCAGCACCACACCGACCTCGCGCGCCTCCGTCTCGCCGCCACAGCCCGCGGCGGCCGGGCCGCAGAGCAGGAGGAGGGCGGCGGTGGCGGTGGCGAGGCGGTGGTGCATGCGGTCTCCGGCGCTCGGGATGAATACCCCATACCAACACAGAAGGGCTGCTAGGGAGGGGAAAGCCGGCCCTTGACAACCCTCCGGTGTACGCCTGAGGATCTCCGCGTGAACTTGTCAGACAGCCAGACAGGTGGATCCGGGTCCAACCTCCCTCGCCGCGTCAGCGCGATGGAAGCGGTTCTCACCCACCTCCGGGAAGCGATCGAGCGCGGCGACTACGCGGTGGGGGACAAACTCCCCTCCGAGGCCGAGCTCTGCCGCCGCCTGGAGGTCAGCCGACCGGTGCTCCGCGAGGCCCTCAGGGCCTTGCAGACCATGGGGCTGACCGCCTCGCGCACCGGTAAGGGCACCTTCGTCATCTCCAGCGGGCCGGTGGAGGACCCCACCTTCGGCGACTACGCCGCAAGCGACCTCCTGGAGGTGCGCCACCACATCGAGATCCCGGTGGCGGGCTACGCGGCGCTGCGCCGCTCCGCCGAGGACCTCGACCACCTGTCCCATCTGCTGGAGCGGATGGAGCGGGAGACCGACACCACCGCATGGGTGGCGATGGACACGCTGTTCCATCTCGCCGTCGCCCAGGCGGCCCGGAACCCGGTCTTCCGGCGGGTCATCGAGGAGATCCGCGATGCCCTGGCCCGGCAGTCGGCATTTCTCAATGAACTCGGCGGCCGCCGTGAGCAGTCGAACCGAGAACACCGGGCGATCGTCGAGGCGCTCGCCGACGGGTCCGAGCACGACGCGGTGGAGGCGATGACCCACCACCTCGAGCGCGTGGAGACCACCCTGACCTCCATCGTGCGGCCCGCCACGGCGGATGACCGGACGACAGCACCGACAGAAGGCGGACAGCAGGCGTGAGCGAGCAGTCCCTCCGGCAAGAAGATCGCCAACAGCACCAGGCCGGGACTCCCGCGCATGTGGACGCGGGCGACGCCGGTTACAGCAAGTCCCTCAAGGCCCGGCACGTCAACATGATCGCCATCGGCGGGGCCATCGGCACCGGCCTCTTCCTCGGCGCCGGCGGGCGGCTCAAGGACGCCGGGCCCTCGCTGGCGGTGGCGTACGCGGTCTGCGGCATCTTCGCCTTCCTGGTGGTGCGTGCCCTGGGCGAGCTGGTGCTGTACCGGCCCTCCTCCGGAGCGTTCGTCTCCTACGCCCGTGAGTTCCTCGGCGAGAGGGGCGCCTTCGTCGCGGGCTGGATGTACTTCCTGAACTGGGCCACCACCGGGGTCGCCGACATCACGGCCGTGGCCACCTACACCCACTACTGGGGGATGTTCACCGAGATCCCGCAGTGGGTGATCGCCCTGATCGCGCTGGCCGTGGTGCTCACGGTCAACCTGATCTCGGTGAAGATCTTCGGCGAGCTGGAGTTCTGGTTCGCGATCATCAAGGTCGGCGCGCTCGTCGTCTTCATGGCGATCGGCATCTTCCTGCTGGTCACCCGCGAGCAGGTGGCCGGCACCGACACCGGCCCCAGCCTGATCACCGACCACGGCGGTGTCTTCCCGCACGGTGCGCTGCCGATGCTGCTGGTCATCCAGGGCGTCGTCTTCGCCTACGCCTCGGTGGAACTGGTCGGCGTGGCCGCGGGCGAGACCGAGAACCCCGAGAAGATCATGCCCAAGGCGATCAACTCCATCATGTGGCGCGTGGCCCTGTTCTACGTCGGCTCCGTGGTGCTGCTCTCGATGCTGCTGCCCTCCGACTCCTACTCGGGCGACCAGAGCCCGTTCGTCACCGTGCTGTCCAAGATCGGCGTCCCCGCGGCCGGCGGGGTGATGAACCTCGTCGTGCTCACCGCCGCGATGTCCAGCCTCAACTCCGGTCTCTACTCCACCGGCCGGATCCTGCGCTCGATGGCGATGTCCGGCTCCGCGCCCAAGTTCACCGGCGCCATGAGCCGTACCCATGTGCCCTACGGAGGCATCCTCCTCACCTCCTTCTTCTGTGTGCTGGGCGTGGGCCTCAACTATGTGGTGCCGAGCAAGGCGTTCGAGATCGTGCTCAACTTCGCCGCGATCGGCATCCTCTCGACCTGGGCCATGATCATGCTCTGTCATCTGCTGTTCTGGCGCCGCGCCCAGGAGGGCCGGGTCACCCGCCCCGGCTACCGGCTTCCCGGCTCCCCGTACACCGAGATCGTCACCCTGGGCTTCCTCGCCTCGGTCCTGGTCCTGATGTGGGCGGACGGCGGACCCAGCCGACTCACCATCATGGCGCTTCCGGCGATCCTGGCGGCGCTGGTCATCGGCTGGTACGCGGCCCGCGGCCGGATGAGGGACCCCCGCTGAGCACATACGAGGGCGGCCCCCGCGAGCATGTGCGGGGCCCCACCCGGCGCTTACGAGGTGCCCCGCCGAACGCATACTGAGGAATCGTTTCTCCGCGGCCGAGGCCACCCCCCGGCCGCCTTCCCCCTCCACCACCTCCTGGAGGAATCCCACCCCGTGAACACTTCCGACCACGAGAGCACCACCATGAACAGCCCCCTCGGACGGACCGACGACGCGCCCCGCCGCACCCCGGCCGAGCCACCCGCCCTCCGCGAACCCCGCCATGTGCCGCTCGCCCATGTCGTACGCGGCGGGGCCATCGAAGGCGTCCACCACGGCTCGGCCGTCGTCCTGGCCGCAGACGGCCGGGTCCAGTTCCAGGCCGGCGACATCGACGTGGCCTGCTACCCGCGCTCCGCGCTCAAGCCCGTCCAGGCCGTCGGCCTGCTGCGGGCCGGGCTGCCGCTGGACGGGGAGCTGTTGTCGCTCACCGCCGCCAGCCACTCCGGCCAGCGGCGCCATCTGGACGGAGCGCGCCGCATCCTCGACCGGGCCGGGCTCACCGAGGCCGATCTGCGCAACACCCCGGATCTGCCGTACGGCGCCGCCGAGCGCGACGCATGGCTGCGCGACGGCGGCGAGCCCACCCGGCTCGCCCAGAACTGCTCCGGCAAGCACGCCGCGATGCTGCTCACCGCCCGGCTGCGCGGCTGGTCGCTGGAGGACTACCTCGACCCCGGCCATCCGCTCCAGCGGCTGATCGCCGACACCGTGGAAGACCTCACCGGGCAGCGCGTCGCCCGGGTCTCGGTCGACGGCTGCGGCGCGCCGCTGTTCTCCGTCTCCCTGCGCGGCCTCGCGACGGCCGCCGCCCGGATCGCATCCGGCGCCATGGACACCCCCGAGGGCCGGGTCGCGGCCGCCCTGCGCGCCCACCCGGACATGGCCTCCGGCCCCGACCGGGACGTGGCGAGGCTGATGCGCGCCGTACCAGGCATGATCGCCAAGGACGGCTTCGAGGGCGTCCAGATCGCGGCGCTGCCCGACGGCCGGGCCGTCGCCGTGAAGATCGCCGACGGTGCGGACCGCGCCCGGATGCCGGTGACCGCCGCGGCCCTCGCCCACTGCGGGATCGACCCCGGTGTGCTCGCCGAGTTCGCCACCACGCCGGTGTACGGCGGTGGGGCCGCCATCGGCGGTGTGCACCCCACCGACGCCCTGGCCCCACTCGCCGCCCGCCCCTCCCACCCGCACCGAAGAACCGAGGAAGACCCCACGCCATGACTGCCACCGCTCATCGCCGCGAACACGATCTGCTCGGTGACCGCGACGTCCCCGCCGACGCCTACTGGGGCATCCACACCCTGCGCGCCGGCGAGAACTTCCCCATCACCGGCACCTCCATCTCCGCCTATCCGCACCTGATCGGCGCCCTGGCCGCGGTCAAGGAGGCCGCCGCCCGCGCCAACGAGGACCTCGGGCTGCTCGGCTCGCCGAAGGCCGACGCCATCGCCGCCGCCTGCCAGGAGATACGCCGGGGCGCCCTGCACGACCAGTTCATCGTCGATGTGATCCAGGGCGGCGCCGGGACCTCGACCAATATGAACGCCAACGAGGTGATCGCCAACCGGGCGCTGGAACTCCTCGGCCATGAGAAGGGCGACTACGCCCACCTCCACCCCAACGAGGACGTCAACCTCAGCCAGTCCACCAACGACGTCTACCCGACCGCCGTCAAGGTCTCCACGATCATCGCCGTCCGCGGGCTCCACGCGGCCATGGAGACGCTGCGCCAGGCGTTCGCCGCCAAGGCCGAGGAGTTCCGCGACGTCCTCAAGATGGGGCGCACCCAGCTCCAGGACGCGGTGCCCATGACGCTGGGCCAGGAGTTCTCGGCGTACGCCGTGATGCTGGAGGAGGACCAGAGTCGGCTGCTGGAGGCGGCCGAGCTGGTGCATGAGATCAACCTCGGCGCGACCGCCATCGGCACCGGCCTCAACGCCCCGAAGGGCTATGCCGAGGCCGCCCGCCGCCACCTCGCGGCCATCACCGGCCTGCCGCTGGTCACCGCCGCCAACCTGGTCGAGGCCACGCAGGACTGCGGCGCCTTCGTCCATCTGTCGGGCGTCCTCAAGCGCATCGCCGTCAAGCTCTCCAAGAGCTGCAACGACCTGCGGCTGCTCTCCTCGGGTCCGCGGGCCGGGCTCAACGAGATCAACCTGCCCCCGGTGCAGGCCGGTTCGAGCATCATGCCCGGCAAGGTCAACCCGGTGATCCCCGAGGTGGTCAACCAGGTCGCCTTCGAGGTGATCGGCAACGACGTCGCCATCACGATGGCCGCCGAGGCCGGACAGCTCCAGCTCAACGCCTTCGAGCCGATCATCCTGCACTCCCTCTCGGAGAGCGTCACCCATCTGCGCGCCGCCTGCCTGGTGCTGGCCGAGCGGTGCGTCGCGGGCATCACGGCCAACACCGAGCGGCTGCGCACCTCCGTGGAGAACTCCATCGGCCTGGTCACCGCGCTCAACCCGCACATCGGCTACAGCGCGGCCACCAGCATCGCCAAGGAGGCGCTCGCCACCGGCCGCGGCGTGGCCGAACTCGTCCTGGAAAAGGGCCTGCTGCCCGCCGACCGCCTGGCCCGGGTGCTGCGCCCGGAGGAGGTCGCGGGCCGCAGCTGACATCCACCTTTTCGGGCTCGATGCGCTTCCGGGTACTCGGTCCGACCGGCCGGGGGTGCCTCCCGGCGGTGACCGGGGGAGGACCGAGCCTCAGAAAGGATGCCGCCCGCGCAGGTGGGAGACGGCCGGGGCCGAGCTGAAGGGGAGCAGGTCGGCGGGGCGGTCCGGGGCGGCCACGTCGATGCGGACGCTGTCGGCTATCCGGTAGGGGCGGTGCGCCAGCACCGCCCCTACGCGCCCGCGCAGCCGGGACATCGCGGCCCGCACGGTCACCGTCCGCGTCGGGTCCCCGAACAGGTCCTGGGCGAGTTGCGCCGCGGTGCGCCCCTCGGGGTGCGCGGCGAGCACCAGCAGCACCTCGGCCTGGCGGGCGCTGAGTTGATGCGTCCAGGTGCCCGAGGGGCCGGAGAAGGTCAGGGCCCAGCGGTGCGGATGGCGTACGTCCAGCAGCAGATCGCCCCAGCCGGCCGGACCGCCCCCGTCGGCGGTCTCGCCGTCCAGCACCCGCAGCAGATGGCCGCCGGGCAGCGGCTCCACCGCGCACGCGCCGAGCGCCGGCAGCCAGACCGGCCCGTCGTACGGCGCCTTCGGCAGCAACAGCCGCCGCTCGCGCGGGGTCACCCCGGTGACCCCGGCGATCCAGCCGTGCTGATCGACCACGACGGCTTTGCCGTGGATCCGCGCCAGGAGCGGGGCGGCGATCGCGCGCAGGCCCTCCAGCTCCCGGCTGTGGGCGAGGCGCAGTTCGCCCTCGGCCCACCGGGCGGTCGCGGTGACCAGGGAGAGCACCGTCGGATGGGCGGTCCCGGCGGGGCCGCTGACGTCGACGATGCCCAGCAGCCGTCCGTCCCGTGCGTCATGGACGGGGGCGGCGGCACAGCTCCAGGTGTGGAAGGCGCTCACGAAGTGCTCCGCCGAGTGCACCCGCACGGGCGACTTCACCGCGAGCGCGGTGCCGATTCCGCTGGTCCCGGCGATGTCCTCGGCCCAGTGCGAACCCTCCACCAGCGCGATGCCATCGGCCTGCCGGCGCACGCCCCGATGGCCGTCGATCCACAGGATCCGGCCCTCGGCATCGGCGATGATCATGATGTGGCCGGCCGCCTCGGCCGTCTCCAGCAGTCCGTTGCGCAGCGTGGGCAGCACCTCGGCCAGCCGGGTCTGCCGCCGCCGCAGCTCCAGTTCGTCCAGGCCCAACGGGCGCGGGGCGCGGCCGTGATCCGGGTCGAGGCCCAGGCGCAGCATCCGGTCCCAGGACGCGCCGATCACCGGGCGGGTGGGCAGCGGAAGCCGTCCCCGGCTCAGCGTCGCCTCGCGGATCACCGCCATGAGACGGGCCGATTCCGCGGGGCTCAGCGCGGCCAGGGGACCGGCGTCACGTGGGTGCTGGGTATGCATGGAGGGCAGCCTTCAGCCTTCGCGGGAGCACGGCTTCGTTGCTCCGCAATTGTAGTGAAGGCGTCCGGCGGCAGCTGCCACCTTGGAGTTGGGCGGCGGCGGTTGCTGTCGCGAAGCCGTCCGACGGCGGGCGGCCTCAGCCGTCATTCCCTCGCCCCGGGTACGTCGCAGGGCCTGCGCACGGCCGTCGGGAGCCGGTTGTCGTTCGCTGCTGGTACTGTCCCGGATCACAGCGAAACGAACAGAAGTTCTGCAAGGGGTGGGGTATATGGCCATGGTCGTATATGGGGGACATGGCAAGGGTGCCCGTGCGGCCGGTGCCGTTCTCGCCGCCGTGCTGCTCTGCGGTGGTGCGGTCGGCTGCGGGTCGTCCGGGGCGGACGGGAAGCCGGCGGGCCAGGCGGGGGAGAAGTCCTCGGAGCAGGTGCGGATGGCCCCGGCGGCGGCCGTGCGCGCGGCCGCCAAGAAGGGCGAGAAGCTCACCTCGTTCCGCTACCGGATGAGCGGACGCACCCCCGAGGACGGGCGGATCGAGGGCGAGGCCGCGATGAGCACCGAGCCGGTCGCGGTCCGGATGACGATGCGCGCGGTCGGCCAGGGCACCGACGCGGCGGTGGAGATCCGGCTGCTCGACGGGGTGATGTACCTCGACGGGGGCAAGGAGGCCGCCGCCGAGCTGAAGGGCAAGAGCTGGCTGAAGCTGGACCTCTCGGCGCTGGGCGGGAAGGCGACCGGTGCGCTGGGCGGCGGTTCGCTCTCCCGCCAGGCCGAGAAGAACCCGGCCGACGACTCGGCCTTCCTCTCCGGCGCCGACGATGTGAAGCGGGTCGGCGAGGAGACCATCGACGGGGTGCGGACCACGCACTACCGGGGCACCATCACCCTCGACCAGATGCGCGCGAGCCTGAAGGACGAGGACGCGGCGAGCCGCGAGCGCCGCGAGAAGAGCCTCAAGGCGTACGAGGAGATGGGGGTCGACCGGCTGTCCATGGACATGTGGATCGACGGGGACGGCCACACCAAGCGGTTCCGCATGCGCGGCGACGGGGACAAGGGCCCGCTCGACATGACCATCACCTTCTCCGGACTCAATGAGCCGGTCACGGTGAAGGCGCCGCCGGCGAACCAGACCATGGACCTCTCCGAGATGGCACGGGGGGTCGAGGGCTGATCCGGCGGGGGCGCCTTCACCGCGGGCGGCGCGGCGGGCTCAGCCGCCCGGTGTGCCCGCCCCGGCGGCGAGCGCCGAGTCGTCCTCGACGCGGGCGCCCGGCAGCTGGTGCCGGGCGGCGATGAGGGCGGCGTCCACATCCCTGGTACCGGTGGAGACGCACAGGGTGTAGGCGAGGTCGTCCATCCGCTGTCGTACCTCGGTGCCGCCCGATTCGGCGTGCAGCATCCGCAGCGTCTCGTACTGCTCGATGAGGTTCTGAAGTACGACCGGGTGGGCCATCAGCACGGCAGTGGTCCTTTCTCAGCCGACGGGGTGACGCCAGCCGTGTACCCGAATGGCCCGGGGCCATGTACGGCCTTCCGTTGGACGTACATCACATGGGGATCGGGGCGGCGGGGCGGCGGGGCGCTCGGCCGGGCGCCGAGGAAACGCCGCCACGTCCGGCTACGCCGGGTCCTCGGGTGAGATCAGTGCCGAGGTGGTCCGGGAGTGCAGCGAGTCCAAGGTGGTGAGCTGGTTCCCGGCCCGCTCCAGCAGCTCGGAGAGGCGGCCCGTCTGGAGCCGGGTGTCATGGACGGCCACGGCGAGCAGTGAGCGCCACAGCAGCGCCTTGCCCTCCACACCCATCCGGAGCGCCTCCAGCCCCACCAGTGTGTTCACCCCGGTGCGCTGCCGCCGGCCGCGCGATGGCAGCCGTACGGCGCGCTCGGCCGTCAGCGCCGCACGGAGCTTGGTGTGGCGGACGGGGATGCCGAGCGAGACCATGCACCACAGCAGTGACCTGCGGTCCTGGACGAACTCCGTGGTGAGCCTCGCCAGCTCGCCGCCGTAGGCCGAGTGCCGGTGCTTCCGGGCCATCCGGCGGGCCACCCCGACCCCTGCCGCGGCGGCGGCCAGGTGGTCGTTGAGGTAGATGCCGAGCCACGGCTGTGCGTGGATGCCGCCGGAGCGGGTCGCGGCCGGTGCAGCCATAGTCGTCCTCCCGACGCCGGGCCCCGAGCAGCGCTGTCACAGCCCTGGCGAGTACCCCTCGGGAGGACTCTCAAGAGACGGGTGAGGACTTACCGGGGACGACGGCCGGGGAGCCGCGCCCAGGGCGCGTTGGTGCGGGTCTCAGAGCAGCAGCCCCCGTACCACGTCCGCCGTGATCTCCCGGACCTGTGAGAGGTCCACGATCACGGCGGCGCCGGGTCTCTCCCGGCCCGCCCGCCGCGCGTCCATGAACAGGGGGTGGTCCGGCCGGTCGAGGACGCCGTCGGGCCGCAGCAGCCACATCGTGCCCCCGGACGTCCCGCCCGCCGCCGGATGCGGCCGCTGGCCCGGCCCATCCCTCCGTATGCCCAGGCCCTCGTCCATGCCCGGCGCGTCGCTCTCGCGCAGCTCGGCCTCGTTCCGCGATCCGTCGGCAAGAGGGTCCGAGCCGGGGAGCGCCCCGGCCCGGACCAGGGCCCCACCTTGTCGGACGGACGGAACGGGTCAACGCGGCCGCGGCGCGCGCATGACGTGCAGCGGTGCGCGGTGCAGCGGCATCGTGCGCCACCGCGCGGTGAAGACACGCTCCGCGAGGGAACAGGTGACCACCAGATGGTGCGGGGTCTCCAGGAACGCCACGTCCACGGTCAGGGTGTCCGGGTCCGTCCAGCCCCCGCTCACCGCCGTGGGAACGGGTGCCTCGGGCCCGGTGTGGACCCGCCACCCCGCCGCGTCGAACCCCAGGTCCAGCCGGGACCCCTCCTCTGCCAGTGAGACGCTCCACCCACCGGAGCCGTCCTCGGCCACGGTGACCCCCGTCAGGGTCGGCTGATCCGGGCAAGCGCCGCCTTCGGGGGCGAACTCCGCGCCCGACCACGCGCCGGGGTCCGACAGCGGCGCGGCCTTCGCCGCGAGGGGCGGCAGAGCGAGCCGGGACAGCCGCCGCTCCAGCGCGGCGTCCTCGTCCTCGCGGCCGGTGAGCGGCGCGTCGCCGAACGCGGGCAGCAGATGCTCCCACACCGCGTCCAGGATCGCCTGCATCCGCTCCGTGTCCGCCGTCGTGGCGATCACCACATCGTGTTCGGGCAGCACCACGCAGAACTGGCCGTACGCCCCGTCGCCCCGGTACCCGTGGCGGGAGATCCAGAACTGGAAGCCGTACCCCCGCCGCCAGTCCGGCCCCGCGCCGTTGACCATGGCCTCCTCGGTCGGCATCCGCAGCCGCGTCGCCTCGTCCACCCAGGAGGCGGGAAGCAGCCGCTCGCCCTCCCATTCGCCGCCCCGCAGATACAGCAGCCCCAGCCGGGCGATCGCGTCGGTGGTGGCGAACAGCCCGCTGAAGCCGAGGTCGCGCCCGGCCGGCACCTGGAGCCAGGCCGTCTCGCCGATGCCCAGCGGATCGAAGACGCGCGGCCGCAGATACTCCGTCAGCGACTGCCCGGTCACCCGCTGGACGATCGCGGCGAGCGTGTACGTGGCGGGCTGGTTGTACGCGAAGACGGTGCCGGGCTCGCGATCCGGCGGCAGCAGCAGGAAACCGCGCACCGGCTCCTCAGGGTCCAGGCCGAACGCCCGGTCCACGGTCTCCTCGATATGTCCGCTGGCCATGGACGCGACATGGCGTACGAGCATGGCGCGGCTGCGCGGGTCGGTGATCTCCGCCTCGAACTCGGGGAAGTACGAGATCACGGGATCGTCGAGGTTCAGCAGCCCCTCGGCGGCGGCCAGCCCCGCCGCGGTGGAGGTGAAGCTCTTGCTGAGGGAGTACAGCAGATGCGGCCGCTCGGCCGTGTACGGCGCCCACCAGCCGGAGGCGATGAGCCGGCCGTGGCGCAGGATCATCAGACTGTGCGGCTCGAGGTCCGGCGCGCTCTCGACGGCGTCGAGAAAGGCGTGGACGCCCCGCGCGTCCACGCCCTCGGCGGCGGGGGTGCTGGTGGGCAGCGGATGAGCACTCATCAGACGGGTCCTTGGAGGTCAGAGGTGGGCTGCGCCAACCCTCCCCGGCCGGGCGGCGGGTGTCCAGAGAGTTTCGGGCCGCCTCGGTCGCGGGCCGGGAGCCGCCGTCAGCCGCGTCCGGTGTCGATGACGCAGAAGCGGTTTCCGTCGGGGTCGGCGAGGACGATGAAATCGGCGTCCGGCGGATAGAGCTCCCAGCGGACCCGATCGGCGCCGAGGGACACCAGCCGCTCGACCTCGGCGGCCTGGTCGTCCGCGTCCCCCGCGTAGAGATCCAGATGGACCCGCGGGCGCCCCTGGACGGGGGTGTCGCTGCGGCCGAGCGACAGCCGGGGTCCGGAGCGCCCGTCCGCCGGCACCAGCACCACCCAGTCGTCCTCGATCTCCCCGCGCGGGACGTACCCCAGCGCCCGGGTCCAGAACGCCGCCGCGCGCCGGACGTCCGAGACGCCCAGCACCACGGAACCGATGGTCAGCATGTGCCCAGTCAAGCAGAGGGCCCGGCCGTTCCGGGGCCGATGGCCTGTTGATCCGGGCCGATGGCCGGTTGAGAGGATCGGCGGCGACGGATCGGTGGTGATCCGCGAACGCATCAGACGCCGGAAGGAACGAACACCTCGTGACCGACTCCGTGACCGACCGCGTGACCAACTCCGTGACCAAGTCCGTGCCCGACTCCGCCGCCGAGGACGACGCCGTGCTGACGCGCACCGAGGGCCGCGCCGGGCGTCTCACCCTCAACCGCCCCCGCGCCCTCAACGCCCTCACCCACCCCATGGCGACCCGGATCGCCGAGGCCCTCACCGCCTGGGAGCGGGACCCGGCCGTCCGGACCGTGGTGATCGACGGGGCGGGGGAGCGCGGGCTGTGCGCGGGCGGCGACATCCGCATGATCCATCGGGATGTGACCTCGGGCGGCGGCGCGGCATCGAGGGCGTTCTGGCGCGACGAGTACACGCTCAACGCCCGGATCGCCCGCTACCCCAAGCCGTATGTGGCCCTGATGGACGGCATCGTCATGGGCGGGGGCGTCGGGATCTCGGCCCACGGCAGCGTGCGGATCGTCACCGAGCGGTCCCGGGTGGCCATGCCCGAGACCACGATCGGCTTCGTACCGGACGTCGGCGGCACCCATCTGCTGTCCCGCGCACCGGGCGAACTGGGCACCCATCTGGCGCTCACGGGAGCGGCGGTGGGCGCCGCCGACGCGCTGCGCTGCGGGCTGGCCGACCATGTCGTCCCCTCCGGGCTGCTGCCCGCGCTGACCCGGGACCTGGCCGCGGAGCCGGTGGCGGACGTCCTTCCCCGGTACGCCGTGGAGGCCCCGGCCGGAACCCTGGACGGTCAGCGGGAGTGGATCGACCACTGCTATGCGGCGGACACCGTCGAGGAGATCGTGGACCGGCTGACGGCCGTCGGGGAACCGGCCGCCAAGGAGACCGCCCAGACCCTGCTCGCCAAGTCCCCCACGGCGCTGAAGGCCACACTGGCCGCCGTCCGCCGGGCCCGGGCGCTCGGCTCGCTGGAGCGGGTCATGGAGCAGGAGTACCGCGTCTCCTGCACGGCCCTGTCCCGCCCGGACTTCGTCGAGGGCATCCGCGCCCAGGTGATCGACAAGGACCGCCGCCCCCGCTGGGCCCCGGCCACTCTCGCCGAGGTCACGGACGCGGAGGTGGCCCGCTTCTTCGCACCGCCCGCCGACGGGGACCTCCGCCTCACCGAGGCCCTCACCGAGGACCTCACCGAGGCCGAGTAGCCGCGATGGCCCGTAGGCGGACGATCCGTCGGCGTCGGCGGTTGAAATAGTGTGCCAAGCGGCGCACCTCGGCGGAGTGGCCCGGAGCGGTGGGGGATCACCAGCTGCTCTTGGTCACCCCGGGGAGTTCGCCCGCGTGCGCCATCTCGCGCATCCGGATACGGGAGAGACCGAAGGCGCGCAGATGCCCGCGCGGGCGGCCGTCGATGGAGTCGCGGTTGCGTACCCGGGTGGCGCTGGCGTCGCGGGGCCGGCGGCGCAGTTCCCGCTGGGCGTCGAGCCGTTCCTCCGCCGAGGCGCGGGGGTCGGCGATGACCGCCTTCAGCTCGGCGCGGCGCTTGGCGTGGCGGGCCACGATCACCCGTCGCTTCTCGTTCTTGACGATCTTGCTCTTCTTGGCCATCAGACCTTCCCTCCCCGGGCGCGGATGCGGGCCACGGCGGCCTCGATGCCGATCGCGTCGACGGTCTTGATGGCCTTGGTGCTGAGGGTGAGCCGGATATGGCGGCCCTCGCTCGGCAGCCAGTAGCGCTTGCGTTGCACGTTGGGGTCGAACCGGCGCTTGGTGCGGCGGTGGGAGTGGGAGATGTGGTGCCCGAAGCCGGGCTGCCGGCCGGTGAGCTGGCAGTGGGCGGACATGGTTCCTCCGTTCGGCGGTGGTGTGGATGTGGCGGCAGCGTAGCAGCTTGATGAAAATGAAAACCACTTCCGTGTATACTCCGGCTCATGGCACGCAATGAACTACGCCCGATCGTCAAACTGAGGTCCACCGCGGGCACCGGCTACACCTATGTGACCCGCAAGAGCCGGCGGAACGACCCCGACCGGCTGACCCTGCGCAAGTACGACCCGGTCGTCGGCCGCCATGTCGACTTCCGTGAGGAGCGCTGACCGTCATGAAGCCCGGCATTCACCCCGCGTACCGGCCCGTTGTCTTCCGTGACCGGGCCGGCGACTTCGCCTTCCTCACCCGCTCCACCGCCACCAGTGACCAGACCGTGGAGTGGCGGGACGGCAACACCTATCCGGTCATCGACGTCGAGATCTCCTCGGCGAGCCACCCCTTCTACACCGGCAATCAGCGTGTCGTGGACACCGCCGGCCGCGTCGAGCGGTTCGAGCGGCGCTACGGGCGCGGCCGGAGGGGCCGGTGAGCGCGGACGAGCACCGGCTGGCCGTGGCGGTCGTGGGCGGGCTGCACGCCGATGCCCGCCACGTCGCCGTCGAGGAGATCCTGCGCACGGTGCCCGGCTCCGTGGCGCTGCACCACGATCTGTCCGCCGCCACCGACCGCGCCGTGCGCCGCACCGTGCGCGACGCGTCCGGGCCGCTCGGTGGTGGCGAGGCGCCGCTGGTGAACGACTGCGCGTGCTGTGCGCTGCGCGAGGACCTGGTACCCGAACTGCTGCGCCTGGCCACGGGCGGCGGCCACCGGCTCGCCGTCGTCGAGCTGTGGGACTCGGTCGAGCCCCAGGCCATGGCCGCCGTCATCGCGGCCGAGGGCGCGCCGCTGGAGCTGACCGGAGTGGCCACCGCGGTCGACCCGGCCCTGATCGTGCCGTATCTGGCCAATGGCGACGACCTCGCCGAGGCCGGTCTCGCCGCCGCCCCGGCCGACCAGCGCACCATCGCGGACACCTTCGCCCGGCAGCTGGAGTACCCCACCCTGATCGCCGTCGCCGAGGACGGGATGTCCGGAGAGCCCGCGGACTGCGGCGATCACGCCCTGCTCACCCAACTCACCCCGGGGGCGCGGAAGTTGTGGCTCGGCGAGGGAGCGCTGGGGCCCGCGCTTCTCGAGGGCTTCGACATCGAGGCGGCCGCCGCCCGTCAGCATCCGGCGTGTGCGCTGCTGCCGCAGGAGGGCGATGACCACGGGGTGGCCACCCTCGTCTGGCGGCGCGGGCGGCCCTTCCACCCGGGGCGGCTCTATGCCGCACTGGAGGATCTGACCTGTGCCGCGGCCCGCAGCCGGGGCCGCTTCTGGCTCGCGGACCGGGGCGACACCCTGCTGTCCTGGGACGCGGCGGGCGGGGCCCTGTGCGTGGAGTCGGCCGGGCCGTGGCTGGCCGCGCTGCCGGACGCCGCCTGGGAGATGGTGCCGCCCGAGCGGCGGGTCGCCGCCGCGCTCGACTGGCACCCCGGCCATGGCGACCGCTGCCAGCACCTCACCTTCACCTCGCCCGGCCTCGACCGCGACGGACTGCTGGCCCTGCTCGATTCATGTCTGCTGACCGACGCGGAGTACGCGGCCGGGCCGGACGCCTGGCGCCGGCTGCCGCACGCCTTCGATGAACTGCTCGACCCGGTGTTCTGACCCATCTTGCTCCGTCCTGACCGGAGCGCGGACGGACACCGCACGCATCGCACAGACAAGGACCCGATGATGGCCCGACGCATCGACCCCACCCGCCGGGACGGCCGGCGCAACCGGGTGAACCCGCTGGACAAGGCGGGTATCACCTACATCGACTACAAGGACACCGAACTGCTGCGGAAGTTCATCTCCGATCGCGGCAAGATACGCAGCCGCCGGGTCACCCGGGTGACCGCGCAGCAGCAGCGCCAACTGGCCCGCGCGATCAAGAACGCGCGTGAGATGGCGCTGCTGCCCTATGGGGCGCGCTGAGCGCTTAGCTGGAAGTGCCCCGACCTGCCGTCGATCGTCTGCGGCGCCGTCGTGGCTGGTCGCGCCCGTGCGGCGGAGCCGCACATCGACACGGCCCTGCGCCCCTTCGGGGCGCCACCGAACCGCAGCCGACTTCCGCAGATCCGCTTAGTCGCTCCGCCGGAAGTGCGCTGGGATATCGCCGATCGTCGCGGATTCAACAGGTGCATGGGTGCGCGTGTATGCACATAATGGTTTCATGGAGTCCCGTCATCATGAACGCTGGTCCCATCGGCGGCACCAGCTCGCGCATCTGCTGAAACCGCACTCCCATGAGTCGGCGCAGAAGGTCGACTCCGCGCTGGAGTCATCGGCCGAGGGCATGCGCGCCCTGTGGCTCTCCCTCGCCGTCCTGGGCGCCACCGCGGTCCTCCAGGCCGCGGTCGTGCTGCTGTCCGGCTCGGTGGCGCTGCTGGGCGACACCGTCCACAACGCCGCCGACGCCCTGACCGCGCTGCCGCTCGCCGTGGCGTTCGTCCTGGGGCGCCGCGCGGCGACCCGGCGGTTCACCTACGGCTACGGCCGGGCCGAGGACCTGGCCGGGATCGTGATCGTCCTGACCATCGCCGCCTCGGCGGCCCTGGCCGCCTACGAGTCAGTGGACCGGCTGCTGCACCCGCGCGACATCGCCCATCCGGGCGTCGTCGCGCTCGCGGCGGTGCTCGGCTTCATCGGCAACGAATGGGTGGCCCGCCTCCGGATCCGGGTCGGGCGGCGGATCGGCTCGGCGGCCTTGGTCGCCGACGGACTGCACGCCCGCACCGATGGCTTCACCTCCCTGGCCGTGCTGGTGGGGGCGGGCGGCGTGGCGCTCGGCTGGCGGGCCGCCGACCCGCTGGTGGGCCTGGCCATCACCGTCGCGATCCTGCTCGTGCTCAAGGACGCGGCCCGCGAGGTGTTCCGGCGGCTGATGGACTCCGTCGACCCGGCGGTGGTCGACACGGGCGAGGCCGCACTGCGCGCGGTCCCCGGAGTGCTGAGGGTGACCGAGCTGCGGATGCGCTGGATCGGCCACGGGCTGCGCGCCGAGGTCACGGTGGAGGTGGACGGTGGCCTGGATCTGCGCGCGGCGCACGATGTGGCGGTAAGGGCGGAACACGCCCTCCGCCACGCGGTGCCCCGGCTGACCGCCGCCCTGGTGCACACCGATCCGGCCCCTGGGCCCGGCGCCGAGGATCCGCATCGCCTGCTGGCACACCACGCCGGATCCCCACCGGGGTGATGGGCTCCTTCCGCATCAGCTTGCGGGCTTCCCACCAGGGCTGGATGGAACACCCCGGCCCCGGCCCGGCCCTCCAGGCGGGCCCGTACCTGCCGCATCCACCCCGTCACCAGGGGCGCCCCGGAGGAGAGCCGCGGCGCGGAGGGAAGGGGGGCGCGGGGTGAGGCGGGCAGGGGGCGGGGTACGGCCGGCGTGCGCGGTACCCCTTGGTGCGGTCAGTCGTGCGACGGGGCCCCGGTGACCATATGGTCCGCGTGGTTGACGGCCTCGACGACCAGTCGGCGCAGATGGCCGTCGTGAAGTGAGTACACCGAGCGGCGGCCCTCCTTGCGCATCTGGACCAGCCCGGCCAGCCGGAGCTTGGCCAGATGCTGGCTCACCGCGGGGCGGGCCGCCCCGCTGGCCTCGGTCAGGGTGTTGACATCGGCTTCGCCACGGGCGAGGGACCACACCAGATGCAGCCGGGTCGGATCGGAGAGCAGTGAGAAGACATTGGCGGCCGTGGAGAACTGCGCCGCGCCACTGGGATGCGTATGCGATCGGGTCGCAGTTGAGGAGGGTTCGCTGACCGGCATGCCCCCATCGTAGAGCGGCGGGCCGGGGCGGGCCCCGCCCCGGCCCGTACCGCGTCCGGGTCGCTGTCCGGTGGATTCCGCGGGCCGCCCGCGACGTCTGGCCCGGCGGCCCGGCCGCCACCGCAAGGCGGCTGCCGGACGCCGCGGCCGTCAGCCGCCGATGTTCACGGGTGTGAGGAGCCTCCGGACATGGTCTCGCTTCCGGCGGCCCGGCGGCCGGTCAGCGCCGCGCCCGGCCAAGCGGAGGTGCGCAGCAGCCGCAGACCGTTGAGGCCCACCAGGACGGTGGACCCCTCGTGGCCCGCCACGCCGAGTGGCAGCGGCAGATGGCCGAAGAGATCCCACACCACCAGCGCTCCGATGCATACGCACGCGATGATCAGGTTCTGCGCCACCAGACGGCGGGCGCGCCGGGACAGGGCCACGAGCGAGGGCACGGCGGCCAGTTCATCGCGGACCACCACGGCGTCGGCGGTCTCCAGCGTCAGCGCGGAGCCCGCGCGGCCCATGGCGACACCGGTGTGCGCGGCCGCCAGCGCCGGGGCGTCGTTGACTCCGTCGCCGACCATCAGGACGCGTTCCCCGGTGTCCTCCCAGCCCCGTACGGTGGCCACCTTGTCCTGTGGCAGCAGCCCGGCCCGTATGTCGGTGATGCCGACCTCCTCGCCCAGCCGGGCGGCGGCACGCTTGTTGTCGCCGGTCAGCAACACCGGTGGGGTGCCGGTGAGTTGACCCAGCGCGGCGACGGCCTCGGCGGCCCCGGCGCGCAGCGGGGCGGCGATGGCGAGCACGGCGGTGGGACGGCCGTCGACGAGGACGGCGACAGCGGTGGCACCGCCGTCCTCCACCTCGGCCACGGCGACACGGACCGGGCTGTCCTGGTCGACGGCCTTACGGGCGGGGCCGTCGGCGGTGGGTGTACGGATCGGGTCGTCAGTGGTGGCCGTACGGGCCGGGTCGTCCGCGATGGCTCTACGGGACGACTCGTTCGCGACATCCGTACGCACCGGATCGCCCCCGCCCGTCGGCGGCGTCGGTTCGCCGGGGCGCTCCAGCGGTGGCATCGCGCCGTCCAGCAGTGCCAGGGGGCTGCCCACCTGGACGGTGCGGCCCGCGACCACCGCCCGTACGCCCCGGCCCGGCGCCGAGCCGAAGTCGGCCGCGGGCTCCACGCGCAGACCGCGCTCTTCCGCGGCGGCGACCACCGCACGGGCCAGCGGGTGCTCGCTGGGCCGCTCGGCCGCGGCGGCCAGGGCCAGGGCCTCGTGTTCGGTGAGGCCACTGCCCGGGAGCACCCGGATCCCGCGGACGCGCGCCGATGCCTCGGTGAGGGTTCCGGTCTTGTCCAGCGCCACCCGGGTGATGCCGCCCAGTCGCTCCATGGCCGCGGCTGACTTGACCAGCACACCGTTGCGTCCGCAGGTGGCGATGGCGGACAGCAGCGGTGGCATGGTGGCGAGCACGACCGCACACGGCGATGCCACGATCATGAAGGTCATGGCCCGCAGCAGGGTTTCGGTGAGCTCCGCGCCGAGGGCGAGGGGGATCGCGAACAGCGCGAGCGTGGCGGCCACCATGCCGATGGCGTAGCGCTGCTCGATCCTCTCGATGAACAGCTGGCCGGGTGCCTTGTGCTCGCTCGCCTCCTCGACCATGGACACGATCCGGGCGATGACCGTCTCGGAGGCGTCCCGGTCCACGGTGACGCGCAGCGCGCCCGTCCCGTTGAGCGTGCCCGCGAACACCTCGTCCCCGGGTCCCTTGTCCACCGGGAGCGGTTCGCCGGTGATCCCGGCCTGCTGGACGTCGCTGGTCCCCTCGCGGACGGTGCCGTCGGCGGGCAGCCGCTCACCGGGCCGTACGAACACGGTGTCGCCGACGCGCAGCGCGCTGACGTCCACCCGCTCCTCGGCGCCGCCGGGGGTGAGCCGCGTGGCGGTGTCGGGCGCCAGGTCCAGCAGCCCGCGTACGGAGTCGGCGGTGCGCCGGGTGGCGAACGCCTCCAGTGCGCCCGAGACCGCGAAGATGACGATGAGCAGGGCGCCGTCGAGGAACTGCCCGATCGCCGCCGCCCCGAGCGCGGCGACGACCATCAGCAGATCGACGTCGAGGGTGCGTTCCCGCAGGGCGCGCAGGCCCGCCAGGCCCGGCTCCCAGCCCCCGGCGGCGTAGCAGATGACGTAGAGCGGGGCCCATAGCCACGCCGGGGCGCCGGTCAGGTCGAGCGCGAGGGCGGGCAGGAACGCGGCGGTGGCCAGCGCGGCCCACCGCACCTCGGGCAGCTCGCGGACGCGGGTCCGACGCGGCCTTACGGGCGGTGGGGCGTCGGCGGGGGACCGCTCCTCGATGACTTCGGCGGACACCGGGGCACACCTCTTCCTCGACTGGTGGGGCGATGGTCTGACCCTGCCACCATACGGGAACATATGAAGATCTCTTCAAGTGTTGCTGTGGATACGATGGCGGCATGGGACACGGAGCCGACAGTCAGACCACCCCGGCAGCGCATCTGGACGCGGACTCCGCCGCCACCATCGCCGCCACCCTCCAGGCCCTGGCCACACCGTCGCGGCTGATGATCCTCACCCGTCTGCGCCAGGCCCCCTGCGCGGTCACCGAACTGGCCGACGCGGTCGGCATGGAGCAGTCCGCGGTCTCCCACCAACTCCGGCTGCTGCGCGCGCTCGGGCTGGTCACCGGTTCACGCCGGGGCCGCCGGATCGTCTACAGCCTCTACGACAACCACGTCGCCCAACTCCTGGACGAGGCCGTGTACCACATCGAGCATCTGCGGCTCGGCGCCCGCGATCTGCCGGCCAGGACCGACCTCGACCAAGCCGACCTGGACAAGACCGAGTTGGACAAGACCGACTCGGACAAGACCGACCTGGACAATGCCGAGCTCGACACGGATCGGGGCTGAGCGGTGAGCGGCACGGTGAACACCCCGGCCGGGCCGGGGGAGTTGCGGCGGCGCCTGGGGGTCTTCGACGCGGTCGTGGTCGGCCTGGGGTCGATGATCGGCGCGGGCATCTTCGGGGCGCTGGCGCCCGCGGCGCGGGAGGCGGGGTCGGGGCTGCTGTTCGGCCTGGTGGCCGCCGGAGTGGTGGCGTACTGCAACGCCACCTCCTCCGCGCGGCTGGCCGCCCGCTATCCGCAGTCGGGCGGCACCTATGTCTACGGCCGCGAGCGGCTGGGCGACTTCTGGGGGTATCTGGCCGGCTGGGGGTTCGTGGTCGGCAAGACCGCCTCCTGCGCGGCGATGGCCCTGACCGTCGGCTCCTATGTCTGGCCCGCGCAGGCACCCGCGGTGGCGGTGGCGGCCGTGGTGGCGCTGACGGCCGTCAACTACGTGGGGGTGCACAAGGCCGCCTGGCTGACCCGGGCGATCGTGGCCTTCGTGCTCGCGGTCCTGGCCGCCGTGGTCGTCGCCCTCCTCACCTCCGGGGAGGCGGACGCCGCCCGGCTGGAGATCGGCCACGACGCCACCCTCGGCGGGGTGCTGCGCGCGGGCGGCCTGCTGTTCTTCGCCTTCGCCGGATACGCCCGTATCGCCACCCTCGGTGAGGAGGTCCGCGACCCGGCGCGCACCATTCCCCGCGCCATCCCCCTCGCGCTCGGCATCACCCTGGCCGTCTACGCGGTCGTCGCGGTCGCCGCGCTGACCGTGCTGGGCAGCGGCGGACTGGCCGCGGCGAGTGCCCCGCTGGCCGACGCCGTGCGTGCCGCCGGGCTCTCCTGGCTGGCGCCGGTGGTGCGGGTGGGCGCCGCGGTGGCCGCGCTGGGATCGCTGCTCGCGCTGATCCTGGGCGTCTCCAGGACCACCCTGGCCATGGCCCGCGACCGGCACCTCCCGCCCGTGCTGGCCGCCGTGCACCCCCGGTTCGCGGTGCCGCACCGCGCCGAGCTGACCGTGGGCGCGGTGGTGGCGGTCCTGGCGGCGACGGCGGATCTGCGCGGTGCGATCGGGTTCTCCTCGTTCGGGGTGCTGGCCTACTACGCCGTCGCCAACGCCTCCGCCTGGACCCTCACCCCGGCCGAGGGCCGCCCACCGCGGATCATCCCGGCGCTGGGCTTGGTCGGCTGCCTGGTGCTGGCCTTCGCCCTGCCCGTCTCCTCGGTGGTCTGGGGTGCGGCGGTCCTGGCCGTGGGCGCGGCGGCCTACGGTGTGCGGCGCGCGACGGCCGCGTAGCGCCGTACGGCGCCCGGCCGGGAGGCGCCCCTCGGCGATGAAGGGGGCCCGGGGCGTGGCGACCGCGGCGGCTCGTCGACCGGATCCATCCCACGCGTCGATCGGATCCACCCCACCGGCGGGCCGTCACCGAAGCGCGTGCCCGCCGCTCATCCCGGCGGGGCCGTCAGGGTCTTCTCGTCCGCCGTCGCCCGCTGCCTGTCCACCCGTCGGGCGGCCTCCTCGACCCACGGTGGCAGCGGGCGGCGCAGCCATAGCGCGGCCGGGAGGCGGGTGAGCAGACCACGGAGTGCGGTGCGGGCCGCCGGGTCGTGGCCGGCCCGGGTGAGGAGCGCGGCGGTGCGGCGGGCCGCGAGGGGGAGGGGGCGGCGCAGCCAGCAGCTGATCAGTTCGTTGTGGCGCATCGCGGCGGTGCGGTCCTCGTGCGGTGAGGGGGACGGATGGTGGAGGGCGACCACCTCGGGGCAGTACGAGACGCCCCAGCCCATCGCGGCGAGGTCGTAGGCGAGCAGGGTCTCCTCGTCGCCGAGGAAGATCAGCGGATGGAAGCCGCCCGCCTCCAGGAAGGCGCCGCGGCGCACCACGGCGGCACGGGTGAGGAAGCCGTAGACCTCCGCTCCTGGAAGGTCCTCGGCCCGGCCGACGGGGGAGGCGGCCAGCGTGGCGCCCCGCGGATCGGGCCGCTCCTCGGGGCCGATCCGCACCTGGCCCGCCAGCAGCCCCAGCCGCGGATGGCTGTTGAGCAGAGTGGCGGCCCGTGCCAGGGACCCTGGCGCCCACCAGGAGTCGTCGTCGCTGAACGCCACGTAGGGGGTGCCGATGGCGCGTACCCCGTCGTTGCGGGCGAGCGCCCCGTGGCCGTCCCCGTGGGCCAGGACCCGCGCCTGGGGGAAGCGCTCGGCGACCATGGCCCTGGTGCGGTCCGTCGAGCCGTGGTCCACGACCACGACCGGTGGCCGCTCCGGCAGCGCGGTGAGGTGCTCCAGGGCTGTGGCGAGGCGTTCGGCGTGGTCACGGGTGGCGATGACGACGCCGACGGCGGGGCCTGGCGCGTTCATGGACACCGGGTACCCGGCGCCTTGTCCGCTATGCGGTGCGCCCCGGGCACACTTGGGGACGCGCCGCGCCGCCGTGCGGCGTGATCTATGTCATGTTCGACACAGCCGTTCCGCGGGTACGGTGCTGACACTGATCGCGTACGAGGAGCGGCGTCGTTTGTCCCTGGACCTGTCATCCGTCATCGCTGCGACCACGCAGTGGCTGATCAGGGCATATCCGGCGGCCGACGGGGCGATGAACGCGGCGCTCGCCGAGGCGCAGGCCCGGCAGGCCGTCACCGTGGCCGCCTGGTTGCGCTATACGGACCCCACCGACGCTTCCCTGGTGGCGCTGATCGGTCCGGGCGGCTCCTTCCGGCTGGACTGGCTCGTGGACGCGGAGCCGTACGAGATCCGCGGCCCCGACGGCGTCTGGCGCACCTGTGTGGACGAGGTCGTGGCGAGCTGGGCGGCGGCCCTGCTCACCTGCTCCACCCTGGCGTCCGAGGGGGTGGCGGCGCTTGCCGAGTGCGAGCACGGCCCCGGGTCTCCCGGTGAGTTCCGGCGGCTGACGGCGCCGGACACGCACGACCGGCGTGCGGCGCCGTTCCTGCGCCACCCCGACCTGATGGCATGCGTGGCGGAGCTGCACCGTCCGCAGCTGCTGGAACGTCTGGGGCGGCTGCACAGCGACGACCAGACGCCCACCAGCGCGGCCTCCTGAGCGGTCAGCGTTCACGCCCTGAGCAAATCAGCGTTCACGGCCTCTCGGCGGCCCTCATGGCGGCCCTCACGGCGCCGAGAGCACCCCTTGCGCGTTCACGGTGACGCGCTCGCCGCGGGGGCAGTGGACCACCGTGGACGGGAAGTCCGGGCGCCGGGTCTCCTCCAGGAACGCCGAGAGCGGGGAGCTGAAGGCGGCGTAGTCGTCGTAGTGCACCGGCAGGACCCGCTCTGGCCGTACGGCCCTGACCAGATCGGCCCCCTGGGGAGCGTCCATGGTCACGATGAGCCCGCCCGGAAGCCGGGTGCCGCCGAGGTGGACCACCGCCAGGTGCACATCCGGGTAGCGCCGGGCGATCTCATGGACGCCCGGGAACATCAGCGTGTCGCCGGTGATGTAGACCCGCAGCCGGGGCGGCTGCCCCGGCTCGCCGAACTCCAGCAGACTCCCCATCACCGGTGGCAGCAACCGCTGCCAGCGGCCGGGGGCGTGTATCCCGGGCAATGCGGTGACCCGGACCTGGCCGCTGCCGTTCACCAGCACGTGATCGTGCCAGGTGGGCAGCCCGGTGGCCCGGCTGAACCCATGGATGGCCTGGAGCCGGCGGGAGGCGTGCGGGGTGGTGATGATGGGCAGTGAGCGGTCCAGCCGCCGACGCGCCACCCGGTCCCAGTGGTCGCCGTGCAGATGCGAGAGCACCACGGCGTCCAGGCCGGACGGTATGTCCGAGGCGGCCAGGGCGGGCTCGGTCAGCCGCCGGGACATCAGCCCCTTGCCGAGGTAGGCGTACTGGCCCCGGTGCAGGAAGTTCGGGTCGGTGAGCAGCGTCAGCGTGCCGTAGCGGATGAGGAGCGTGGCGTTGCCGATGAAGAGGAGTTCGGCGGCGCCGTCCGGCGGAGTGGTCATGGCCCGACCACCGCCTCCCGCGGCTCCGGCCGGCCGGGGGCGAACATCGTGGCGGCCGCGGTGTCGTGCAGCGACTCCAGCGCCGCGCGCTGCCGCCACGCCCGGTTGAGCAGTTCGGTGAGCCGATCGGAGTCCAGCCGGATGTCCTGGCCGGCCGCGGCCAGCAGCGAATGCCACAGCAGCGCCTTGCCCTCCACACCGATCCGCAGCGACTCCAGCTCGACGACCGAGCTGAGCCCGGAGCGGCGCCGTAGACGGCCGTTGGGCTTCAGCCGCCCGGCCTTCTCGCCCAGCCAGCCCCCGTAGACCTTGTAACGGCGTACGGGCACCTCGAGGTCGGCCATGACGGCCAGCAGCGCCTTACGGTCCTCCAGGATCTGTACGGCGAGGTCCTCCAGCTCGCCGCCGAGGGGCGACTGCCGGTGCTCGCGGGCCGCCCGGCGGGCCAGCTCCCATCCGGCCGTCGCTCCGGCCAGATGGTCATTGAGATAGATGCCGAGCATGCGGGGGGATGTCGATGTCCTGGGCTCGCTCATGATCGTCCTTTGGGATCGACAAGGCCGTGTCAGGCCACGAGCAAGGCCGTATCAGGCCCTGTGCAAGGCCGTACCGGGCCACGCGCCCCATGGAGTGCCCAGCACCGGCCGCCTCAACCAGCGCCTCGCGCCCCCGCTGCCCCGCGCGGGCCGCACGGGCCACCCCCGACTCCAACGGCGAGTTCGTGCCCAACCCGCGTCACGGCGCGAAGGCCGCAGCCCAGCTGGAGGTCTGGGCGGCTGTCGGCGGTCATCGTCGCTCGTTCTCCTCTACGGCTGGTCCGGTCCCCGGGTGGCGCAGCGGCGCCGAGGGGTACGGGACCACGGCCGTTGGACCGCTGCCGCATCGGGGGACGGCCGGGACGCGGGGCGCGGGGACGAGCAGGCGGCCGGATTCCCCGGCCCGGGGACGCCCCGGGCCGGGGGAGGCGGGGTCAGTCCTCGTCCTCCTCGTCCTCGAAGGCGTCGCCGATCTCGTCGACGACCTCCGCGGCGACCATTCCGCCGACGACGCCGACCGCGACACCCGCCGCGACGCCTCCGACGATCGCCGCGGTGCTCGGGCCGGAGCGCCGCCCGCCGTCGTGGTGCCCATCGTGGTGGAGGTCCGTGTGCCCGTAGCCGTGGCCGTCGTGTCCGCCGTGGCCGTAGGAGCCGTACGAGCCGTAGGCGGCGCGCCGCTCGACGAGTTGCTGGATCCAGGCGTCGACCTCGGTGTTCCAATCGCGGTGCTCGACGCCCTCATAGCCGACGGTGAAGAGCGTGAGGGCGTCCTCCCCCGAGGTGAACAACCCGCCGCGCTTGTCGGCCTCCAGGACGACGTCCATGCCGCCCGCGTTGGCCAGGAAGGTCACCTCGAGCTCGTTGATGGCATGGGCGTACTGGGGAGCCGGGGAGAGCTCGATCTCCTGGTAGAACGGCAGCCGCTGCCCGGTGCCGCCCACATGGCCCAGCTCCAGATCGGCGGACCGGAAGCCGAAGCCGAGCTGCCCCAGCGCCTCCAGGATGGCCTCCTGGACCGGCAGCGGGTTCACGGTCAGCTGGTCGAGGTCGCCCTTGTCCTTCGCGCCCGCGACCTCCAGCCCGGTGCGCACGCCGAGGATGATGCCCAGCGGCTGCCCGTACAGCTCGGTGACCGGCGTCTCCCAGGGGAGGTGGGCCGTGAACGGGAGGCTGCGGTGCTCGCCCTCGGCGAGCCGGAAACCGCCGCCGACGGTGAAGCGGTCGAAGAGGACGACGCCCTCCCGCTCCTCGTCGCCGCGCTCGTCCTCCACCCGGGCCACGAGCTCCAGCGTGATCTGCTCGATCTCGAAGTCCGCCTTGCCACCCTGGAGATGGACCTGGCCGGTCAACGGCCCGCCGGGGAGTACCGGGCCGGGGTCCAGCACCGTGTCCACGGTGGGTCCGCCGACACCGAGCGAGCCGAGCAGTCGTTTGAACACCATCGTGGCGTTCACTCCTTCAAATATGCGTACTGTCGCGTGTGCGTGGGGGTTGCGGGCGCGTGCGGCGGCGGACGGGGGTCGCGCGACAGCGGGCCATGCGCCGCGGAACGTTCGCGGCCGGTGGCACGTTCACAGTGGGTCCTCCCTCCGTAGTTCTACACGCATGTAGAAGCATAGGGCGCGCGCCGCCTTGGGTTGGCCCATCCGGGCGCGTCGGCGGGGGAAGTCCGAAAATGATCACTCATCGGGCCGGGCGGAGCGCCGTTCAGGTGCGGTGTCCTCGCGCAAGGTGCCGGCCACGGTGTCCGCGAAGGCCCGGGCCAGCGGCGGGAGCGCGTCCCAGCGGCGCGCGGCCCAGCCGACCGGCAGCGGTGGCAGCGCCGGGATCGGGACGAGCCGCAGCGGCCCCTCGTCCCCGGGCACCGGCAGCCCCGGCAGGGCGGGCACCACGGCGCGCCCCAGGCCGAGTTCGGCCAGCAGCAGGGCCGTGTCCCAGTCGGCGACGCTCGTATCGGAGCCGGACCGTATGCCCAGCTCGGCCAGGGCCGCGTGGAGGCGTCCGCCCGAGGTGGAGTTCGGCGGCAGCCGTACGAGCGGGATGTCGGCGAGGTCGGACACCTCCACCCGGGGCCGGGCCGCGAGCGGATCCCCGGCGCGCATGGCGAGCACCCACGGCAGCTCGGCCACGGGCCGCTGTTCGACACCGCGCACCGGGCCGCCGAGGGTGATCCAGGCCAGGTCCAGATTGCCGGCGATGAGGGCGCCGAGGCAGCCGCGGCTGGAGCTCTCGGTCTGGAACTCCAGGTTCACCTTCGGATAGCGCCGGCGGAAGGAGACGATCGCCTCGGCCATGAAGTGCCGCACCGTGGTGCTGCCGGTGGTGATCCGCACCGAACCGCTCTCCCCGTGCACCAGGTCGCCCAGGCGGCGCAGCGCCAGATCGAGCCCGGCGATGCCGTCGGCGGCGGCCTCGCACAGAATGAGCCCCGCAGGGGTGGGCGCGACCCCGCGCGGCTGGCGCTCCAGCAGGCTGACACCGGTCTCGCGCTCCAGCCGCTTCACCCGCTGGCTCACCGCCGACTGTGTGCAGGCCAGCTCCCGGGCCACGGCGCTGAGGCTTCCGGCGCGGCACACGGCCACGAACACCCGCAGATCATCCAGAGTCATAACCTCCAAGCTAGAGCTTGGAGTTGGCGAGCAATTACCAGGATTGACTGGGATGGCCGCAGGTCGGGACGATCGTCGCAGGGCTCAGGCGGCAACCCGTGCGGCGTCCGCACATGGATCCGGACCGGGTGGGGGTGGGGTACGGGTGCCGACCTGCCAAGCACCGAAAGGACACGACCTGTGCCTGCCGCTCCCCCTCCTGCCGCCGCCGACCGGGCCGTCACATTCCTGCGCCACCTCGGGGCCGCGCGCATCGCCCACCCCGGCGGTACGCTCCTCGCCCACCTCCAGCGCGTACGGGCCAGGCTCGCCGCGTGGGGAGCCCGGCCCGAGCTCCAACTCGCCGGGCTGTGCCACGCGTTCTACGGAACCGACGGCTTCCCGGTCACCCTGCTGCCCCTCGGCCGCCGGGGCGAACTCGTGGCGGTGATCGGCGCGGAGGCCGAAGCCATCGTGTACCTCTACGCGAGCTGCGACCGGAAGGCCACCTGCCCGGCGCTCGCCGACCCCGGCGCGGCCTTCCACGATCGCTTCACCGGCCGTACGCACAGTCCGGAACCCCGGCTGCTCCGGGACTTCGCCGAGCTGTCGGCCGCCAACGAGCTCGACCTCGCCCGCCGCGACCCCGTACTCCGGGAACGGCGCGGCCCCGAACTCCTCGCCCTGTTCACCCGCTTCCGCCCGTTGCTCAGCCACCCGGCCTGGCTGGACGGACGCGCGGTCCTCACGCCCTCGCCACTGGCACACGACTGAGGCCCGCGGGGCAGGTGGCGCGCGGGCGCGGGTGTGCGGGCACCGTGGAGTGGCCGGTGAACGCGGCCCGTGAACCGCCGCTCCGGGCCCCGGCCGGGATCCGGGCGGGGATCCGGACGCACTGCGCGCCACCGGCGTGGGTGACGGCCGGGCGGGCCGAGCTGGATCCGCGGATGGTGTTCGGGACGCCGGCTACGCACGCCCCGGCCACGCCCGCCCCGGCCACGCCCGCCCCGGCCGCGGACGCGCGGGTGCTCGCCGCGGAGGTCGAGGCGGATGCCCGGACCAGGGCCGGGAGGACACCGGGCCGGACGCGTAGGCCCCGGTCCGGAGCCGATTGAGTTCCCTGCCCGTGGCATCCGTACATGACCATGTCCCATCCCTAAGGAGCACATCACCATGGCCACTCCGCTCACCGCCGACCGTCTGCTCAAGGCACTTCGCGACGAGGGGCTGGAAGTCCGTGAGTACCGCGCCTGGCGCACTCACAACCGCAACTCCAAGGGCCCCTGGGGCCCGGTCAACGGGGTGATGATCCATCACACCGTCACCAAGGGCACCGACTCCTCCGTGGAGCTGTGCTACGAGGGACACTCCTCGCTGCCGGGGCCGCTGTGTCACGGTGTCATCGACAAGGCCGGCGTGGTCCACATGGTCGGCCACGGCCGCGCCAACCACGCGGGTCTCGGCGACAGCGACGTGCTCCGAGCGGTCGTCGACGAAGCCGCGCTGCCCCCCGACAACGAGGCCGACACCGATGGCAACCGCCACTTCTACGGCTTCGAGTGCGTCAACCTCGGCGATGGCGAGGACCCCTGGCCGGAGGCGCAGAAACTGGCCATCGAGAAGGTGTCCGCGGCCATCTGCCGTGCCCATGGCTGGACCCAGCGCTCGGTGATCGGCCATCTGGAGTGGCAGCCGGGCAAGGTCGACCCGCGTGGCTTCACGATGGGCTCCATGCGCGGCCGTATCGGCAAGCGGCTCGGCGCCGAACCGGTCGGCCCGGCCCCCAGGTCGCCGCGCGTGCCGGGCGTCTAGGCGCCACACCGGTTTCCCCTGCCCCGGGGGCGGAGCGAGGAGCGGGTCAGCCGTCCTCGCCCCCGCCGCCGGGGCAGCCCGCGTCCAGCAGCGGGTCGATACCCGCCCGCAGGAAGCGCAGCAGTGTGTCGTCCGGCGTGGCGGCCAGCGCCGGTGAGCGTATGGCCAGGCGGAGCAGGGTGATGCCCATCAGCCACGCCGCCAGCAACTCGGCCCGCAGCTCGGCGTCCTCGCCCTCCAGGCGCCGGGCGAACCCTTGTGAGAACACCTCGGTGACCTCCTCGCGGAGCCGCCCGACGGTCTCCTCCCGGCTGGAGGAGCGGAGCTTGGTCAGCAGTGGATGCGGGGCCTCCTCCTCGGTGGGCCCGTTGGAGACCACATCGCAGAGCCACGCCGACACCTCGTCCAGTGGCAGATGGCGCAGTGGCTCGAACAGGCCGGTGCCGGCCGACACCGCGTCGAACAGCGCCTCCTTTGAGCCGAAATAGCGGTAGACCAGGGCGGCGTCCACCCCCGCGTCCTTGGCGATATCGCGCACACTGCTGCGGTCGTAGCCGTACCTGGCGAAACGCAGCGCGGCGGCCCCCAGCAGCGCGCTGCGCGTGCCCTCCGCGTCGTATCTGCGGGCGCGCGGGGGGAGGCCGTCGCACCGCCGTGTGTCGCTTGCCCGGTTCACCCTGTCGTACCTCCGCCTGGACGTGCCGTACATGCTGCCGGTTCAGCCTCGCATGTCCAGAAGTCACCCACCGTTGTCATCACTTGTTGACCAAGATTGGGGTCGGGGCGTTATGTTTTGTCAACGCGTGGTGACATTGGTCGCCGCCCAGCGCGATCCCGGCCCGACGACGGTGTCCGGCCGCTGGTTTCCCGACCGGGCGGCCTGGTGCCGTCCTCGCCACGTGCCCGCATCTGACCCCCAGCAGAAGTGGTGATCCCCTGTGCAGATACGACGCGTCGCCGTCGTGGGAACCGGCTACGTCGGACTGACCACCGGCGCTTGTCTGGCCACCCTCGGCCATCGAGTGGTGTGCGCGGACACCGACCGCCACAAGGTCGAACGGCTCCGGCGCGGAGAAGTCGACATCCTCGAGCCCCGCCTGCCCGAACTCGTCCGGGAGGGACTGGACTCGGGGCGGCTGGAGTTCGTCCAGGACACCCGGGCCGCGGTCGCCGACGCCGACGTGGTGTTCCTGTGCCTGCCGACCCCGATGGGCGTCGGCGGCGCCGCCGACCTGGCCGCCGTCGAGGCCGTGGCGGACCAGATACGCGACCGGCTGCCGCACGGCAGCGTGGTGGTCAACAAGTCCACCGTGCCCGTCGGCACCGCCGAGCGTGTGGCCGCGCTGCTGGACCGCCCCGACGTGGCCGTGGTGAGCAACCCGGAGTTCCTCCGGGAGGGTTACGCGGTGCGCGACTTCCTCCACCCCGACCGCATCGTGGTGGGCGCCGCCGACCCGGACGCGGCGCGCCGGGTGGCCGATCTGTACGCCGGGCTGGACGCCCCGCTGGTGCTCACCGAGGCCGCCGGCGCCGAACTCGCCAAGTACGCGGCCAATTTCTTCCTGGCCATGAAGCTCTCCTTCGCCAACAACCTCGCCACCCTGTGCGAGCACTTCGGCGCCGATGTGGACGATGTGCTCACCGGTATCGGCCACGACCCCCGCATCGGCTCGGCCTTCCTCAAGCCCGGACCCGGCTGGGGCGGCTCCTGCCTGCCCAAGGACACCCACGCGCTGCTGACCATCTGCCAGGAGTCGGGCGTGGACTTCCCACTGCTCGGCGCCACCATCGAGACCAACGTCGAACACCAGCGGCGGCTGGTCGAGCGGGTGGTGGCCGGATGCACACCCGGCGACGGCTCGCTGCGCGGCGTACGGCTGGCCGTGCTGGGCCTGGCCTTCAAGGCGGGCACCTCCGATCTGCGCGACTCACCGGCCCTGGCCATCGCCCGGCTGCTCAAGGAGCGGGGCGCCGAACTCCACGCCTACGACCCCGCCCTCCGTGAGACCCGCCCCGACCTCAGCGATCTGCTCACCCTCACCGACACCCCCGAAGAGGCCCTGCGGGGAGCGCGCGCCTGTCTCGTCCTCACCGAGTGGCCGGAGTTCCGCGACCTCGACTGGGAGCGCGCCGCCGGACTGCTCGGATCCCCGGCCGTCTACGACTTCCGCAACCTCCTGGACCCGGACCGGCTGCGCCGCGCCGGGCTGAGCTGCGAGGGCATCGGCCGCACACTCGCGATGGCGCGCTGACCGCCCCGCCCCTTCCTCGCCGTACAAGACCCTTCCCACAGAAAGGCCCCTGCGTTGCGGGTCATGTTCACCACGCTCGGCAGCCCCTCCCACGGCCGGGCCCAGCTTCCGCTGGCCCGGTCCCTCGCGGCCGTCGGCCATGAGGTGCTGGTGGTCACCACCCCGGCCCTCACCTCCGTCTTCGAACGGGAGGAGGTGCGGGTGACGAGCGGTATCGGCGACTTCAGCCCGTCCTCCTTCCTCGGCCCCGTACTGGCCGAGGAGGCCGCACAGGCCGGTTCGCCGGACCCGGCGGACGAGCAGTCACCGGCGCGTATGCTGCGCCTCATGGCCAAGGCCGTGTCCGGCCCGATGGCCACATGGCTGCTGGACACCGTGCTCCCCGTGGCACACGACTTCCGCCCCGACCTCATCCTGCGCGACGGGATGGACCTCGGCTCCTGTGTCATCGCCGAAACGCTCGGCATACCCCAGCTGTCCACCCCCTCCGGGGCCGCCAACAGCTTCGACCCGGCCGCGATGCTCCCGGGCCTCAACGCCCTGCGGAAGCGGCAGGGGCTGGCCATTCTCGAGGACCCGCTGTCGCTCGTCCCGCACGGGCGCATCGACTACGTACCACCCGCGTTCTCCTTCGCCCGCCATCTCCCGGCCTCCTGGTCCTACCGGCAGACGGTGGACGTGGACCGGGGCGCCGCGCTGCCCCGCTGGATCGCCGAACTGCCCACCGACCGGCCGCTGATGCTCGCCGCCATCGGCACCGCGATCCCCATGCTCCGCGACAGCGCACACGAGGCCGACACCCCCGCGCCACCCATGCCGATGCAGGATCCGGTGGACACGCTGCGGGCCATGATCCAGGCCGTGTCGCGGCTGGAGGAGTGCACCGTCGTCCTCGCCACCTCCGGCATTCCCGTGGACACCGACGGGGTGCCACCGCATGTGCACATCACCGATCGGGTGCCACAGCCGCTGCTGCTGGAATCCGTGGACCTCTTCCTCACCCACGGTGGCTTCAACAGCATCCGCGAATCGCTGCGCACGGCGACACCCATGGCGGTGCTGCCCCAGTTCGGCGATCAGCCCGGCAACGCACAGCGGGTCCAGGAACTCGGCCTCGGCCGCCACATCACCGACCCCACGCCGGACGGCATCGCCTCCGTCTGCCGTGAGGTGCTGGCCGACGACGGCTGCCGCGCCCGGGCCCGTCGGGCGCGGCTGGAGATGCTGGCGCTGCCGGAGATCGACAGCGCCGTCCCCGACCTGGAGAAGATCGCCGGGTGACGCCCGACTCCCGGAGCCCGGGCGCGAGTGCCCGGGCTCCGGGACCCCGCCCATTCCCGGCCCCGGGCTCCGGGCCCCCGCTTCCCCGGTCCGGGCCCCCGCTTTTTCCCGGTCCCCAACGCGCGGCAGAGAAGGTTCGCAGCTACGTATGTCGTCCTCATCCACCAGCACCGAGCCCGCCGAGCCCCAGACTCCCGCCCGGCTGACCCACCGTCAGGTCGTCACCGTGCTGTCCGGCCTGGTGCTCGGCATGTTCCTCGCCGCGCTGGACCAGACCGTGGTCTCCTCGGCGCTGCGCACCATCGCCGACGATCTGCACGGCCTCACCGCCCAGGCGTGGGTCACCACCGCCTATCTCGTCACCGGCACCATCGCCACGCCGCTGTACGGGAAGCTCTCCGACATCTATGGCCGCCGGCCGGTGTATCTGGCCGCGATCGTGCTGTTCACCTTCGGATCGCTGCTGTGCGGATTCGCCACCTCCATCCACCAGCTCGCCGCCTTCCGGGCGGTGCAGGGCCTCGGCGGTGGCGGGCTGATGTCCCTCGCCATGACGATCATCGCCGATATCACCTCGCCCCGGGAGCGCGGCCGCTACCAGGGCTACATCACGGCGGTGTTCGCCGGCTCCAGTGTGGTCGGCCCCCTGGTGGGCGGGGTGTTCGCCGAGCGCGCCACTTTGCTGGGGATCGCCGGGTGGCGCTGGATCTTCCTGGTCAATGTGCCGCTTGCGGCCCTCGCCGTGGTGGTGATCCTGCGGGTGCTGCACGTACCCCACCGGCCCGTACGGCACCGCCTGGACTACGGCGGGGCGCTGACGCTGGCGATCGGGATCGTGCCCCTGCTCATCGTGGCCGAACAGGGCCGGAGCTGGGGCTGGGGCTCTCCCCGGGCGCTGGTGCTGTACGCGGTGGGGGTGGTCGGGCTGGTCGCGTTCGTCCTGCTGGAGCGGCGGATGGCGGACGCCGCGCTGCTGCCGGTCAGGCTGTTCCGCATCCGCGCGTTCCGGCTGGGCACCGTGCTGCACTTCACCGTGGGCATCGCCATGTTCGGCGCCATGACCACGCTGCCGCTCTACCTCCAGCTGGCCAAGGGCATGAGCCCGATGGGGGCGGGCCTGGCCACGCTGCCCACCATGGCGGCCAATGTGACGGTGACCCTGGTGGTGGGTCGGCTGATGTCGCGGACCGGCCGGTTCAAGGTCCATCTGGTGGCGGGCGTCGGCTCTCTCACCGTCGCCATGCTGGTGTTCGCCACCCTGAGGGACGACAGCCCGCTGTGGTATGTGGCCATCGGCATGGTGTTCATGGGGGCGGGCCTCGGCGCGGCGATGCAGACGATCACCACGCTCGCCCAGTCCGAGGTGCCGGGGCGGGACATGGGCGCGGCCACCGCGTCGGTGAACTTCTTCCGCTCCAACGGCGGCACGGTGGGCGCCGCCGTCTTCCTGTCCATCCTCTTCTCCCTGGCCGGTACGCGGATCGGCGAGCGCCTGGCCGTGGCCTCCCAGGACGCCTCGTTCCGCAAGCTCGCAGAGGAACCGGCGAACGCGGAGGCGCTCAAGGGCGTGGTGCGGTCCGACGGCGGGGTCAATCTGGAGGACTCGGCCTTCCTCCGCCACCTCGATCCGGGCGTGGCGCAGCCGTTCCTGGAGGGCTACGTCAGCGCCCTGCGTGTGGTCTTCCTCACCGGGGCCGCGGTGGCCCTGGTCGCCTTCGTGATCGCCGCCTGGCGGGTGCCCAACACCCAGCTCTCCGCCGACTGACCCGGTCGGCGGAGAGCTGGCGGACAACCAGGCGGCGGCGGGAGCGCCACCGTACGGCCCCGTCCGGAACCGGGGTCTACCAGGGCGCCGGAGTGCCGTCCCAGGAGAAGAACCCGCCGGTGGGCCCGGTGTCCGGGAGGAGGGCGAGCCGGACCGCGCCCGCCGCCGCCTCGGCCGGATCCCCGTCGCTCCCGGCGGCGCGGGCGTTCAGATCGGTCCTGCGCAGCCCGGGGGCCAGCGCGTTGACCTTGAAACCTTCCGAGGCCAGGGCCTGTGCGGTGTAGAGGGTCAGGGCGTTCAGGGCCGTCTTGGAGGAGCGGTAGGCCGCGCCCGATCCGGCCGAGACGGCGAACTGATGCTCCGGGTCGGCGCTCCAGGTCAGTGAGCCGGTGCCGCTGGAGACATTGACGATCCGGGGCGCGGGCGAGCGGCGCAGGGCCGGGAGAAAGGCGTTGGTGACGGCGAGGACACCGAAGACGTTGGTCTCATAGGTCCGGCGGAAGCCGTCGAGATCCGCCTCGGGCGCCGTGCCGCTGTCCACCATGATCCCCGCGTTGTTGACCAGGATGTCCAGCCGATCCAGCCGCGCGGCGGCCGTGGCGATGCTGTCGGCGTCGGTGACATCGAGCACCATGGGCCGGGCGGTGCCACCGATCTCCTCGACGGCCCGCCGCCCCCGCTCGGCGTCGCGCGAGCCCACGTACACGGTGATTCCCTCGGCGGCGAGTGCGCGTGCGATTTCCTTGCCGATGCCCTTGTTGGCACCGGTGACCAGTGCTGTGCGATCGTTCATGACATCAAGGGTTCCCCGGCCACGCTCACCCTGCCAGGGACAACCTGTCCCAGGCAGGTCCCGGGGCGGATACTGAGCGGGCGCCGGGCCGAGAGCGGGCAGGTACCGGGCAGTCGAAGGAGGCAGCATGGCGAGGCAGGAGCTGGCCCGCTTCCTGCGGGACCGCCGCGAGCGGCTGCGCCCCCAGGACATCGGTCTGCCCGCCGACCCCCACCGCCGCACTCCCGGGCTGCGGCGGGAGGAGGTGGCGGAGCTCGCCCATATGTCGGTCGACTACTACACCCGTCTGGAGCAGGCCCGCGGCCCCCGGCCCTCGCCGCGCATCCTGGACGGGCTGGTGGGGGCGCTGCGGCTCGCGCCCGCCGAGCGCAGCCATCTGTTCCGGCTCGCGGGGGCGAGCGCGCCCCCGGGCGTACGGGCGGTGCGGCGGGTCCGCCCGCACATCGCCCAGATGCTGCTGCGGCTGCCCGACACCGCGGCGATCGTCACCGACGCCGGTTACGACGTGGTCGCCTGGAACCCGCTGGCACAGGCCCTGCTCGGCGACGACCTCGGCCGGCACGGCAACCTCGCCCGCCGCCGCTTCCTGGGCCAGGGCCGCGCGTACGAGAGCTCGAGCGCCGAGGAGTTCGGGCATATCGTGGTCGCACGGCTGCGCCGGGCCGCCGACCGCTACCCCCGTGACCCGGCGCTGGCCGCGCTGCTGCGCGAACTGGACGCGGGCAGCGAGGAGTTCCGGCAGATCTGGGACGAGCGCCCGGTCCACGCGCCCGGCCACCGGACCAAGACCATCGACCACCCCACGGCCGGGACGCTCCGGCTGAACTGCGATGTCCTGCTCGTACCCGAGGACGACCAGGAGGTGGTCCTGATCACGGCCGACCCCGGGTCGCCCGCCGCCCGTACGATCCGCCGGCTCGCGGGCGCGGTGGCGTCGTAACCGGTGGCGCAGGCGCCTTTCGCGCCGCTCTCGCCGTCAGTTCCGTGAATTGCCGAACAGCAGACGGTAGACGACGAGGAGAACGAAGGAGCCGCCGATCGCCGCGCCCCAGGTGCCGAGGTCGAAGAACTGCTTCTGCACCGGGCGGTCGAAGAACTGGGCGGAAATCCAGCCGCCCACGAACGCCCCCGCCACGCCGATGACCGTGGTGCCTATCAGCCCGCCGGGGTCACGCCCGGGGAGAAGGACCTTGGCGATGACTCCGGCCAGCAGGCCGAGGATGATCCAGCTCACGATGCCCACGTTGTCGTCCCCTTCGTGTTGCTTGTTGTGCGGTTGTGCGGTCGTGCCGGGGTGAGTGAGCCCGGTCGTTGATCGTGTTCAATCGGTCGCGCGTTTGTACGGGCGTCAACGAAGACGCGGGCCGCCCGGCGGTGGTTCCGAGCGACTTGATCTTCAGATGCCCGGGGGAGCCGTGCGCCATGCCTGGACCGGAGGTGCGGGTTGTGCGGGCGTGACGGGCCCGGTCAGCCGTAGGACAGGTTGGAGCAGGGGTCGTCGTCGGCGGAGCGGGCGTCCTTGTCCAGCTTCGAGGGCGATGTGGAGGGGGCGGAGGCGCCGGGGGAGGGCTCGGTGAGGTACGTCTGCCCCAGGGTGAGGCTGATGCCCGGGGTGGTGGTGGGCCGCAGTCCGGCGCCGGGGAAGAGCTGGGCCACGGTCCGGGCCCGGTCCCGCTCACCGGGGCCGTAGCCGACCACGGTGGTGGCGTGGTCCTGGGTCTCGGCGTTCGTGGTGCCGGTCACGGTGAAGCCATGTGAGCTGAGCGTGTCCGCGGCGCGTGCGGCGAGCCCCGGGGTGGTGGTGCCGTTGTAGACGGTGACGCTGATGCCCGCGCCCGACACGGTGGGCGTGGCGCTGGGGGTGGCGGGGGCCTCGTCCTTCTTCCCGCCGGCTCTCTTCCCGTCGATGGTGCGGTCGGCTCTGATGTCGGCCCAGAGCTGATCGGCGTCGGGCTGGACCACGGCGACCCGTTCGCCCTGGTAGCGCCAGGGGATGGTGATGAACTTGGTGTTGTGCAGGTCGATGCTCTTCAGCGACATGGCGAAGGACATCAGCTTCTTGGCGGAGCCCAGCCCCGGGTCCACGGTCATGGACTTGGTGGCCGCGTCCGCCAGCGGATACAGCGTGGTCGGGTCGAATCCCCGGCTCTTCACCTTCTTGAACAGACCGGAGATGAACGCCTGCTGCCGCTGTATGCGCCCGATGTCGGAGCCGTCGCCGATGCCATGGCGGATGCGGACGTAGTCCAGCGCCTTCTGCCCGGACACCGTCTGCACCCCCTTGCTGAAGATGCGCTTGCCCCGGGTGGTCCGGCTGGGGCTCAGATCGCGTTCGTAGACGTCCTGCGGCACACACACCTGGACCCCGCCGACCGCCGAGGTCATCCGGGAGAAGCCCTCGAAGTCGATGACGACGGTGTGGTCCATGCGCAGCCCGGTCAGCCGCTCGACGGTGTTCTGGGTGCAGGCCGGATTGCCCTGTGCGGTCTCGCCCACGGAGAACGCCGAGTTGAACATGGCGTTCCGCCGCGTGCTGGTCCATGAGCCGTCGGGCAGACGGCACGGCGGGATGTCGACCAGGGTGTCGCGGGGGATCGACACCCCGACCGCGTGCTTGCCGTCGCTGTAGACATGCAGCAGCAGGGCGGTGTCCGAACGGCCCACGTCACCGCTGCCGCCGCCCAGCCTGCTGTTGTCGCCCGACCGTGAGTCCGAGCCGATGACCAGCACGTTCTGGCCGGCGGCATTCCCTTCGGGCCGGTTGTCCGAGAGGCCGTCCGCCCCGAAGGTGGTGATGTTCCCGTTCAGCTTGAAGTAGATCCAGCCGACTCCGCCGCCGAGCAGCACCAGGAACGACACCACGATCAGCAGGGCGATCCGCAGCGGGCGGCGTCCACTGCGCTGCCGCCCCGGTCCGTCCGGCCCCGTGGCAGAGCTCCCCGTCGTCTCCCCGTCACTGCCTGTCATGCGCGTCCTTCGTCCGGCGGCTGTTCGGAAGAGAAGACGATTGATGTCGGCCCGAGGTTCTACAGATGTGCAAGAGCACGTTTCACGGCGTGTGCTACGCCACGTGCCCGCGGTGGCGGGAGTGCCGGGGGTGCGGGGTGGTCAGCGGGCGAGGGAGACGGCGAACGGCCGGAGTCCATGGCGGCGCAGCACATGCGGTACCAGCAGGACGAGGGCCTCGGTGGCGCGGGCGGTGGTGATGTCGCCGAGGTCCTCGATCCACTCGGGTTTCCAGCCGAGGTCGGCGAGGAGGCCCGCGGCGGTGGCCTTGGCGCCCGCGTCGTCGCCGGAGAGATAGCCGGTGGGCGGGGTGGACAGCTCGGCAGGGGCGGTCATCACCGGGAAGAGCATGGTGTTGAGCGTCTTGACCACCCGGGTCGCGGGCAGCGCCCGCTGGAGCCGCTCGGCCAGGCTGCTGCCGGGGTAGCACAGGTCCGAGGGGAGTCCGTCGGGCGAGTGGCGAGTGGCGTTGGAGACGTCGATCAGGATCTTGCCGGCCAGTTCCGTGTGCAGGGCGGAGAGGCGCTCCAGGGCGGTGTCGCCCGGGGTGGCGTTGATGACGATCTCGGTGGTGGCGGCGGTGGTGCGCTGGTCGGCGTGGCGGATCGCCGCGGCGCCACCGGACTCGTCGGCCGCGGTCTGCTGGGGCGGCTGCCGGTGGCCGAGGGTGATCTGGTGGCCGGCGGTGGCGAGTGCGCTGGCCAGACCGCCGCCGACGCGTCCGGCGCCGAGGATGCCGATGCTGCTCATGCGGATGTGCTCCTTGCTGGGGTGCGGGTGGTCAGGCGACGGACGACAGGACGGAGACGGCCGCGGTGTGGATACCGGGGGCGGTGGCCAGGAAGTCACCGCTGGCCAGGTCCCACGGATTGCCCCGGGTATCGGTGACCGTGCCGCCCGCCTCGGCCACCAGCAGGGCCCCGGCCACCAGACCCGAGCGCACATCGGAGAACTGCCAGAACGCGTCCATGCGCCCGGCGGCGACATGGATCAGCTGAAGCGTGGCGGGCACCGAGACCCGGACGACGAGGCCGTGGACCAGCAGCTGAGTGACCGAGGCGCCGATCCGGTGGAAGGTGCGCTCGTCCTCCCCCGGCCGCGCCTGGCCCGTGCCGACCAGCGCCGCGCCCAGGTCCGTCTTGGCCGACACCCGCAGTGGCGCGCCGTTCAGCCGGGCACCCTGACCGGCCACGGCGGTGTACCAGTCGCCGGTCGGCGGAAGGTGGACGACGGTGAGGACCGGGCGGTTGTCCCGGACGAGGGTGGCGGTCACGGCCCAGTCGGACATGCCGTGCACATGGTTGATGTTGCCCTCGGCCGGGTCGACGATCCACCACTCGCCCGGCGGCAGCGCGCCGCCTTCCAACTCGTCCTCGGCCCAGCGCGCGCCGGGCCTGGCGGCCATCAGCGGCGCCTTCAGGACGTCGAGCACCGCGTTGTCGTTGGCGTGGATCTCCGCGACGATCTCGTCGAGGGCCACACCGCGGGGGTGTGGGGTGTGGCGCTCACGCAGCAGGTCGCCGGCGGTGCGGACCGCTGCGGTGACCCGGGTGAGCAAGGCGGCGTCGAGACCGGTGCCGGGGGTGGTGGTGCCGTTGGCAGTGGACATGAGGTGCTCCCGCACATGGTGGAAGAGAGGGAGGCTTGGCGCGCGCTTCGCCGTCTGCGCCTCGACGGTAGGCAACCTCATGGATGAACGGCAATTGCACATGTGGCACTGCTGGTGTTACCCGCGTGCAAGGGAACGTGGCGGGCCGACGAGACCACCCGTGCCACGCTGTTCGCCGCCGGTCCGGGCGGATCGCCACAGCCGCCGCCACGGCATTTGCGAGGAACACCGACCCATGGGCGGCCGCGCGGCGCCGCTGCCCTTTTCGGCCCGCGATGGGCCCTCACAGCGAGGAGATCACCCGCTTGCGGTCCTCCATGGCCCGGCGCCCGAGCCGGGAGGCGGGGGCGAGCCGGTCGTACTCGTGGATGGCCCCGCTGTGGACGTGCAGTTCGGCGGGGATGTCGGCATCGGCGAGCCGCTGCGCGTAGCCGACGGCCTCGGCGCGGAAGATGTCCAGCTCGCCCACCTCGACATAGGCGGGTGCCAGGCCCTCGACGGTGGCGACGCGCGCGGGCGCCGCCACCTCCGGAACGTCGTCGGTGCCGAACGCCGTACCCAACAGGGCGTGCCAGCCGGTCCAGTTGTCGTCCCAGGTCCAGGCGACATAGGGGGTCAGCCGTGGATCCGGGGTGAGATTGCGGTCGTCCAGCATGGGATAGAGAAGCGCCTGGTGAGCCAGGGGAACTCCCCGGTCACGGGCGAGGATCGCCACTCCGGCGGCGAGCCCGCCCCCGGCGCTGTCGCCCATGACGGCGATCCGGCGGGGGTCGACCTTCAGCGCGGCCGCCTGGCCGCCCAGCCAGCTCAGCGCGGCGAACACGTCCTCGACGGGGCCGGTGCCGGTGGCCGCGTCGGGGGCCAGGCGGTAGTCCACGGACAGGAACGGCACCCCGGTGGCCTGGACGTACCCCGCCACCACGGCGTCATAGAGGTCGACGCTGCCGGCGACCATCCCTCCGCCATGGGCGTAGACGACCGCGGAACCCGGCGCGGAGCCGGCCCTCTCGTACCAGCGGACGAGGATCTCCGCCCCGCCTTCGGACCGCACCTTGTGCGAGGACGCCTTCACCAGGGGATAGCCGGAGGGATACGCCGGGAGCAGCGAGGCCATCCACCGCATCGAGGCCACGCCCCTGGCCCGCAGGGTCCGCCAGTCGTCGCGCTCGGGCGGGGGAGCGGGGTCGCCCTGCTCGGCGAGGGCCTGGAGCACCGCGGCGAGTTCAGGGTCGAGGGTGAAGGCCATGGTCTTCGACTCCGTTCGAGGACGGCGGGGCCGCTGCCCCAACTGTCCTCACAGAGTGCTGTGTTGCGCTCGAGGGCCGGTACAGAAGTACGGCGACGGCACAGCGGCCCGGCGGCGGTGCGGGGCGCCTCAGGGGCGGGCGACCTTTCGCTTCGGTGCGCCCGCCCCTGCCCTCGGCTCTCGCGATCAGCGCCTTCCCCGTGTCCGCTCCCGTACGCCTGGGAAGCTCCGCCAGGAGCTCTCGGCGGACGGGCCCGAGCCGCCGGTGCCCCGGCCGGAAGGAGTCCGGCCGGGGCACCGACGCTGTCGCCTGTCGGGGCTTGTGGATCAGTCCCGCTGAGCGTCCTTGGGCAGCTGGCGCCACTTCACCTCGGTGGTGGTGTCGTACGTCCAGTCGAGCATCTTCTTCGCGTCCGGATAACGGTCCGCGTCGTTGAGGACGACTCCCACGACCGTCTTGTCACCGCGCTTGGCGGCGAACACCAGACAGGGACCGGCAGGGGTGGTGGTCCCGGTCTTGACGCCGATCGCGCCCTCGTACGAACCCAGCAACTGGTTGGTGTTGTCCCAGGTGTAGTACCGGGTCCGGCCGTTGGCCGCCGGCGCCTCCTGCTTGGTGGACACCGACTTGACAACCGTGTCGAACGTCGCGTTCTCCATGGCGCGCCCGGTCAGCCGCGCCAGGTCATGGGGCGTCGAGTAGTTGTCGGCGTCGGCCGAGACACCGTCGAAGGAGTCGTACTGGGTGTTGGTCAGCCCCAAGTCCTGTGCCTTCTCGTTCATCTTGGAGATGAACGACTTGGTGCGCTCGGCGGTGGTGTCACCGGTGCCGAAGGTGTCGGCCAGCGCCATCGCCGCGTCGCAGCCCGACGGCAGCATCAACCCGTACAGCAACTGGTTGACGGTGAGTTTGTCGCCGGTCTGGAGGTCCGCCGTGCTGGCACCGGACTTGGTCACATAGTCGCGGTACTCCTGCTTGATGGTGACCTGCTGATTGAGGTCCAGACCTCGGGTCTCGAGCACCACGAGGGCAGTCATGATCTTTGTGGTGCTCGCCATCGGACGCTTGGTGTCGGCGTCCTTGGCCATCAGTTCCTTGTCGGAACCGGTGTCGAGCAGGTACGCGCCCTGGGCGCTGACCTCCGGTGGTGGTTCGGCCGAAGCCTGGGCCATCGCCACCGGGACCGCGATCGCCACGGCCACCGTGGACGCGACCGCCGCGACTCTCCAGCGGCGGGTCACGGTTCCACGACGTTTATGCATTCGCCCTCCGTTTCGCTTGTCGAGGTTTGTTTCGGGCGAGCGCATCGTCTCACCAGGCGAAAAACGATCACGCTTCGGGGTGCCGGTCGACGTGATCTTCTTAAGGGAACAACTAGTGCCCGGACCAGCGGCGTTGGCTCGTTCACGGGGTCCGGGCGGCCGTGTGCGGCCCGGTGTGCGCGCCCGTCACTCCGCGACACTCGGCGTGTGAACCGGACACGCGGCGCCCCACCGCCACACCGTTGGAGTGGCGGTGGGGGCTCAGGGGACGGCCAGGGCGGCAGGCATCATCCCCCCGTCACGGTCGGCAGCGCATACAGGCTCGTGCCCGCTCGGCAGCGCAGGGGAGGCCGAGGTGATCGGCGCCGCTCAGCGGGAGCGGGCGCCGGCGCAGCGTACGCAGGTGTCCGCCGCCGGGCGCACTTCCAGCCGTTCCGCCGGGATCCGCTCACCGCACACCGCACACCGTCCGTAGTCGTCGCGGTCCAGCCGCTCCAGCGCCTCGTCCAGTGCGGTCAGATGATCGCGTGCCTGGGCCAGCAAAGAGGCCACATGGGCTCGCTCGAAGGCGGTGCTCGACCCCTCCGGGTCGTGTTCGTCGTCGACCGCCACCAGGGCGTTCGCCGCGACGATCCCGTCGAATTCACGGTTCAGGGCCGCGATCCGTGCGCTGGTCCCGGCGCGCTCGGCCACCAGCCGTTCGCGGATGGTCTCGCGCTCGGCCGGAGTGAAAGCGGCATCACCGGATGAATCGCTCATCACCGTCATAACCTCGGGGCTCCCGGTCCGCATTCCGGGTTCCCGCCGGAGGTCTGATGTCCGTCAGGTCGGAGGTCTTGACGTCCGTCAGGCGCGATGCAATGGATGGGAGCGCTCCCAAATCCGCCGTGCGCAAGCCACCGCGCGCTCACTCCTTGGAGTCATGATGAGACGGAAGAGATCCCTGGCCGCCTTACTGGCCTTATTGGTCAGCCTTTTCGGGATCGCGGGTCTCGGCCGGACCGCCCATGCCGAGCCGGCTCGCCCGCCGGCCGCTCTGGCGACGGGGCTGCACATCGGCGACGGCCGTCTGCTGGAGGGCAACGGCAACGACTTCATCATGCGCGGTGTCAACCACGCCCACACCTGGTACCCGGGCGAGACGCGGTCGCTGGCCGATATCAAGGCCCTGGGCGCCAACACCGTCCGGGTCGTCCTCTCCAACGGCCACCGCTGGAGCAAGAACAGCCCCGAGGACGTGGCCGCCATCATCGCCCAGTGCAAGGCCAACCGGCTCATCTGCGTACTGGAGGTGCACGACACCACCGGCTACGGCGAGGATGCCGCGGCCGGTTCGCTCGACGAGGCGGCCGACTACTGGATCGGCCTCAAGAGCGTGCTCACCGGCCAGGAGAACTACGTCCTCATCAACATCGGCAATGAGCCCTGGGGCAACACCGACCCGGCCGGCTGGACCGCCCCCACCGTCGCCGCCGTGCAGAAGCTGCGCAACGCCGGATTCCAGCACACCATCATGGTGGACGCCCCCAACTGGGGGCAGGACTGGCAGAACGTCATGCGCACCAACGCGCGGACCGTCTACGACGCCGACTCCACCGGCAACCTGATCTTCTCGATCCATATGTACAGCGTCTATGACACGGCACAGGAGATCACCGACTATCTCAACGCCTTCGTCGACGCCGAACTGCCCATCCTCATCGGCGAGTTCGGCGGACCCCCCGACCAATACGGCGACCCGGACGAGAACACCATGATGGCCACCGCCCAGCAGTTGAAGCTCGGCTATCTGGCCTGGTCCTGGAGCGGCAACACCGACCCGATCCTGGACCTGGCCACCGACTTCGACCCGGGCAGGCTCACCGACTGGGGCAAGCGTGTCTTCAACGGGCCCAATGGCATCGCCGAGACCTCCCGCGAGGCCACCGTCTACGGCGGCGGCTCCGGCGACACCCAGGCGCCCAGCACCCCCGGCGCCCCCACCGCCTCCGCCGTGACGGCCACCTCCGCCACCCTCGGCTGGCCCGCCGCCACCGACAACGTGGGTGTCACCGCCTATGACGTGGTCCGTGTCGGCGGCGGAGCCGAGACGAGGGTCGCCACCTCGACCGGCACCATGGCAACGCTCACCGGCCTCACCGCCGCCACTTCCTACACCTTCGCGGTCTACGCCCGGGACGCGGCCGGCAACCGCTCGGCGCGCTCGGCCACGGTCGACGTCACCACCAAGGACGGCGGTGGCCCCGATGCCGGCTGCTCGGTCGGCTATCGCGTGGCCAATGAATGGGGCAATGGCTTCCAGGGCGAGATCGCCGTCCGCAACACCGGCACCGCCGCCATCACCGACTGGACCCTGGCGTTCAGCTTCGCCAATGGCCAGGTCATCACCCATATGTGGGGCGGTACGCCCCGGCAGACCGGCGCCGCGGTGACCGTCACCCCCGCCTCGTACACCGCCACCATCCCCGCCGGCGGCTCGATCACCCTGGGCTTCACCGCGGACAGGGGCGCCACCAATTCGGCGCCTACCGCCTTCACCCTCAACGGGGGCGCCTGCGCCACCGGCTAGGCTGGGGAATCCGCGACAGTGGTGAAATGTTAAACTACATCGCACCCCGTGCTCGGCGCCGGCCGGACTCCCCCGTGTCGGCCGGCGCCGATCCCCCTTCCGCCCCTCCCGGGGCGACGTGGCGGAGTGGCGCCCCCGATCGTGGGCCTTGTCAGTGCAGCGTCGCCACGGCGTCCTTGGTGAACGGAATGAGTTCGCTCATCCGGCTGTTCAGTACCTTGTCGGCCCACTCGGGGTCGGCGAGCAGGGCGCGCCCCACCGCGACGAGATCGAACTCATCCCGCTCCAGACGGTCCAGGAGCCGGTCGATGGTCTCCACGGCCGCGTTCGCGCCGGAGAGGGAGCCGGGTTGGAAGACGCTGTCCAGGCCGACCGAGCCGACGGTGATGACCGGCTTGCCGGTGACCTTCTTCGCCCATCCGGCGATGTTCAGGTCCGATCCCGTGTCCGGGAACTCCGGCTGCCAGTAGCGCCGCCCGGAGGCGTGGAACGCGTCGACCCCGGCCTCCGCCAGCGGGGTGAGCACGGCTTCCAGCTCCTTGGGGTTCTCGGCGAGCCGGGTGTCGTAGTGGTCGGCCTTCCACTGGGAGAACCGCAGGACGACGGGGAAGTCCGGCGCCACCCGCTCGCGGATGGCGGCCACGAGGTCGGCGGCGAATGTGGTCCGGGAGGCCGGATCGCCACCGTAGGCGTCGGTGCGCCGGTTGGTGCGCTCCCAGAGGAACTGGTCGATGAGATAGCCGTGCGCGCCATGCAGCTCGACACCGTCGAAGCCGATCCGCTCGGCCGCCCCCGCGGCCTCGGCGAAGGCGCCGATGACGGCGTCGATGTCGGCGAGGGTCATGGTCTCGCCCGCGCCGGGCGTGCCGTCCAGCGCGATCCCGGACGGGCTCACGGACGGGGCGTCGGGGAACGGCGGCGCCCCCGCGGGCCGCTGTATGCCCACGTGCCAGAGCTGGGGCATGATCGCGCCGCCGTGGGTGTGCACGGCGTCGACCACCTTTCGCCACCCGGCCAGTTGCTCCTCGCCGTGGAACCGGGGGACGCCGTCGATATAGCCGGCGGACCGGTGGTCGACGGTGGTGCCCTCGGTGATGATCAGGCCGGTCCCGGCCGCGGCCCGGCGTGCGTAGTAGGCGGCGACATCCTCACCGGGAATGCCGTCGGGGGAGTGGCCACGGGTCATGGGGGCCATGGCGATCCGGTTCGGCAGCTTGGCCGAACCCAGTGCGAATGGGCGGGACAGTGCCGTGGTCAGGCGGGTGTTCACCGTGTCGCTCTCCTGCCGTGTCACTCCGGGGTGGCTTACCCGGAGCTCGAAAGTGTGAGTCTGAAAGATACAGTTTTCCAGGCGTAAACTGCAACTGTATCGATTGCTTTTCAGGGGAAGGGCGGAACGGCACCGTCGAGTAGGCTGTGCCCCGATCCGCGGGCGGAGGTGGCGAATGTGTTGGACATCCGGTTCTCCCGTGCGCTCCAGATGATGCTGTTCCTCGCCGTGGCCGCCGAGAACGGCTCCGCGCCGCTGAGCTCCGCCGAACTGGCCCACCGGCTGCATGCCAACCCGAGCCTGGTCCGGAAGCTCCTCGTCCCGCTGACGGACGAGGGGCTGACGGTCTGCGTCAAGGGCCGTACGGGTGGGGCGAGGCTGGGGCGGCCGGCCGACCGGATCACCCTGGCCGAGATCTACCGCTGTGCCGTCGGCGACAAGCCTCTGTGGGCACCCTCGCCGGGGGTGGAGCCCGTGTGCGCGGTGACCGCGCACGCCGGTGAGTACTTCGCCGCGCTCACCGTCGAGGCCGAGGAGGCGGTGCTCGGGTCGCTGGGCGACCGCACGCTCGCGGACGGCGTACGCGAACTGCGCCGCCTCGACACCGGATGCGCTCGGCACTGATCCAGCCCCCGCGGGGCCCCGGGTTCACATCGCCGGAACGCCCTCGCCACCTTCCGGCTCGGACATGGCCGCGTGGCGCAGGTGCTCGGCGAGTGCCGCGGTGGCGGTGGACGGCGCCTGAGCCTTCGCACCCCAGGCCAGCAGATGGCGGCGGTGCGACCAGGGATCCCGGAGCTCGCATACATCGAGCGGCTGGGAGGGGGCGAGGACACGGCGTGGCACGACGGCGAGTCCCACGCCGGCGGCCGCGAGGGACACCAGCGTGTTGAGGTGGGCGACGGTGGTGCGATAGCGCACCGCCGGGGCGTGCGGACCGAGGTTCTTCTCGATCCAGCGCCGCAGCGAGGAGCCGGAGTCGAGCCCCACGAGCGGATGCTCGGCCACCTCGCGGTAGGCCACCGCGGTGCGCCCCGCGAGGATCCCGCCCAACTGGCCGATCACCACCAGGGAGTCATCGCCGAGCGGTTCCATGGTGAGACCGCAGTCGCGGGCCTCGTTGTCGAGCACGACGCCCAGGTCCGCCTCGCCGTCGGCGAGCATCCGCACGGTCCGTGGGGTGCGGCTCTCGGATGCCGCGACGTCGACGTCCGGGTGTGCGCGGAGGAACGAGACCAGCGCCCGCGGCACGAGCCGATGCATCGCGGAGCCGCCGCCCAGCAGGGTCAGCGGGGCGGTCGGGGGCCGGGCGTAGCTCGCCACGGCGCTCTCCAGGCGTGCCGTCTGGGCGAGAACGTCCCGTGCGTGGCGGGCCAGCGCCGTGCCCGCCGGGGTGGGACGCACCCCCCGCCGTTCGCGGATCAGCAGGGCCACGCCCGCGTGGTGTTCCAGCGCGCGCACCCTCGCGCTGGCCGACGGCAGGCTCAGATGCATCCGGCGGGCGCCCGCCGTGATCGAGCCCTCCGCCACGATGTGACGGAAGAGCCGCAGATCATCCAGGTCATAACGCACTCTGATGAGCCTATGGCACAGCCTTGCGCCGGCTACGTGGATCACGCATTGTGGGCCCGCGGGCGATGGCGCGATGCTCTGCGGGTGTCCGAGATATTGCTGGTTCTGCTGGCGGGTGTGGCCGCCGGGGCGTTGAACGCCGTCGGGGGCGGGGGCACGTTCGTGGCGCTCCCCGCCCTGGTCGCGGCCGGTCTGTCCCCCGTGACGGCCAACGCGTCCTCGACCGTGGCCCTCGTGCCCGGGACCGTGGCGAGCGCGTGGGTGTACCGGCGCGACCTCACCCCGGTCGGCGACACGTCCACACGGGCGCTGACAGCGGTCAGTGTGATCGGTGGCCTGCTCGGCGCCGGTCTGCTGCTGGTGCTGCCCGCGGTGTCCTTCGACGCCGCGCTGCCCTGGCTGCTCGCCTTCGCCACGGTGGTCCTGGCCTTCGGGCGCCGGGTGTCCCGTGCGGTGAGCGACGCGAGGGGCCATACGGTGGGGATGAGTCCCCGGGCCGTGCTGCTCGGCCAGCTGCTCCTCGCCGTGTACGGCGGATACTTCGGCGGTGCCGTAGGCATCATGATGCTGGCCGTGTGGAGCATCGGGCTCGGCCTGGACACCTCGGCCGGCAACCCGATGCGGGTCGCCCAGATCGCGGCCATCTATCTCAGCGCGACCGGGCTGTTCCTCTTCGCCTCGGACGCGCTGAGCGCACCGCTTCTGCTCACCACCATGCTGGTCGGCGCGGTGGCCGGTGGTGTGGCCGGGGCGCATGTCGCCCGTCGGCTCCCCGCGTGGCTGCTGCGGAGTGTCATTCTGGCCACCGCGGCGACGATGACCGTCCTGTACTTCCTCCGCGGCTGACCTCTCGGCCGGCCCCTCGGTCGGCCGCCCGGGTGGCCGACGGAGCGGCCACGCGGGGCAGACGTGCTACGACAGCGTGTCGGCCACCACGGACGCCGCTTCCGCGATCAGCTTCTCGTCGTAGTCGGCGTCCTTGTCGCCGCGGTACGACATGATCGACATGACGATGGGAGCGGCGTCGGGAGGCCACACCACGGCGATGTCGTTGCGGGCGCCGTAGTAGCTGCCGCTTCCGGTCTTGTCGCCGACCACCCAGCCCTTGGGCACCCCGGCCCTGATGAGCTCGTCCCCGGTGGTGTTGGTCCGCAGCCACTTCGTGAGCTGCGCGCGCTCTCCCTTGCCGAGGACGTCACCGAGGACGAACGCGCGCAGGTCCTCGGCCATCGCCCGCGGGGTGCTCGTGTCGGCTGTGGCGCCGGGCACCCATCGGCTCAACTCCGGCTCGTAGTGCTCCATTTGGATGACGTCGTCGCCCATCTTCTCGAGGATGGCGTCCAGACCCCCCGGCCCGCCGAGCTCGTCGAAGAGCAGATTGGCCGCGGTGTTGTCGCTGTAGCGCACGGCGGCGTCGCACAGCGCGCCCAGGCTCATCCCGGTGTCCACGTGCTTCTCGGTCACGGGGGAGTTGTCGACCAGGTCGTCCTTGGAATACTTGATCACCCGGTCCAGTCCGCTCAGCGAGTACTTCCGCAGTACGGCACCGGCGGCCAGCGCCTTGAACGTGGAGGCGTAGGCGAACCGTTCGCCATCGCGATACGCCACCTCGTGGCCGGTGCCGGTGTCGATGGCGTAGACCCCCAGCCGCGCGTCGTGGGCGCGCTCCAGCTTCTTGAACTCACCGGTGAACGCCTTCGCGTCCGCGCCAGGACTCCTCGTACTCGCCCTCTCCGCGGATGTGGACGACGAGGCCGACGCGTTCGAGGCCCCCGATGTGTCCGAGGACTCGTCCTGGCCGCAGGCCGTCAGCGGGGCGAGCAGCGCGAGCGCGGCGAGCGCGCCGACAGCGGTGTGCCGGGCACGGGTGAATCGCATGGGCAGAACCTCCGGTTGACCCCATCACGCGGAGCGCACAGGGGATGAGACGACCCGGCCCCCGCGGGGGCGTGGTCGTGGGCGTCGGAGCCACCCTCGCCTTCGGACGGTTATGCGGTCCAATACGCTCATGCGCTTCTTCATGCGGATCTGGCATAGGGTGCGGATGTGGATCTGGTGGGAGTGTGCCGGGCGTTCGTCAGCGTGAGCGAGCGCGGAAGTTTCACCGTCGGGGCGGCCGCCGCCCGGATGTCCCAGTCGGTGGCCAGCCGTCGGGTGGCCGCGCTGGAGGAGCGCTTCGGGGAGCAGCTCTTCGAGCGCACCTCACGGCGGGCCGTACTCACCCCGTTCGGGCGGGAGATGCTCCCGGTGGCCAGACAGCTCGTACAGGCGGCCGATGTGCTGCTGGACGAGGCGGAGGCCGCCAAGCGCAAGCCGTGGCGGCTCGCGGTGCCCGGTATCTGCTCCACGTCCGGGCTCGCCCATCTGGTCGCCGAGGCGCGTGGGCACGGCGTCACCCTCGATCTCCGCGTGGCGGCGCCCGCCCGGCGCCTGGAGCTCATCCATGCGCAGCAGGTGCGGGCCGCCCTGCTCGCGGTGCCCGCGGACGAGGCCACATGGTCCGTGCCGCTCGGGCTCGCCGGAGTCCAGGACCCCGGTGTGCGGCGGGTCTATCTCGAGACACTGCGGGTCGGCCGGGCCTCGCCGGCCCCGGCCCGCCGTATCTGGATCCAGCCGGAGGACGATGTGCCGCATATCCGCGACCCGCTGACCCGGCTGCGCGACGCGGTCGGCCTGCGGCCCGCACAGCTCGTGGCCGCCACCGATCTGACCACCGCGGCCGCCGAAGTCCTCTGCACCCGGGACCTGTTGCTGTGCTCTCCCGCGCAGGCGGATGAACTCGCCCTGACGTGGCGGCCCATCGGTGAGATCACACTCAGCCGCGGGTTCGCGCTCACCGCCGCCGCGGACGGCAATCCGCAGCACATCGAAGGGCGCCTGGGCGGCGCCATCGCCCGCTGTCTCGGCGCGGGCACGGGGACGGACACCGCGGAAGGGGGCGGGGCGTGAACACCGAGGCACTGCTGCGCGATCTGCGCGGGCAGCTGCGCGACGGCGGTCTGCACGGCTGTCTGCTCGTACGGGACCTCCACACGGGGGACGAGCTGGGGATCGACCCGGACACCCAGCTGCCCTCCGCCTCCCTGGTCAAGGTTCCGCTCGCACTGGCGACGGTGGAGCGCATCCGGCGCGGTGAACTCGACGGCGCGACGATGCTCGATGTGCCGCCCGGACGGATCACCACACCGGGCCCCACCGGACTGAGCCGGTTCCGCCACCCCGCCCGGATCGCGATCGACGATCTGCTCTATCTGAGCACCTGTGTGAGCGACGGAACGTCGGCCGACGCGCTGTTCGACCTCACCCCGCCCGCCCGGGTCGCCGAGATCCTCCACGAGCTCGGGCTGCGTGGCATCACCGTCCGGCACGGCATGCGCGAACTGTCCGAAACCCCCGTGGAACGCTTCGACGCCGCACAGGCGCATCTGGCCCACGCCCTCGCCATCGACGCCGGTACCGGCGGCCGCGGCCACCGGGTGCCGCAACTGGACACCACCCGTGCCAACACCGGCAGCGCACGTGCCTATGTGGAGCTGCTCCAGGCCCTGTGGACACCATCGGCCATCCACCCCGAAGTGGCGCTGCGGGTGCGCGACTTGATGGCGCATAACGTGCTGCGGCACCGGCTCGCCCCGGACTTCAGCTCCGACGCCACCACCTGGTCCTCCAAGACCGGCACCCTTCTCAACCTCCGCCATGAGATCGGCATCGTCGAGCACTCCGACGGTCAGGCGTTCGCCATCGCCGTGCTCACCGAGTCACTGGTGCCCGCCAACTCCCAGCCCGGCGCCGAAGCCCTCATGGCACAGGTGGCCCGCACCCTGCGTGACCACCTCCGGCAGCTCTGAGCGCTCCGCTGAAGCGCACGGAGCTGCCGTTGATCGTCCGGCGCCGTGGTCAGAGGGTGCGGCCGAAGAGGCCGAGCAGGGCCTCCCAGTGGCGTTCCGCGGCCTCGGCGTTGTAGGCGACCGTGTCCGCCTGGGTGTAGCCGTGCTGGGCGCCCGCGTAGACCTCGGCGTGGTGGCGGACACCGGCCTCGGTGAGGGCCTTGTCCAGGCGCTCGATCTGCTCGGGCGGGAGGGAGCGGTCCTGGTCCGCGTGGCCGAAGTACAGCTCGGCGGTGATCCGCCCGGCCACCGTGTGCGGGCTGTCCGGCGCCTCCGTGGCCAAATTGCCACCGTGGAATCCGCCCGCCGCGGCGACGCGGTCGGGGTAGGTTCCGGCGGTGCGCAACGCCAGCCCGGCACCCATGCAGTAGCCGGTGAGCCCCACGGGCCCGTCGGTGGCCTGCGGGCAGGAGGCCAGCCAGTCGAGATAGGCACCGGCGTCGCTCATCGCGCGCTCGGGAGTGAGCTCCCGCACGATCGGCATGATGTGCTCGAAGAGCTGCGGACGCGCCGCCGGGTCGATGAAGTCGGGCAGCTCCACCACGGGAGCGCGCCCGTGACGGTAGAAGATGTTGGGCACCAGCACGGTGTAACCGGCCGCGGCCAGCCGGTCGGCCATCCCCCGCAGATGGGGCCGGAGGCCGAACGCGTCCATGTACAGCAGAACGGCCGGGTGGCGGTCGGTGTCGTCGGGATGGACCAGGTAGGCATCGGCGATGCCGTCCTGGGTGGGGATGTCCACGGCTGTTCCGCGCACTGCGGTCATGTGGGGGTTTCCTTTCCTCCGTGCGTACCGGACTTCCGTGCGTACCGGACGGCGCGTGAGCGCCGCCGGGCAAGATCTTCGGCCCATCGTGCCACTCGCCGTCGGCGCGTCCCGGGCGCGGGCGGTGGTCCTCGCCGTGGCGGCGGGCATGGGGCGGCACGGCGCTCGCCCTGGCCGCCCTAGAGGCACCCCTCGGGCAGGGCGGCCCCACCGGCGCGGAGGTGTCCGATCGCCGCGGCGATCGAATAGCAGTCGAAGAGCGCCGAATGCTCACTGCCCGCCATGGGTTTGGGCAGGCCGAGCGCTTCCCATAGCCGGCCGGAATTGGCCGAAGCCGTTTTCGGTGCGATGGTATTCAGCCATGGGCGGATATTCAGGAAGGCGGCGGTGAGGAAACTGTTCTTGATCTCCTCGCCGCGGGCTCGGGCCCATCCCACGTTCTCCCCGAGGACGACCATGTCGTTGCCGTAGGAGAGCACGGACTGCCCCTTGCAGAACGCCAGGAAGTCGCTGATGGCCTCGGCGGGGGCGACTCCCTCGCGGTCCACGGTTTCCTGGTCGATGCCCGTGAGGCCGGTGAAGAACGGGGACAGCCGCGGGTTGACCACCGGTCTGACCAGGGCTTCGTATTCCTCGACAACGGAGTAGTCGGCAGCGGAACGGCCGGTGCTGATGCGTAACGCGCCGATCTGGACGATTTCGCGGAGCCGCCCCGGCCCCGCCCAATCCTGCTCGAGCGCTCCCGACCATGAAGTGAACTCAAGGTCGAACACGATAAAACTCGACAATCCCGACAAGCGGTCTCTCCTCGTTTTGGTATGGGGCGAACGAACCGTACGGGCCGCCGCGCAGGAGACTACTCCTGTCCGAATGCCTTTCCCGGGCCGGGATCCCGGTGGGCCGCCGGGCAATGCCCAAATCGAGGACGGCGGCGGGATTGCCGTCCAACGGCGTTCGAACGCCGGGTGAAAAGGCGGCACGGAAACATTTCCCCCGGGGCGGTACCCACGCGCGCCCCACACCGGATGGCCAAGCAGGAGCGCCGTAGGGCGCCGCAGGACGTCTCGGCCGAGCCCGGCGAGGGTGCGGAGAGTCCGGAGGGGAGCCTCAGTCGCGCAGACTCATACCGCCGCAGACCGACCACACCTGGCCGTTGACCCACTCGGCGTCGTCCGAGAGCAGAAAGGCCACGGTGCCCGCCACATCCGTGGGCTCGCCCAGCCGCGGACTGCGGGCGATCTTCAGCGCCAGGGTCTGGAGCCGCTGGTCGTCCCGCTGCTTCTGGGTGTCGCCCATGACCAGCCCGGGTGCCACGGCGTTGCAGCGGATGCCCTCCTTGCCCCAGCGGGAGGCGATATGGCGGGTCAGCGCGTTGATACCGGCCTTGGAGGCGGCGTACGCGGGACGCCGGGACTCCCCTCCCCAGGCCGCGCCGGAGGAGGTGTTGACGATCACGCCGCCACCCTGGGCCAGCAGCCGCGGGATGACCTCCCGGCAGGTGAGGGCGTAGCCGAGCAGATTCACCTCATGGGTGCGCCGCCACACCGCCGGGTCCATCTCCAGCAGATCGGTGTCCCGGCCCAGGTGGTCGTCCGAGAGGTCGGCGCCGACGTTGTAGAGCCCGTCGACCCCGCCGAGTTCGGCGGCGGCGCGGTCGACCAGTGTGCGGATCGACTCCTCGTCCGCGAGGTCGAACGCGACGGCGACCGCGGTGCCGCCGGCCTCGGCGATGCGCCGGGCGGTGGCCTTCGCGCCCATGAGGTCGATGTCGCCGATGACGACCGAGGCGCCCTCCTCGGCGAGCCGCTCGGCCGTGGCGGCGCCGATCCCGGTGGCGCCGCCCGCGATGACGATCCTCTTGCCCTGAAGTCCCCTCATGCCCGTCTCCCGCCCACAGAGGTCCGGAACCGAAGAATCACCATTCCATCTATGGAACTTGGTGTCATGGTAGTAATCGGCTCTCATAGCTGCAATCACGGCTCAGCCTGGGCGGGAGGATCGGACGAGGCGTTCGCCGCCCTCGCCGGGTGACTCTCCGCTCGTTGCGACGCGCGTCGCTGGGCATACTGGTCGAAGTGACATCGTTCGTCGGCCCCCGGAGGAGGTTTTCCGCTCCCTGGTTGCTTTCCTCCCGAGATGGAATTCTCCCCGTTCGCTCACTCGTGAAGGAGGCAGACGATGACGACATGGACGAGCGACGAGCTCAACCGGATCGCGACGACGGACGAGCTGGAAATGGCGCCGCTGCGCGACGATGGCACACCGCGTACGGCGGTGCCGATCTGGGTCGTCCGTGAGGGCGACGACCTCTACGTACGTTCCTTCCGGGGCATCGACGGATCCTGGTGGCGCACCGCCCGGGGAAGCCACGAGGGCCATATCCGCTCCGGCGGGGTGGACAAGGACGTCACCTTCATCGAGGAGGGCGACCCCGGTCTCAACGACCGGCTCGACAACGCCTACCGCTCCAAGTACGGCCGCTACAGCGGCACTTACGTCGAGCCCATGGTCGCGGACACGGCGCGTGCCACGACGCTGAGGCTCGTGCCGAGATGACCATGACGCGCTCGAGCACCCGGAGAAGCCATGACCACCCTCGCCATCATCGGAGCCGGCCCCGGTCTCGGCGCCGCCGTCGCGCGGCGCTTCGGCCGTGAGGGCTATGACACCGCCCTCATCGCCCGCGACCAGGGCCGGCTCGACGCCTTGGCCGCCGGCCTCGCCGACGAGGGCGTGACCGCGCGCGGCTTCGCCGCCGACGTACGCGATCCGAAGACCCTCACCGGGGCCCTGGACGCCGCGGCCACGGCCCTGGGGCCGATCGAGGTCCTGCAATACAGCCCGGTGCCGCAGCGGGAGTTCATGCTGCCGGTCCTGGACACCACCGCCGACGATCTCGCGGGCCCGGTGGAGTTCTCGGTGTACGGCCCGGTCACGGCCGTACAGCAGGTGCTCCCCGGGATGCGTGGCCTGGGCCGTGGCACGGTGCTCTTCGTCAACGGGGGCACCGCCGTGGTGCCGCACCCCGAGCGCGCGGGCACCTCCATCGCCTTCGCCGCCGAGAGTGCGTACGGCCAGCTGCTGCACGACACCCTCGCCGCCGAGGGCATCCATGTGGCGCAGTTGGTGATCCCGGGCGCGATCGTCCCCGGGCACGACAGGAAGGACCCGGCCGTGCTCGCGGACACGCTGTGGACCCTGCACCAGGATCGGAACGGCTTCCGCCACTTCGCTGACGACCTGGACTCCTGACCCGGTCCGGAGAAGGTGTCCGATGAGCTGTGCGGGGCGGCCCGGTGGCCGCCCCGCACCCGTCTCAGGAGAAGGTGTCGGGCCCGACGCGGTCGGGGTCCGGCCCGCCGCGCGCTCCGGTGTCGAGCGCGTCGATGGCGGCCACCTCGTGGGGGGTCAGGGAGAAGTCGAAGACGCCGATGTTCTCCGCGATGCGATGGGGTTTGACGGACTTCGGGATCGCGCACAGGTCGTGCTCGATCTGCCAGCGCAGGATGATCTGGGCCGGGGTCTTGCCGTATCGCTCGGCGAGTCCGGTGATGGCGGGTTCCTGGAGCGGGTCCTTGGCCTTGTCCGGGCGCTCGCCCCCGTAGCGGGTCACACCGCCGATGGGCGACCAGGACTGGGTGACGATCCCGTGGCGGACATCGAAGGCACGCAGCTCGGGCTGGCTGAAGTACGGGTGCAGTTCGACCTGGTTCACCGCGGGCACGACGTCGGTCCGCGCCATGAGGCCGGTCAGGTGTTCGGGGGTGTGGTTGCATACGCCGATGGCGCGCACCCGGCCGTCGGCCAGCAGCTTCTCGGCCGCCTTGTACGAGGCCACCGTGGTGTCGTACGCGGACGGCAGCGGCCAGTGCAGCAGATACAGGTCGAGGTGGTCGAGGCCCAGCTTGGTGAGGCTGGTGTCGAAGGCGCGGAGGGCGGAGTCGTAGCCGTAGTCGGTCAGCCACAGCTTGGTGATGACGAAGATGTCCTCGCGGCCGATACCCGAGCGGGCGATGCCCTCACCGACCTCCTTCTCGTTGCCGTAGGCGGCCGCGGTGTCGATCAGGCGGTAGCCGTTCTCGATCGCGGTCGTCACCGCGGGGACGGTCTCGTCGCGCGGGCTCTGGTAGACACCGAGGCCCAGAGCGGGCATCCGCACGCCGTTGTTCAGGGTCAGAAGCGGGGCTGGTCCATTCATACGGGATCCTTGTGTGAGTCGCGGACCGGCGGGCCCGCCACCGATGCCGTGCCCGGCACCGGCGGAGCCCGCTCGTACTGCGACAGGGGTTCCCGATGACGGGCCGTGCGCTCGCTCCGCACGCCGAACGTCACCACGTTGGCGCGATCAGGGGGCCGTACCCGGCCCCGCGGGCCCCGTCGGCAGCGGATCACACGTGGCAGGGGATCAGGGTGACGCTCGGTTCTCGCTGCTCGTCATGTCCTGGGTGCCGATGACCGAGAGAAGTTCCAGCTGGGCGGCGCCTTCGCTGCCGGGCGGGGCGCTGAACCACAGCAGGCGCTGGCGGCCGTCCTCGCTGAACAGCGAGTGGCAGTCCAGTTCGATGACGCCCAGCGCGGGGTGGACGATGCGCTTGTGGTCGGTCCGCCGGAGGGCGACGTCATGGGTGTCCCAGAGGGTGGCGAACTCCTCGTTGCGGCGCCGGAGCGCGGCCACCATCCGCCGTACCTCGGTGTCGTCGCCGCGCCGGGCGGCGACGGCCTGGAGGTCGGCGACGAAGACCCGGGAGTGGTGGGGGTGGTCCTCGGGCGGGTAGAGCGCACGGGCGTCCGGATCGGTGAACCAGCGGTAGACGAAGCTCGCCGCGGGGCCACCGACCGCCGGGGGACGGCCGACCAGCGCGGCGGCCGGCTCGTTCTGCACCAGGGTCTGGTGCAGATCGGTGATGACCTGGGCGGGGGTGGTGCCCAGCCGGTCCAGCAGGCCGAGCAGGGCGGGCTGGACCTGCGCGGTCGGGCCGTGTGTGGCCGGGGGAACGGGGCGGTCGGCGAGGTGGAACAGATGGTCGCGCTCATCGCCGGTCAGCCGCAGCGCCCGGGCCAGGGCGGTCAGCACCTGGGCCGAGGGCTGGGCGCCGCGTCCGCGCTCCAGCTCGGTGTAGTAGTCCGCGGACAGCCCGGCCAGCTGGGAGACCTCCTCGCGCCGCAGACCGGGCACGCGGCGTCGTGGACCGGTGGGCAGACCGACGTCGGCCGGGCGGATGCGGTCGCGGCGGGACTTCAGGAACGCGGCGAGGGCGGAGTGGTTCACACCCTCCATGGTCGCGTGTGCCGGTGGGCCGAGCCAGGGGCTGACAACCCCAGGGTGGGGACAGCCCTGGCCGGCCCGGGGACTCCGGCCCAGGCTGGTGCCACCGACGGGGCCCGGCGGCGAACAGCGCCGAGACCCCGGGCCACGCCACATCTCGTGGCATCCGTCGGCCGCACCAGTCCCACCAGTCCCACCAGTCCCTGGAGTCTCCATGTCAGCTCAGGAAACCGCGCCTCACCACCCCATCGACCGGCCCCGCGTCGCCGTCGTCACCGGAGGCTCGCGTGGCATCGGCCACGAGGCGGTGAAGCGGCTGGCCGCCGACGGATACGCCGTCGTGGCCGGATACGCGGGCAACCGTGACCCGGCCGAGGCCGTCGCCAAGGACATCACGGCCGCCGGTGGCCGGGCCGTCGCGGTCCGGGCCGACGTCGCCGACGAGGGGCAGGTGGCCGCGCTCTTCGACACCGCGGAGTCCGAGTACGGCGGGGTCGACGTCGTCGTCCACGCGGCCGGCCGGCTGCACCTGGCCCCCATCGCCGAGCTGGACCTGGCGGAGCTGGACGCGCTGCACCGCACCAACATCCGCGGCACGTTCGTCGTCGCCCAGCAGGCCGCCCGCAGGATCCGCGGCGGCGGGGCGCTCATCACCTTCTCCACGTCCGTCGTGGGCCTGGCCCTCCCCGCCTACGGCGCCTACAGCGCCGGCAAGGGAGCGGTCGAGGCCCTCACCATGATCCTGGCGCGCGAGCTGCGCGGCCGGGACATCACCGTCAACGCCGTCGCCCCCGGCCCCACCGCCACCGATCTGTTCCTCGACGGCAAGGACGAGGAGACCGTCGCCCGGCTGGCGGCCCAGCCCCCGCTGGAGCGCCTCGGCACCCCCACCGATATCGCCGAGGTCGTGGCCTTCCTCGCCTCCCCGGCCGGCCACTGGGTCAACGGCCAGGTCGTCCGCGCCAACGGCGGCATCGTCTGACCGTCACCACTACACCCGACGAGAGAGAGCGACACCATGCCCTTCGCGAACTTCAAGGTCCCTGCCGGATCGCTCGACGAGAAGCAGAAGCAGGAGATCGTCACCCGTGCCACCGAGCTGTACGTCGACATCTACGGTGAGCGCGCCCGTGCCACCACCCTGGTCCTGGTCGAGGAGGTGACCGACGGCGGCTGGGGCATCGGCGGCCAGGTCCTGACCCTCGCCATGCTCCAGCAGCCGCCGGGCCACTGAGCCGGCGGCTACTCGGGCCGGAGTGCCGCCAGCTGCTGCTCGAAGGGGACGACCGTCTCCTCGGCGGGCCCTACGGCACTCCCGCCCGGGCGCTGCCGCATGAGCTCGGCCAGCTCGCCCGCCGCGCGCACGATGCGCGTGGGCAGGGTGTCGGTGAGGGGATCGCCGCTGCCGCCCCAGTCCTCGGACGCCGCGTACACCGCGGTGGGCACGACGACCGTACGCAGATACGCGAAGAGCGGGCGCAGCGCGTGTTCCAGGACCAGTGAGTGGCGTGCGGTGCCCCCGGTGGCCCCGGCCAGCACGGGCTTGCCGGTCAGCGCGTCATTGTCGATGACGTCGAAGAACGACTTGAACAGCCCGCTGTAGGAGGCCGAGAAGACCGGGGTGACGGCGATCAGCCCATCGGCGGCGGTGACGGTCTCGATGGCCTCCGCCAGGGGAGGTGCCGGGAAACCGGTCACCAGGTGGTTGGCGATGTCGACGGCCAGGTCCCGCACCTCGACGGCCTGGACCTCCACCTCCCGGTTCTCGTCGGCCAGCTGCCGGCGGGTGGCGTCGGCGAGCCGGTCGGCGAGCAGCCGGGTGGCGGAGGGGGTGCTCAGTCCGGCCGATACGACCGCGAGCCGCAGCGGACGTCCGGGGTTCATGGCGTCACCTCCTGGAGATCGGTGTCCGCACCCGCCGCCTCGGCGTCGCGCCGGGCGACGAGCGAGGCATGGGTCGGGGCGTCGGGAACGGTGGCGGGGCGGTCCTCGGCGAACTCGGTGCGCAGGACCCGGACGACCTCGCCGAGCTGGTCGAGCTGGTCCAGGACGGTCTTCAGCGGCAGCCCGGCATGGTCCATGAGGAACAGCTGGCGCTGGTAGTCGCCGAAGGAGTCCCGGAAGGTGAGGGTCTTCTCGATCACTTCCTGCGGGCTGCCCACGGTCAGCGGGGTGTCACGGGTGAAGTCCTCCAGGGACGGGCCGTGGCCGTAGACCGGGGCGTTGTCGAAGTACGGGCGGAACTCACGGACCGCATCCTGGGAGTTGGGGCGGATGAACACCTGGCCACCGAGGCCGACGATCGCCTGCTCGGGCGTGCCGTGGCCGTAGTGGGCGTAGCGCCGCCGGTAGAGGTCGATGAGCCGCTGGTAGTGGTCCTTGGGCCAGAAGATGTTGTTGGCGAAGAAGCCGTCGCCGTAGTAGGCGGCCTGTTCGGCGATCTCCGGCGAGCGGATCGAGCCGTGCCAGACGAACGGCGGCACGCCGTCCAGCGGCCGCGGAGTGGAGGTGAAGCTCTGGAGCGGGGTGCGGAACTTCCCCGCCCAGTTCACCACGTCCTCGCGCCACAGCCGGTGCAGCAGTGCGTAGTTCTCGATGGCGAGCGGAATGCCCTGGCGGATGTCCTGACCGAACCACGGATACACCGGACCGGTGTTTCCGCGCCCCATCATCACATCGACCCGTCCGCCGGACAGGTGCTGGAGCATGGCGAAGTCCTCGGCGATCTTCACCGGGTCGTTCGTCGTGATCAGCGTGGTGGAGGTCGAGAGGATCAGGCGCTCGGTGCGCGCCGCGACGTAGCCGAGCAGGGTGGTGGGGGAGGACGGCACGAACGGCGGGTTGTGGTGTTCGCCGGTCGCGAAGACGTCGAGGCCCACCTCCTCGGCCTTGAGCGCGATCGTGACCATGGCCTTGATCCGCTCATGCTCGCTCGGCGTCGTGCCCGTGGTGGGGTCCTCCGTCACATCCCCGACTGTGAAGATCCCGAACTGCACCGGACTCATCCTCCTGAAGTAGTTGATTGTTGAACTACATAACCAGGGTACCTCCCGTGTCTATTCCGGCCCCCCGTGTGCTAACCCGCGGTGACCGGGGTGGGGCTGAAGGTGACCGGCAGGGAGTCCAGGCAGCGGTACCAGAAGGAGTCCACCCACGACAGCTCCTCGGGCTCGACCGCCAGCGTCAGGTCGGGTACGCGGTCCAGCAGCACTTCGATCGCCGTTTCCGCGATGACCCTGGCCGTCTCGGGACCGCCCACCGGGCAGCCGTACTCGCCACCGCTGAACGCGACGTGGGAGTGGTTCCCGGCGTGGCCGACGGGGGTGTCCGGCCACAGCAGCGGATCGGCGTTGGCGGCGGCGAGGCCGAGGACGACGAGGTCGCCGGCGCGGATACGCTGGCCGCCGAGGCTGGTGTCGCGGGTGGCGTAGCGCCCGATGAGGTTCTGGAGCGGGGAGTCCGCCCACAGCACCTCGTTCATGGCCTCGCCGATGCTGCGGCGGTTGCCCGAGAGCGTCATGGCGAACCGCTCGTCGGTGAGCATCAGCCGCAGGGTGTTGCCGATCCAGTACGAGGTGAGCGGCAGCGCCGCGGCCATCAGCACCATCACGTCCGCGGTCTGCTGCTCCTCGGTGAGCTCCGGGGTGTTCAGGACGAACTGCGAGGTGAGATCGGGGCCCGGCGCCTCGCGCTTGGCCTTCACCAGCTCCGCCACGTACGCGGCGACCCGCTGCTGTCCGGCGATGGCCTCCTCGCCGGAGAGGAACGAGACGGTCAGCCCCTGCGCCAGGGCCCCCAGCCCGGCCTCGTCCTCGGACAGGCCGAACAGCTCGGCCGTGGCGAGGGCGGGCACCGAGTAGATGTAGTCGTACACCAGGTCCGCCCTGCCGTTCGGGGTGAACTTGTCGATCAGCTGGTCGGCGAAGCGCTCACAGTGGCCGCGCAGCACGAAGGGGTCGACGGTGGCGAGGGCCTCGCTGGCGGCCGTGGAGCGCCGCCGGTGCTCATCCCCCTCCGTGAAGGTCATCATCGGGCTGTACGCCACCCATGGCATCAGCGGCCAGTCCGGCGGCACGCCGTCCCATCCGTTCCAGCGGCGCGGGTCCCGGCCGAAGGTGTCGGTGTCGGACAGCACATGGCGTGTCTCGCGGTAGCCGAGGACGAACCAGGCGTCGATATCGCCTTCGAGCAGGACGGGGGCCACCTGTCCGCCGTCACGCCGTATCCGCTGGTAGGTCTCGGCCGGGTGGCGCCGGAACTCCGGCCCGTACAGCCGTGCGGCGTGTGCGGGGCAGCCCGGGGGCGGCGTGTCCGGCGAATGGTCCGGGGCCTGCGGGTCCTGGTCGTCCTGGGGGTTCGTCACTGTGTTGACTTCCTCGGAGCGGCGGGTCTGCTGGGCTGCCGGGAGGCTAACGAAGTGATCGCCTCTGGCCAACTTCCCCGCCGTGAACGAATCCCGCGGCGAGGGGGTCCGGTGCGCCGGATCGGTCGTGGGCGCGGTGGGACGGTGAGCGGTCCAACGTGCCCCAGCATCCGCTGCGGCGGGCGGTGCCCATCACGTTGTGCGGGACTGCTGTGAATGCGTAAATGCTCTTCCAGGAATTCGCGCGGAGAAATGTGATTGCGGGTTCCGGACACTGTGGGGGGTCGGGCGGCCGCCGTCACGTGGACGGTGCCGGGCGTTGACGCGCGTTGACACCTCGGAATTCCTCGTTCATCGCGGACAAGACCCGTTCCACTTTTGCCGGAAAGGGCAGCCCAGGGGCCGGGGTGCCATTTTCCGTACCGGGCCGGGGGTGTAATGCCTGACCAGATACCGTTCTCCCGGCCAACAGGCCCTTGGCGTGGGCACTTCATAGCGCGATACGGTGCGCCCGGGATTTCGCCGGGAGCGTCCGCTCCCCGTCCCGATCAAAATGTGGGGGGATCGATGCAGATACGTAAGGTCGTTTTAGCGGCGAGCGGAGCGGTTTTCGCGTTCGCCCTGATGATTCCGGCGGCCGCGTCCGCCGATTCGCATGTCACCGTCGCACAGGCCGCGGATCACGCGGTGTCCACGGAGAAGAGTGCCGCGTCCCGCGTGTCCGCCGAGAATTACTGGACGCCGCAGCGCATGCGCAGAGCCGTCGAGGCCGACACGCCCGCCGACGCCAAGGCGTCCCGGAAGGCGGCCATCGACGCGGCGGCCAAGCCCGCACAGCTCGCGAGACCCCAGAAGGCCACCACATCGAAGAAGGCGCCCGGTATCCGGATCGCCACCTCGATCGTGCAGGGCAAGGTCTTCTTCCACAACCCGACCAACGGCGGCGACTACGCCTGCTCCGCCGCGGCGGTCAACAACCCCACGAAGAACATGGTGTTCACCGCCGGCCACTGCGTCCACGGTGGCGCCGGCGGCACCTGGGCGACCAACTGGGTGTTCGTACCCGCCTACTACAACGGCTCGCGGCCGTACGGCACCTGGTCCGCCAAGACGCTGACCTCGTTCAACGGCTGGATCAACAGCAGCGATCTGAACTACGACATCGGCGTGGCCAACGTCTGGGACAACGGCTCCAGCAAGCTGGTCAACACCGTCGGCGGCATGGGGCTCGGCTACAACTACGGGTACGTCAACACCGTCACCGTCTGGGGCTATCCGGCCGCCTTCGGCTACGACGGTGAGGTGCCCTACGTCTGCCAGAACATCGGCACATGGCAGGACGGCTCGCGGGTGCAGAACGGGTGCACCATGGTCGAGGGCGCCAGCGGCGGCCCCTGGCTGCGGGACTACAACGAGACCACGGGCCTGGGGACCGAGATCGGGGTCACCAGCACCCGGACCGATCCGCCCGCCTATATCGACAGCCCCTACTTCGACAGCAAGATCCAAACGATTTACAACAACACCGCCAACGGCTGAGCACCACACCGCATTCGGCCGGGGCCCCGAACCAGGGGTCCCGGCCTCCAGCATCGGGAGAGAACGTCATGCGTCCGCTCACCGCAGCCCTCCTCACCACGGCGATCGTGGGAACCGGCGTCGTCGCGGCCCTCGCCGCCACCGCCCGGGGCGAGGACACCGGAGATCCACCCGCCCCCGACACCCCGCGGACCCACCGCGCGGAGCCGCCGGACCCCTCGTACTGGACACCGGAGCGGGTGCGCGACGCACGGCCCGCGCCCATGCCCACCGACCCGGACGCGACCGGCGGGCGGCGATCGTCGCCGTAGGTGCGTAGGGTGGCGCGGGTGCGAATAGCTGTGTCCTCCGGCCGGCGCGCCGGTTATCGACGTTGGCCGGTGTGGGCCGCGCGATCCGCGCTTGCGCTGTTGTTCCTCCTCTCCGTCTACCAGGACATCGAGGAACGGATCGTCTTCGACCCCGCCTCGGACACCCCCGCGTTCACCGGGGATTGGGCGCCGGTGTGTTCCGGAGCCCTGGCCGGGGCGATGGCCGTGCTGGCCGTCGTACGCGATCCCCGATGGGTTCCGCGGGCCGCGCTGGTGGCCGGTGCCGGCACCTTCGCGGCCACGGTGGCCTACCACCTGCTGCCGGTGAACATGGTGACCAGCGAGACCAGCAGCGGCGAACTCATGGGCCAGCTGGTCCTCCTCGCCGTGGCGGCGCGCCGCTGCGCACCCCGGCCGGCCCTGGTGGCCGTGTCGGTGCTGAGCGTCAGCGTGTTCTCCGTACCGGTGCTGAGGGATGCGGATCCCGGCGACGCCGCCGAGAATCTGCTGCTCCTGCTGGCACTGGCCTTCGTCTGCGGCCTGGTGCTGCGGCTGTACGACGCCCAGCAGGATCGCATGGGCCAGCTGGTGCGCCAGGAGGAACGGCTCGCGCTGGCCCGGGACCTGCATGACACCGTGGCCCACCAGGTGACCGCGATCGTGGTGCAGCTCCAGGCCGTGCGCCATGTCGCCGGGCGGGGCACCCCCGACCCACAGGCGCTGAACGAGATGCTCGAAGCTGTCGAGCACGCGGGTGGCGAGGCGCTGACGTCGATGCGGCGCCTGGTGGGTTCGATGCGCGGCGACGAGACGCCGCGGCATCCGGAGAACCTCGGCGAGGTCCTCACCCGCATCGTCGAGGAGTCACGGGCGACGGGGCTGCCGGTCCGGCTGGACCTCGGGCGGGACCTGCCGGAGGACATCCCCGCGGAGATCACCGGAGGGCTGGGCCGCGTGCTCCAGGAGGCCCTGACCAACGCCCACCGCTATGCGCGCGGGGTGCGGTCGGTGGACGTGTCCGCGCGGGTGGCGGCGGACCATGCCGAACTGGTCGTCGAGGACGACGGACACAGCTCCCAGTCCGGACACCGCGGCAGCCTCGGCCGGCTCGGCGGCGGCTTCGGCATCATCGGCATGCGGGAGCGGATCGAGCTGCTCGGCGGCGCCTTCGAGGCGGGGCACCGCGCCGAAGGCGGATGGCGGGTCCACGCCTCCGTACCGCTGCGTCCCGACGAGGCCGCACGGAGCACGCGTGCGCGCGGGCGCCACGCCGTACGATCCGGGCTGGGGCTACGGGAGGGCAGAACGGCATGACCATACGCATCCTGGTGGCGGACGATCAGCATCTGGTGCGGGCCGGGTTCCGCATGGTGCTGTCGGCCGAGTCCGACATGGAGGTGGTGGCCGAGGCCGCCGACGGGGCCTCGGCGCTCTCGCTGGCCCGCGAGACACGGCCGGACGTATGCCTGGTGGACATCCGGATGCCCCCGCCCGACGGTCTGGAGGTCACCCGCCGGCTGGCCGGCGGCGGTCTGCCCGGAGCACCGAAAGTGGTCGTGGTCACCACCTTCGACCTCGACGAATATGTGTACACGGCGCTGTCGAACGGAGCGTCGGGCTTCCTCCTGAAGGATGCCGGTCCGGCGCTGCTGACCGAGGCCGTCCGGGCGGCCGTCCGCGGGGACGCCATGGTGGCCCCGCAGATCACCCTCCGTCTGCTCCAGCACTTCACCAAGGCCCGGCGACGCGGCACACATGAGCCGGCCGACCCGCTGACGGACCGTGAGGAGGAGGTCATCCAGGGCATCGCCCGCGGGCTGACCAACCCGGAGATCGCCGCCGAGCTGTACATCGCGCCCAGCACGGTCAAGACGCATCTGGGGTCGGTCCAGGCGAAGCTGGGCCTGCGCAACAGGGTCGAGGTCGCGGCCTGGGCCTTCCGTACGGGGCGTGCCGAATAGCGGTCCCGCGGCGATCTCCCCCGATCGGGGGAGGCGGATCCGGATGTTCGGGGGATCCGCCGGCCGGTGGCCGGGCGGGAGGCTCGGAGACGTCGCCATCAGCGGCGACGCCCTCTGCCACGAGGGGTATCCACCGAGCGCCCACCGAGGACCGGCATGCACCCACACCAGCCCCTTTCCGCCCCGGACAGCTACGCGGCCCACGCCACCGATCTGACGAAGGTGTACGGCACGGGGGACACCCGTGTCGTGGCCCTCGACGCGGTCACCGTCGGCTTCGTCAGGGGGCAGTTCACCGCGATCATGGGGCCGTCCGGGTCGGGGAAGTCCACACTGATGCACTGCATGGCCGGTCTGGACTCGCCGTCCTTCGGATCGATCCGCCTCGGTGACACGGAGACCGGCTCCCTGAATGACCGTCAGCTCACCCGGCTGCGCCGCGACCGCATCGGCTTCGTCTTCCAGGCGTTCAACCTGCTGCCCACCCTGAACGCCCTGGAGAACATCACCCTCCCCATGGACATCGCCGGTCGCGAACCGGAGCGGGCCTGGCTGGAGAGCATCATCCAGACCGTCGGCCTGGCCGACCGGCTCGGCCACCGGCCCGCCCAGCTCTCCGGCGGCCAGCAGCAGCGCGTCGCCGTCGCCCGCGCGCTGGCCGGCCGGCCCGACATCGTCTTCGCCGACGAGCCCACCGGCAACCTCGACTCCCGCAGCGGCGCCGAGATCCTCGAATTCCTGCGCGGCTCGGTGAGCGCGCTGGGCCAGACCGTCGTCATGGTCACCCACGACCCCGTCGCCGCCTCCTACGCGGACCGCGTCGTCTTCCTCGCCGACGGCCGCATCGTCGACGAACTCCACGCGCCCACCGCCGAGGCCGTCCTGGAGCGCATGGGCCGCCTGACGCCCGCGCACCAGGTCTGACGCCCGCACCCACCCAGGCACCTCACGCCCGGCACCCTTCCGGAAGGCCGTCCCGTGTTCCGTACCGCCCTGCGCAACGTCCTCGCGCACAAGGCCCGCCTGCTGATGACCATGCTCGCCGTACTGCTCGGCGTGGCCTTCGTCGTGGGCACCCTCGTCTTCACCGACACCGTCGGCAACGCCTACAAGGAGCGCTTCCTCACCACTCTGCGCAGTATCTCGGTCCAGGCCACACCGCCGTTCGACGAGAAGACCGGTGAGCCCGGCACCGTGGGGGAGGACACGCTGCGGAGCCTGCGCCGGCTGCCCGGCGTGGCGTCCGTCACCGGCTCCGTCGAGGGGTTCGCCGCCGTGGCCGCGAAGGACGGCCACCCCCTCGGCGGGGACCACTCGACCGCGGCCGGCAACTACTTCCCCCAGGCCGACGGCAGGGACGACCGCCACCCCCTGACCGCCGGACGCGCCCCCACCGGGCCCGACGAGGTGCTGCTCGACACCAGCACCGCCGACCGGGGCGGCTACGAGGTCGGCGACACCGTCCGGCTGGCCGTCGACGGACCGGTGCTGCACAAGAAACTCGTCGGCATCGTCCGCACCGACGACACCTACGGCTCCGGCGGCACCCTGGTCCTCTTCGACGACACGACCGCGCAGCAGCTGCTCCTGAAGCCCGGCCAGTACGACGGGATCACCCTCGAGGCCGACCGCGGCACCTCCGAGGAGCGGCTCGCGGCCGAGGCACGCGAACTGCTGCCCGAGGACTCCGAGATCAGCACGGGCGCGCAGTTGCGCGAACGGGAGCGGGCGGACGCCGCCGAGGGGACGAGGGGGCTCAGCCAGGTGCTGCTCGTCTTCGCGGCCATCGCCCTGTTCGTCGGTGTCTTCGTCATCGGCAACACCTTCACCATGCTCGTCACCCAGCGTTCGCAGGAGATGGCCCTGATGCGGGCCGTCGGCGCCGAACGCCGCCAGGTGACCCGCTCCGTGCTCGTCGAGGCCGGTCTGCTGGGGCTGTGCGCGGGCGTCGCGGGGTTCCTCCTCGGCATCGGCGTGGCCATGGGCATCCGGCAGCTGTTCGCGTCCACCGGATCCGGCCTCCCCGACGGGCCGCTGGTCATCTCGCCCGGCACCGTACTGATCTCGTTCCTGGTGGGCGTCGTCGTCACCATGCTCGCCGCCTATCTGCCCGCCCGCCGCGCCGCCGCCGTGCCTCCGGTGGCGGCCATGTCCGCGGTCCACACGCCCCCGCCGGCCCGCAGCCTCCGCAGGCGCAACGCGATCGGCGTCGCCCTGATCGCGATCGGTGTGCTCGGCGTGGTGCTCACGGCGTCCAGCGGCGAGTCGGGCAGCACCATCGTGCTCCTCCCGGCCGCCCTGCTGCTCATCGGCATCATCGTGGTGACACCGGCGCTCTCCGGCCCGGCCATCGCGCTCGCCTCACCCCTGCTGCGCCGCTTCGGCGTCCCCGGCACACTGGCCCCGCGCAACGCCCGCCGCAACCCCCGGCGCACCGCCTCCACGGCCTCGGCCCTGATGATCGGGCTGTCCCTGGTCACCGGCCTCACGGTGGTCGCGGTGTCCGCCACGACGGCGCTGCACCAGCGGGCCGAGAACACCGTCAGGGCCGACTTCGAGATCACGTCGAAGAACGGCGGCGGCCTGCCCGCGTCGGTCCACCGCACCCTGGCGAAGTCCGCGGACGTGACCTCCTCCAGCCCGCGGCGCCAGAGCGCCGTGCGGATCGGCGGCGACGAAGTCACCCTGACCGGTGTGGACCCCCGCACCATCGGCGACCTCCTCGACCCCGGCTTCGTCTCCGGGTCGCTCGCGGCACTGGGCGCGGGTGGGGGCAAGGACCTGCTGATCGACACCTCCACCGCCGACATCTACGGATGGACCATGGGGCAGCGTGTCCCGGTGGTCTACGACGACGGCGCCCGCGCCACCCTGCGGATCGGCGGCATCTACCACGACGACGAATTCCTGCCGCCCACCATGATGCCGCTGGCCACCCTCCAGCCCCATCTGAAGGAGATCGAGGACGCCTCGGTCCTGGTGCGCACCAAGGCCGGTGACGGCGAGACGGCACGGCACTCCCTCGAGCGCGCCCTCGACCAGAACCCGCTCATCCGGGTGCGGAACACCGACGACCTGGCCGAGGCGGCCGGTGGCGAGTCCATCACACTGCTCGTCAATGTCCTCTACGGGCTGCTGGCCATGGCGGTGGTGATCGCCGTCCTGGGAGTCGTCAACACCCTCGCGATGTCCGTGTTCGAGCGCACCCGTGAGATCGGGATGCTGCGCGCGGTGGGGCTCCAGCCCGAGCAGACCAAGCGGATGATCCGTCTGGAGTCCGTCCTCATCTCGCTGTTCGGGGCCGTGCTGGGCATCAGCGCGGGCATCTTCCTCGGCTGGGCCGCGGGCCGGCTGGCCTCCGACAGCATCCAGGGGTACGAGATGGTCATCCCCTGGGGCCGCATCGCCGTGGCCCTTGCGGGCGCCGTGCTGGTCGGGGTGGTCGCCGGACTCTGGCCCGCCCGCCGGGCGGCCCGGCTGAACATCCTCACGGCCCTCAAGGCGGACTGAGCAGCGTCACGGGTGGCGGGGCGGGGGCGGTGACACATGAGGCGGACCGGTCCTGCCCTCGTCCGGCCGCATCGTCCGGGCTGCTCCCGGCGCCCGGCCCCGCTCCCGCCACCCCGTACGGGACAGGACGGTGATCGCTACGCCGCCGCCAGCAGGACGCGTGCGGCCTCTTTGGCCTGGTGCGCGGGTTCGGCGCTGCCGGTGATCGCCGCGGTGGTGATGGCTCCTTCGGCCAGGAGGGCCAAGTGGTCGGCCAGCGGGGCCGGTTTGCCCGCGGCCGCCGTCAGATCGGTGAGGTATCCGAAGAACGCCTCCTTGTGGGCGCGTGCCGTCTCGGCGACGGCCGACGAGGTGGCGCCGAGCTCTCCGAAGGAGTTGCTGAACGCGCAGCCGCGGTAGTCCGGCTCGCCGAACCACTCGTAGAGCCAGTCGAAGACCGCCAGGATGCTCTCCTCGGGTGTGGTCCGGGCATCGGCGTACGCGGCCAGCTTCTGGCGCCAGCGGACGTCGCGCCGCCGCAGATACGCCTGTATCAGCTCGCCCTTGGAGGGGAAGAGCTGGTAGAGCCTTTTGAGGGAGACGCCTGACGCGGAGCGGATCTCGTCCATGCCCACCGCTTGGAGCCCCCGTCCGTAGAAAAGGCTCTCGGCCGCGTCGAGGATCCGGAGCTCCGCGGTTTCTGGACTGATCATTTCGCCGATCTCCTGGTGCCGGTCGGTCGGATGGTGCCGGTCGGTGGGGTGGCGCCGGTCGGTCAGAGGCCGAGGTCGCTCAGCCCGGGGTGGTCATCGGGGCGGCGCCCGAGCGGCCAGTGGTACAGGCGCTCCGACTCCTTGATGGGGAGGTCGTTGATGCAGGCGTAGCGCAGGCGCATCAGGCCGTTGTCGTCGAACTCCCAGTTCTCGTTGCCGTAGGAGCGGAACCAGTTGCCGGAGTCGTCGTGGCTTTCGTAGGCGAAGCGCACGGCGATGCGGTTGCCGTCGAAGGCCCACAGCTCCTTGATGAGCCGGTAGTCCAGCTCCCTCGCCCATTTGCGGGTGAGGAAGGCGACGATCTCGTCGCGTCCGGTGGCGAACTCCGCGCGGTTCCGCCAGCGCGAGTCGACGGTGTAGGCCAGGGCGACCTTCTCCGGGTCACGGGAGTTCCAGCCGTCTTCGGCCAGCCGGACCTTCTGGATCGCGGTCTCGCGGGTGAACGGCGGGAAGGGAGGGCGGGGAGCGTCGGCCACGTCGTCTCCTTGAGCATGGGGGAGGGGGCGGGGAGAACGGGTATTCTCCGCGTCGGGTACGACGGTAGGAGAACGGCGGTTCTCGCGCAAGTGCGGCAGGGCCGCCTTCCGGGTGACAGGGGGCGGCAGCGGCGGCAGGGGGCGACGAGCTTGCTTTCTCCTGGCGATGGGTACCGTGCGAACGGAAAGCACCGTGCTCGACGACAAGGCAGGGGACCGCACGTGTTGATCGACGATCTGCGGCAGGCGCTGCCGGACGGCCGGCTGGTCGAGGACCCCGACGTCGCCGCCGGTTTCGTCCACGACGAGGCGGAGTGGGCGCCCTACGGCACCCCTCGCGTCGTGGTGCGGCCACGGACGGCGCGGGAGGTGCGCTCGGTGGTGCGTGCCTGTGTACGGCACGGCGTGCCGCTGGTCACCCGGGGCGCCGGCACCGGCCTCTCCGGTGGCGAACACGGTGTGGGGCTGCTGAAGCGGGACGGTCTGGAGCGGGAGCTCACACCGGCCGTCCTGGACATGCACCGCGCCGTCAAGGCGGCCCTCGACCCGCACGGGATCCTCAACCCGGGCAAGGTCATCGCCCGCGGCTGACCGGGACCTGCTCCGGGGCATGGCTGCTCACACCCCGGACCCCGCGTTCGGAGCACCGAGCCGGGCGGCGACCGTACGGCCGCCGCCCGGCTCGGTGCCGCCCCCGGAGCGGAATGTCGCTCAGGAGGTGTCCGCCGCCCGGAGCGACTCGGGGCGAGGGGCGGCGGGGCCCCGCTCGTGGCGTATCTCTTTCGTGGCGCCGCGCGGTGCGATCCGGGCGCGCAGGGACACCACCGTCAGCAAAGCGAGGGCCGTGCCCATGAGCGGCACCGTGAAGGCGGCGCTCGCGCCGAAGCCGTCCGCCAGCTGTCCGCCCGCCGTCACCGCCGCGGCCTGCCCCAGCGCGACCGAGCCGGTCAGCCAGGTGAACGCCTCCGTCCGGGACGTGGCCGGGACCAGGGCCTCCACCAGGGTGTAGCCGGTGATCAGCGCCGGTGCGACGCACAGCCCCGCGAGCAGTCCAAGCCCGCCCAGCGGCAGTGGCGTGGGCACCGCCCACAGCGTCGAGCAGACCAGGGTCAGCGCGGCGTAGGAGGTCAGCAGCCGCCGCCGCGGGGAGGTGCGCCAGGCGATGGCGCCGCAGGCCACGCCCGCGAACATGTTGCCCGCCGCGAAGACGCCGTACAGCACACCGTTCAGGCCGGGCTGACCGTGCTCCTGGGTGAAGGCGGTCAGTGCCACCTGCATACCGCCGAAGACCGAACCGATGCCCAGGAAGGCCACGGCCAGGACACGCACACCCGGCACCGACAGGGCCGAGGCGTGCCGCTCCCGCGTGTCTGCCCGAGCGGGGCCCGGCCGCGGCGCGGTACGGCGCTGGGCCGCGAAGAGCAGTCCGCCCGCGAGGGTCAGCGCCGCCTCCGCGATCAGGCCGGAGGCCGGGTGCACACCGGTGCTCAGACCGGTCGCGAGCACGGGGCCGATGACAAATGTGAGCTCGTCCGTCACGGACTCGAACGCGGCCGCGGTCGCCGGCAGCGGATGGCGCCCCGAACGCGGGCCGGGTCCGCCCGCGGCGCCGTCCCCGAGTACGGCCGCCCAGCGGGCCCGCACCATGGGTCCGACCTGCGGGACGGAGGCGCCCGTCGGCACCGCGGCGGCGATCAGCGCCCACAGGGGCGCGTGCACCAGCGCGAGCGCGGTCAGCAGGGCCGCGGCCGCCGCGTGGATCAGCACCCCCGGCACCAGAACCGCGCTCTGCCCGTGGCGGTCGGCCAGCTTGCCGCTCCGCGGCGCGAACAGCGCCATGGAGACGCCGGTGACGGCCGCGACCACACCGGCGACACCGTACGACCCGGTGGTGTGGCGCAGCAGCAGCACGATGCTGATCGTCAGCATCGCGAACGGCTGCCGGGCGGCGAAACCGGGCAGCAGGAAGCTCCACGCGCCCGGTGTGCGGAGCAGTTGCCCGTAGCCCGCGCGCGGTGCGGGAGGGGGCTCTACGGGAGGAGGGGTGGTGCTGGAGACCGCGGATGCCACGGCCGACGCCTTTCCGCCGCCTGGTAGCGCACCCGGGCCGGCATGGCGGAGTGCGCCGAGAGCTGTCCTCTCGCGCTGGACCGGGGTAGATACCGGGTCCGCGCCGAGCAGGGGGCAGAAGACCGCGGCCGCCGAGCGGTCGCGCCAGCTCTGCGTCAGGCAGAGTGGTTCGTTGCTTGCGGCGTCATCGTACAGGCGAGCCGCCACCCCACCGGTGGCGGCGGGTCCCGTACGCGGTCAGGTGCCGGGCAGGGGGCGGACGGTGAGGATCTGCTGGGCGTGGCCGACCGGACCGCGCAGATCGTGCAGCACGGTGCTGGTGATGCCCTGGCCGGTGTCGCCGAAGGTGACCGTGGTGTCCAGCCCGGCCCAGCGGCCCTCCGGCCGGCGGTGGAGGTGGATGGTCAGATCGACGTTGGGGAACATCCAGGCGGTGGGCGACTGCCGTACGGCGATGCCGTTGGCGGTGTCGATCAGCGTGATGTACGAGGCCAGCGGGGTGCTGGTCTGCCCGGCCACGAGGTCGAGCGGGGTGGAGACCCATACGGTGGCGCGGCCCGGCCGGGGCGGTGCGAGCGGACGGGAGTCCAGGGAGGCGATGTACCCGCCGGGCCACAGCGAGGCCATCGCCCAGGGGGCGAGCCGCTCGGGAGGGGTGAGCCGGTCCCCGGCGCCACCGGCGACGGCGGCGGTGTCCACGGCGGCGAGGAGCCAGGCTCGGGCCCGGACCACCGGGCGGTCGGCGATGAGCACGACGGCTTCGAGGAGCTCGATGGTGCGGCCGGGCCGGATGGTCTCCACTCGGATCTCGCACTCGTCGAGGGCGAGGCGCCCGAGGATGTCGAAGCTGATCCGGCTGAGGAGCAGTCCGGTGTCCGGACGGGTGGCGAGATGGCGGTCGATGGCATGGACGATGAGACCGCCGAGCGGGCTGAAGTGCTGCTCATCGGTGCTCCAGGCGCCACTGACGTGGGGGGTGGGCTTGTAGCGGTGTTCGTCGATCGGCTCGTAGTAGCTGTCGGTCGTCAACGGGTGCTTCTCCTCGGCGGGAACATCGCGGTGATCAAAGGGCGTTGACCAGGATGACGTATCCGGCGGTGCGCACGCCGCCCGCACCTTGGTCGCGCCAGGCGTGTGGGCGGGCACCGGCGGGCATGCTCGCGGGGTCCCGGAGGCACTTACTCAAGATTCTTGTGTATCTGCTCTTGATCAAGGGTTGCGTCACCCCCTAGGTTGAAAGTAACAACGGGTGGCATGAACCTGTTCAGCCGCAGTACCCCCCGTCGTGCGGTCCCCAACGCCGCGCCGGCGGTCCCCCCTACCCGGGCGACGTCCGCCGGTGCCGTCGCTCTGCCGGATCCCGATCTCGCGGCTCTCACCGGAGAGTGGATCGTCGACCCGGCGCACAGCCGGATCGGTTTCTCCGTCCGGCACGCCATGGTGACCACGGTGCGTGGCGCCTTCGCGGAGTTCCAGAGCCGCCTCTACTTCGACGGCCGCGATCCGCGCCGCTCCCGGGCCGAGGTCCTGATGTCCACCGCGAGTGTCCAGACCGGTGTCGAGCAGCGCGACGACCACCTGATGGGCCGGGATTTCCTGGACGCCAGAACCTACCCGCACATCCGGTTCGCCAGCACCGCCGTGGAGGTCGTGGGCACGGACGTCTACCGGATGACCGGGGACCTCACGATCAGAGACATCACCCGCCCCGTGATCCTGGAGCTCACCTATATCGGGCAGGTCACGGACCCCTTCGGCTACCAGCGGGCGGGCTTCGACGGTACGACCACCATCAACCGCTCCGAATGGGGCCTGACCTACAACGCCAGACTGGCCGAGGGCGGCGCCCTGGTGAGTGAGAAGGTCCGCCTCCAGTTCGACATCGCGGCCATCCGCACCGCCCCCGCGTTCTGACGGGGCCCCGGGCTCGCAGGGAGCCGCGGGGTTCGAAAAGGGCGCCCTCTCGTCCGTGGGGAGGGTGCTGCGGGGGACGGGCGGCGGTGACGGGGGACCGGCGCCGTCACGCGGGCGTCGCGGGCGCGGTGGTGAGGTCCAGGTTGTCCTCGACCCATATGCGCAGATTCCGCAGCGGGATGGACGCGCTGCGGCCCAGGGGAGTGAGTTCGTACTCCACATGGAGCGGGACGGCCGGGTAAACGGTGCGCTCGACGAGCCCGGCGCCCTCGATGCGGCGCAGCGTCTGGGTGAGCACCTTCGGGCTGATGCCCTGAAGGCGGCGCTGGAGCGCGCCGAACCGCAGCGGGCCGTCCTCCAGGGCCCCGATGGCGAGCGCCGACCATTTGTTCGCCAGCAGGTCCAGCATGGCGCGGCACGGGCACTGGGCCTCGTACACATCATGATGGTCGTGCTGGCCGGTGTGACATCGCGTGCTCATGGAGCGACCTCCGAATGCTGGTACTACCCAAAAGGTAGCAGTGTCCCTTGTGGGTAACCAGAGCCCGGCGGATAGCGTGCGAACGCGTCCGGAGAGCGGGCGCGAGAGAACGGATGAGCTCAGGAGGCACACGTGGCCAGGTCCATGATGCGTGCGGTGGTGCAGGATGCGCTCGGCGGCCCGGAGGTGCTGCGCGTCGCGGAGGTCCCGCGGCCGGAGCCGCTGCCCACCGAGGTGCTGGTGCGGGTGCGCGCCGCCGGTGTCAACCCGGTCGACTGGAAGACCCGCCAGGGCGGCGGTATGGCCGGTGTGCTCGGCGACCCGCCGTTCACCCTGGGCTGGGATGTCTCCGGCGTGGTCGAGGAGGTCGGGTTCGGGGTGACCACCCTGGCCCCCGGCGACGAGGTGTACGGCATGCCGTGGTTCCCCCGCCAGGCCGGCGGCTACGCCGAGTTCGTCACGGCTCCCTCTCGTCAGTTCGCCCGCAAGCCCGGCACCTTGAGCCATGAGGAGGCGGCAGCCGTGCCGCTGGCGGCGCTGACGGCCTGGCAGATCATCGTGGACACCGCACGGGTGACGGCGGGTCAGCGGGTTCTCGTGCACGCCGCCGCGGGCGGTGTCGGGCACTTCGCCGTCCAGTTCGCCCGGCACCTGGGGGCGCGGGTGGTGGGGACCGCCCGGGGGAGCCGGCACGAATGGCTCGGCCGGCTCGGAGCGGCGGAGCTGGTCGACTACACCGAGCGGCGCTTCGAGGACGTGGTCGAGGACATCGATGTGGTGATCGACCTTCTGGGCGAGGACCACGACGCCACCAGCAGCCGTTCCCTGAAGGTGCTGAAGAAGGGGGGACTGCTGGTGGCCGTCCCCGGTGGCGTCGCCCCCGAGGTGCGACAGGCCGCGGACGCCGCCGGGATGCGTACCACTGGCTTCCTCGTCGAGCCGGACGGCGCCGCCCTCACCACGATCGCCGGGCTGATCGACAAGGGGGAGGTCGTGGTCGAGGTCGAGGAGGTCTTCCCGCTGGAGGAGGCCGCCCGCGCCCACCGCAAGGGCGAGGACGGCCACACCCGCGGCAAGCTGGTCCTCCGCGTCGGCGCCTGATCCGCTCCGCGCGGACGGCGTACGCGCACAGAGTTCACACACATGAATGCGGGGCTGGGTGTGCGCAGACCTTACGATCGCCCGTTCGCCCAGGTCAATGGCTCCGGAAGCGATAATTCCATGCGGAATCACATGAGTTGCGACGGGTGTGTTCGCCCCCTCCTCGTCGGGGCGGCACCTTGGTATGGTTCACCCATCTACCACCCGTTCAATCATATGAATGGACGTCGATGTCTGACGGAGCAGCCCCGCGCATCACGGATGTCACCATCACCCCCGTCGCCTTCCACGACCCGGCCCTGCTCAACTCCGTCGGCGTCCATGAGCCCTTCGCGCTCCGCTCGATCGTGCAGATCCACACCGACGCGGGTCCGACCGGGCTCGGCGAGACCTACGCGGACGAACTCCACCTGGAGCGCCTCACGGCCGTCGGACACGAGATCGTCGGGCTGGACGCCTTCGCCACCGAGGAACTGAACCAGCGCGTCCAGCGGGTCATCGACCGCGTGGGCGGCGCGGGCGGCTCCGGGCTCACCGGCATGATCACCACCAGCAGCACCGTCGACCGCGTCGCCTCCCCGTTCGAGGTGGCGCTGCTGGACATCCAGGGCAAGGCCATCGGACGCCCGGTCTGCGACCTCCTCGGCGGCGCCGTGCGGTCCGCGGTCCCGTTCAGCGCGTACCTCTTCTACAAGTGGGCCGGTCACCCCGGCCGGGAGCCGGACTCCTGGGGCGAGGCCCTCGACCCCGATGCCATCGTGGCGCAGGCCCGGCGGATGGTGGACGACTACGGCTTCACCGCGATCAAGCTGAAGGGCGGCGTCAGGCCCCCGGAGGAGGAGATCGAGGCGATACGGGCGCTGCGCCGCGCCTTCCCCGACCATCCGCTGCGCCTGGACCCCAATGCCGTCTGGACGACGCGGACATCGGTGAAGGTCGGGCGCGCGCTCGACGGTGTGCTGGAGTACCTGGAAGACCCCACCCCCGGGATCGAGGGCATGGCCGCGGTCGCCCGCGAGGTCCCCATGCCGCTGGCCACCAACATGTGTGTGGTGGCCTTCGACGAGCTGGCCCCCGCGGTGGCCGCCGACGCCGTCCAGGTCGTCCTCTCCGATCACCACTACTGGGGCGGACTGCGCCGCTCCAAGCTGCTCTCCGGCATCTGCGACACCTTCGGCATGGGCCTGTCCATGCACTCGAACTCGCATCTGGGGATCAGCCTGGCCGCGATGGTCCACCTGGCCGCGGCCACCCCGAATCTCAGCTACGCCTGTGACACCCACTGGCCGTGGAAGACCGAGGACGTGATCGTGGACGGCGCGCTGGCCTTCACGGACGGCGCGGTGCCCGTCCCGGGCGCCCCCGGCCTCGGTGTGGAGCTGGACCCCGACGCGCTGGCGCGCCTGCATGAGCAGTACGTGCGCTGCGGACAGCGCAACCGCGATGACACCGGGTACATGCGGCGCTTCGACCCGTCCTTCCAGCCGGACCTCGCCCGCTGGTAGCCCCGCCGCCACCGCCCCTCACCTCGCGCGATACCTCGATCGAAGGAGGCCGGCCTCGGTCACCTGGTGTACCCGGATTTCGGCTAAGCGTACGAAGCCGCAGGCCAGGGCGGGTTCATAGCCTCTGGGGGACGGAAAAGACGCCGAACCCCGGAAGTGCTGAGTCGTGTCTCCTGCTCCTCGTGTACGGACCGCCCCTGACCGGACCGACCGCCGCCGCCGGCGCATGGTGTGCGCGGCGGTCGCCGCCGGGCTGACCCTCGGCGCCCTGACCGCACCCGCCGCGGGTGCCGTGGGCCACCACGCACGGCACGGCGCCGGGACGACCCTGCCCCAGGCCGCTCCCAAGCCCGACACCGGCTCGCCGGTGCGGGTGAACCAGGTCGGCTATCTGACCGACGGCCCCAAGAAGGGCACGGTCGTCACCAGCGCCACCAAGCCCCTGACCTGGACGCTCCGGGCCGCCGACGGCACCGAGCGGGCGAGCGGGACCACCACCCCCGCCGGTGTCGACCCGAGCTCCCGGCAGAACGTCCAGACCTTCGACTTCAGCAAGGTCACAAACGAGGGCAAGGGGTACACCGTCACCGTCGACGGCAAGAAGAGCGAGCCGTTCACCATTGGTGACCACCTCTACAGCTCACTGCGGAGCGACGCGCTGGCGTACTTCTACCACAACCGCAGCGGCATCAAGATCGACGCGGATCTCGTGGGGCCGAAGTACGCCCGTCCCGCGGGCCATGACAAGGCCGCCCCGCACCGGGGCGACACCGACGTCCCGTGCCAGGACGGTGTGTGCGACTACCGCCGCGATGTCTCCGGTGGCTGGTACGACGCCGGTGACCAGGGCAAGTACGTCGTCAACGGCGGTATCTCCGTGGCCCAGCTGATGTCCGCGTACGAGCGCACCCGCACCACCAAGGGCGCCGACGGCGCGTCGCTGGGCGACGGCCGGCTCCGGGTGCCCGAGCGCGGCAACGGCGTCCCGGACATCCTGGACGAGGCCCGCTGGGAGATGGAGTTCCTGCTGCGCATGCAGGTGCCCAAGGGCAAGCCGCTCGCCGGTATGGCCTTCCATAAGGTGCACGACAAGGAGTGGACCGGCTTCCCGACCCGGCCGGACCAGGACCAGCAACAGCGTGAGCTGCATAAGCCGTCCACCGCTGCCACGCTCAACCTGGCGGCCGCCGCCGCGCAGAGCGCCCGCCTGTTCAAGTCCTACGACCCGGAGTTCGCCGCCCGCTCGCTGCACGCGGCCCGGACCGCGTGGGCCGCGGCCAAGGCACATCCGAAGATCCTCGCGAGTGACAGCGACTCCACGGGCGGCGGCGCCTACGGCGACCAGTCCGTCGGTGACGAGTTCTACTGGGCCGCGGCCGAGCTGTTCATCACCACCGGCGACCACACCTACGCCAAGGCGGTGTTCGACTCGCCGCTGCACCGCGACGTCGGCGCGCTCTTCCCGCGCGGCGGCGGCATGTCCTGGGCCTCGACCGCGGGGCTGGGAGCGCTGGACCTGGCCACCGTCCCCAACAAGCTCACCGCACAGCAGCGCGCCGAGGTGCGCTCGATGGTGACGAAGGCCGCCGACCGCTACGCCGCGGACTCCGCGAAGTCGGCCTACGGCGTTCCGTACGCGCCGAAGGACGGCAAATACGAATGGGGCTCCAACAGCCAGGTGCTGAACAACATGATCGTGCTCGCCACCGCGCACGACCTGACGGACAAGCCCCGCTACCGCGACGCGGTGCTCCGCGGCATGGACTACCTGCTGGGCGCGAATCCGCTCAACCAGTCCTACGTCACCGGCTACGGCGAACGGAACTCGCACAACCAGCACCACCGCTTCTGGGCCCACCAGCTCGACCACAAGCTGCCGCATCCGGCACCCGGTTCGCTGGCGGGCGGCCCGAACTCCGGGCTCCAGGACCCGGTCGCCAAGGAGAAGCTGAACGGCTGCGCCCCGGCGATGTGCTACATCGACGACATCATGGCGTTCTCCACCAACGAGATCACCATCAACTGGAACGCGCCGCTGGCCTGGATCGCCACCTACGTCGACGGCCTGGGCGGCGGCACGGCAGGGCGGCCCGCGGGCTGACCCGGCCCGGCCGCTGCCCGGTCCGCACGGCGGCGCGGCGCCCCCGCATGGGGGTGCCGCGCCGCTTGGCGTCAGGGGCGGTCGACGGGTGACGTCGAACGGGTACGGCCAGGGCGCCCCGGAGCGGGGCACCCTGGCCGTTGTCACGGGTCGGACGGAGCGTCAGTCGGCGCCGAACTCCATCGCGGCCCGGTCGAGCAGCGTGTCCTCCCCCGACGCCTGGCCGCCCGAGGCGATCGCCTCGGAGGCACCCTGCGGCATCGCGCCGATCAGCCCGGTGGAGGCCGCCTGCGCGGCGCCGATCAGCGCCGGATGCGAACTGCCGACCATGCCGAGACCGGCGTACTGCTCCAGCTTGGCGCGCGAGTCGGCGATGTCGAGGTTGCGCATGGTCAGCTGGCCGATCCGGTCCACCGGCCCGAAGGCGGAGTCCTCGGTCCGCTCCATCGAGAGCTTGTCCGGGTGGTAGCTGAACGCCGGTCCGGAGGTGTCCAGGATGGAGTAGTCCTCACCGCGCCGCAGCCGCAGGGTCACCTCGCCGGTGATCGCCGCGCCCACCCAGCGCTGGAGCGACTCGCGCACCATCAGCGCCTGCGGGTCCAGCCAGCGGCCCTCGTACATCAGCCGGCCGAGCCGCCGCCCCTCGTTGTGGTAGGTGGCGAGGGTGTCCTCGTTGTGGATCGCGTTGACCAGCCGCTCGTACGCCGCGTGCAGCAGCGCCATGCCCGGCGCCTCGTAGATGCCCCGGCTCTTGGCCTCGATGACGCGGTTCTCGATCTGGTCGGACATGCCCATGCCGTGGCGGCCGCCGATGGCATTGGCCTCCAGCACCAGATCGACGGCGGAGGCGAACTCCTTGCCGTTGATCGTCACCGGCCGGCCCTGCTCGAAGCCGACCGTGACATCCTCGGCCGCTATCTCGACCGTCGGGTCCCAGAACCGCACGCCCATGATCGGCTCGACGATCTCGATGCCCGTGTCGAGGTGCTCGAGCGACTTGGCCTCATGGGTCGCGCCCCAGATGTTGGCGTCGGTGGAGTACGCCTTCTCCGTGCTGTCCCGGTAGGGCAGGTCATGGGCGACCAGCCACTCCGACATCTCCTTGCGGCCGCCGAGCTCGCTGACGAAGTCGGCGTCCAGCCAGGGCTTGTAGATCCGCAGGGAGGGGTTGGCCAGCAGGCCGTAGCGGTAGAACCGCTCGATGTCATTGCCCTTGAAGGTGGAGCCGTCGCCCCAGATCTGCACATTGTCCTCGAGCATGGCGCGCACCAGCAGGGTGCCGGTGACCGCCCGCCCGAGCGGGGTGGTGTTGAAGTAGCTGCGGCCGCCGGAGCGGATGTGGAACGCCCCGCAGGACAGGGCCGCGAGCCCCTCCTCCACCAGGGCCGCCCGGCAGTCCACCAGGCGGGCGACCTCCGCGCCGTACGTCGTGGCGCGCCCGGGGACCGAGGCGATATCGGGCTCGTCGTACTGGCCGATGTCGGCGGTGTAGGTGCAGGGCACAGCGCCCTTGTCGCGCATCCACGCGACCGCTACCGAGGTGTCGAGGCCGCCGGAGAAGGCGATCCCGACGCGTTCGCCGACAGGGAGGGAGGTGAGAACTTTGGACACAGCAGGAGTATGCAGTCTTCCGCATGATCATGCAAGGCTTGCTGGTGGTGGCCTTGACGAGCCCCTCATGCGGTCCGCACCCGTCCGATCCGTACCGGCTCCGGACCACATCCCGTCCCGCGCTCCGCCGGGCCGGGGACCCGAGGTGTCCGCTTGGTCCGGGGCGACGGCGAAGCGCGGGGGGTGGGGATCATGAGGAGGTCAGATACGCCTCCACCTCACTGACCTGGGCCGCCGGCCAGCCCGTGTTCCCGGTGACATTCAGCCTCAGGTAGCGCACATTGGTGCCGCCGGGCAGGGTGACGGTGACCTTGTTGCCGCTCGCCGGGTCGAAGCGGTAGCCCTGCGAGCCCACCACCGTCGAGTACGACGAGCCGTCGGTGCTGCCCAGTACCGACAGGGTCTGGGTACGGGCGCCCCAGGCCGCGGAGGGCGGCAGCTTCAGCACCAGCCGGCGCACGGCCTGACTGGAGCCCAGGTCCACGGTCAGGGCCTGCGGAAAGGCATTGTTGGCCGACTCCCAGTAGGTGTTGGCATCGCCGTCGACCGCCTTGCCGGGGGTGTAGACGTCCTGTGAGCCGGTCGCGGTGGCCGGACGGCCCTTGGCGAGGTTGCGGCCCGGGTCGGGCTCCGGGTTGCCCTGGCCGGGCTGGGGCCAGGCGGAACAGTCCGACCAGGTGCTGCTCCAGCCGGAGTTGCCGCCGCCTTCGCTGAGGCTGAAGGTGCCCGAGCCGGCCGGGAAGGGGCAGTTGTAGATGCCCGCGACGCCGACGCTGGAGGCGGTGACATTGCTGAACTTCGCGGCCCCCTGCGCCTCGGCCTGGACGACGACCGTTCCGGGGTTGGTCACGGTCGCGCCGGTCACATTGACGTTTTTGACCGCGTAGCCCCTGCCGCCGCCGGAGACGAACTCGAAGGCGCTGTACGGGCTGTCCGTGATGGTCGTGTTGGTGATGTTGACGGTGGCCTCGATGGCGCTGTCGTAGGAGTCGACGCGCAGGGCGCCCATCGGATGGCTCCAGTTGGGGTTCATGGCCCCCGCGCGGACGAGCGTGTTGCCGTCGACCGTGATCGTGCCGGCCAGCGGATGGAACGGGTCGAGGAACTTCTGGTTGGAGATGGCGATACCGCTGCCGAGGGCGTTGGTGTCGGAGATCAGGTTGTTCTTGACCGTGATGTCCGTACCGCCGTAGATCGCGATGCCATTGGCGAGGTTCGGCTGCGAGATGGTGTTGTTCTCGAAGCTGCTGTTGGTGTCCGGGGAGTTCAGCGACCACATGGCGAGCGAGTCGTCGCCCTGGTTGCGCAGGAAGTTTTCGCGGACCCGTACGCCCTTGGCGGAGCCGTTGAGGTTGAGGCCGTCGGCGGTGGTGTCGAGGATGCGGTTGTTCTCGATCACGAGGTTGTCGTTGTTGCCGGTCAGCCAGAGACCGACCTTCAGATGCTGGATCCACATGCCCGACACGCTGGAGCCCGGGCCGAGCGAGCCGTTGACGAAGTTGTCGGGGTTGGAGTCGACACGCTCGGTGACCTCGCCGATGACCGCGAAGTCCTTGATGTGGACGTTGCCTGAGGAGCCGGTCTGGTCGATGAACCGCGAGGTGTGCACGACGGAGTGCCAGCCGCCGGCGCCCTGGAGGGTGACGTTCTGGACACCGCTCAGGGAGGAGGTCAGCTTGTAGTCACCCGGCGGGATCCAGACCACTCCGCCCTGGGCGGCGGAGATGGCGTCCCGGAACGCCTGGGTGGAGTCGCCCTGCCCGCTGGGGTCGGCGCCCTTGGAGGTGACGGAGACCGATCCGGACGGCTGGGTGGCGGCCGCCGCCACCTGCTCGAAATCGGCCACATCGACGGCGACCTGGGTGTTCGCCGCCTCAAAGGCGATCTTGTCACCGGCCTGGACGTTCTGGCCGAGCAGCAGCCGGGCGTTGTCGTAGAGGTGGTGGGTCTTCGACCCCATGATCCAGCCGGTGTCCACATACGAGTACTTGGACGTGACCGCGAGGGTCTTGGCCAGCTTGGTGCCGTTGACATAGACGTTGAGGGTGCCCGACTGGCCGTCGGGCACGCTGTAGGCGACGTTCACCGCGTTGGCGGCGCGCGGTGCGGTGAACTCGACGCGCTGGCCCGAGGCGAGGCGGACGGCCTGGCGACCGGACGCCTCGGAGGCGAGTGTGCCCTGGGTGAAGTCGGGGCCGATCTTCGTACCCGTGGTGGTGGCCGACTCGGCCTCCACCGAGGTGAACGGGAGGGAGGCGCCCGCCGCCGCGTGGGCGGCCGTGGGGGTCAGGGTCACGAGCATGCCGGCGGCCAGGGCGACGGCCACGCCGATCGCGGACAAGCGCCTGGCCGATGCCGATGCCGATGCCGTGCTGTTGCTGTGCATGTGCTGATCCCTTCGTGGTGGGGGTGGTGGGATAGCGCGGTGCGGTGGGGGGTGGTGCGGTGCGGTGGTGGCGGCTCAGATGCGCAGCCAGGCCGCCGTGTCCTGGGGAAGTCGGCCATGGTCGTCCAGGGGGCCGCTGCTGAGCAGGAGCCGGGAGTCGCGGTGCAGCTCGGCGGGGGTCTCCGCGAGGTTGACCATGCAGACCAGGCCCTCGGTACGGGCGAAGGCCAGAACACCGTCGGCCGAGGGGAGCCAGGTCAGCGCCCCGTCGCCGAAACCGGGGGTGGTGCGGCGGATGCGAATGGCCTCGCGGTAGAGGCTGAGCATCGAACCCGGGTCCTCCGCCTGGAGACCGGCCGCGTACGCCGGCCAGTCCGCGGGCTGCGGCAGCCACGGCTCCTCCCGCGAGCCGAATCCGGCGTACGGCGCCTCCGCCACCCACGGCAGCGGCACCCGGCAGCCGTCGCGGCCCGGGTCGGTGCCGCCGGAGCGGAAGTGCATCGGGTCCTCGATACGGTCGCGCGGGATATCGGCCTCGGGCAGGCCCAGCTCCTCCCCCTGGTAGACGTAGACGGCGCCGGGCAGGGCCAGCGACAGCAGCGCGGCGGCCCGCGCCCGCCGGGTGCCCAGGGCGAGGTCGGTGGGGGTGCCGAAGACCTTGGTGGCGAAGTCGAACCCGGTGTCCTCGCGCCCGTAGCGGGTCACGGTGCGGGTCACATCGTGGTTGCACAGCACCCAGGTGGCGGGCGCGCCCACGGGGGCGTGTTCGGCGAGCGTCTCGTCGATCGATGTCCGCAGCCGCCGGGCGTCCCAGGGGCAGGCCAGAAAGGAGAAGTTGAAGGCGGTGTGCAGCTCGTCGGGGCGCAGATAGCGGGCGAAGCGCTCGCTGTCGGGCAGCCACACCTCGCCCACGAAGACGCCGCCGTACTCATCGGCCACTCCGCGCCAGGAGCGGTAGACGTCATGGAGCTCATCGCGGTCGACGTACGGATGCGGATCGCGGCCCTCGACGAAGTCGGGCAGCCGGGGGTCCTTGGCCAGCAGGGCGGCCGAGTCGATGCGGACGCCCGCGACACCCCGCTCGAACCAGAAGCGCAGGATGTCCTCGTGCTCCTGGCGCACCGCCGGATGGGCCCAGTTGAGGTCCGGCTGTTCGGGGGCGAACAGATGCAGATACCAGTCGCCGTCGGGCAGCCGGGACCACGCCGGGCCGCCGAACTCCGACTTCCAGTCGTTGGGGGGCAGTTCACCGTGGTCGCCGCGGCCCGGACGGAAGTGGAAGAGCTCGCGCTCGGGGCCGCCGGTGAGCGCGGCGCGCCACCACGGGTGCTGATCGGAGACATGGTTGGGCACGATGTCGACGATCGTGCGGATGCCCAGCTCCCGGGCCTCGGCGATGACCTTCTCCGCCTCGGCCAGGGTGCCGAAGGCCGGGTCGATGGCACGGTAGTCGGCGACGTCATAGCCGCCGTCCTTCATGGGCGACTGGTACCAGGGGCTGAACCACAGTGCGTGGACGCCGAGTTCGGCGAGGTACGGCAGCCTGGCGCGGACGCCCGCGAGGTCGCCGGTGCCATCGCCGTCCCCGTCGGCGAAGCTGCGCACATACACCTGGTAGATGACGGCGGAGCGCCACCAGTCGTGGGGTGTCCGGGCAGGGGTGCGCTGGGCCACGGTGGGTGCCTTTCTGTCGAGGGGAGCGGTGTCAGCCCTTTGTGCTGCCCGCGCTGATCCCGGCGATGATGTGCCGCTGGAAGAGGAGGAACAGCGCGACCATCGGGATGCTGGCGATGACCATCGCGGCGATGAGCACGGTCAGCTGGATGTTCTGCGACAGCTGGACGAGTGCCACGCTGATCGGCTGCTTGCCGGTGTCGGAGAAGACCATCAGCGGCCACAGGAAGTCCTGCCACACCGCGACCAGCGCGAAGATCGACACAACGCCGAGCACCGGACGCGACATGGGCAGCACGATCGACCACAGGGTGCGCAGCTTCCCGGCGCCGTCGATCTCGGCGGCCTCCAGGACATCGCGCGGGATCTGGTCGAAGAACCGCTTGAGGAGATAGAGGTTGAAGGCGTTGGCGACGGCCGGCAGCCAGATCGCGAGCGGGTCGTTGAGCAGACTGGTGTGGATCAGCGGCAGGTCGGCGACGGTCAGGTACTTCGGCACGACCAGCGCCTGGGCCGGGACCATCAGCGTGGCCAGGATGCCGCCGAGGATCACCTTGCCGAAGGCGGGCCTCAGCTTGGACAGGGCGTAGGCGGCGGCCGTGCAGAGGACCAGCTGGAACAGCCAGGCGCCGGCCGCCTGGACCACCGTGTTCCACAGATGCTGCGGAAGCTGCATCAGGTCCCAGGCGTCGGTGTAGCCGCTGAAGCGCCACTGCTCGGGGACGAGGGTGGGCGGGGTCTTCGCCACCTCGTCCGGCGACTTCATCGCACCGGTCACCATCCAGTAGACCGGGAAGAGGAAGGCGATCACGAACAGCACCAGCACGGCGGTGAAGACCGTCCAGTAGACGGCCCTGCCGCGGGGGCGGGCCAGGGCGGCGGGGGAGACGAGGGTCCGGGTGCTCATACGTCGTCCTCCCCGGAGCGGGTCAGCCACAGATAGAGGGCGGAGAAGGCACCGAGCAGCACGAGCAGCATGACGCTCAGCGCACAGGCGCCACCGAAGTCGTTGTAGAGGAAGGCGTACTTGTAGATCAGGTACAGGACGGTGACCGTGGCGTTTTCCGGGCCACCGCCGGTGATCACGAAGGGCTCGGTGAAGACCTGCATGGTCGCGATGATCTGCAACAGCATCAGCATGAGGATCACGAACCGGGTCTGGGGGATCGTGACATGCCGGATGCGCTGGAGCAGTCCCGCGCCGTCCAGTTCGGCCGCCTCGTACAGCTCACCGGGGATGGACTGGAGCGCCGCCAGATAGATCAGGACGGTGCCGCCCATATTGGCCCAGGTGGCGACGATGACGAGGGAGATCAGGGCGGTGTCGGCGCCGTTGGACCAGTTCGAGGTGGGCAGATGGGCAAAGCGCAGCGCCTCGTTGGCCAGCCCGGCACCGGGGTCGTAGAACCACTTCCACAGCAGGGCGCTGACCACCGGCGGGATCATCACCGGCAGATAGACCACGACCCTGAAGAACGCCTTGGCGTGCCGGAGTTCATTGAGCACGAGCGCGAGCAGGAACGGGATCGCGAAGCCGATGAGCAGCGCCAGCAGGGTGAAGGTGAGGGTGTTCCGCCAGGCCGCGGTGAACTCCGGATCGTCCAGCACCCGGGTGAAGTTGGCGGTGCCGACCCATTCGGGTGAGGAGCCGGGGGTGTACTTCTGGAAGGCGATCACCACCGCGCGGATCGCCGGATACCAGGAGAACAGCGCGAAGCAGAGCAGGCCGCCGAGGAGGAAGCCATAGGCACGGGCCTGGTCGGCGAGGCGGCGCCGCCCCCGACCCCCCGCCGGGGGCGGCGCCTGTACCGGGGGCACGGCGATCGCCTCGGCGGGCGGCCGCGCAGTGGTTTCGGTCATCGGGTCAGCCCCGGGCCAGGATGTTGTCGATCTTGTCGGAGGCTTCCTCGATGAGCTTGTCGATATCGGCGTCCTTCTTGGTCAGGACGGCGGAGACGGCTCCGTCGAGCACGGAGTAGATCTGCTGGGCATGCGGCGGCTCGATCTTCATCCGCAGCTTCTGGTTGCCGTCCAGGAAGGTCTGGTAGTTGTCCACCGGGACATTGGCGTTGGCCTTCTTGATCTGCTGGTCCTTGGCGTCGGCGGCGCCGGTGAACAGCCGCGGCTCGGGCAGGCCCACCGGGGCGTCCTTCTTCTTGGCGCGGACGTAGTCGCCCAGGAAACCCTTGCCCGGGGTGAGGAACATGTGGTCGAGCCACTTGAGGCCGGCCCGGATCTGGGCGGGCGTGTCGTTCTTGTGGAACATATAGCCGTCGCCGCCGATGAGCGTGCCCTCGCCACCGGGCATGGGGGCGATGGCGAGGTCCTTGTAGTTGCCGCCCTTCTCCTTCACCAGGATCGGGAGGTTGTCGGGCGCGGCGAGGTACATGCCCAGCTTGCCCGAACCCATCATCTGCTGGGCGTCGTTGATGACGAGGAGCTGCTTGCTGCCCATCGAGTTGTCCGTCCAGCGCATGTCGTGCAGGTTCCGCAGGACGGCGCGCGCCTCGGGGGTGTCGATGGTGGCCTTCTTGCCGTCGGGGCCGACCACGTCGCCGCCCTGTGAGTACAGCTCGGCCGTGAAGTGCCAGCCGCCCTGGTTCTGTGCGCTGTAGTCCGCGTAGCCGACCGTGCCGCCGCCCAGCGCGGCGATCCTCTTGGCGTCGGCGCGGACCTCCTCCCAGGTCAGCGGCGGCTTGTCGGGGTCGAGTCCGGCCTTCTCGAAGAGCTTGCGGTTGTAGATCAGGCCCATCGAGTAGCCGGTGCGCGGGATGCCGTAGACCTTGCCGTCGGCCGTGTAGATGTCGCGTAGCTGCTTCTGGAGGGTGGAGTAGCTCTTCAGCTCCTTGATGTACGGAGTGAGATCGGCCGCCTGGTTGATGTCGACGACGTGCCTGGCGTCGGTGAAGTACGTGTAGAAGACGTTCTCCATCTGGCCGCCGGCCAGCTTGGCGTCGAAGGTCTTCGGGTCCTGGCAGGGGAACGCGTCATGCGCGACGACGTCGATGTCCGGGTTCTGCTTCTCGAAGGAGGCGATGTCCTCCTCGAAGAACTCGCGGTCGACCTTGGCGCTCTTGGGCGGCATGCAGTTGACCGTGATACGCGTCTTGCCGCCCGATGAGCCGTCGTTCGACCCGCCGCACGCGGTGAGGACGAGGGAACAGGCGCTGAGCGCGATGAGAGAACGGCGGAACCCGGTGCTTCTCATGGGTGGACCCCTCTGTACAGGAGCAGGGAAGCCCCACGGCCGCGAGCGGGGCGCACACAACCGTGAGTGCGCCGCACACTCAAGCACCGTCGACATGAGGTCGCAAGATGTCGCGTAGATTCTGTAATTATTCAACTGCGCTGTGAATCCCGTGGATTGAGCCCGTCGGCTGCCTTTCGGCCGGTGCGTCGACCGCCCGGCGGCCGCCTCCCGACGGGCCCGCTCTCACTCCCCTGTCCCACCCCGGGGCGCCTGGGCGGTGGAGCCGCGCACCACCAGCTCCGGTTCGAACAGCAGCTCCTCGGCCGGTACGGCCGCCCCGCCGATCTGCGCGTTCAGCAGCTCGACCGCCGCCCGGCCCATGGCCTCGATGGGCTGCCTGACGGTGGTCAGCGGCGGCTCGGTGCAGTTCATGAACGCGGAGTCGTCGTAGCCGACCACGGACACCCGCGACGGCACGCCGAACCCCTTGCGGCGCGCCGCCCGGATCGCCCCCAGAGCTAGTGGGTCGCTGGCGCAGATGATCCCCGTGACCCCCCGGTCGATCAGCCGGGAGGCCGCGGCGTGACCGCCCTCGATGGAGAAGATCGCCCGGGCCACGCACTCGTCCGGGAGATCGCCTGCGACCGCCCGCGCGGCGGCCAGCTTGCGTGCCGACGGCATATGGTCACCGGGCCCGAGCACCAGCCCGATCCGCTCATGGCCCAGCGAGGCCAGATGCCGCCACGCCTGCTCCAGGGCCACGGCGTCGTCACAGGAGACGCCGGGGAAGCCGAGATGTTCGATGGCCGCGTTGACCAGCACCACCGGAATGTTGCGCTCGGCGAGCAGCCGGTAGTGCTCATGCGGCGCGTCGGCCTGCGCGTACAGCCCGCCCGCGAACACCACCCCGGAGACCTGCTGTTGCAGCAGCAGTGCCACGTAATCGGCCTCGGATACCCCGCCCTTGGTCTGGGTGCACAGCACCGGAGTCAGCCCCAGCTGTGCCAGCGCCCCGCCGATGACCTCGGCGAAGGCCGGGAATATGGGGTTCTGCAACTCGGGCAGGACCAGCCCCACCAGCCGGGCCCGGTTGCCCCGCAGCTGTGTGGGCCGCTCGTAGCCGAGGACGTCCAGCGCGGACAGCACCGCCTGCCGGGTGGCTTCGGAGACCCCGGGCTTGCCGTTGAGTACCCGGCTGACCGTGGCCTCGCTGACACCGACCTTCTTGGCCACTTCAGCAAGTCGTCGCGTCATGCACGCAAGCGTAGCGCAAGTACTGCAAGTGGCTTGCGTAAGAGGGGTGTAGAACGTGTGACTCCGGCGGCTGGCCCCCGGCCTCATCGCCGTTGCCCGGGTGCTGGGCGTCGATGATGCCGGACCGATGGGATGCCCATGCCCGCCGACGTCGGCGGGTATGGCCTTGGCGAGGCGGTGGCCCACCGCGTACGGAGGGCCGCCCATCGCGTACGGGCGGGCCGAGTGGAAAATCGCCGCGGCGCCGCTGACGTGCGGATCAGGTGGGCTGGTGAGTTCGCGCAGGTCGGCAACTCGCCCTAATTGCCGCCCCAAAAGTATGGGTTGACAGCGGATCAGCCAACGATCTAGGTTCCCTTCGAGGGGGCTCGTTGGACGGGGGACGGGGGCTGTAGTGAGTGTTTCGGAGTTGCGTGCGTCCGATATCACCCGGACGGCGCGGCTGGTCGGATGTGCTGCGTTAACGGACCGAACCATCGCCCGGTTGACCTCCGGGATTGCCGCCTCGGGCCGCGGGGAAAACGACCACCCGGCGTGGCGTGGCGGATTTATCGGCGAAATCGACGCCCAACGCACAGCCGACGCCGCGGTCGACGCCGGTCATAAGGCCCGCGCCGGTCACACGGCGAGTCTCGGTGAGTGGGCGGGCTTCCTCGGGCCATGGAACGAACAGGCCCGTGTCGAGGGCGAGCGCCGACAGTCGGCCGAGTCCACCGTATTCAAGTCCCTCGACTCTCTCGGCTCCACCGCCGCCATGGGATTCACACTCGAAGACCACATCGCATTCGATCTCTTTCCCGGATCCGCCACCGAACGCAATCCCGGCTGTATCACCCTTTAAGCCGTACCGCCTTTTAAGAAGTGTCCATATGCGGCTCTCCGCCGTGTGGGCTTACGTCATCGGTCGGCGAGCGACAGCGACAGCACCAGCGCAATAACCGCGAAAAGCAATTTCCATCAGTCGTCGGGGAAGGCTGTGTTGTGGGGCATTCAGGCGCGCCCAAATCCCGTGGTCTCAGCGCGGCCATGAGCAATCTCTTCGAGCGGACCAGGAGAAACGAATCCACCGGCATTGTGCCGGTCGACCGGGGCCGGGAGCTGAGGGCGTCGTTCGCCCAGCAACGGCTGTGGTTTCTCGACCAGTTGGAACCCGGCAACGCCTCGTACAACCTCCCCTTCGCGGTGCGGGTGCGCGGCCGCCTGGACATCCCTCATCTCTCCCGGGCCCTTTCGCTCGTGGTCGCCCGGCACGAGGCGCTGCGCACCACCTTCGGCGAGGCCGGCGGTCAGCCGGTGCAGCGGATCCAGCCCCCCGCCCCCGTCCCGGTGCGCCTCGAACCGGTGCCCGGCGACTCCGAGGAGGAGCGGCTGGCGGAGGTCCGGCGGCTGGCCGGAGCCGAGATCACCGAGCCCTTCGACCTGAGCACCGGACCCCTGCTGCGAGCCAAGGCGCTGCGACTGGACGAACACGACCACGTCCTGCTGCTGACGTTGCACCATGTGGCGACCGACGCCTGGTCACAGGGCATTGTGGTGCGTGAGCTGTCCGCCGCGTACGAGGCGCTGGACGCCGGGCGCGAGCCGGTACTGCCCCCGCTGCCCGTGCAGTACGCCGACTATGCGGAGTGGGAGCGCGACTGGCTGTCCGGCCCGACCCTGCGCCGCCAGCTGGACTACTGGACGAAGCGGCTGGACGGCATGGCGCCCGCGCTGGAGCTGCCCACCGACCGACCCAGGCCCTCGGTCGCCCGCCAGGAAGGCGACGCGGTGCGCTGGGAGTTGCCGGCCGAACTGATCCGGGCGGCTCGCCGACTGGGCGCCGGGGAGAACGCGACCCTCTATATGACCCTGCTGGCCGCCTTCCAGCTGGTGCTGGGCCGGTACGTGGACAGCGACGACATCACGGTGGGCACCCCCGTGGCCAACCGGGGCCGCGCCGAGGTCGAGGGCCTCATCGGGTTCTTCGTCAACACCGTGGTGCTGCGGACCGATCTGTCCGGCGACCCCACCTTCCGCCAACTGCTGGGCCGGGTCCGCGACATGGCGGCCGGTGCCTTCGCCCATGGCGACCTGCCCTTCGAATATCTGGTGGAGCAGGTGCACCCCGAGCGGGACCTGTCGCGCAACCCGCTGGTCCAGGTGCTCTTCCAGATGATCAACGTACCGGCGGAGCGGCTCGCCCTGCCCGGCGCGCGGACCGAGCCCTACGACCACGGCGGCATCCTCACGCGAATGGATCTTGAGGTCCATCTCGTCGAGATCGAGGACGGAGTTCTCGGACACATCGTCTTCAGCAAGGCCCTGTTCGACACGAGCACCATTGAACGGCTGCTGCACCACGTCACCGTCGTCCTCCGGGGCGTCCTGGCCGAGCCGGACCGGCGCATCTCCGAGATCTCGCTGCTCGACGAGGCGGAGCGGACGAAGGTCCTGGAGGAGTTCAACGCGACCACGGGCCCCGTACCCGCCGGATCCCTGCCCGCGCTCTTCACCGCCCAGGTCGAGCGCCGCCCCGATGCGGTGGCCGTGATCAGCGGTGGTGACCGGGTGACCTACGCCGAGCTGGATCAGCGGGCGAACCAGCTCGCCCATCTGCTGGAGGGACGGGGGGTCGGCCCCGAGACCCTGGTCGGGCTCTGCGTCGATCGCGGCATCGAGATGATCGTGGCGATCCTCGCGATCCTCAAGCTGGGAGCGGCCTATGTGCCGATCGATCCCAACCACCCCCGGGACCGTGTCCAGTTCGTCCTGGCCGACGCCGGGGTGACCGTCGCCGTCACCCAGCAGCGCTTCACCGGCCTGCTCGAAACGCCGGAGGCACCTGGGAAGCCGGAAGTATCCGGGACACATGGGGTGCCTGGAGCAGCACCCGGGGCGCCCGACGCGCCCGAGGCATCCGGGACGCCCGATGCGCCCAGGGCGCCCGGGATCCGGCTCATCCTGCTCGACGCCGAGCGCGAACCGCTCGCCGGGCAGCACCGGACCCCGCCCATGGCACGGCCCAGCGCCCAGAACCTCGCCTATGTCATTTACACCTCCGGCTCCACCGGAGTCCCCAAGGGCATCCTCATGCCCGCCACCTGTGTGCTCAACCTGGTGGCCTGGCAGAAGAAGGCCCTGCCGATCGGTCCCGACGCCAAGACGGCACAGTTCGCCACGCTGACCTTCGACATCTCGTTGCAGGAGATCTTCTCCGCGCTGCTGTACGGCGAGACGATCGTCGTCCCCGGCGAGGAACTGCGCATGGACCCCGTCGAGTTCGCCACATGGGTCCACACCAACGAGATCGACCAGCTCTTCGTCCCGAATGTGATGCTGCGGGCGATCTCCGAGGAGGTGGATCCGCACGGCACCGAGCTGGCCGCACTGCGCCACCTCTCACAGGCAGGCGAACCCCTCTCCCTCCACCACGATCTGCGCGAGCTGTGCGCCCACCGCCCCGAGCTGCGGCTGCACAACCACTACGGCCCCAGCGAAGCCCATGTGGTGACGTCGTACTCGCTCCCCGCCGAGGTGGCCGAGTGGCCGCTCACCGCACCCATCGGCCGCCCGATCGGCAACACCCGGGTGTATGTGGTCGACCGACGGCTCCGGCCCGTCCCGGTGGGGGTGCCCGGCGAGCTGTGCGTGGCCGGAGAGGGTCTGGCCAGGGGCTATCTCGGCCGCCCGGATCTGACCGCCGCCCGGTTCGTGGCCGACCCGTTCCGCGGCGATGGATCGCGTATGTACCGCTCCGGCGATCTGGTGCGCTGGCTGCCCGACGGCAACCTGGAATTCCTCGGCCGGATCGACGACCAGGTGAAGATTCGTGGCTTCCGGATCGAACCGGGCGAGATCGAGGCGATCCTCGCCCGCCACCAGGACGTTCTGCACACGGCCGTGATGGTGCGCGAGGACACCCCCGCCGACAAGAGGCTGGTGGCCTATGTGGTGGCCGACGCCACCGCCGCGGACCGGCCCGGCCGGCTGACCGAGAACCTGCGTCGGTACGTCGAGTCCGCGGTGCCCGAATACATGGTGCCCTCGGCGTTCGTGCTGCTGGACACCATGCCCGTGACCTCCGGCGGAAAGATCGACCGGAAGGCGCTGCCCGCTCCCGATCTGCGCACCGTGCTCGAGGTCGGCTACGTCGCCCCCCGCACCCCCGAGGAAGAGGCCGTCTGTCGGGTCTACGCGGATCTGCTCGGCGCCACCAGGGTCGGCATCGACGACGACTTCTTCGCACTGGGCGGCCATTCCCTCATCGCCACCAGGGTGGTCGCCAGGCTCAGGTCCGCCCTCGGCATCGCCGTACCGCTGAAGGCCGTCTTCCAGCAGCGCACCCCCCGACAGCTGGCGGCCACGCTCACCGCCGCGGCCCGCTCCGGTCCCGAACCCGAGCTGCCGCCGCTGATTCCCACGCGGCGCGACCGGCCCATCCCCCTCACTTTCGCACAGCAGCAGACGGACCTCTTCTTCGGCGATGTCCTGGACGCCGGGCACTGGAACATCCCCATGGCGGTGCGGGTGTCGGGCGAACTGGACCTCGACTGCCTGCGCCGGGCGATGGACCTGCTGATCGACCGCCACGAGGCCCTGCGCACCGCCTTCGTCAGGGAAGCCGACGGATACGTCCAGGTGATCCGGCCGAGCGCGCCGGTCCAGGTGGAGGTGGCCGAGGCGCGGGACGAGGCCGAAGCCGCGGTACTGGCCGGTCAGGAGGCGGCCCGCCCCTTCGACCTCACCCGCGGCCCGCTGGCGAGACTGCGCGTGCTGCGGCTGGCCGAGTCCGACCATGTGCTGGTGCTCACCCTGCACCACCTGGTCACCGACGGCTGGTCCCAGGGAGTGCTGGTCCGCGACCTGTCCATCGTGTACGCGGCACTGCTGCGCGGCAGCGAACCCGATCTGCCACCCGTACCCGTCCAGTACGCCGATGTCGCGAGCTGGGAGCGGAAGTGGTTGCACGGTCCGCTGCTGCGACGCCAACTCGACTTCTGGAAGCGGCATTTCGAGGGCATGGCCCCCGCCGAACTGCCCACCGACCGGCCCCGCGCCGCATCGGCCCGCTACGAGAGCGACATCTTCCGCTGGCGACTGCCGAAGGACGCAGTCGAGACCGCCCGACGGCTGGGCGAATCGTCCAACGCCACCTTGTACATGACGCTGCTGACCGCCCTGAAGGTGGTCATGTCCGCCCGCTCGGACAACCAGGACGTCCTCGTCGGTGTGCCCACGGCCAACCGGGGCCGGGACGAACTGGAGAACACGGTGGGCCTCGTCTCCAAGATGCTCGCGCTGCGCACCGAAGTGTCCGGCACCACGGACTTCGGCACGCTGCTGGCCACGGTGCGCGATGCGATGTCCGACGCCCATACACACCAGGACGTGCCCTTCGTGTCCGTTCTGAAGCACATCGGCGAACACACCGGTGGCCTCGTCGGCGGCCCCGCTGGTGAGCACACCGATGACCGCGTCGGCGGCCGGGCCGGGACGCGGCTGTCGGACGATCCACCGGTGAAGGTGATCTTTCAGATCGTCAACACCCCGCCGCGGCCACTCCGGCTCACCGGACTGACGGCCGAGCCGTTCCTGATGACCCACCCGCCGGTGACCGTCAACGTGGACATGGAGATCGACCTGTACGAGAGCGCGGAGGACGGCGGTCTCGCCGGCACCGTGCTGTACAGCAAGTCCCTCTTCGACCGTGCCACGATCGAGCGGTTCTGTGACGACGTGGTGGCGGTCGTCTCCGCAGCCGCCGCGGATCCCGGACGGCCGGTCTCACAGGTGTGGCAGGGCCGAGGTCGCGACCAGTGAACCATCCCGACCCCGAGAACGGTCCCGCAGACGATCCCGCCCCGAGGAAACGCATGGAACCGGACGAGGCCATCGCCGTTGTCGGAATGTCCTGCCGCTTTCCGCAGGCACCCGACCCCGAGGCGTTCTGGCGGCTGCTGAACGAGGGCATCTCGGCCATCAGCGAGGTGCCCGCGGGCCGGTGGACCGACGACCGGCCCACGCCGCCCGGGACCGACGCCCCGTCCACGCCGCCCGGGACCGATGCCCCGTCCACGTCGCTTGCGGCCGACGCCCCGTCCACGCCGCCCGCCGTCCGTCACGGCGGCTTCATTGACGACGTCGACCGCTTCGACCCGGCGTTCTTCGGCATCTCACCGCGGGAAGCCGTGGCGATGGACCCCCAGCAGCGGCTGCTACTCGAGCTGGCCTGGGAAGGGCTGGAGGACGCGGGCATCGTGCCCGCCACCCTGCGGGGCGCCACGGTCGGAGCGTTCATCGGCGCCGGGTCCGACGACTACGCCTCGCTGATCCGCGCCCGCGGCCGTTCACACCACACGCTGACCGGCACCCAGCGGGGCATGCTCGCGAACCGGCTCTCCCATGTGTTCGGCCTGAGCGGCCCGAGCCTGACCGTGGACGCGGCCCAGGCGTCCTCCCTGGTCGCGGTGCACATGGCCGTGGAGAGCCTGCGCCGCGGCGAGTCACGGCTCGCGCTGGCGGGCGGGGTCAACCTGAACCTCTCGGCGGAGACCGCCGCCGATATCGCCGCGTTCGGCGCGCTCTCCCCGGACGGCCGCTGCTTCACCTTCGACGCCCGCGCCAATGGCTATGTGCGGGGTGAGGGCGGCGGACTCGTCGTCCTGAAACCGCTCTCCGACGCACTCGCCGACGGCGACACCGTCTACTGCGTGATCGAGGGCAGCGCGGTCAACAACGACGGCGGCGGTGTATCGCTCACCGCACCCGACCCGGACGGCCAGCGACGGGTGCTCCGGCTCGCCCAGCGGCGGGCCGCGATCTCCCCCGCTGCCGTTCAGTACGTGGAACTGCACGGCACCGGAACGGCACTCGGCGACCCGGCGGAAGCGGCGGCCCTGGGCGCGGTCTTCGGCCGGAGCGGAGCGGGGCCGGTGCAGCTGGGGTCGGTGAAGACCAACATCGGCCACCTCGAAGCCGCCGCCGGTATCGCCGGACTTCTGAAGACCGCGCTGGCCATCCACCACCGGCAGCTGCCGGCCGGTCTCAATTACCGTACGCCGAATCCCCGTATCCCCATGGGCGAGCTCAACCTGGAGATGCGCCTGGCCCCGGGGGAGTGGCCGAAGCCGGACAACCGCCTGGTCGCCGGTGTCAGCTCGTTCGGGATGGGCGGCACCAACTGCCACGTCGTACTCGCCGAACCACCCGCCTGGGCCTCCTCCCACGCCTCCGCACACCACCCTGAGCCTGAGGCCGTACCGGCCCCGACCCTCGCCCCGGCCCCGCTTCCGCTTCCGCTGTCCGGGGCGTCCGCTGCCGCGCTCCGCGGCCAGGCGATGCGGCTACGGCCGTATCTGGAGCGATCGCCGAACCTCACCGACCTCGCCTTCTCCCTCGCCACCACACGAACCTCCTTCGACCACCGCGCGGTGCTGATCACCGGGCATGCGACTGACGCGGCACATGGCCTGGACACGTTCGCCGAAGGTGGCACGGCGGCGGGTCTGGTGACGGGCACGGCGCGGGCGGCGGGAAAGCTCGCCTTCGCCTTCGCGGGCCAGGGCTCACAGCGTCTCGGCATGGGAGGTGAACTTAGTGCCGCCTTCCCCGTGTTCGCCCAAGCCTTCGACGTGGTGTGCACGGCGCTGGACGCACACTTGGACCGGCCCCTTCGGGACGTGATCCACGGTGACGACGCCGAACTGCTCGACCGGACGGTGTACACCCAGGCCGGACTGTTCGCGGTGGAGGTGGCGCTGTTCCGGCTGCTGGAGGACTTCGGCCTCGTACCGGACCTGCTGATCGGCCACTCCCTCGGCGAGGTGAGCGCCGCCCATGTCGCCGGTGTGCTGTCGTTGGCGGACGCCGCCGCTTTCGTCGCCGCCCGTGGGCGGCTGATGCAGGCCGTGACGGAGCCGGGCGCCATGGTGTCGCTCGAAGCCACCGAGGACGAGGTCACCCGGACGCTCATGGCGGGCGGGGCATCGGACGACGGTGTCCGGGTCTGTGTGGCGGCGGTCAACGGCCCCACCGCCACGGTGATCTCGGGGGATGAGCGCGCCGTACTCGACCTGGCGGCGGAGTGGACCCGCCGCGGGCGTCGGACGAAGCGGCTCCGGACGAGCCACGCGTTCCATTCGCCCCATCTGGACCCCGTACTGGACGAGCTTCGGCACATCGCCGAGAGCCTCACGTACCGGGCGCCCCGGATCCCGCTGGTGTCGAATGTGACCGGCCGACGTGCCACGGCGGAAGAGCTGTGTTCCCCGGAGTACTGGGTACGGCATGTCCGCCGGACCGTACGGTTCCTGGACGGCGTCCGCTGTCTGGAGGGCGAAGGCGTCACCACCATCGTGGAACTGGGCCCGGACAAGGCGCTCAGCACCCTGGCCCGCGACTGCCTGACCGGGCCCGGGACGCTGGTGGGCACACTCCGTCGCGACCGGCCCGAGCCACAGGCCCTGGTCACCGCACTGGCCGAGCTGTATGTCTCGGGTGTCGAGGTGGCATGGGACCCGCTGGTGTCCGGTGGGCGGCGGATTCCACTGCCCACGTATGCCTTCCAGCGGCAGCGGTACTGGTTCTCCGCTCCCGGGCCCGAGGGCGGGGACACGTCTGCCCATGGGGTCACATCAGGGCCCGAGCGCACGGACACCGGCCTGAGCCCCGATGAGGCGCTCGACGAGGACCCGGGCAACAGCGAGGTGCTCGACACCGGCCTGAGTGGCGGCGAGGTGCTCGGCATGGTCCGGGCGCACGCGGCCGTCGTGCTCGGATACGAAACGGCGAACGCCATCGGAGCCGAGCACACCTTCAAACAACTCGGGTTCGACTCGATCACCGCCGTCGAACTGTGTGAACGGCTCGGTGAGGCGACCGCCCTTCCGCTGCCCGGCACCTTGCTGTTCGACTATCCGACGCCCACTGCGCTCGCCGAGCATCTGCACCGCAGGCTCCACGGCCGGACGGATGAGCAGGCCGTGCCCGCGACCGTGCCGACACCCGACGGCGGCGACCCGGTGGTGATCGTGGGGATGGGCTGCCGGTTCCCCGGCCGGGCGCATTCGCCGGAGGACCTTTGGCGGATCGTGGTCGACGGCGAGGACGCCATCTCCGGCTTTCCGTCCGACCGGGGCTGGGACCTCGATGGCCTCTACCACCCCGACCCCGACCGCTCCGGCACGTCATACGCGCGCGACGGCGGATTCCTGTACGACGCGGCCGAGTTCGACGCGGGGTTCTTCGGGATCTCGCCGCGGGAAGCCGCGGCGATGGACCCGCAGCAGCGGCTGCTGTTGGAAACGTCGTGGGAGGCGTTGGAACGGGCGGGGATCCCCGCGGAGCACATCAAGGGCAGTAGCACGGGTGTGTTCATCGGCGCCGCGTCGGTCGGCTACGCGGCGGACGCCGGAGAGGAGGCCGAGGGCTATCAGCTGACCGGCACCGCCGCGAGCGTGGCCTCGGGCCGGGTGTCCTACACGCTGGGTCTCGAAGGCCCGGCGGTCACCGTGGACACGGCCTGCTCGTCCTCGCTGGTGGCATTGCATTTGGCCGTGCAGTCGCTGAGGGCGGGCGAGTGCTCGCTGGCATTGGCGGGCGGTGTGACCGTGATGGCCACACCGGCGATGTTCGTGGAGTTCTCGCGTCAGCGGGGGCTTGCCACGGACGGCCGGTGCAAGGCGTTCTCGGCGGCGGCGGACGGCACGGGGTGGGCCGAAGGCGTCGGGGTGCTGGTGGTGGAGCGGTTGTCGGATGCTGTGCGGAATGGGCATCGGGTGTTGGCGGTGGTGCGGGGTAGTGCGGTGAATCAGGATGGTGCGTCGAATGGGTTGACGGCGCCGAATGGTCCGTCGCAGCAGCGTGTCATCCGCCAGGCGCTGGTGAGTGCGGGTCTTATGGCGTCGGATGTGGATGCGGTGGAGGCGCACGGTACGGGGACCACGTTGGGTGATCCGATCGAGGCGCAGGCGTTGTTGGCCACCTATGGTCAGGACCGGGATGCGGATCGGCCGCTGTGGCTGGGCTCCGTGAAGTCGAACATCGGTCATACGCAGGCCGCGGCGGGTGTGGCCGGTGTGATCAAGATGGTGATGGCGATGCGGCATGGGGTGCTGCCGCGAACCCTGCACGTGGATGAGCCGTCGCCCCACGTCGACTGGTCCGGCGGCCGGGTGGAGTTGCTCACCGAGACAACGCCATGGCCCATGACCGGCGGCCTGCGCAGAGCGGGCGTCTCATCGTTCGGAGTGAGCGGCACCAACGCTCACATCATCCTGGAACAGGCCCCGGAGACGGCCCAGCCGACCAGGCCCATCGGGGAAGGCGACACCGAAGTGGCGGCCGTTGCCTGGGTGCTGTCGGGACAGGGCGAGGCTGGGCTGCGGGCCCAGGCCGAGCGGCTGCGCGCCTTCACGGCGGCAAGCCCCTGTCCCGCCCCGGCGGAGGTGGGATGGTCACTGGCATCGACACGTACGACGTTGTCGCACCGAGCGGTGGTCGTGGGCGCTGGACGCGACGAGTTGCTACGTGGTGTGGACGCTGTGGCGAACGGGATGGCCGCTCCGGGAGTGGTACGGGGCACCGGAGCCCCCGGGGACGTGGTGTTCGTTTTCCCTGGTCAGGGGTCGCAGTGGGTGGGGATGGCGTTGGAGTTGGTGGAGTCGTCTTCGGTGTTTGCGGGGCGGTTGGGTGAGTGTGCGGAGGCGCTAGGGCCGTTGGTGGAGTGGTCGTTGTGGGATGTGTTGGGTGATGAGGTGGCGTTGGGGCGGGTGGATGTGGTGCAGCCGGTGTTGTGGGCGGTGATGGTGTCGTTGGCGGAGTTGTGGCGTTCGTTTGGTGTGGTGCCGTCGGTGGTGGTGGGGCATTCGCAGGGTGAGATTGCGGCGGCGTGTGTGGCGGGTGCGTTGTCGTTGGAGGATGGGGCGCGGGTGGTGGCGTTGCGGAGCAAGGCGTTGCTGGCTCTGTCGGGCCGCGGCGGGATGGTGTCCGTTCCGGTGTCCGCCGACCGGCTCCGCGACCGCCCCGGACTGTCGGTGGCGGCGGTGAATGGTCCGGTGTCGACGGTGGTGTCCGGGCCGGTTGAGGTGCTGGATGCGGTGTTGGAGGAGTTCCCGGAGGCCAAGCGGATCCCTGTGGACTATGCCTCGCATTCGGTGCAGGTGGAGGAGATCCGGGAGGGGCTGGCGGAGGCGTTGGCGTCGGTCCGGCCGCGTACGGGTGAGGTGCCCTTCTACTCGACGGTGACCGGCCGGCTGATGGACACCAGCGAGCTGGACGCGGAGTACTGGTATCGGAATCTGCGTGAGACGGTGGAGTTCCAGAGCACCGTCGAACACCTTATGCGCGAGGGGCATACGGTGTTTGTCGAGGCCAGTCCGCATCCGGTGCTGACCGTCGGCATCCAGGACACCGCCGACGCCACCGACACTGACACCGACATCCTCGTCACCGGGTCGCTGCGTCGTGACGATGGCACTGTTCAGCGGTTTCTGACCTCCCTGGCCGAGCTCCACGTGCGCGGTGTCCGGATCGACTGGGGCCCGCTCTTCGCCGGTGTCTCGCCCGTCGAGCTGCCAACGTATGCCTTCCAACGGGAACGGTTCTGGCTTGGGGCGGACACCGCCGAGTCCGCCGTGGACACGTGGCGATACCAGATCTCCTGGAATCGGCTGCCGGACCTGGACACCCCGGACCTCTCCGGGACATGGCTGGCTGTGGTCCCCGAAGGGGACGACGAGTGGGCCATGGCGGGGGCACGGGCGCTGGCCGAGCCGGGCAGGGCCAGCGTCCGTACCCTCCAGGTGCCCTGCGACACGGACCGCCGGACCCTGGCCGGGCTGCTGATGGATGTGGCGGGATCCGACGACATCGCCGGTGTCGTCTCGTTCCTGGCCGCCGACGAGGGTGCGCATCCGACTCACCCCGCGCTGTCCCGGGGGATGGCGCACACGGTCGAGCTGTTGTGCGCGCTCACCACCGCTGATGTCGAGGCCCCGCTGTGGTGTGTCACCCGAGCGGCCGTCATGGCACTTCCGACGGACTCGGCGCCGAGCCCCGCCCAGGCAGCCGTATGGGGGTTCGGGCGGGTGGCCGGGCTGGAACGATCCGAGCGCTGGGGCGGCCTGATCGACCTGCCCGTTCACTGCGACGCACAGGTGCTGCGGCGGTTCGTCGCCGTACTCGCGCAGGCAACCGGTGAGGACCAGGTGGCGGTACGGCCATCGGCGGTCCTGGGCCGACGGTTGGAACCGGCGCCCAGGACCGGACCGGCCGACGCATGGCGCCCACACGGCACGGTGCTGATCACCGGTGGCACCGGCGCGCTGGGCGCACATGTGGCACGGTGGCTGGCGCAGTCCGGCGCGGAACACCTGGTGCTGCTCGGCCGCCGTGGCCAGAAGGCTCCGGGGGCCGCCGCGCTCGAGGACGAACTGACCGCGCTCGGCGTACGAGTGACCATGACGGCCTGCGATGTGACCGACCGGGCCGCTCTCGCCGGGGTGCTGGCGTCGGTGCCGGACCTCACCGCCGTGATCCATCTCGCGGGGACCGTGCGATTCGGGGGTTCCCTCGACGCGGACCTCGACGAGTACGCCGCCGTCTTCGACGCCAAGGTCACCGGTGCCCTGCACCTGGACGAGCTTCTCGACCACGCGTCACTGGAGGCGTTCGTCCTCTTCTCCTCGGCAGCGGCCGTCTGGGGCGGCGTCGGCCAGGCCGGTTACGCGGCGGCGAACGCCCTGCTCGACGCGGTGGCACAGCGGCGTCGGGCACGCGGTCTGCCGACCACCTCGATCGGATGGGGCACCTGGGGCGGCAGCCTCGCGCCCGAGGACGAGCAGCGGCTGAGCCGTATCGGCCTGCGCCCGATGCGGCCGGAGGTGGCCGTGACCGCGCTGCGCCACGTCGTCGGGTCGGCCGAGCCCTGCCCGGCCATCGCGGACGTCGACTGGGAGACCTTCGGCCCGGCCTTCACGGCCGGTCGGCCCAGCCCCCTGCTCAGCGCACTGCCGCGGCTGCGAAACAGCTCCGACACCATGGCCATGGCCGGTGAACGCTCCGGGCTGCGGAGGCGACTGGCTGAAGTGTCCACGGCCGACCAGGACCGGACACTGGTGGATCTGGTACGTGAGCATGCGGCCGAGCTCCTGGGACACCACGGCTCGGCGGCGATCGACCCCACGGTGCCATTCCGGCGACTGGGCTTCGACTCGCTGACGGCGGTCGAGCTGCGGACCCGGCTGAACGCGGCTACCGGACTGCGTCTCCCGGCCACCTTGCTGTTCGACCACCCGAGCTGCCGGGCGGTCGCCGACTTGCTGCGCTCGGAACTGCTCGGCGACCGCTCGGGCCCCCTCGCGGTGCCGTCTGCCACGGAGGCCGCCCCCGTCGGCGCGGTGGCCTCCGACGAGCCGATCGCCATCGTCGCGATGAGCTGCCGCTTCCCGGGAGGCATCGAATCCCCCGAGGACTTGTGGCGGGTGGTCAGCGAGGGCCGGGAAGTGCTCTCCGACTTCCCCGACGACCGTGGCTGGGACGTGGAAGCGCTGTACGACCCGGATCCGGACCGGCCCCGCACCAGCTATGTGCGTACTGGCGCATTCCTCCACGACGCCGCGGAGTTCGACCCGGAACTCTTCGGAATCTCCCCGCGTGAGGCGCTGGCGATGGACCCTCAGCAGCGGCTGCTGCTGGAGTCGGCGTGGCAGGTGTTGGAGCGCGCCAGGATGGCGCCGACATCCGTGCGGTCCAGTAGGACCGGCGTCTTCATCGGTGGCTGGGCCCAGGGCTATCCCTCGGCATCGGACGAGGGGTATGCCCTGACCGGCGCCGCGACCAGCGTGATGTCCGGTCGTATCGCCTATGCGCTGGGGCTGGAGGGCCCCGCCCTGACCGTGGACACGGCATGTTCGTCCTCGCTGGTGGCGCTGCATCTGGCGAGCGAGGCGCTACGGCGGGGCGAGTGCTCGTTGGCGCTCGCGGGCGGCGTGACGGTGATGGCGACGCCCAGCACCTTCGTGGAGTTCTCGCGCCAGCGCGGGCTGGCCCCGGACGGGCGCTGCAAGGCGTTCGCCGGGGCGGCGGACGGCACGGGGTGGGGCGAGGGCGTGGGCATGCTGCTGTTGGAGCGGTTGTCCGATGCTGAGCGGAACGGCCATCGGGTGTTGGCGGTGGTGCGGGGTAGTGCGGTGAATCAGGATGGTGCGTCGAATGGTTTGACGGCACCGAACGGTCCGTCGCAGCAGCGGGTGATTCGCCAGGCGCTGGCGAACGCACGGTTGTCCACGGTCGACGTGGATGTGGTAGAGGCGCACGGTACGGGTACGACGCTGGGTGATCCGATCGAGGCGCAGGCGTTGTTGGCCACCTACGGTCAGGACCGGGATGCGGATCGGCCGCTGTGGTTGGGGTCCCTGAAGTCGAATATTGGTCATACGCAGGCTGCGGCGGGTGTGGCCGGTGTGATCAAGATGGTGATGGCCATGCGGCACGGGGTGCTGCCGCGAACGCTGCATGTGGATGAGCCGACACCGAAGGTGGATTGGACCACCGGCGCGGTGGAATTGCTCACAGAGCCGGCCGAGTGGCCGCAGGAGGGCCGGCCGCGTCGAGCCGGGGTGTCGGCTTTCGGGGTGAGCGGCACCAACGCCCATGTGATTCTGGAGCAGGCACCGGAGGTGGCGGCCCAGCGACGGCAGGGGCGTGACGAGCCGGTGGCGGTGCCGTGGGTGCTGTCGGGCGCGAACGAGGCGGCTCTGCGCGGCCAGATCGAACGGTTGCGGGCCTTTGTCGACGACAACCCCACCCTTGATCCAGTGGACGTGGGCTGGTCGCTGACGTCCACGCGTGCGCTTCTGCCGTATCGCACCGTCGTCGTGGGCGCGGACCTCGCCGAGCTGCGCCATGGGCTGGACACGGCGGAGGTCGTGGGCGCGGCCGAGCCGGACCGTGGTGCGGTTTTGGTGTTCCCGGGTCAGGGGTCGCAGTGGGTGGGGATGGCGTTGGAGTTGGTGGAGTCGTCTTCGGTGTTTGCGGGGCGGTTGGGTGAGTGTGCGGATGTGTTGGGGCCGTTTGTTGAGTGGTCGTTGTGGGATGTGTTGGGTGATGAGGTGGCGTTGGGGCGGGTTGATGTGGTGCAGCCGGTGTTGTGGGCGGTGATGGTGTCGTTGGCGGAGTTGTGGCGTTCGTTTGGTGTGGTGCCGTCGGCGGTGGTGGGGCATTCGCAGGGTGAGATTGCGGCGGCGTGTGTGGCGGGTGCGTTGTCGTTGGAGGATGGGGCGCGGGTGGTGGCCTTGCGGAGCAAGGCGTTGCTGGCTCTGTCGGGCCGGGGTGGGATGGTGTCGGTTCCGGTGTCTGTCGATCGGCTTCGTGGCCGTGCGGGGTTGTCGGTGGCGGCGGTGAATGGTCCGGTGTCGACGGTGGTGTCCGGGTCTGTTGAGGTGCTGGATGCGGTGTTGGAGGAGTTCCCGGAGGCCAAGCGGATCCCTGTGGACTATGCCTCGCATTCGGTGCAGGTGGAGGAGATCCGGGAGGGGCTGGCGGATGCGTTGGTGTCGGTCCGGCCGCGTACGGGTGAGGTGCCGTTTTATTCGACGGTGACGGGGCGGTTGATGGATACCGTCGAGTTGGATGGGGAGTACTGGTATCGGAATTTGCGTGAGACGGTGGAGTTCCGGTCTGCGGTCGAGGGGCTGCTGGAGCTTGGTCATACGGTGTTTATCGAGGCCAGTCCGCATCCGGTGCTGACCATCGGCATACAGGACACCGCCGACGCCACCGACACCGACATTCTCGTCACCGGGTCACTGCGCCGCGACGACGGCGGTCTTGCCTCCTTCCTCACCGCGCTGGCCCGGCTGCATGTCCGGGGTGTTGCGGTGGAGTGGCGGGCGGCGTTCACCGGACTGGATGCACACGCCGTGGACCTGCCGACCTACGCTTTTCAGCGTCGGCGCTTCTGGGCGGCTTCTCTCCAGCGGACACCCGGGGCGGGCGAGCTCGACCATCCCCTCTTGGGCGCGCTGGTGCCCTTGCCCGAGTCCGGCGGCGGCCTCCTCACGGGCGTGCTCACGCTCGCCGGACAGCCGTGGTTGGCCGAACACTCGGTGTCCGGTGTGGTGTTGTTTCCGGGGGCGGGGTTTGTGGAGTTGGTGTTGCAGGCGGGGTTGTGGTTGGGGTGTGGGGTGGTTGAGGAATTGACGTTGGAGGGGCCGTTGGTGTTTTCGGAGCGGGGTGGGGTTGAGGTTCAGGTGGTGGTGGGTGGTGTGGGTGAGGGTGGTGTGGGTGGTGGTGGTTGTCGGTCGGTGTCGGTGTTTTCGTGTCGTGGGGGTGAGTGGGTTCGGCATGCGGTGGGTGTTTTGGGGGTGGGGGTTGGTGTGGT
>NZ_JBEZNG010000029.1:0-113261 GCF_040653035.1 Streptomyces malaysiensis subsp. malaysiensis
GTGAGTCCCCCACCCCGCCCCTTCCCGAAAGACGGGGCTCCGCCCCGTCACCCCGCTGGGGCTCCGCCCCCGGCCCCGCTCCTCAAGCGCCGGAGGGGCTGGGGTTGGAGGGGTTGGGGTTGGAGGGGCTGGGCTCGTGTGGGTTCGGGTGGGGGTTCGGGGTTGTCACTGGTCGGATGAGAAGCGGACCGCGCCTGCTGGGATGTCCGCGCCGCACCACACTCGTACGCCGTCCCGTAGTTCGTTGTCCGGGCCGACCAGGGCGCCGTCTCCGACGACCGCGCCCTGGAGCACCGTGCGGGCGCCGATCCGGGCGCCCGCGCCGACGAGTGAGTCGTGCACCTGTGCGCCTTCCTCCACGATGGCGCCCTCCAGCACCGTGCTGCCGTCGATGCGGGCGCCCGCGCCCACCCGGGCCTGTGGGCCGATGACCGTGCCGCCGGTCAGCTTGGCGTCGACCGCGACCGAGGCGCTGTCCAGGACGAGGCGGTCTCCGCAGCGGCCCGGTACGGCCGGGGAGGGGGCGCGGCCCAGCACCAGGTCCGCGGAGCCGCGGACGAACGCCTGGGGGGTGCCGAGGTCGAGCCAGTACGTGGAGTCGACCATGCCTTGCAGATGCGCGCCGTCGGCGAGCAGTCCGGGGAAGGTCTCGCGTTCGACGGAGACGGGGCGGTCGGCGGGGATCGTGTCGATGACCGAGCGGTTGAAGACGTACGCGCCCGCGTTGATCTGGTCGGTGACGATCTCCTCGGGGGTCTGCGGCTTCTCCAGGAAGGCGGTGACCCTACCGTGTTCGTCGGTGGGCACCAGCCCGTACGCACGGGGGTCGGTGACCCGGGTGAGGTGCAGGGAGACGTCGGCGCCCGTCGTGCGGTGGTTGTCGACCAGGGCACGGATGTCGAGGCCGGTGAGGATGTCGCCGTTGAAGATGAGCACCGGGTCGTCGGGGCCCGAGCGCAGCCGGGAGGCGACGTTCCGGATGGCGCCGCCGGTGCCGAGCGGTTCCACCTCCGTGACGTACTCCAGGTGCAGGCCGAGCGAGGAGCCGTCACCGAAGTACGGCTCGAAGACCTCCGCCAGGTAGGAGGTGGCGAGCACGATGTGCTCGACCCCGGCGGCGCGGGCGCGGGCGAGTTGGTGGGTCAGAAACGGAACGCCGGCCGCCGGGACCATCGGCTTGGGAGTGTGCACCGTCATCGGGCGCAACCGGGTTCCCTTGCCGCCGACCAGGAGGATCGCCTCCGGCGATAGCGTTGCTGGCGCTTTGGTCACGTATCGTCTCTGCTTCCTGGTGGGGCTCGCCGGTCGGCGGCCAGTGTATGCAGATCCCCGGACCGCGCCTGATCAGCGCCCCTGGAGGCGGGCGGCTGCCTTCCGTACCGAACCGAGCTTCTCGTGGAGACGCTCGCCCGGGCACTCGGTGGCGAAGCCGTCGCGGTGACCCGCGATCACATCGAGCTTTACGCTGGCGCCCTCTTTGTACTTGTTGCCGCCTCCGGACACCAGATGCGTGGCGCCGCGCGGATTCCGCTTGAAGAGACCCAGTTTCCACGCGGTCAGCTTCGCGATGGCCGTCACGGCCTTGGCCGGGGGCTTCTGGGTGGAGAAAGTGCCGAGAACGGCGACGCCCATGCTGTCGGTGTTGAAGCCCAGGGTGTGTGCTCCGCGTACGGCTTTGGCCACCCCGCCGGAGCGGCCTTCGTAGATATTTCCGCACTTGTCGATGGTGAAGTTGTAGCCGTAGTCACGCCATCCCAGGCTCTTCACGTGGTAGCGGTAGATACTGCGCAAAAGGGAGGGCGCCTCGGAGCAGCTGTACTTATTGCCCGTCACGGTGTGGTGGATGAAGGCGACCTTCACGGTCTTGCTGTAGACATGGCCCGTTTCGCGGATCTTCTCGTCGGCGCCCCAGCCCGCACGCGTGACGATGCGGGGCCGCGGCGCGCTGTACCGGGCGGCGTTCGCCTTGGTCACCTCCGCCGGGAGCGCACTGGACGGCGGAGTGGACGGCGGGGTGGACGGCCGGATGGACGGCGGGGTGGCGGGGCTCGGTTGCCGGGTGGCGGGGTACGGCCGCGGCTTGGCGGACGCTCCGGAGGATCCCGAGGGCGGCTTCCGGGACGCTCCCGCCGACGGCCTCGCACCCGGCGCTGTCGGCACCGCACCCGCCGACGCCCCGCCCGTCCTCGCGACACCCCCCGCCGTCGGCACCGGACGCGCCGGGAGGGCGCGGAGCGCGGCCCGGTCCGGGGGCGGCGGCGCCGGGGCCTCGCCGGGGTCGATCAGCTCCAGCCGCAGCCCGCTCGGCAGGGCCGCCGCGGCCCGCGCGTCCGCGGCCGAGGCCGGTTCGGGCCTGACCCGCGCCTGGACGCCGTCCGAGGCGCCGACCCACAGCGGCGCCGTGCCGCCGTGGGCCCGTGCGGCCAGGCGTTCGGGCGAGTCGGGGTCGGGGGCCTCGTCCCCGTACGGCAGCAGCTCGCGCCAGGGGGTCCACTCGCCGCCGACCGTACGGGTGCGCACCTGCGCCCGGCCGCGGAGTTCGGCGGCGGGCCGGTCCCAGACGACGCCGACGAGCGAGAACGGCCGTACGCCCGACGCGGTGACGCCTCGGTCGGCGGCCGGAGCGTCGGCGCCGGGCACCGCGACGCCCCGATCGACGCTCGGGACGGCACCCCGACCAACGCCCCGCCCCGCGCCCTCATCGACCTCCCGACCCACGTCCTCGTCGGCCTCCCGACCCACGTCCCGATCAGCACCCCCACCGACGTCCCGAGCGACATCCCGATCGACGCCCCCATCAACGCCCCGGCCAACACCCCCATCGAGCCCGCCCCCGACAAGCGGCCTGAGCGGCAGCGACTGTGTGGAACCCGCGGCGACGGTCCGTTCGGCCCGGGCGTGGGCGGGGTCGGGGTGGAGGGCGAGGGGAAGGGCGAGGGCGGCGGTGCACGCGACGCCGATCGAGGATGCCAGGTATGCACGCATGATTGAAATCGTCTACATACAGCGACAAAACTGTCCATTCGGAAGAGCGGACACGTCACGGACCGTCCGGCGGCCCGGACCCAACAGGCCCCGTCCGAGCCGTATATTCGGCGCGTAGGCTTGCGCGGGTGAACGCCACCGATCGCACCCCTGCCGACCTGCTGGGATCCGCGCTCGACGCGGACCCTTCCCGCCCGTTTGTCACCTTCTACGACGACGCCACGGGCGAACGTGTCGAACTCTCCGTGGCCACCTTCGCCAATTGGGTGGCGAAGACCGCCAATCTCCTCCAGGACGATCTCGCCGCCGCGCCCGGCGAGAGATGCGCACTGCTGCTTCCCGCCCACTGGCAGACCGCCGTGTGGCTGGTGGCCTGTTCCTCGGTCGGGGTCCTCGTGGACATCGGGGGCGACCCGGCCTCCGCCGACCTCGTCGTCAGCGGCCCCGACACCCTCGAGGAGGCGCGGGAGTGCGCCGGGGAGCGGGTGGCGCTGTCGCTCCAGCCGCTGGGCGGCCGCTTCCGCCAGTTGCCGGACGGGTTCGCGGACTACGCCGTGGAGGTGCCCAGCCAGGGCGACCGCTTCGCCCCGTACTCCCCGGTGGATCCGGATACGCCCGCGCTGGCCGTCGGCGGGGTGGAGCTGACGAGCGCCGAGGTGGTGGAGCGGGCGCACGCCGACGCCGCCGGGCGGGGGCTCGGGCCCGGTTCGCGGATCCTCTCGGGGCTGCCGTACGACATCTGGGAGGGGCTGTCGTACGGGCTGTACGCGCCGCTGGTCAGCGGTGGTTCGGTGGTGCTCTGCCGCCATCTGGACCGGCTGGACGACAAGGAGCTGGCCGAGCGCAAGGAGAGCGAGCGCGTCACCGCCACCACACCCTGACCCGCTCACCGCCACCGCACCCTGACCCGTCCGGCGGACCGAGGGCCCAGTCCACGGGCCGCGTCGCCCACCCCGCGATGATCTACGGATACGTACAACCATGCGCGGGCTTCGCATGTCTGTTCCGGTAATCGGTACCCCGGGAGCACTCCGGCGCCCGGTATTCCGGTCACCGGTGTCCCGGCGCCCGGCGTCCCGGTCATCGGACCGGTCCTCGGACCGGTAATCGGGTTCCCGGCATGCGATGCCGCTCCGCCCACGGGCGGAGGACGGGTGGGAGGACGCGGACGTGACGACCGACAGCTCTGATCCCATACCGAGACGCAGGCGCCGCTGGCCGCGTGTCCTGGCGCTGGGCATGGCCGTGCTGGTGCTGTCGGCCTCCGGGGTGGGGTGGTGGTTCTACGAGCGCCTCGACGGCAATATCCGCACCGATACCCGTACCGCGCACGAGCTGAGGAAGTACGAGGCCGAGCGGCCGGTGTCGGTGGTGCGGGACGCGCAGAACATCCTGCTGATCGGCTCCGACAACCGGGGCGGCGAGGGCAACGGCAAATACGGCAGGGACACCGGCACCCAGCGCTCGGACACCACGATCCTGCTGCATCTCCAGGCCGGCGGCAGGAGCGCCACCGCCGTCTCCATCCCGCGCGATCTGATGGTGGACATCCCGGCCTGCGACCGGCCGGGCGGAAAACCGGCCCAGGCCCGGTTCGCCCAGTTCAACTGGGCGTTCGAAACCGGTGGCGCGGCCTGCACGATCCGCACCGTCGAGAAGCTGACCGGGATCCGCGTCGACCACCATGTGATCGTGGACTTCAACGGCTTCAAGCGGCTGGTGAACGCGGTCGGCGGGGTGGAGATGTGCCTGAAGGAGCCCGTCGACGACGATGACGCGCATCTGAAACTGCCCGCGGGCCGTCAGGTCCTCCACGGGGAGCAGGCCCTGGGCTATGTGCGCGCCCGGTACAGCATCGGCGACGGCAGCGACACGGAGCGCATCGGCAGACAACAAGAGTTCATGAGCTCGCTTGTGAAGAAAGTGCAGAGCAATGGTGTGCTGCTCAATCCGGCGAAGCTGTATCCGGTGCTCAACGCGGCGACCTCCTCGCTGACCACGGATCCGGGGCTGGATTCGCTCAAAGATCTGTACGATCTGGTGCGCGGTCTGCGGGACATCCCCCGGGAGAAGATCCGGTTCCTCACGATTCCGCGCCAGCCGTACACGTACAACAAAAACCGCGATGAGCTCGTCCAACCCGATGCCGACCGCTTGTTCCGGCAGTTGCGGCTGGACCGGCCGGTTCCGGTGTCCCATGCCGTGACGGCTTCGACGAGCGGTGTCCCGAAGACCGCCGGCCTCGGTTCGTACCAGGGGACGACGGCGGCGCGCGGCATCTGCGAGTAAAAGGACCATAAGGAGGAGCCACGATTCGTGAAGGATCAGATAAGGATTGAGCAGATTGCCCAGTTGTAGGGAAGTGGAATTTGTCACCGGCGTCGCTTGACGCTGATCTGGACGGATAGTGTGAGCGATCCGGTGCGCTCTACGAGGTGGCCGCGCACTGCACGAAGAAGGATGGAGCGCCTTGAGGGGGAGGCGCCGCGTGGCACCGACGGAGGACACAGGCGACCGTGGACGCGCAAGGCCCTGGCGGGGCGGGTGAATTCGACCCAGCCGATCAGTGGGTGTTCGACCCGAATACGGGCAACTACGAACTGCGGCTGAACCCGGCCGAAACATCGGCGGACGACACCACCGAGCTGCGACGGGTCCCCAGATCGTCGAGCGGTGACGGCGCCGCCGGCTCCGAGCCCAGAGGGCGCCGCCGTGCGGCGAAGCGGGAGGAGAAGGAGGAGGCGACGGGCCCGGTCAGCCGTCGCAAGCCGAAGCCGAAGAAGTCGAAGGCGAAGAAGGCGCTCTACTGGGGCAGCGGCACACTGGCGTTTCTGCTGGTGGGCGGCTCGGCCGCGGCGTACTTCGTCTATCAGCACCTGAATAGCAACATCAGCAAGGTCGATGTCGGCGAGAACAACGCCGCGGTCTCCGACGGCCCGATGAACATCCTGCTGATCGGCACCGACCGGCGCGACGGCAAGGGGAACGAAGGCTACGGTGACGCGGGTAGCGTCGGACACGCCGACACCACGCTGCTGTTCCATGTCTCCGAGGACCGGTCCAACGCGACCGTGCTGTCCATTCCGCGCGACATGATCACCGACATCCCGGACTGCCGCACCAAGCAGGAGGACGGCTCCTTCAAGAGCATCCCGGGCGAGTCGGAGGTGCGCTTCAACACCAGTCTGGGCCAGGAGGGGCGTGACCCCGGCTGCACCTGGCAGACGGTCGAGAAGCTCACCGGGCTCGAGATCGACCACTTCATGATGGCCGACTTCAACGCGGTCAAGGAGATGTCCTCGGCGGTCGGCGGGGTCGAGGTGTGCCTCGCCAAGGACGTCAACGACCCCAAGTCGCATCTGAACCTCAAGAAGGGCCGCCATACGATCGAGGGCGAGGAGGCGCTGGCGTTCGTCCGGACCCGGCACACCGTCGGCTTCGGCGGCGACCTGGACCGGATCAAGCTCCAGCAGCAGTTCCTGAGCTCGCTGATGCGCAAGATGAAGTCCAGCGGCACGCTCTCCAGCCCGGGCAAGCTGTGGGGCCTGGCCCAGACGGCCACCAAGGCGCTCACCGTGGACACCGGCATCGGCACCGTCTCCAAGCTGGCCTCGCTGGGGAAGAACCTGAGCAAGGTCGACCTCAAGAACGTCACCTTCGCGACCGTCCCGGTCGTCGACAACACCGACGGTGCGACCGTGCTGCTCGACAAGACCAAGGCCGAACCGCTGTTCGCCATGGTCCGCCAGGATGTCTCCCTGACCGAGGTCAAGGAGAAGGAGAAGGCCGCCAAGGACAAGCAGGCGGCGCTGCTGAAGGGGCCGAAGGCCGACCCCGCCGACGTCCGGGTCAAGGTGCTCAACGGCAGTGGGCAGTTCGGCGCCGCCCAGGAGACCGTCGACTGGATGCAGAACACCGAGGGGATGCTCCGCACCAGCAACGGTGGAAACGCTCCGTCAGAGCTGAAGAAGACGACGCTGGAGTACGCTCCCAACCAGGCCGACCAGGCGCGCCGGCTGGCCGACAGCATGGGGCTGCCCGCCTCCGCCATGAAGCAAGGCACGAAGGACGCCGAGCCGATGGCGGAGATGACCCTGACGCTCGGCGCGGACTTCAAGGGCGCCGGTACCCCCATCTCCGCTCCGTCGAAGGCGCCGAAGGATATCCAGAGGGTCGGGGCCGACGACAAGAACGTCTGCGCCAAGTGACCGTCGTCGGCCGGCGGATCCATCTCGTCCATCGGGGCCTCGCGGGGCCATCGGGCCGGACGACCTAGAAAGTGCGGGGAGGGCCCGATGCGGCAGAGCGATGTGCGGGGGGAAAGAGGTCGGCGGGCCGCCGTCCCCGAACCCCGTGAGCAGGGTGAGGACGGCAGACCGCCGGAACGGAAGGGCCCCGCGTCGCCAGGCGCGGGGCACAGACCGGGTGGCGGTCAGGGGCGGCCGAAGAGGAGTCGCGGAGTGCGGATCCTGCGCTGGACCGCCCTGACGCTGGCGGTACTGATACTTGGCGCGGCAGGCGCCGGATACTTCTACTACGAACACCTGAACGGCAATCTGAAGAAGGAGGAGCTGGACCTCGGCGACAGCAAGATCGGCAAACCCGAGCCCAACGCCGCCGGCCAGACCCCCCTCAACATCCTGCTCATCGGCTCCGACAGCCGGAACACCGCGGAGAACGTCAAGCTGGGCGGCGCCAAGCAGGACGCCGGCCGCAAGCCACTGGGCGATGTGCAGATGCTGGTGCACGTCTCGGCCGACCGCGGCAATATGTCGGTGGTCAGCATCCCGCGCGACACCCGGGTGACCATCCCCCAGTGCACCGATCCGCACGACGGCACGGTGTACCCGAAGACCGAGGGGGCCATCAACCAGTCGCTCCAGCACGGCGGTCCCGGCTGCACGGTCGCCACCTGGAAGGAGCTCACCGGCGTCTACATCGATCACTTCATGATGATCGACTTCTCCGGGGTGGTCTCCATGGCGGACGCCATCGGCGGCGTCCCGGTGTGTGTGGACGACAACGTCTACTCCCATGACAGCAAGGGCCATGGCTCCGGTCTGAAGCTGACCAAGGGCACCCACAACGTCAAGGGCGTCCAGGCCCTCCAGTGGCTGCGCACCCGCTACGGCTTCGAGGACAACAGCGACATAGGCCGGGCCAAGGCCCAGCACATGTACATGACCTCGATGATCCGCCAGCTGAAGGCGGGCACCAAGCTCAGCGACCCGGGCAAGCTGATGGACCTCGCGGAGGCCGCCACCGACGCGCTGACCGTCGACCACGGCCTCGGCACCGTCAAGGGGCTGTACGACCTGGGCAATGACCTCAAGCGGGTGCCGACCAAGCGCACCACCATGATCACCATGCCCTGGGAGTACGGCGGCGGCGGTGGCTACGTACTGCCCAAGCCGGGCGACGCCGAGCAGACCTTCTCGCTGCTGCGCAACGATGTCGCGCTGGACGGCAAGGACAAGAAGAAGCGCGACGCGACCCCGGCGCCCACCGGGCCCAAGGCGGAGATCCCGGTGGTGGTGCAGAACGGCACCGCAAGCACCGTCCTGGGGCCGGTCCCCGGCCGGGCCTCGGTCATCACCTCCGAGCTGGTGCGGCTCGGCTACGCCAAGGCCACCGCGAACGCGACGCTCATCTCGCAGGCCGACACCACCGTCCTCTACCCGGACGAGGCCCGGCAGGGCGACGGCCTGGCCGTGGCCAAGGCGCTGAAGCTGCCGGAGTCCGCGGTGAAGTCGTCGCAGTCGGTGCGGGAGATCAGCGTGGTGGTCGGCAACGACTGGCGCCAGGGCACCGTCTATCCGCGGCCGGCGGCCGACGACGACGACGGCGGCAAGACGCCCAAGAGCGCGGACGCGCTCAACGGCGAGGAGAAGGGCTGTATGCAGGTCAACCCGGGCTACACCTTCTGAGGTCCCCGTGACGGCACGTGAGATCCCATGACGGCACGGCGAAGGGGCCGGACCCGGGTCCGACCCCTTCGTACGAAGCCGCGCGGGACGGCCGCTACCGCGCCATGACCGCCGGGCGGCGGCTGGCGATGACCCGCTTGGCGAGCGACCGCGGGCTGGTCAGGAAGCCCCAGCCCCACGACATGTGCATGGTCGCGAGCGCCACCGGGATCCGCAGCCGGGCCTTCGCCGGAAGCCCCTTGCCCGCCGGGATCGAGCCCGCGGCGATCGCGGCCAGATAGCCGCCGGGGATCACCAGGCCCCACGGGGTGACCGCCGCGCCCACCACGATGCCCGCCGCGATGGCGACGACGGCGGTCGGCGGGGCGAGATAGCGCAGATTGATCGAGCCCTGGTGGAAGCGGGCGACGACATGGCGCCAGCGCCCGTAGTCCTTGTACTGCTTGGCCAGGGTCCGCACGCTCGGCCGCGGCCGGTAGGAGACCTTCAGCTCGGGCGAGAACCAGATCAGCCCGCCGGCCTCACGGATCCGGAAGTTCAGCTCCCAGTCCTGGGCGCGGATGAACTCCTCGTTGTAGCCGCCCTGTTGCTCCAGCGCCTCGCGGCGGAAGACACCCAGGTAGACGGTCTCGGCGGGGGCCGCCGCACCGCCGGTGTGGAAGGCCGCGTTGCCCACTCCGATCTTGGAGGTCATGGCGGCGGCGACGGCCTTCTCCCAGTCGTTCTCGCCCTCGGCGTGCATGATCCCGCCGACGTTCTGCGCGCCGGTCTCCTCCAGGAGCCGTACGGCGGTCGCGATGTAGTCCGGCGAGAGCATGCCGTGGCCGTCGACCCGCACCACCACCGGATGGCGGGATGCCTTGATCGCCGCGTTCAGGGCGGCGGGGGTGCGGCCCGTGGGGTTGGGGACCGTATGCACCCGGAGGTCCTCCGCCACCAGTTCGGCGGCGATCTCGTCGGTGCGGTCCGTGGACGGGCCGAGCGCGATCACCACCTCCATCTCGCCGTCGTACTCCTGCTCCAGGATGTGCCGCACGGCATTGCGCAGATGGCGTTCCTCATTGAGCACCGGCATGATCACGGAGACGGCCGGGAGCTGATGCGGGGGCATGGCACCTCGGGGTTCGGGGGCCGGGCCCCAGGAGACTGGTGGCGGGGCCCCAAAAGACTGTGGTATCGGGGTCACGTTACCGCGAATGGGGGACACCGGAACGCGCCGCCCGGGTGGCAGCGCGCTGTACGGGCGGCGTGGGGCCGCCGGGGCGATCGTCGTATGGGCCTACGGTGAGGCGGTTCCGCCCAGCCCGCCGAAGTCACGGAGGTCCCCGGAGTGAGTGCACCGGCCAGATCGCCGCGCCCGTCGCGCCCCCGCGCCCGCCGCCCCCGCTGGGGGCTGCGGCTCGCCACGGGCGGCGCCTGTCTGGTGCTGGCGGTCAGCGGCATCGGGCATCTGCTGGTCAGGGAGCTCGAATCCGGGATCCACCGGGTGGATGCCTTCGGCGGCCTGGACAACCGGCCGAAGCACACCGGCGGGGGCGTCAACTTCCTCGTGGTCGGCACGGATGGACGGGAGAAGATCACGCCTCGGGAGAAGGCGCTGTACCGGCTGGGCGGGGCCCCCTGCCACTGCACGGACACGATCATGCTGATGCATCTGTCGGCCGACCACCGCCGGGTCAGCGCGGTCAGCCTGCCCCGCGACTCCTACGCCCAGATCCCCGCGTACACCGACGCCACCGGAAAACTCCATCCGCGGCATCCGCGGAAACTCAACGCAGCGTACGCCGAGGGCGGGCCCAGCCTGACCGTGCGGACCGTGGAGCATATGACCGGAGTCCATGTCGACCACTACCTCGAGGTCGACTTCACCAGCTTCATGAAGACCGTCGATGTGCTCGGCGGGGTCAAGATCTGCACCGCGCGGCCGCTCAAGGACGACCACACCGGTCTTGACCTGCCGGCCGGCACCCATGTGCTGAGCGGCGGCGAGGCGCTGCAATACGTCCGCTCCCGGCATGTGGACGGCACCTCCGACCTGGGCCGGATCCAGCGCCAGCAGCGTTTCCTGGCCGCCGTGGTCCACCAGACCACGGCCGGTGGCATCCTGCTCAACCCGGTGCGGTTCAACCGGGTGGCCGGGGCTCTGCTCGGCTCGGTCCGCGCCGACAACGGCTTCGACGCGGCCGACATGGTCGCCCTGGGGCGGGCGATGAGCGGGGTGACCCCCGCGTCCTCGGAGTTCGCCTCGGTCCCGGTGGTCCTGCCGGGCGTTCCGGTGAAGGGGGCCGGCTCCACGCTCCGCTGGGACCGGGCCAAGTCCGAGCGGCTCTTCGCCACCCTCCGCGAGGACCGGCCGCTCGTGGCCGACCGCCCGAAGCAGACGGCGGCCACCCCGGTCGATGTGGACCCGGCCCGGGTCCGGGTCCATGTGCTCAACGGCACCAATACGACGGGGCTCGGCCGCCGCGCGGACCGCGCGCTGCACGCCACCGGCTTCGCCACCACCGGCTCCCCCGCCGACGCCGCGACCCCCGACGTCCGGCACACGGTGATCGCCTACGACCCCGTCTGGGACCGTTCGGTGCGCTCGCTGACGGCCGCGCTGCCCGGGGCCCGGCTGAAGCCGGTGGTCGGACAGGGCGCGGTGATGCAGATCACCCTCGGCGCGGACTACACGGGCGTACGGCCGGTCCGGGCCGAGGGGCCGAAGGCCGACAAGACCGGGTTCGGGGCCGTCACCGGCGACGAGGTCGTCTGCCCCGAGGGGGCTGCTCGCTCCCTGTGACCCGGGTTACCGCCGGCCGTCGTGCTCGCTGCCCTCGTCGGTGCGCCGGGCGCGGAGTTCCTTGATCGCGCGGCGGCGGGCCAGCCGGTGGGTGCGCCGGATCTCGGCCTCCTGGTAACGCCGCTTGTCCCGCTCGCTCTCCGGGATGACCGGGGGCACGGGCCGGGGCTTGCCGTCGGCGTCGACGGCGGCGAAGACCAGATAGGCGCTGCCGACCTGGGTGGCGGGCGTGGACTCGTTCCACCGCTCGGCCAGCACCCGCACCCCGATCTCCATGGAGGACCGGCCGGTCCAGTTGACCTGGGCCTTCACATGGACGAGGTCGCCGACTCTGACGGGTTCGAGAAAGGCCATCTCGTCCATCGACGCGGTGACCGCGGGCCCCTCGGAGTGGCGTCCGGCGACCGCTCCCGCCGCGTCGTCCACCAGCTTCATGATGACGCCGCCGTGGACGGTCCCGAGGAGATTGGTGTCACTGCCTGTCATGATATGTGACAGCGTGGTACGAGAGGCGGAAGTGGGCTTACCCGGAAGCTCCGATTCCGCACCCTGGGCCTGATTGGTCATGCCGTCCACCTTATGCGGACGAGATTCTTATCAGGTCTGCAACAGCCGTGCCGCGATCCGGCCCCCGCCCTGTAATGCGACCCACCCGACCAGGCACACTGCCTTGCATGAGCGAATGGCCCCAAGGATTCACCGGCGACGGCAGCGGCCGGTACGGACGTGGTAGCGGCAGCGCCGAGCCGGAAGGGGCGCGCGCCATGCCGCAAGTGAGACGCGCGGCACCTGGTGCGGGCGGTCCACCGCCGCGCCACGAGCCGCCGCTGCCGCCCGATCTCTCGCCCCACGGCACCATCCCGCGGCAGCAGGCGTCCCAGGGCTATGACGACTACGACGACGGCTACAACACCGGGCAGGTCTACGGCCACGGCAACGGCGGGCCCGGCGGCGGCGACCCCTACGGCCCCGGTGGTCCGGGCGGCCCCGGCCCGCGTCCGGTGAGGCCGAAGAACTGGAAGCGCCGGATAACCATCGGCCTGGTCACCCTGATCGTCCTGCTGCTCGCCGTCGGCATCGGCACCTACTTCTGGGCCGACTCCAAGCTCCGCCGCGAGGTCGACCTCAGCAAGGTCGAGGACCGGCCGGGCGGCGGCAAGGGCACCAACTACCTGATCGTGGGTTCGGACAGCCGCGAGGGCATGTCCGACGAGGACAAGAAGAAGCTGCACACCGGCTCGGCCGACGGCCGCCGCACCGACTCCATGATCCTTCTCCATGTCGGTGACAACGGCAACACCATGGTCAGCCTCCCGCGTGACTCCTGGGTCACCATCCCGGCCTTCACCGGCTCGGAGAGCGGCCGGCGGATCCCGCAGAGCCAGAACAAGCTGAACGCGTCGTACTCCTCCGAGGGCCCCGGGCTGCTCGTCCGCACCATCGAGTTCAACACCGGTCTGAAGATCGACCACTACGCGGAGATCGGCTTCGACGGCTTCGCCAACCTCGTGGACGGCGTCGGCGGTGTCGACATCGACGTCCCGCAGGACATGAAGGACAAGAAGTCCGGCAATGACCTGAAGAAGGGCAAGCAGACGCTGAACGGCCAGCAGGCGCTCGCCTTCGTCCGGCAGCGCTACGGCCTCGCGGGCGGCGACCTGGACCGCACCAAGAACCAGCAGAAGTTCCTCTCCGCCCTGGCCAACAAGGCGGCCTCGCCGAGCACCGTCCTGAACCCCTTCAAGCTCTACCCGACGATGGGCGCCGGCCTGGACAACCTGGTCGTCGACAAGGACATGAGCCTGTGGGACGTGAAGGACATGTTCTTCGCGATGAAGAGCGTCTCCGGCGGCGACGGCAAGCAGATGAACATGCCCGTCTCCAACCCCGGCCTCGCCACCTCCAAGGGCAGCGCGGTGCAGTGGGACATGACCAAGGTCAAGCAGCTGATGGGCGAGCTGAAGAACGACGAGAAGGTCACCGTCTCCGGCAACTGATCCGGACCGGACCAATGAGCGGCGCCGGGCCCGATCGGGCCCGGCGCCGCTCATTGGTCCCGGAGGATTACGGAAGGTTGCGCGCCATCACGATGCGCTGCACCTGGTGGGCGGGGCGGATCAAGGGGCTCAGTGCCCGCTGCTCAGTTCCTTACAGACTTCGGCACTCGTGGGCCGGTCGGCCGGCTCGGGGCTGAGCATGGCTTCGATGAGCTTGCCGAGCACTCCGGGCACGTTCACCGGGCGGTGCGGTCCGTCCACGATGGTTTGCCGCTGAGCCTTGCGGCTGGCGTCGTCGGGGTACGCGACGTGGCGCAGTCCGGTTGCGCTGATGAAGAGCGAGGCACCGAGGGCATAGACGTCCGCTGCCATGGTCGGGGTGGCTGTACCGGTCTCCAGCACGCTCCGGGAGATCTCGGGGCCCTCGTAGTGGACGAGACAGCCCCGATAGCCGAAGTCGTACGCGGCGGGGATGTCGCCGCCGCGAGCCAGGGCGAGATCAATGAGTGCCGTTCCCTCGGGGCTGATGATCAAGTGCGCGGGTTGGACGTCTCCGTGGGCCCACCCTGTGGCATGCAGTGCGGCCACAGCTTCCGCACACGACAGCGCTTCGCCTAGATCGGGCTCTGATGAGGCCCCCTCGGCGCGGTGCGGCTGCCACAGGTCATACAGGCTCTCGCCCTGGTGCCAGGGCTGGATGTTCCAGGTGCCGTGCTCCCAGTCGCCGTAACTCACCCCTCCGGGGCTGAGCTGCTGCAAGATGGTGCCCTCACGGGCAGGAGCTAAGGCCGTCCATGCATGCGTCGCGCTTGGATACCCGACCTTTGCGGCATGTCTGCCTCCGTCTGTAGTGATCTCCCAAACGGTTGATCCACGACGGTTCAGTACCTGTCGCTTCGACACGGGCGTAAGCGTGTCGAGCACGCTACCCGGTAGTTCGTACGGCCCCGAATGGATCACAGCGCAACTCCTCCCAGAGGCGGGACCGGCCCTCTGTGAGAGCCGGTCCCGCTTCACGTCATCGGCCGGACATTACAGGCGGTCAGTTGGCCCTGTAGTCCCGTCCGCAGTCCGAGTCACACTGCGCGGCGCTCTCACCGTTCACGGTCCACAGGTCATCGAAGACCATGAAGCCCGCCGCTTTCATGGCATGCGCCGTGGTGGTGACGGCTTCCAGGGTGCGCCCGCCACCACCGGGGGCCGGGTTGTGGTGCAGGAAGCGTCCGGCGTGCTGGTCGCAGAACTGCGCGTACGCCTTGGTGTGCAGGATGAAGGCGTGCAGTCCCATGTCCACGTCGTCCGACGGGACCATGGGCACGGTGGCGGTGGTCACGGTCGCGAGGAACGCAACCGCCTGGTCGGCGATGCGCTCGGCCCGCTCCGGGGTCTGCGCGTTGTGGGTGGCCATGAAGTGAGCGAGGCTACCGAATAACTCTTCGCCGACCAGTGAGCGGCCGGTCCGCTGGTCGTTCACTACTGCTGTCATTGCTGTGATCCTCCCTGGTTGGATTGGTGCACGGCACTTGCTGACCCGCCCCGACCGCTGGCCCTTCCTGTTGCGAACGATCAGGGCGGGGGCTCACCCACCCACCAGGCGGGGATCAACACCGTCCGGCGGGTGGAGTCATGGGATGCGTCAGGGCTACTCGTCGCCGGAGTCGGGATGCGGCCGTCCCTCGTTGGGGAACTGGAGGTTCCTGGAGTCAGTCATCCACTCCTGTCCGCCCCTCTGGGGGCGAAGGAACGCGACGAGTGGGCCCGGCATGCGGTGGTCGAAGGCGAGTTCATCGACGTCGCAGATGGCTTGGAGGATGCCCGTGCGCTCTGCGGCAGCGTCGTAGGCTTCCTGGCCCGGCTGAGGGCCCTTGTACGGCTGCTCGTTCATGCGATCCACCCCCAGCGGGGACCGAACGGAGGCATCTTGTGGCCGTCCGGATGGTGGCGGATTTTCAGTTCGAGATCAGCGGCACGCCGGTAGTCACCGGCTTCCATGGCCTTTGCCTTCTCGTGCTTCAAACGGGCGCACGTGGCACATGAGGTCATCGAGCCTGCCCTCCGCGCCCAAGGTGCTTGTCAATCTGCTGGTTCAGTGCCTCCGCCCGGTCGTCCAACTCCTTCTGAGTCGGGAGCTTGGGCGGGCCCTGCTGCGTCTCTTGCGGCTGAGCCGGAGGCTCGTTCGCGCTCATCGCACTGCCCCCAGCGCTCGCTGCTGCTCGCTCCGGAGGACATACAACGGCACAGGATCGGTGTCCCACGCGATGGGGAAGCGCTCTACGGTCGGAACACGTGGGAGCTGAAGCGTGGGCGAGTCTTCCTGACAGGTAGGCACACAGGTCGGGAACGGTACGGCCACACGGGCAGGGGCCAGTGTGGGCTTGGAGGCATCGACTGTCCGATGGCGGCCGGGGGCGGGGAATAACCTCCGCAGCCACCGTTCCATGGACCGGGCGATACGCTTTCTCATGTTGACGCTCCTCTTCAGCGTTGACCACGCCCCCGGACCGGTCGCACGGTCGCGGGGGTCCTTCTCGCTCTAGGCAACCGCTCCGCTACGCATCGCGGTACCGTGGCGAGAACGGCGGTTTTTAAGAGCTTTAAGCGCCTGCTTTAGCTGAGGAGTTGAGCGCCGAGTGAGTGAGCGGGAGCCGAACAAGGGCCTGGAACGGCTGTTCCGAGAGACCGGGTGGACGCTGCGGCAGCTCGCACAGGAGGTCAACCGCATCGGCACGGAACGCGGAACGCCGCAGAAGTACCGGGAGCCGTCCGCTCATCAGTGGCTTCGGGGGCACATGCCGAAAGAGGCTGCCCGACCGCTGATCCTGGAGGCGTTCGCCCGCAAGCTGGGCCGCCCGATCACGCACGCTGAGGCAGGGTTCCCCCTGCCTGCCGACGAGTCGAACGCACGCCTGGGTACCGTTGAGTCGTTGATCGACTTGGGGAGGCAGGACATGGACCCCTCGCGCCGCAGTGTCCTTGGCGTGAGCCTCTTCTCTGTCGCGCTGACGGTACCCAACTGGCCGGACGTTGTGGGCCGCGTGGAAGCCATTCAGACGGGGCGAGTGCAGCGCATAGGGATGCCTGACGTCCATACGGTCGCTGCCATGACCGAACGGATCTCAGAGCTTGATGATCAGTTCGGTGGCCGCCATGCGCGACCCATGGCCGCAGCTTTCCTTGTCAATACGGTGGCTCCGTACCTCCGGGCCGACGCCACAGAAGAAGTCCGTAAAGCAATGATGTCGGCTGCGTCGGACCTGTGTTACCTCACCGGGTACATGGCCGTGGATGAAGGGGTTCACGGACTGGCTCAGGAGTATTACTTGAAGGCTTTGCAGTTGGCTGGAGCCTCAGAGGATCACCTGACTTATTGCACCACGCTGCGAGGCATGAGCGTTCAGGCAGTTGACCTGGGGCATGGCAGGGCCGCGATGAGGCTTGCCGATGCCGCTGCTGCCGCATCCCCCAAGGCCGGTCCCAGGATGCGAGCATTTCTTGCCGGCCAACAGGCACACGCTTCGGCGCAGATTGGCGAAAAAGCCAAGGCGCTCATGTACCTTCGGGAAGCTGAAATCGCCATGGATAAGGCCGAGTCTCAGCAGAAAGCATTTGGATCGTATGATCCGGCGGCCTTGAACTATCACACCAGTCAGGTTCGTTACGAGCTTGGTGATGTCACTGGCGCAGTCGAAGCAATGAAGCAGTCAGACCGGTTGAGGTATGACGTTTATCGACGCACTCGCGTCAAGGAGCGGGCCATTCTGGCCGAACGGCAAATCGCTATTGGGCATATGGAAGCAGCATGCGCCACTTGGCACAGCGCACTTGACGACTACCCGCTAGTCCAATCAGGGAGGGCTGATCAGCGAATGCAAAGCATGCTGAAACTGATCAAACCGCACCTACAGAATCACGCTGCCCGGGACCTGAATGACCGCGCTCGAATGGTTATTCCTGCCTCGCTGCTGGTCTGAGAAATGCGCGTGCCCTGACCGGATAACTCCGGCCGGGGCACTTTCTTTGGTTGGTCAGAGGAGAGCACGGAAGGGGTTGCTGGATCGGTTGAGAGGGGCGGGCCGCTTCACGGACTGGGCAGTAACCCTGCTACGGGCGGTTCCTGGCCATCACGATGCGCTGGACCTGGTTGGCGCCCGCGTAAATCTGTGTTTTACCCATCACCCGGATCTGGCCGGCGCATACGCCCCCAGAGGGCGTCCTCCAGGATTTCCCCGTGCTCACTTACCCGTCCGCACAGGCCACGAGTCACCGCCGATCATGTGGTTCACAGGTGCACGCCTCGGTGTGTGGCCCACGCCTCAGTTGCCTCAGCCATGGCAGCCAGCCACCGCTCTCCGGGCCTTCGAAGAGCCCTGTGGCGGTTCATGCGGGCGTAGGCCACCGCGAAGGCGTCGATGGCCTTCGGGTCGGCGTTCACCCAGGCCGCGCATGTGGACGCCCACGACTCAGCACTCTCCGGCGTGTGGTCGGCGGCAATGAGCTGCACCACGAGCATGGCCGGATCGATGAACGCCGCGCCTCTGGTCGGCCAAGACCAGTCCACGACCCAGGACCGCTGGCCGATAAGCAGGTTGCTCGGGTTGATATCCGCGTGGAGGAGCGTGTCGCCGCGGAACAGGGCTGGAGCGCCCCTGTCGGCGAACCAGTCCCACCTGGTCTCTGTCCAGTCCCGGACGACTCCCGGAAGCTCCATGTCGTGGATGCGATTGAGAAGATCCACAACCACCGGCAGGTCTGCTGATGCAGGCGTGAAGTCGGTCTCTCGTGCCTTGACCACCTCGAACCCGAGGACGATCCATTCCTCGTCTTCAACTGACCAGAGCAGGGCCGGGGCGACCGATCGAACGAACGGATTGATCACCTTCTCCCGCACCATCTGATCACGCCGACCACCGGGGCGGTTCTTCATCGCCTTGACGAAGAAGGGCCCGTTCTCGCATTCGACGACGGCAAGGAGATCCGTGCTGAACCCGTGCCCGTCAGGCGGACCGATACAGGTCACCTGGCCCGTGTGCGGCCTGATCAACGCCCTGAACCCGGGGTCGGGATCGAGAGTCATCAGGGCGCTATCTCCTTGGGTTGCAGTACGTAGACGGAGTGCCTGGGCTGCATTCCTGATCATCAGGGCTGCATGCGGGAGGGACTTGCCCTTGGGGGTTACAGGGAGTTTGGGCAGGGTAACAAGGGCTGTGGTCGGGGTAGCACCTTTTCGGCTCGCATTGCAGCTCGGGCTGAGTGCGGACCGCGCTGCGGATCGCCGCGTTCGCCTCGGCCATGGCGCCGCCGCCGAGGATAGCCCCCAAGGCGTCTTCCTGAACGTTCCCCACGCTCATCCAACCGGAGAAGACACACGGGGAAACCTCGCCACCAGGGCCGATGGCAGCCCTGCCGGAACCGCACCGGCCACAGAGCCCGGATGCGTCCGAGTCCTGGTCCTGCCCACCACGCCCGAAGGGGCGAACGTGATCCACACCGATCCTCGTCACGCCCAAGGACTCAAGATCACGCCGGGCCGCGTCGGTGATCTCCTCGCTATCGCCGATGACACCCACACGCAGCGGGATGCCCAGTCGAACGGCTTTCACGATGTTCTCCCGCGTCCGGGCATGGCTGGGGCGACCGGTCATCGCGTTGTGGTCCGCTGCATGGTCTGAGTAGTACGACGTGGCAAGGCTGGCCCCTGCGCGCTGGAGGAGCGTCCACCACTCCGCCGTGATGTGGACGAGATTGCTGAAGATCTCAAGGTGCAGGCCGAGGGCCAGCGCATGCTCGGCAAGGGCGGCGGCGTGAGGGTGCATGGTCGGCTCGCCGCCGATGAACTGAACGCTGCGGACGCCCAGGCGTGCGGCCTGGTCCAGAACGCTGATCCACTCGTCGTGTGGCATGGCGCCGTGGGTACCGTCAGGCCCGGATGAGTTGTAGCAGTGCGTGCAGCGGAGCTGGCACTTCCGTGTCAGGTCCAGCCACAGAAACCGGGGGGCCATCGTCTGCGCTTCCGTGACCGTTGTCACTGGCCTGTCCCTTCTTGCCTTGCCGCGTGATTTCTCACGCGGCCGCATGGCGATCAACAGGGGGACACTCAATGACGAGCCTACGAAAACAGGGTTGGGTGGGAGTGGACGACCGATGGCGTGCACGGTCAGTGTCCCTCGGGGAACGCCGAAACAGCCTCTGACGCGCACATAGATCGGTGCAAGGTCATCGGGCTTCTGACGCCTTCGATCGCCTACCCCACGACGCGCTGACCTGGGACAAAGGCTCTACGGCAGGTTGCGCGCCATCACGATGCGCTGCACCTGGTTGGTGCCCTCGTAGATCTGCGTGATCTTGGCGTCGCGCATCATCCGCTCGAGCGGGTAGTCGCGGGTGTAGCCGTAGCCGCCGAGGAGCTGGACGGCGTCGGTGGTGATCTCCATCGCGGCGTCGGAGGCATAGCACTTGGCCGCGGCGCCGAAGAACGTCAGGTCCTCCTTGCCGCTCCCGGCGGACACCCGCTCGGACCTGGCCGCCGCCGCGTAGGTGAGCTGCCGGGCGGCCTCCAGCTTCATCGCCATGTCGGCGAGCATGAACTGGATGCCCTGGAAGTCGCCGATCGGCTTGCCGAACTGCTTGCGCTCCTTGACGTACCCCTTGGCGTAGTCGAGGGCGCCCTGGGCGATGCCGAGGGCCTGGGCGGCGATGGTGATCCGGGTGTGGTCGAGGGTCTTCATGGCGGTGGCGAAGCCGGTGCCCTCGGCGCCGATCATCCGGTCGGCGGGGATACGGACGTTGTCGAGGTAGACCTCGCGGGTCGGGGAGCCCTTGATGCCGAGCTTCTTCTCGGGGGCGCCGAAGGACACGCCCTCGTCGGACTTCTCGACGACGAAGGCGGAGATGCCCTTGGAGCGCTTCTCGGGGTCGGTGACGGCCATCACCGTGTAGTACTCGGAGACCCCGGCGTTGGTGATCCAGCGCTTGACGCCGTTGAGGACGTAGGTGTCGCCGTCGCGCACCGCCTTGGTCTTCATCCCCGCCGCGTCCGAGCCCGCGTCGGGCTCGGAGAGACAGTAGGAGAACATCGCGTCGCCCTTGGCGAGCGGGGCCAGGTACTTCTTCTTCAGCTCCTCGGAGCCGGAGAGGATGACCGGCAGCGAGCCCAGCTTGTTGACCGCCGGGATCAGGGAGGAGGAGGCGCAGACCCGGGCCACCTCCTCGATGACGATCACGGTGGCCAGCGCGTCCGCGCCCGAGCCGCCGTAGGACTCGGGGACGTGTACCGCATGGAGATCGTTCGCGACCAGGGCGTCCAGCGCCTCCTGCGGGAAGCGGCCCTCCTCGTCGACCTCGGCGGCATAGGGGGCTATCTTCGCCTCGGCGAGAGAGCGGACGGCGTCACGGAGCATGTCGTGCTCCTCCGACGGCCGGTACAGATCGAAGTCGTTCACCGAGGACGCCAAGCCTCTCACTCCCCAAGAGTGCTAACTACCGTTAAGTAACTGAATTCTAGGGGCGATGCCCCGGTAGGTATACGTGACCTACCTGACAGAGTCGGCTGAGCCGTCCCGCGGTCCCGACTATGCTCAGGCACCGCATCTGCGATCGACCGTTCTGGAGCACTGCATGGCCCTCAAGATCACCGTGATCGGCACCGGATACCTCGGCGCCACCCACGCAGCGGCCATGGCGGAGCTCGGCTTCGAGGTGCTCGGCCTCGACGTCGTACCCGAGAAGATCGCGATGCTCACACAGGGCCGGGTGCCCATGTACGAGCCCGGCCTCGAGGATCTGCTGCGACGCCATACCGCGGGGATCGAGGGCGCCACCGGGCGGCTGCGCTTCACCACCTCCTACGAGGAGGCCGGGGAGTTCGGCGACATCCACTTCATCTGTGTGAACACCCCGCAGAAGCACGGCGAGTACGCATGTGACATGAGTTACGTGAACGCCGCGGTGGACTCGCTCGCCCCGCATCTGCGCCGCCCCGCGCTGGTCGTGGGCAAGTCCACGGTGCCGGTCGGCAGCGCCGACCTGCTCGCGGCCCGGCTGGCCGAGCTGGCCCCGGTGGGGGCGGACGCCGAGCTCGCCTGGAACCCGGAGTTCCTGCGCGAGGGGTTCGCCGTCCAGGACACCCTGCACCCGGACCGGATCGTGGTCGGCGTCGCCGGCGACCGGGCCGAGAAGCTGCTCCGCGAGGTGTACCAGACGCCCATCGGCGAGGGCTCGCCCTTCGTGGTGACCGACTTCCCGACCGCCGAGCTGGTGAAGGTCGCGGCCAACTCCTTCCTCGCCACCAAGATCTCCTTCATCAACGCCATGGCCGAGGTCTGCGAGGCGGCGGGCGGCGATGTGGTCAAGCTGGCCGAGGCCATCGGCTACGACGAGCGCATCGGCAAGAAGTTCCTGCGGGCCGGGATCGGCTTCGGCGGCGGCTGTCTGCCCAAGGACATCCGGGCCTTCATGGCGCGCGCCGGTGAACTCGGCGCCGACCAGGCGCTGACCTTCCTCCGCGAGGTCGACTCGATCAACATGCGGCGCCGCGGCCATATGGTCGAGCTGGCCCGCGAGGCCGTCGGCGGCAGCTTCCTCGGCAAGCGGGTCGCGGTGCTGGGCGCCACCTTCAAGCCCGACTCCGACGACGTCCGGGACTCCCCCGCGCTCAATGTGGCCGGCCAGATACAGCTCCAGGGCGCCCAGGTCACCGTCTTCGACCCCAAGGGCATGGCCAACGCCCGCGCCCTCTTCCCGACCCTCGCCTACGCGGCGAGCGCGGCCGAGGCGGCGGAGGGCGCCCATGCGGTGCTGCATCTCACCGAGTGGCGCGAGTTCCGCGAGCTGGACCCGGCGGTCCTCGGGACCGTGGTCGCCGAGCGCCGCATCCTCGACGGGCGCAACGCCCTGGACCCCGACGTCTGGCGCGACGCCGGGTGGACCTACCGGGCCCTCGGGCGCCCGATGGCGTAACCGCCTCGCCCCTGCCGGACGAGGTCCGGCAGAGCGGGTGCGGTACGTGGCCGAACGGCCTTACTCGGTGGCGTCCAGCTGGTCGATGGTCGCCAGGGACGGGCCGCGCGTGGACTGCGCGGTGCGCGCCACATCCTCGGCACCGCGCAGCGTACGGACCGCGTTCTGCCAGGTCAGCTTGGCGAGGTCAGCCGATGACCAGCGGCGGTCGAGGAGTTCGGCGACCAGGTTCGGATAGCCCGCGACATCGTTGAGGCCCTCGGGGGTGAACGCGGTGCCGTCGAAGTCGCCGCCGATGCCGATGTGGTCGACGCCCGCCACGTCGCGCATATGGTCCAGATGGTCGGCGACGGTCGACACGGTGGCCAGGGGGCGCGGATTGGTCTCCTCGAAGGTGCGCTGGACCTTCATCGCGGCGGGCGTCATCTCCAGCGGATGCAGACCATGGGCGCGCATGTTCTCGTCCGCCTCCCGGGTCCAGGCGACCGCCTCGGGCAGGACGAACTTGGGGACGAAAGTGGCCATCGCCACGCCCCCGTTGGCGGGCAGCAGCTCCAGCACATCGTCCGGGATGTTGCGCGGATGGTCGCAGACGGCGCGTGCGGAGGAGTGCGAGAAGACCACGGGCGCCTCGGTCACCCGGAGCGCGTCCCGCATGGTGTCGGCCGAGACATGGGAGAGGTCCACGAGCATGCCCAGGCGGTTCATCTCGCGCACCACCTCCTCGCCGAAGCGGGTGAGGCCGTGTGCCTTCGGCTCGTCGGTGGCCGAGTCGGCCCAGGGGACGTTGTCGTTGTGGGTGAGCGTCATGTACCGCACGCCCAGGTCGTACAGGGTGCGCAGGGTGGCCATGGAGCAGTTGATGCTGTGGCCGCCCTCGGCGCCCATGAGGGAGGCGATGCGGCCCTCGGCCCGCGCCGCCTCCATGTCGTCGGCGGTGAAGGCGGGGCGCAGCGTGGTCGCGTAGCGCTCGGTGAAGCGGCGGACGACGTCGATCTGTTCGAGGGTGGCGCTGACGGCGGTGTCGCCGCTGAAGTCCGAGCGTACGTAGACCGACCAGAACTGGGCGCCTACGCCGCCGGCCCGTAGGCGGGGGATGTCGGTGTGGGTGTACGCGGTGAGGTCGGCGGCCATGTCGCGCTGGTCGAGGTCGTAGCGGACCTGCTCGCGCAGGGCCCAGGGGAAGTCGTTGTGGCCGTCCACGACGGGGTTTGCGGCCAGCAGGTCGTGGGCTTGCGCGAGGTGATCGGTCATCTTGGCATTTTCGCCCCCGGGCGTGACGAAGTCACGTGTTGCGGGGGTGGGGGTGGGGCGGCGCCTGCGGCGGGCTTGCCCCCACCCCGCCCCTTCCCGAAACTTGGGGCTCCGCCCCCAGGCCCCCGCCGGGGCTCCGCCCCTGGACCCCGCTCCTCAAGCGCCGGAGGGGCTGGAATTTCCCCGAGGGGCTGGAAATTCCGGGAGGGGCTGGTTGGTTCAGTGGCCGAAGCCGAACGATCCCGCGCCGTTCGCCTTGGCTCGCAGGCGCTTGCCCTTTTCCGTGGCCTGGGTGTTGAGCTCGTTCTGGAACTCGCGCATCTTGGCCTGGAGTTCGGGGTCGTGGGCGGCCAGGATCCGGGCGGCGAGCAGGCCCGCGTTGCGGGCGCCGCCCACGGAGACGGTGGCCACCGGCACGCCCGCGGGCATCTGGACGATCGACAGCAGGGAGTCCATGCCGTCGAGGTACTTCAGCGGTACGGGCACCCCGATCACCGGCAGCGGGGTAACGGACGCGAGCATGCCGGGGAGGTGGGCGGCGCCGCCCGCGCCCGCGATGATTGCCTTGAGGCCGCGGTCCGCCGCGTTCTCCCCGTAGGCGACCATCTCGCGCGGCATGCGGTGTGCCGAGACGACATCCACCTCATAGGGGACCTCGAACTCGTCGAGGGCCTTGGCCGCTTCTTCCATGACGGGCCAGTCGGAGTCGGAGCCCATGACGATGCCGATCACAGGAGCGCTCATTCGGTGATGGTCCCTCGGAGGTAGTCGGCGGCGTGGCGGCCGCGCTCGCGCACATCCGCCAGGTCGTCGCCGTAGGTGTTGACGTGGCCGACCTTGCGCCCGGGCTTCACGTCCTTGCCATACATATGGATCTTGAGCGCCGGGTCGCGCGCCATGCAGTGCAGATACGCCGCGTACATATCGGGGTAGTCGCCGCCGAGCACATTGGTCATCACGGTCCACGGCGCACGCGGCCTGGGGTCGCCGAGCGGCAGGTCCAGCACGGCCCGTACATGGTTGGCGAACTGGGAGGTGACGGCGCCGTCCTGGGTCCAGTGACCGGAGTTGTGGGGGCGCATCGCCAGCTCGTTGACCAGCAGCCGGCCGTCGCGGGTCTCGAACAGCTCGACCGCGAGATGGCCGACCACACCGAGCTCCGCCGCGATCTTCAGAGCCATCTCCTGCGCCTGGCCGGACAGCTCCTCGGAGAGGCCGGGGGCCGGGGCGATCACGGTGTCGCAGACCCCGTTCACCTGGATCGACTCCACGACGGGGTAGGCGACGGCCTGGCCGTGCGGGGACCGTACGACATTGGCGGCGAGCTCACGGGCGAAGTCGACCATTTCCTCGGCGAGGACGGGCACCCCCGCGCGGAACGGCTCGGCCGCCTCCGCCGCACCGCGGACCACCCACACGCCCTTGCCGTCGTAACCGCCGCGCACCGTCTTGAGGACGACCGGATAGCCATCGCCATCGCCCTCCTCCTCGGCGAATCGCGCGACGTCCTCGGGGTCGGTCACGATGCGATGACGGGGGCACGGCACACCGGCCTTCCACAGCCGCTCGCGCATCACACCCTTGTCCTGGGCGTGCAACAGCGCCTCGACTCCGGGGCGGATGACCACGCCATCCGCTTCCAGGGCGCGCAGATGCTCGGCCGGGACATGCTCATGGTCGAAGGTGACCACATCACAGCCTTGTGCGAACGCACGAAGGGTGGCCAGGTCGCGGTAGTCGCCGATGACGACATCGCTGACCACCTGGGCCGCCGAATCCTGCGGGGTGTCACTGAGCAGCTTGAACCTGATACCGAGGGGGATGCCCGCCTCATGGGTCATACGGGCGAGCTGGCCGCCACCGACCATGCCGACTACCGGGAATGTCACCCTCCCAGGGTAACTTCCCCCTTCGACCGGCCCTGACCTGCGTTGGAGGAACCTCCAGACATTCCCGCCGGGCCGCGATCGCGGTCTGGAGAGCGGGGGGCACGGCCGCTGGTTAGCATGGAGTGATTGACGCCGACAGGACGGGGCTGAACGATCACCATGAGTGAACGGAGCACACTCGGTGGGCTGCGCGCCCAGATGGGGCAACTGGCCCGCGAGATCGCGAAGTTCGGGGTGGTCGGCGGTGCCGGCGTCTTCGTCAATCTCGCGGTGTTCAACCTGGTGCGCAGCGTCACCGAACTGCCCGTGGTGCGGGCCAGCATCGTGGCCACGGTGGTCGCCACCGGCTTCAACTACCTGGGATATCGGTACTTCACCTACCGGGACCGCGACAAACAGGGCCGCACCAAGGAACTCAGCCTCTTTCTGCTGTTCAGCGCCATCGGCCTGATCATCGAGAACGGTGTGCTCTACACCGCCACCTATGGCTTCGGATGGGACAGCTCGCTCCAGAGCAATGTGTTCAAGTTCCTCGGCATCGGCCTGGGCACCCTCTTCCGCTTCTGGTCCTACCGAACCTGGGTGTTCCAGACGCTGCCCGCGCGGGATGCCGTCGGGCGCGCGGAAGCCTTTCTGTCCGAGGCGCCGCCCGCCCAGGCCAACCGCCGGACGCAGCCGGTCAGAAAGTAGCGCGGTGGCGAGGTAGCGCCCGGCCGCGCGGTTCAGGGCCGCTCAGGAGCCCGAGGCGTCCTCGGCCTCGCGGCTGAGGAAGAGCGCGAACACCGGCGGATGCTGCTGGAGCAGCTCCAGCCGGCCGCCGTCCGCCTCCGCCAGATCCCGTGCCACGGCGAGCCCCAGCCCGGTGGAGTTCCGACCGCTGACCGTCCGCTCGAAGACCCGCGCCCCTAGGTCGGGCGAGACCCCCGGCCCCTCGTCGGAGACCTCCACCACGGCCTGGTTGCCGGTGACCCGGGTACGCAGCGCGACCGTACCGTCACCGTGCATCAGCGAGTTCTCGATCAGCGTGGCCAGCACCTGGGCGACCGCGCCCGGGGTGCCCACCGCGCGCAGCCCCTTCTTGCCCGAGCGCACGATGGCGCGGCCCTCGCTGCGCGAGGCCGGGCGCCACTCCTCGATCTGCTGCTTGACGACCTCGTCCAGGTCGAAGGCGACCGCGGAGCCGCTGCGCGGATCGCGTGAATTGGTCAGCAGCCGCTGGACGACATCGGTGAGCCGCTCCACCTGGCCCAGCGCGATCGTCGCCTCCTCCTTGACCGTCTCCGGGTCGTCGGTGAGCGTGATCTCCTCCAGCCGCATCGACAGCGCGGTCAGCGGCGTACGGAGCTGATGGGAGGCGTCGGCGGCCAGCCGCCGCTCGGCGGTGAGCATCCGGGCGATGCGCTCGGCGCTCGCGTCCAGGACATCGGCGACCCGGTCCAGCTCCGGCACCCCGTAGCGCCGGTGGCGCGGCCGGGGGTCCCCGGAGCCCAGCCGCTCCGCGGTCTCCGCGAGATCGGTGAGCGGGGCGGAGAGCCGGTGCGCCTGGCGCACGGCGAGGGCGACCGCGGCGAGCACGGCCAGCAGCGCGACCGCGAGGATGATCAGCATGGTGCGGCCGATCTCGCGGCTCACCGTGGAGCGGGACGCCTCGACCCGTACGACCTCGCCCTGCTCACCCGTCTCCTTGGCGGAGATGACACTGCCCGTGGGGCGCTTGCCGATCTCCACAGTGCGGTGGTCGGGCATCCTGATCACGGCGTAGCGGCCGGGCTCGATCTGCTCGCGCAGCACCCGGGGGGTGACCCCCTCGCCGCCCAGCAGCCTGCTGTCGACGATGCTGACCAGGCGCACGGCGTCGGAGCTCACGCTCTCCTGGGCGCTGTTCTCGATGGTGCGCGTCTCCACGATCACCAGCGACAGGCCGAAGACCGCGATGACGACGAGCACCACGGCGAGCGTGGAGTTGATCAAGCGACGGCGCATTGCCCTACCGTGTCAGCCCTGGTCACCTTTTTCAGCTTTTCTCGAATCTGAAGCCGACGCCCCGGACGGTGGCGATGTAGCGGGGGTTGGCCGCGTCGTCACCGAGCTTCTTGCGCAGCCAGGAGATGTGCATATCGAGGGTCTTGGTGGAGGACCACCAGGTGGTGTCCCACACCTCGCGCATCAGCTGATCGCGGGTGACGACCCGCCCGGCGTCCCGGACCAGGACCCGCAGCAGATCGAACTCCTTGGCGGTCAGCTGGAGCTCCTCGTCGCCCATCCAGGCGCGGTGCGACTCGACGTCGATCCGCACCCCGTGGGTGGCCGGCTGCTGTTGCTGCGTCTCGACGGCACCGCGCCGCAGCAGCGCCCGCACCCGGGCGAGCAGCTCGGCGAGCCGGAACGGCTTGGTGACGTAGTCGTCGGCACCGGCGTCCAGGCCGACCACCGTGTCCACCTCGTCCGCGCGGGCCGTGAGCACCAGCACCGGAAAGCCATGGCCCTCCGTACGGAGCCGGCGACAGACCTCGAGCCCGTCCATCCCGGGCAGGCCGAGGTCGAGGACGAGCAGGTCGACGCCCCCTTGCAGACCGGCGTCGAGCGCGGTGGGTCCGTCCTCGCGCACCTCGACCTCGTACCCCTCGCGGCGCAGAGCGCGAGCGAGCGGCTCCGAGATGGATGCGTCATCCTCGGCGAGCAGTACTCGGGTCATGGGGGTGATGGTAGTCCGCCGAGGTCGGGGCACGGGGCGCGTACGGTGCGACGAAGGGAGCACGAAAGGTTGCACACCCCCGCCCGTGAGGTATCTCTCACCGTCCCCAAGAGTGTCAAGAACGTGTCGTATGGTGAAACAACGTCTGTAGCACTCCTCCGGGACCTTTGGTGGCGATGGTGCACCCAAAGGTCTCTGTCATGTCCGGAGCGGGACGGGGCCGGCACAACCGGCCCGGCCACGCCCGGCCGCTCAGTCGCTCAGCCATCCCCCCAGGGCGCTGGCCCCGCCTGGCAGCGCTCTCTGAGCACACAAGGAAACACCACCATGGCGTCCAGCCTGACGAAGGGCGCCACCGCGCAGGGGACCCCTGCCGGCGGCAAGACCTTCTTCGGCCACCCCCGGGGCCTGGCCACTCTCTTCATGATCGAGATGTGGGAGCGGTTCAGCTTCTACGGCATGCGGGCCCTTCTCGTCGTCTATCTGATCTCCGGTGGCCCCGACGCCAAGGTCGGCGGACAGGGCGGCGGACTCGGGATGACCGAGGGCAACGCGGTGGCCATCTACTCGGTGTATCTGGCCATGGTCTATCTGCTGGCCATGCCGGGCGGCTGGTTCGGCGACCGGGTCTGGGGTCCCCGCAAGACGGTGGTGATCGCCTCCGGGATCGTCATGGCCGGGCATCTGGCGCTCTCCGTCCCCGGCCAGGCGACCTTCTTCGCCGGTCTCGGCCTGGTGGCGCTCGGCTCCGGTCTGATCAAGGCCAATATCTCGACGATGGTGGGCCAGCTCTACGACGGTCCGCAGGACCCGCGCCGGGACGGCGGCTTCACCATCTTCTACATCGGCATCAACCTGGGTGCCTTCGCCGCCCCGCTGGTGATCGGCACCGTCGGCCAGTCCTACAACTGGCACCTGGGCTTCGCGCTCGCCGCACTGGGCATGGCGCTGGGTCTGGCGCAGTTCCTGATCGGCACCCGCCATCTGAACGCGGAGAGCAGCGTCGTCCCGACCCCGCTGGCGGCCGAGGAGCGCCGCGGCTGGCTGCGCAAGGCGATGATCTGGCTGATCGTCGCCGCGGTCTTCTACACCGGCGTGGTGCTCAGCGGCAGTTGGACCCTCAACTGGGTGCTGATCCCGATCACCATCCTTGGCCTGATCATCCCGACCGGGGTGCTGATCCGGATCAAGCGCGACCGGGAGCTCTCGGCGGTCGAGCAGACCAAGGTGAGCGGCTACATCTGGTTCTTCGTGGCCGCCGCGGTGTTCTGGATGATCTACGACCAGGGCGGTTCGACGATGTCGGCCTTCGCCGACTCCAAGACCGCGGACACGATCTTCGGGCTGCACTTCCCGTCGTCGTGGTTCCAGTCGGTCAACCCGCTGATGATCATGGCGCTGGCCCCGGTCTTCGCCTGGCTGTGGCTGTGGCTGGCGCGGCGTGACCGGGAGCCGAACACCACGCTGAAGTTCGCGATGGCCCTGGTCCTGGTCGGTGCCTCGTTCTTCGTCTTCGTCGTGCCGATGGGCATGGCCCAGGACGGCACCAAGGTCAGCCCGCTGTGGCTGGTGTCGATCTACATGATCCAGACGATGGGCGAGCTGTGCCTCTCGCCGGTCGGCCTGTCGGTGACCACCAAGATGGCACCGGCGAAGTACGCCAGCCAGATGATGGGCGTGTGGTTCCTGGCGGTGACCGCGGGCGACTGTGTCACCGGGCTGCTGTCCATCGCCGGGGTCGATCTGAGCGGGGTCGGGGTGATCGCGCTGGAGGCCGCCTTGGCGGCGCTCGCGGGCTTCGCGGTCTTCATGTACCGCAAGAAGGTCGTGGCGTTGATGGCCGACGTGCACTGACGTCCCTGGAGGCCACGAAGGGGCCCGGCGCGGGGAGGTCCGCGCCGGGCCCTTCGCCGTTCCGTACGGCGGTCTTTCGCCGTTCCGTACGGCGGTCTTTCGCCGTTCCGTACGGCGGTTCTACGGGCTCAGCGGGTGGTGCCGCGCAGCTTGCGCCACGGGGTGAGGGTGAAGATGGCGCCGCCGAGCAGAACGGTGGTACCGGCGATCAGGGCGAGCGCCTTCAGCCCGCCGTGGTCGCTCGCACCGGTGTCGGCGAGCCCGCCGCTGGTGGCCGAACCGCCGCTGCCCGAGGTGCCGCCGCCACCGGAGGTGCCGCCGCCGGAGTCGCTGCCGCCGCCGGTCGACCCACCGCCGGTGGTGCCGCCGGGCTGGCCGGTGGTGTCCAGTTCGAGCGAGACACCGGGGTCCTTGGACGGGGTGCAGGTGGTGGTCGTACCGAGCGCCTTGACCGTCAGCACCCCGGGGCTGAGCGTCGACTTGCCGCTCGCGCCCGGCTTGTAGGTGCCGGTGAGGTCGGGGATCTCGATCGGATCACCGGACTTGATGGGTTCCTTGTTGGTGGGCCCCGCCACGGCGACGGTGCCCTTGTCCGCACCGCCGACCTTGACGGCCATCGACGGCTTGACCGAATCGGCGGGGATATCGGCCGGGCTGTCCATCACGGACTTGCCGAACTTGACGGTCAGCTCGAAGTTCCCGCCGCTCTTGGTGGCGTTGATCTGCACCGGGGAGGTGGCGTTCTTGTCGCCGATGGGGGTCTTGCAGGCGTAGGGGACCTGAATCTCCTTACCGGTGTACGAATCGCCTCCGCCGCCCCCACCACCGGTGGTGCCGCTGGTGGTACCGCTCGTGGAGCCGCCGGTCGTGCCACTGGTCGTCCCGCTCGTGGTGCCACTTGTGGTTCCGCTGGTCGTCCCGCTCGTCGTACCACTGGTGGTACCGCTGGTCGTCCCGCTCGTGGTGCCGCCCGGACCGCTGCCGCCGTCCGTCACCTTGATGGTCGCGGCGGCCTTGACGTCCTCCTTCGCCGAGCACTTGGTGTCCGTGGACAGCGGCTTGCTGACGTTGATGTTGTAGCCGCCGGGCGTCAGCGTCACCTCGCCCGCCTTGGTGAGCTTCAGCTTCCCCTTCATGTCGGAGAGCTTCATCTCAGCGCCCTTGGGGATCGCCGGGTTCTCCCGCGGTCCCTCCATGGACACTTCGCCGGTCTGTGCGCCGCCCACCGTGACGGTGCCGGTCGGCAGCACGGTGTCGGCCTCCAGGTCGAGGATCGGCGGGTTCTTGGAGGCGGCCTGCACCGTCTTCCACACCACCTCGACCTCGTCCCCGACCTTCGCCGTCTCCGGTGCCGTGACGGCCACGGTCGTGGTGCCCTCCACCGGGGGCAGACCGGAGATGGGGGGCGGTAAGCACTCGGTCTTGTACGAGACCTCGGCGCCCTCCGCGCTGCCCGCGCCGAGCAGCACGCCCGCACCGCCGAGCAGCAGCGCGACGGCGGCCGCACTCACTCTTGGTCGCATCTCACGTGGTTCCTTTCGGGGTCGGTCGGATCTCCTCGGACGGTGCGGAAATCTGGAGGCGCGGCCCTGGCTCCGGCGCGGTGTCCGGGGTGAACCAGGGCAGCGCCGGACGCGCGCCGCTCGCCGCGGCCGGTCCTGACGACGGGGGCGCGGACGGGGGCGGTGGTGCGGCTCGGGCCGTACGGGGCCGTAGCTTGTCCACGACGGCCATGCCGATCCGGAAGACCGACGCCGAGACCACCACACACAGCAGGACCCAGAAGAGCGTGACGCCCCAGGGCCGTCCCACCGCCCACGGCTGTTCGACCAGCAGCTTCTGGCCGTAGCGCAGCGAGACCAGATAGTCGCCATGGGCCCCGGCGGACAGTTCGACGTCCAGCTTGACCTGCTTCTTCTTCCCCGGCTGGAGCGTCCCCCGCCAGCGCTGCTCCTCCCAGGAGGGGGCGAAGACGCCGTGCGAGGTGCCCACGTCGAAGACCGGATCGCGGGCCGGGGTCGAGCCGAGATTGCCGACGGTGACGACGAGTTGCCGTCTCGGCGGGGCGCCGAACCAGGTCAGCAGCCCGCTGGACCCGTCGAGCCGCGCCGAGAGCACGCTCAGCCGCTCGCCTCCGGTCCGCTCCTTCGGCAGCGGCGCCACCGAATGTCCGGCGACCTTGAACGCCACGTCCGCGGCGGCGGCTTCACCGGTGACGGTCGCTATATGGATGACACAGGGGCAGGGTTTGGGCGGCTCGGCGACCGGCAGCTTCTTGGTGAAGGTGCCGTCCGCGCCGACGGTGACCGCCCTGCCGTCGCCGTTGGCGCAGGAGTTGGTGCCGCCGATCATGTTCTGTCCGCAGATCAGCAGGGTGAGCAGGGCACGGGGCCGCCATCGGGCGCCGCTCACGGTGACCGTGCCGCCCGTGCCCGCCTCGGCCTTGGAGACCTTCGCGGTGGGGCCGTCGGCCGCCGCGGCGCCGCCCGTAAGGGGCGCGCCGAGGGTGAGGAGGACCAGGGCCAGCACGGTGACCACGGCGGAGGGCCGGGCCGGGGTGGCTGCGTATCGGCGTGCGTTCACGTGGTCGCTCCTGCCCCTGTGCTCTCCGGTTGCGGCTGCGCTTGCGGCTCCGGTCGCGGCCGCGGTCGCGGGGTGTGGCCTCGGCTCCGTCGTCCGCGCAGCAGCCAGACGCCTCCGCCGGCGCCCACCAGGACGGCCGCCGCCGGTGCGAGCAGCCACCAGGAGGCGGCCGTGTATCCGGCGGTCGCCGTGGCGTGCGCGCCCCCGCCCGCGGTGACCGTGAGCCGTACGTCCACCGAGTCGAGGACGGGCGGGTCCGGCCAGCTCTCGGTGAGCCGGACCCGTTTGCCGGGCGGCAGTTCGACCGGCAGGGTGCGCGGGTCGCGGCGCAGCACCTGGCCGAAGAGCCCATCGGCGCGTACGGCGAGCCGTGGGGTCAGCACGGTGTTGCCGCGGTTGACGAGGGCGTAGCGGATGGCCGCCCCGTCGCCGCGGCCCTGGACGGTCACGTCCTCGACGGAGAGGGCGGACAGCGTCGCGCCGCTGATCCTCAGCCGCAGCCGCACCGCGATCTCGCGGCCGCCGGAGGAGACCATGACCGCGCCGGGGCGTTCCCCGGGCACCGCGTCGGAGGGGACGGTGACGGTGAAGGGGATGTCGGCGCGGGTGCGGGGCGGCACCGTCACCCGCCGCTCGGCGAGCGCGATCGGGGCGCCGTCGCCGCCGCGCAGCCGGACGGTGCGGGGGCGCTCGCTCCGGTTGGTGACGGAGAGCTTGTCCTCGAGCACGGCGCCCGGTCCGCCTTCGAGGTAGATGTACGGCCGGTCGCCCGCGCCCGGTGCGCCGCCGCCACCGGCGGCGGGAGCCGCCGACCAGTCGGGACCGGCGGCGGCAGCCGTGGCGGCCCAGGACGCAGGGGCGGCCGGGGCCACCAGGCACGCGGCCAGCAGCACCGGGGCGAACGCCCGCCCCACGGCTGGTCGTACGGCGGAGCTGACGACAGCGTGGACGACGTGGACGACGTGGACGGCATGGACGGCATGGACGGCATGGACGGCTGCACGGATACGCGACGGCATCGGCGGCTCCTCGGATGCCGCGCGGGTCAGGGTGTCGGACGCTGACGGCGGGTCAGCCAGAGCGCCCCGGCCACCCCGGCGAGCAGCACCGTGCCGCCGAGGGTGCCGAGCGCGACGGCGGAGTCCGTCGGGCCGGTCTGCGGCAGCTGGTCGTTGCCGGAGCCGCCCTGCGCCCCGCCGGAGCCGCCGGACCCGCCCGTGCCGCCCGCACTCGTACCGCCGGTGGAGCCCGTGCCGCCGGTGGAGCCGGAGTCCCCGCCGCCGCCCGCCGCCTTGACGTCCAGCGTCAGCGAGGGCTTGGGGTTGTTGCCGGGGGTGCAGGTCGTGGTCGTGCCCAGCGCCTTGATGGTGAGGGTCGAGGCGGTGAAGGTGACCTTTCCGCTCTTCTTGGGGGTGTAGGTGCCCGACAGGTCACTGATCTTGATCGGGGTGTTGGCGGGGATGGCCTTGTCGTTGGCGGGCCCCGACACCGATACCGTGCCGCTCTCCGCGCCGCCCAGTTTGATGAGCGCGCTGGGGTGCATGGCGCCCTTGCCGAGCTCGACGGGGCTGGAGGAGACGCCCTTCTCGAAGGACATCGTGAGCTTGTAGGCGCCGCCGCTCGCGACGCTCTTGATGTCGATGGGCGATACGGCGCTCTTGTCGCCGATCGGCGTCTTGCACTGGTAGTCGACGTCCACGGTTTCGGCGTGCGCGGCCGGGGCGGTGAGGAGTACCACGGAGCCGGCCAGGGCCGCCGCGAGCGTGAGGGCGCCGCCACGGCCGGCCGGACGGCGTTGGTTGCGGGACACCACGAGTTCCCCTCTCGTCAAGCGCCGCAGCCGAAAGTAACTGACGGCACATCAGATTGGGCGCTGACGGTACGCCGGGGACCTTGTCAAGGGAAGACAAAGAGCACGCCGGATCGGCGTGAAACGGGGGGAAGCGCGGGTGAAAAACAGGTGGAGGGGATGGGAGCGGGGGGCCTGAGCCGCGCTCTTCATCCCGGCGCGGCGAGCTCGGCCCAGACCGTCTTGCCGGATCCCTCCACGTTGCGCACGACCCCCCAGTCGAGGCACAGCCTCTGGACGATGAACATGCCATGGCCACCGGGCCGCCCGGCGCGGTGCGGGGTGCGCGGGGCGGGCGTACCGGTGCCGAGGTCCACGACCTCCAGGCGGAGCACTTTGGCGTTGCAGCTGACGCGCAGTTCCTCCGGGCCTTCGGCGTGCAGACAGGCGTTGGTGACCAGCTCGGAGACGACGAGCAGAACGTCCTCGGCGGCGGCCCGGTGGTCGGCGGTGGACGCCGGAAGCCACCCCCAGTCGCGCAGCGCCTGGCGGGTGAAGTCGCGGGCGCGCGGCACCGCCCCGCTGGCTCCGATCAGACGGAGTCTGCGGATCTGGCCGATGGGGCCGGCGGTCGGGGGAGCCGGTGGGGAGGCCGAAGCGGCGGGGCCGTCCGGATCCGGGCCGCGGTCGCCCGGCGGGTACGGCCGGGTGGTGCTCATCAGCGCTTCACCTCACCGATTCACCGATTCAGGGACAAGGGATACCTGATCTCTTCAACAGTTTCAGCCTGTCTCCTGCCCGGCCATAGCGTGAGAACACCCACTACTTCCGCCCCACCGATGTGACGCGCGCAACGCATCGATGACCCACCGATGACACGCCGGAAACAGGAGTGAGCTACATCACTCGACAAGGGCCGCGTCAAGCGACTCATGCACCGTAAAGACGGCGTCCGCACCCGTGATCTCGAACACCCGGGCAACGATCGGGAGCATCCCGGCCAGATGGACGCCGCCGCCTTCGGCCTCGGCTTTGAGCCGGGCACCGAGGAGGACGTTGAGCCCGGTGGAGTCACAGAACTCCAGCTTCGAGCAGTCCACCACCAGCCGGACACGTCCCCCCTCCACGCACTTCTCGAGCGGCTCGCGCAGCACTTCTGCGGTGTGGTGGTCAAGCTCACCCGCCGGCGTGACGACCGCACTCGCCCCATGGTGCCGAACCTCGACCTGAAGTCGGCCCTTACTGGCGCTGCCGACCATCCCGCGGTCCATCTGCGCACCTCTTCTGGCGTCTCGTTGCTTTCGATTGCGCGCATCGAACCCTACGCCTTCTACCCGGCCCCCTGGTAGCCGAACATTTCGCATAGTTCGGCAAATTCGGCAAATATGGACAACGTGGACTTGCCACTTGGTGGCCGATGCAGGTAGGCGTAGAGGGTCACACCCGCTTACGGACCGGCTTTGGAGGCGCCGCTCACCGGAGCAGCACGTTATGGCACCGGCAGCCATATGCCGAGAACGATGGAGGAGACTATGTCACCCCGCCTCGACGACACGCGTACCGAACCCTCGGGGAGTACTCGGACCACCGTTTCGTCGGCCCCCCTGCCCGAGCAGTTCACCCCCGACGCTGACGCCCCGGCGGCCGTTGGCCATCTCTTCGATGAACTGCCGGAATTGTCCGATCTGCCGGAGATACCCCCGTATGACACGGTAGCACCGGTGGACGCGAGGGCTCTGTCGAAGACCCTCTTCGAACGTCTCCAGGTGCTGGAGGAAGGCACCCACGAGTACGCCTATGTGCGTAACACCCTGGTCGAGCTCAACTTGGCGCTGGTCAAGTTCGCCGCCTCCCGGTTCCGCTCCCGCAGCGAGCCGATGGAGGACATCGTCCAGGTCGGCACCATCGGCCTGATCAAGGCCATCGACCGCTTCGAGACTGGCCGGGGCGTGGAGTTCCCGACCTTCGCGATGCCGACGATCGTCGGTGAGATCAAACGCTTCTTCCGCGACACCAGTTGGTCGGTGCGCGTGCCGAGGCGGCTTCAGGAACTCCGTCTCGACCTGGCCAAGGCCGGCGACGAGCTGGCCCAGCGGCTCGACCGCGCCCCCACCGTCCGCGAGTTGGCCGAGCGGCTGGACATCACCCAGGCCGAGGTCGTCGAGGGCATGGCCGCGAGCAACGCGTACACCGCGAGCTCGCTGGACGCCCAGCCGGAGGAGGACGACTCCGAGGGAGCGCTGGCCGACCGGATCGGATACGAGGACCACGGGCTCGAAGGCATCGAGTACGTCGAGTCCCTGAAGCCGCTGATCGCCGATCTGCCCGCCCGCGACCGGAAGATCCTCTCCCTGCGCTTCGTGGCCAATATGACGCAGTCGGAGATCGGTGAGGAGCTGGGCATCTCCCAGATGCATGTATCGCGGCTGCTGTCGCGCACCCTCCGTCGGCTCCGTAAGGGTCTGATGATCGAGGAGTGACGCCTCCGCAGACGGATAAGGGCCCGCCCCCGGATCACCGGGACGGGCCCTTATTCGCGTCACGGGCCCTTATTGGCGTCTCCGTCGGATTCGTGTCCCGTCGTGCGCTGCCGGGCCGTCAGATCGGGGTGCCGGACCGTCAGATCAGGGTGCCGCCCAGCCACACCGCCGAGATGAGGGGAACGCCGGGGCGGTAGGCGAGGTGCACATGGGACGGGGCGTCCAGCAGCGCCAGATCGGCGCGGGCCCCCGGGCTCACCCGGCCCACATCGGTACGGCGCAGGGCCCGCGCCCCACCGGCCGTGGCGGCCCACACCGCCTCGTCGGGCGTCATCCCCATCTCCCGCACCGCCAGGGCGACACAGAACGGCATGGAACTGGTGAAGGACGAGCCCGGGTTGCAGTCGGGGGACAGGGCGACCGTGGCGCCCGCGTCCAGCAGCCGGCGCGCGTCCGGATAGGTCGAGCGGGTGGAGAACTCCGCGCCCGGGAGCAGCGTGGCCACCGTCTCCCCCTGGGCCAGCGCGTCCACGTCGTCATCGGTCAGATGGGTGCAGTGGTCGGCGGAGGCGGCGCCCAGCTCCACCGCCAGCCGCACCCCGGGGCCGTAGGAGAGCTGATTGGCGTGGACCCGCGGGATCAGCCCGCGCTCCTGGCCCGCGGTCAGGATGGCGCGGGCCTGGTCGCCGTCGAAGGCCCCCTGCTCGCAGAAGACATCGATCCAGCGGGCGTGCGGGGCGCAGGCGTCCAGCATCGGGCCGGTGACCAGATCCACGTACCCGGCCGGGTCGTCGGCGAACTCGGGAGCGACGATATGCGCCCCGAGGAAGGTCACCTCGTCGGTGTGGACAGCGGCGATGGTCAGGGCGCGGGCCTCGTCCCGCGAGGTCAGCCCGTAACCGGACTTGATCTCGACGGTCGTGGTGCCCTGGCGGCGCGCCTCGGCCACATAGCGGCCGACGTTGGCGTGCAGCACGTTGTTCGAGGCCGCGCGGGTCGCGGCCACGGTGGTGCGGATCCCGCCCGCGCTGTACGGGCGGCCGGACATCCGGGCGTTGAACTCCTCGGTCCGGTCGCCCGCGAAGACCAGATGGGAGTGGGAGTCCACAAAGCCCGGAATGGCGGCCCGGCCACCGGCGTCGACCCGGTTGTCGGTGGCGGGTGCTTTGCTGGACTCACCGACCCAGGCGATGCGGTCGCCGTCGATGACGACGGCCGCGTCCTTGATCAGGCCGAGGGGGCCCGCACCGAGGGAGGGATCATTGGTGACCAGACCGGCGATGTCGGTGATGGCGGTCGTGGTCGGCGCAGTCGTCGCGGTCGTCATCGTGGGGGTGCTCTCCTTCGTCGGCCGTGGCGGTGGCGGCCGGGTCACCAGCCGTGCAGGGCTTGGATGGACTCGGCCAGCGCTTGCGGTACGCGGGGGACGAGCTGATGGGTCCCGTCCCGTACGACATGGCGGCCGCCGACCACGGTGTGCCGGACATCCGCGCTGGTCGCCGCGAATACGGCGGTCTCGGCGCCCAGCCGGGGCGGCGGCCCCGCGGTGCGCGCCGAGTCCAGCGCGATCGTGGTGAGGTCGGCGAGCGCGCCCACCTCGATCCGGCCCGCGTCCGCGCCCCAGCCGAGCGCCGCATGGCCGTCCACGGTGGCGGCCCGCAGCAGCTGGGCCGCGGTCCAGTGGCCACGGGCGCGGGTGCGCAGCCGCTCGTCGAGCTCCATGGCGCGGGCCTCCTCCAGGATGTCGATCATGGCATGGCTGTCGCTGCCCAGCGAGAGCGGTGAGCCCGCGCGCTGGAGCTCGACGGCCGGGCCGATCCCGTCGGCGAGGTCACGCTCGGTGGTCGGGCACATACAGACACCGGTCGAGGCATGGCCCAGAAGTCGGATATCACCCGGGGTGAGATGGGTGGCGTGCACGGCGGTCGTCCGCGGGCCCAGCACCCCGTGGTCGGCGAGCAGCCGAGTGGGGGTGAAGCCGTGTGCGTCCACACAGGCGTCGTTCTCGGCGGTCTGCTCCGAGAGGTGCACATGCAGGGGCGCCGTGCGCTCCTGGGCCCAGCCGGACACCGTCGCCAGCTGGTCGACGGGGACGGCCCGCACCGAGTGGATCGCCGCGCCGATGCGGGTGTTGCCGTCGCCCTTCAGCCCGGAGACCCGCTCGGCCCAGGCTTCGGCCGTGCCGTCGGAGAAGCGCAGCTGGTGCTCGTTGGGCTCGGCCCCGAAACCGGCGGAGAGATAGCAGGTGTCCAGCAGGGTGATCCGGATACCGGCCTCGGCCGCCGCCGCGATCAGGGCCTCCCCCATCGCGTTGGAGTTGCCGTAGCGGATGCCGCCGGGTGCGTGGTGGAGGTAGTGGAACTCCCCCACACAGGTGATCCCGGCCATGGCCATCTCGGCGTAGACGGCGCGAGCCAGGTCGAAGTAGCTGTCCGGGGTCAGCCGGTCGGCGACCCCGTACATCACCTCGCGCCAGGTCCAGAAGGAGTCCGGCGCGCCCTTGCCGTGCCGGGCCGCCCGCCCGGCCGTATCGCCCTCGGCCCCGCCCTCCGCCTCGCTCCCCGCCCCGTTCCCTGCCTCGTCCTCGTCCCCCGCCCAGTCGCCCGCCTCGCCCTCCGCCTGTACGACACCGCGCAGGGCCCGGTGGAAGGCGTGGCTATGGGCGTTGGCCAGACCGGGGATCGTCAGACCACGGAGGGTGACGGAACCGGCGGGCGGCCGCGGGCTCCCGGGCACCACCGCCGTGATCCGCCCATTGGCCGCGGCCACGATCACCACGTCCGACCGCACGCTTCCGTTCACCCAGGCGTGCTCCGCCCAGTACGTCTGCGCCGTCAGTGACACGCCAGGCCCTCCAGTACCTCCGCGAGTGCGGCCACACCGGCGAGGCAATCATCCTCGCCCGCCGTCTCCGCGGGTGAATGCGAGACGCCGGTGGGGTTCCTTACAAACAGCATGGCCGTCGGAACGGACGCGGACAAAATGCCGGCGTCGTGCCCGGCCCCGGTCGGCAGCACCGGAACCCCGCCCAGCAGCCCGGACAGCCGGTCCCGGAGATCATGGGCGAATTCGACGACCGGGGTGAAGGACTCCCGGGTGACCCGGACGTCCACCCCGTCGCGCTGCCCCCGCTCGACCGCGGCGCGCTCGATCTCGCCGACCACGGCGGCCAGGGTCTCCTCGTCGGCGGCGCGCGAGTCCAGCCAGCCGCGGACCAGGCTCGCGATCGCGTTGACGCCGTTCGGCTCCACGCTGACCTTGCCGAAGGTCGCCAGCGCCCCGGCGATCCTGGCCTTCTTACGGGCCGCGAGGACGGTGTTGGCGTAGGTGAGCATCGGATCGCGGCGGTCCTCGATCCGGGTCGTCCCGGCGTGGTTGGCCTCGCCGTGGAAGTCGAACCGCCAGCGGCCGTGCGGCCAGATCGCGGAGGCCACGCCCACCGGGTCGGCCGTGTCCGCCAGCGCACGCCCCTGCTCGATGTGCAACTCGACGAACGCGCCGATACGGGCCAGCCGCTCCGGGTCGGGGCCGATCGCGTCCGGGTCGTAACCGGCGCGCTCCATCGCCTGGGGGAGGCTCAGCCCGTCCGCGCCGCGCAGCTCATGCGCCTGCTCGACGCTGAGCCGGCCGCTGGTCAGCCGGGAGCCGACGCAGGCCAGGCCGAAGCGGGCGCCCTCCTCGTCACCGAAGTTGACGATGGCGAGGGGTTTGGTGGGGCGGGCGCCCCGTGCGCGCAGCTCGTCGAGGGCCGCGAAGGAGGAGACGACGCCCAGCGGGCCGTCGAAGGCGCCGCCGTCGGGGACGGAGTCCAGGTGGGAGCCGGTGACCACGGCGTCCCCCGCGGTGGGGTCGCCCAGCCAGGCCCATTGGTTGCCGTTGCGGTCCACTTCGTAGGTGAGGCCGCGGGTTTCTGTCTGTGCCTTGAACCACTCTCGGCAGTCCGCGTCGGCTTCCGTCCAGGCGTAGCGGCGGTAGCCGTTTGTTGTGGTGTTGCGGCCGATGGGGGTCAGGTCGCGCCACATGTCGTGGAACGACGGGGTTTCGTGCGCGGCTGACGCCCGGTGGGTGGGTTGTGCCCACCCGTTCCTCCCCCAGCTACCGCTGGGAGGTACCCCCTCCGCGGAACGATTGCCCACAACGCTCACTCCGCTTCCCTCATGGGGATCCGGACGTTTCGTTCCTGGGCTACCTCGTCCGCGCGGTCGTAGCCCGCGTCCACGTGGCGGATCACGCCCATGCCGGGGTCGTTCGTCAGCACCCGGCGGATCTTCTCGCCCGCCAGTGCCGTGCCGTCGGCGACCGTGACCTGGCCCGCGTGGATCGAGCGGCCCATGCCCACGCCGCCGCCGTGGTGGATGGAGACCCACGAGGCGCCCGAGGCGACGTTGACCATGGCGTTGAGCAGCGGCCAGTCGGCGATCGCGTCCGAGCCGTCCAGCATGGCCTCGGTCTCGCGGTACGGGGAGGCCACGGAGCCGCAGTCGAGGTGGTCACGGCCGATCGCCAGCGGTGCGGCGAGCGTGCCGTCGGCCACCATCTCGTTGAAGCGCTCGCCCGCCTTGTCGCGCTCGCCGTAGCCGAGCCAGCAGATACGGGCGGGCAGCCCCTGGAAGTGGACCCGCTCCCCCGCCATCTTCATCCAGCGGGCCAGCGACTCGTTCTCCGGGAAGAGGTCCAGGATCGCCTTGTCCGTGGCCGCGATGTCCCGCGGGTCGCCGGAGAGGGCGGCCCAGCGGAAGGGGCCCTTGCCCTCGGAGAAGAGCGGCCGGATGTAGGCGGGCACGAAGCCGGGGAAGGCGAAGGCGCGCTCGAAGCCGGCCAGCTTGGCCTCGCCGCGGATGGAGTTGCCGTAGTCGAAGACCTCGGCGCCCGCGTCCATGAAGCCGACCATGGCCTCGACATGCCGGGCCATCGACTCGCGCGCCCGCTCGGTGAAGTCGGCGGGCTTCTCGGCGGCGTACGAGGCCATCTCGTCGAAGTCCACGCCGACCGGCAGATACGACAGCGGGTCGTGGGCGCTGGTCTGGTCGGTGACGATGTCGATCGGGGCGTTCATCGCGAGCAGCTGCGGGACCAGCTCGGCCGCGTTCCCCAGCACGCCGATCGAGAGGGGGCGCCGGGCGTCCCGGGCCTCGGTGGCCAGCTGGAGCGCATGGTCCAGGCTGTCGGCGCGGACGTCGAGGTAGCGGTGCTCGATACGGCGCTCGATGGCGCGCGGATCGCAGTCGACGCAGATCGCGACGCCGTCGTTCATGGTGACCGCCAGCGGCTGGGCGCCGCCCATGCCGCCGAGGCCGGCGGTGAGGGTGATCGTCCCGGCCAGGGTGCCGTTGAACTTCTTGGCCGCCACGGCCGCGAAGGTCTCGTAGGTGCCCTGGAGGATGCCCTGGGTGCCGATGTAGATCCAGGAGCCCGCGGTCATCTGGCCGTACATGGTCAGGCCCAGCGCCTCCAGGCGGCGGAACTCCTCCCAGTTGGCCCAGTCGCCGACCAGGTTGGAGTTGGCGATCAGCACCCGCGGCGCCCATTCGTGCGTCTGCATGACGCCCACCGGGCGGCCCGACTGGACCAGCATCGTCTCGTCCTGCTTCAGCGTGCGCAGGGTGCGGACCATGGCGTCGAACGAGCGCCAGTCGCGGGCCGCCTTGCCGGTGCCGCCGTAGACGACGAGCTTGTCCGGGTGCTCGGCGACCTCCGGATCGAGGTTGTTCTGGAGCATGCGCAGGGCGGCTTCCTGCTGCCACCCCCGAGCGCTGAGCTGCGCACCACGCGGCGCCCGTACGGGTCGCGGTCCTGTCATGGGCCAAGCCTCCCTGCCATCGACTGGATCGAGATATTCACATCTTGATGCCGATGAATATGACTAGTCAATAGTGCGGAGTCTCGCATACACCCAGGTGGTTCAGCGGCGCGGGCTCGCCGGGGGCGCGCGTCCGGTGCGGCGCGGCGCCACGGCGGGGCGTCGTGACGGGGCGCCACAGTGGGGCGCCACAGTGGGGCGCGGCGGTATGGTCGGCGCTGGTCGGCGCGGCATGGTCGGCGCGGCTTAGTCGGCGCGGCTTAGTCGGCGCGGGGTAGCGTCGCCGGGTCGTGTCCGGTCCGCCCGCCGAGGAGCCCCGCGTGTCCCTCCCCGCCACCCACCGCGAGGTGCGTCTGACGGCCCTGCCCGAAGGCGCGCTCACCCCGGGCCACTTCGAGGTCGTCACCGTCCCCGTCCCCACGCCCGGCCCCGGTCAGGTGCTGGTGCGCAACCAACTGATGAGCGTCGCCGCCGTGATGCGCCCGCTCACACTCGCCGACCCCGACGCCTTCGGCCTCCCCCAGTTGCTGCACAGGGCGGGTGAGGTGATGCGGGGCCCGGCCCTCGGCGAGGTGGTCCACGCGCCGGGAACGGATCTCGCCCCCGGGACCGTCGTCCGCCACCGCGCGGGCTGGCGCGAATACGCGGTCCTCGACGCCGGGGAGGTGTCGCCCGTCGACCCCGAGGCGCTGCCCGACCCCGCCGCCCATCTGTCGCAGGGGTTCACCGCCTGGCTGGGGGTCGTACGCGGGGCCGGGGTGCGGCGCGGCGACACGGTGTTCGTCACCGGCGCGGCGGGCGGAGTGGGCTCCCTGGCCGGGCAGTTCGCCCGGCTGCACGGCGCCGCGCGGGTCATCGGCTCCACCGGCTCCCGCCACAAGGCCGACCGGCTGACACGGGAGCTGGGCTACGACGCGGTCGTCCTCCGCGGCGCGGGCCCCCTCGACGAGCAGCTGCGCGCGGCCGCCCCCGACGGCATCGACGCCCTCTTCGACACCGTCGGCGGCGAACAGCTGCGGGCCGCGCTGGCGCTGGCCCGCCGCAACGCGCGCTTCGCCCTGGTCGGCGCGCTGGCCGCACAGCTGTCCGACGACGCGCTGGCCCCGACCGCGATCAGCACCCTGGCCCTGATCGCCCGGAGCGTCACGCTGCGCGGCATCAGCGCGGCGGACCACCAGGACGCGATGCCCGACTACCTGCGCGAGTTCGGCCGCGCGCTGCGCGAGGGCGCGATTACGTATCCGTACACCCGGCTCACGGGCATCGACCGGGCGCCGGGGGCGCTGTGCGAGCTGGTGGAGGGGCGGCACCTCGGGGCGGTGCTGGTGGAGCTGTAGCCCCGGGGTGCCGGTGGAAAGGGCTCGGGTCAGTCCGCGGCCAGGAGCCGCTCCGACGTCGCCCAGAGGCGGTCGGCGCCCTCCGGGTCGAGGGCGTACGGGGCGACCCCCACCATCATGGCGGTGAGGTCCTCGGGGCGGCGGCTCACCGGCTCGGCCTCGGCGCAGTCCGCGAAGTAGCGGCCGCCGACGCCCTCCAGCAGCGGCGATGCGGCCAGCAGCACCGAGGTGGCCGCCCCCTGCTCCGGGGTCTTCCACACCACGCCCGGGGCCGCGATGTCCCCGACATGGCGCTGGAGATTGGTCCGGATGCCCCCGGGGCTCAGGGCGTTGACGACAATGCCGTCGCCCGCCCAGCGCGCGTTCGCGCCGACCGCGAAGAGCACGTTGGCGGTCTTGGACTGCCCGTACGCCAGCATCGGCTCATACGGCCGGTAGTCGAAGTGAAGGTCGTCGAAGACGACCGGCGAGCGGAGGTGTGCGGCGGAGCTGACGACGACGATTCGGGCGGACGCGGGGGTGCCGGGGGTGCCGGTGGTCCCGGGGGACCCGGTGGTCCCGGGGGACCCGGCGGACCCGGGGAACCCGGCGGACCCGGCAGACCCGGCGGATCCGGGGGATGCGGCGGACCCGGCAGACCCGGCAGACCCGGCAGACCCAGGGAACCCGACGGACCCGGCAGACCCGGCAGACCCGGCGGATGCGGCGGGCCCGAGGGGCCTGGCCGCTGCGGCAGACCCGGCGGCTGCCAGGGCGCCGTGCAGGCCGCAGGCCAGTGCGAAGTGGCCGAGGTGGTTGACGGTGAACTGCCGGTCCCAGCCCTCGGGCGTACGGCCCTCGGGCAGGGCCATGACGCCCGCGTTGTTCACGAGGATGTGCAGCGGACCGTCCCAACCGTCCGCGAAGGCGGCGACCGAGGCCCGGTCGGCCAGGTCGAGGTGTGCGACATACAGCTGCTTGTTGCCGGTGGTGGCGGTGATGTCCTCGGCGACCCGGGCCCCGGCGTCGAGGTTCCGCACCGCCAGGGTCACCTCGGCCCCTGCCCCGGCGAGCGCCCGCGCGGTCTCGATACCGATACCGGAGGCGGCCCCGGTGACCACCGCGCGCCTGCCCGAGAGATCGACGCCGTCGATCACCTCGGCGGCGGTGGAACGGGCGTCAAAAGGTGTCGTTATGCGTGTTTCCTTGGGGTCCATCCCCCCAGCGTCACTCCACCCACCGCTCCCACCCAGACCCCCCGCGTCCTGGGAGTACGAGGACCAGGCTGGACCCGCGCGACACGCCCCCGGACAGCGCAGGGCCCCGCGGGCAGGGCCCCCGGGCAGCGCCCCCGGGCAGCGCCAGGCCCACGCGGGCCTGTCGCTGCCCCCGCCGGAAGCCGCCCGTCGGCTCCGGGGGCACCAGGTCCTGACCGCCCAGCAGCCACGGCTCGGGGGCTTGCGCCTGCCGCGCCGGTCGGCGGCCCGCCGACGGGGTCCGGCTCCGCCTGCGGCCGCCTCCCCATCGGCCCGCGACGCGAGCGGCCCCCGTCCCACGACCACCCCTGGCGGTGCCAGATCGCGCCGGGCGCAGCACAGTCCGCCCCCGGCGCGCCGGGCGGACCCCGTTCCGTCCCGCCGACCCTGGTAGTCGCAGGACCAGGCTCAGTCTTCGCCGGGCGCATAGCGTGGAGAGATGGTGGAGAGCGCGAATCGGCTGGGGGAGTATCTGCGGGCGCGACGCGAACTCGTGCGGCCCGAGGACGTCGGGCTGCCTACCGTGGGGCGGCGCCGGGTGCCCGGGTTGCGCCGCGAGGAGCTCGCCCTCCTCGCGGGCATCAGCAGCGACTACTACCTGCGGCTGGAGCAGGGCCGCGACCGGCACCCCTCCGCACAGGTGCTCGACTCCCTGGCCCGTGTGCTCCGCCTGGACGACGACGCCACCGCCCATCTGCACCGGCTGGCCCGCCCCACGCCCCGTCGCCGTCGTCCGCAGCGGCCGGAGCGGGTACCCGCCGGGATTCAGCAGCTGGTGATGTCCTGGACCCGGAACCCCGCCTTCGTCCAGGGCCGCTATATGGACGTCCTCTTCGCCAATCCGCTGGCCATCGCCCTCTCCCCGCTCTGCCGCCCCGGGGTGAACGTCGTCCGCGCGCTCTTCCTCGACCCGGAGATCCACGAGGCGCACGGCAGCGAGACCGCCACCGCCGGGGTCGTAGCCGCCCTGCGTGCGCTCGTCGGTCCCGATGTCGAGGATCCGCCCCTGGCCGAGCTGGTGGGTGAGCTGTCGGTCAAGAGCGAGCGGTTCCGGCGGCTGTGGGCCCGCCATGACGTCAAGCCCAAGGCCGGGTCCGGCACGTCCACCTTCCAGCATCCGCAGGTCGGTCCGCTCGAGCTGAGCTACGAGAAGCTGGCCGTCACCGGCACCGAGGGCCAGCTCCTGGTGGTCTACCACGCCGTCCCCGGCAGCCCCGCCGAACAGGCCCTGGCGCTGCTGTCGGGGCTCGCGGGGGACGTGGGAGGCGCGGGGGACTCGGGGAACTCGGGGGGCGCCGAGCAGAGCGGGCGGAGCTCCCGGAGCGGCTCCGGGGCCGCTGGTCGGGAGCCGTCCCCGAATGGTTGGCTGAGGTCATGACATCGACACCGATCGCGATGGCCACCCGGCGTGAACAGGCCGTACGGGCCGCCGTGCAGCAGGGGCTGCTCGGCCCGGACCAGCCCGTCGTCGGGCTGCTGGACGTGGCCGGGATCCGCGCGGCCGCCGCCGGACTGCGCGCGGCCTTCGAGGAGGTCGTCGCGCCCGGCACCCCCGTCCTGCACGCCTTCGCGGTCAAGGCGGCCTCGCTCGTCCCCGTCCTGCGGCTGCTGGCCGACGAGGGCCTGGGCTGCGAGGTGGCCAGCCCCGGAGAGCTGGCGCTGGCCCGCGCGGCCGGGGTGACGCCCGACCGGATCGTTCTGGACTCCCCCGCCAAGACCGCCGCGGAGCTGCGCGAAGCCCTCGACCTGGGGATCGCGGTCAACGCCGACAACCCGCAGGAGCTGGACCGGCTCGGCGCGCTGGTCGGGCACCGCGCGACCCCGCCCGCGCCCCTGGGCCTGCGGATCAACCCACAGGTGGGCGGCGGCAGCATCGACGCGCTCAGCACGGCCACCGCGACCTCCAAGTTCGGCGTCGCCCTCCAGGACCCGGGGGCGCGCGAGTGGGTCGTCCGCGCCTTCACGGAGCGCCCCTGGCTGACCCGGCTGCACGCGCATGTCGGCTCCCAGGGCTGTCCGCTGGAGCTGATGGCGGCGGGCATACGGGTGGCCTACGAACTGGCCGAAGAGATCAACGAGGCGGTCGGCCGCCGGCAGATCGACGCGCTCGACATCGGCGGCGGGCTCCCCGTGAACTTCGCCTCCGACGAGGTCACCCCCGACTACCGGGAGTACGCACAGCTGCTGCGGAACACCGTGCCGGGGCTCCTCGACGGGCGGTACGCGCTGGTCACCGAGTTCGGGCGGTCCCTGCTCGCCAAGTCCGGTCTGGTACTGGCCCGGGTCGAATACGCCAAGTCCGCGGGCGGCCGCCCCATCGCGGTCACCCACGCGGGCGCCCAGCTCGCCACGCGTACGGTCTTCGCCCCCGATGCCTGGCCGCTGCGGGTCGCGGCCTACGACGCGGAGGGCCGCCCCAAGGCGGCGGGCCCCGACGGCCCGATCGCCCAGGACATCGCCGGCCCCTGCTGCTTCGCGGGCGACCTGATCGCCCGCGACCGGCCCCTGCCGGAGCTGGCACCGGGCGATCTGGTCGCCCTGCTGGACACGGGTGCGTACTACTTCTCCAACCACTTCGCCTACAACAGCCTGCCCAGGCCGGGTGTCTACGGCTTCGACGCCACCGAAGGCGAGGTGCGCTTCGCGACGGTGCGGCCGCCGCAGACGGTGGGGGAGATCGTGGCGGAGAGCGGTGCCGCGTATGCGCTGGGGCTGACCCGACTGCGGTAGGGCGCGGGGCGCCCAGCCCTGGGTTTCCTCAGTCCGCCCCGCGACCGCGGCCTTCGTCTCGGCCGACGCGGATTGAGCAACGGGCCAGGTGAGCGCTGGCGCGGGCCGCATCGCCGACCACCGGCCGGTGGGGGCTTAGCCCGGTAGCGGCACCTGTGACCTGGGGACAAGGCCACTGCCGGACTGACGGACAGCCCGGCTGACCGGAGCCTCCGGAACCCGGCAACCTCGGCCCCCGCCCAAGCTGAGTCGGCCCGAAGTCCGCCCCGCGACCGCGGCCTTCGTCTCGGCTGACGCCGATTGAGCAACGGGCCAGGTGGGCACGGGCGCGGGCCATGCCGCCGACCACCGGCCGGTGGGGGGCTTGGCCCGGCGGCGGCACCTGTGGCCTGGAGCCGACGTCGCTGCCGGACTGACGGCCAGCCCCACGACCGGCGGACGCCCCGGAACCCGGCAGCCTCCGCCCCTGCCCAAGCTGAGTGGGCCCGAAGTCCGCCCCGCGACCGACACCTTCGTCTCGGCTGACGCCGATTGAGCATCGGGCCAGGTAGGCACGGGGCGGGGGCCGCATCGCCGACCACCGGTCGGTGGGACGAAAGGCGGTGGCGGCTTCTGTGGCCTCGGGCCGAGGCCGTTGCCGGACTGCCGCTGGGATGGCGGGTCGGTGCGCGGCGGCGTTCTCGGTCGCCGCCCAGGCCGCGCGCCCTGGATGACTGAGCGCGTCACGCGTTGTGCCGGGTGGGGTACCCCCTTCAAAAAACGTTTGATCTCGTGCAACTAATTTGTCAAACGTTTTCGAAGGGGGTACCCCAAACCCCCCGCAGTCCGGATCGGGCCCAGTCCTGGGTCGGAGGGGCGCCGCCACCGGGCTCCGCCCCCACCGGCCCTCCGTCGGCGACGGGCCCCCGCCAGGGCACCCCGGCCCCATGCTCAAATGCGCCGAAGGCGCGAGACGGCGCCGCACCCACCCACGCCGCCCAGCCCCCGCAGCTCAACCCCGGCACAGGACAACTCCGGCGCAAGACGCCCCCGGTACGGGGCAACCCGGCACAGCGCAACCCCGGCGCCGAGCAACCCGGCACGGGGCAACCCGGCGCAGAACACCCCTGGCGCAGCGCGACCCCAGCACCGGGCAACCCAAATACACGGCAGCCCCGAAACCACGGCGTACCCTCAGCGCGCGGTCGGTGCCATCGTCCGCTGGCGGCGGGCGCCGCCCGGGCCCGCGTCGCCGGCCACGATGCCCGTCGTCTGGTAGGCGTCCACCGCCTTGCCCGCCGGGCGCCCGCGGGAGACTCGTTCCGTACGGACCCACAGCAGCGCATCGTTCGCGCGCTCCCAGCGGCCCAGCCACAGCGCCTTCGCCCACAGGCCCGCGCCTAGCCCCGCCAGCAGCATTCCGCCCGCCGCCGGGACGGCGAAGGAGGAGCCGACCGCGGCGAGGAAGGCCAGCAGGAGCCACCACCGCAGGGCGCGGCGGCGGGCCCGTACGGTTACCGCGCGGTCCTGGAGGAAGACCGACTTGCCCGCGCGCGAGGCAGCGCGCGCCAGTTCCCGATATCGCTTCCGTCGCACCGCGAACACCACGACCGCCGCGACCAGGAAGAGCGCCGCCCCCGCGAGCACTCCGATCCGGCGTCCGGTCAGCCCCGGTACCAGCGCTCCGATTCCGGCGGCCAGTACGCCGGGCCACCACAGCCACCCCGCGGGAGCCCTCACGATCACCGCCACCCGTGCCAGCGCATACGACCCGCGCCCCACGACCGACCTCCTCACCCCTGGTGAATTCCGGAAGAAAACCCTGTCGAATCGAGGAATCTAGCCAGGATGCCTGAGAATTCGGTGAGAGGGACGGGGTCGGGGCGGAACCCCCGAAGCGGGCGGCTACGGCCCCAGGGGCTCACTCCACGAACAGCCCCCGCTCCGCCGCCTTCGCGTCGAACTCCTCCAGCCGCGCCTGCGCATCCGGCAGCGCGTCGCACATCGCCTCGAGCAGCACCCGCCCCAGCAGCATCGGCGCACACGCGGTGTCGAAGGCCAGGCCCGTGCCGACCGCCGCGGGCAGCAGCAGATCGCTGTGGCGGGCGACGGGGGCGAAGGCGCTGTCGGCGACGGTGACCACGGCCAGGCCCGCCTCCCGGGCGTACTCCAGGCCCTCCACGACCTCCCGCGGATGGCGCGGCAGCGCGAAGCACAGCAGGGCCGTGGCGCCCGCGCGCTTCGCCGCGTCGACGCGGTCGTCGAGCATCGTGCCGCCCTCGTCGAGCAGCCGGACGTCCGGGTGGACCTTGCGCGCGAAGTACGTGAAGCCGCGCGCCTGCGCGGAGGCGGCCCGCAGCCCGAGGACCGGCAGCGGGCGGGACTCGGCGAGCAGCCGGCCGGCGCGGACGACGGGGGCGGGGTCGGCCAGCAGCGCGGCGAGATGGCGCAGATTGTCGATCTCGGACTGCACGGCCTGCTGGTACTCGTTGTACGAGCCCTCGTCCGCCGCCGGCTCGGCGGGGGCGACATCGCGCAGATGTTTGCGCAGCGCCGGATAGCCGTCGAAGCCGAGGGCGACCGCGAAGCGGGTCACGGACGGCTGGCTGACGCCCGCGAGTTCGGCCAGTTCGACGCTGGAGAGGAACGGCGCGTCCGCGGCCCGCCGCACCATGCAGTGGGCGATCCGACGCTGGGTGGGGGTCAGCCGGTGGCCCTCGAAGAGCGCCTGGAGCCGGGCGGCGGTCGAAGCACCGGAGGCGGTGGCCGCACCCGCGCCGACCGGAACACCCGAGCCCGCCGGAACGCCAGAGCCCGCCGGAGCACCTGAACCTGCCGGAACACCCGCACCCGCCGGAACACCCGCGCCGCCCGCACCGACCGCCGCCCCCGCGGCCTCCTCGCCCACCGGCGTCATCCGAGCACCGCTCACCCCGTGGTCCGTACCCATGGCGTCCTCCTGACCCTCGTACCCTCGTCCCTCATGCCTCCGCCAGCCGGTCGAGCAGGCGCGCGGCCACCGCCACATCCTCCGTCAACGGCCGGTCCTCCATCCGGGGATCGAGCACTTCCGACGCCAGGGCGAAGGCGGCACCGGCCGGGAGCTCCGGGTCGGGCTCCAGGCCACGCTGGCGCAACGCCCGTACGGCGGCGACCAGTTCACACCCCAGCACCAACCGGTAGTGGTCGGCCACCCGGAGCGTCTGGCGGGCGCCGAGCGAGGCGAAACTGGCCTGTTCCTCGACGCCGCGCGAGAGCACGGCATGGCCGAGCGAGGCGGGGTGGGAGACCGCGCGCATCTCGCCGAGCGCCGCCCCCGCCGCGTATTCGAGGATCATCACGCCCGAACTCGCGGACGCGGCGTCGCCGAGGAAGGGGCGCAGCCGGGTGAAGTCGGGTTCGCTGAGCGCGGCGAGCCGGGCCGTGGAGAGCCGGGCGGTCTGGAGCGCCGCGAGCCGGAAGTGGTCCAGGGCGAGCGCGGTATGCGCGGCGTAGAAGTTGCCGTGGTGGTAGGCGGCCTCGTCCGCAGCGCTGATCAGCGGGTTCTCGGCGGCGGCGTTGAACTCGACGGTCAGCACCCGCTCCAGCGCGTCCGCCGCGTCCAGCGCGGGTCCATGGATCTGCGGCAGACAGCGGAAGCCGTACGGGTCCTGTATGCGCCCGAGCGGCGGGGTGGGCCGGGCGGGGGCGCCGAGCAGGGCGCGCATCCGGGCGGCGGCCGCGATGGAGCCGGGGTGCGGCCGGGCGGCGTGCACGGGTTCGGCGTACGCCTCGTACGACCCGCCGACCGCGATCAGCGAGAGCGCCGCGACGGCGAGCGAGGCGGACATCAGCCGCCGCAGCTCGGCGAGGGCGAGCGCGGACTGCCCGAGGGTGAGGGCGTTGCTGCTGATGAGCGCGAGGGCGTCATTGCTGTCGAGCGTGATGGGGTCGGGGGCGCCCCGTCCGGGCACGGCCTCGGTGAGGTCCCAGGGGTGCTCGCCGACGAGCGCGAGCCCGGCCTGGGCGAGCGCGGCGAGGTCCCCGGTGCCGACCGCGCCGTATTCGTTGATCACCGGGTGGGCGCCGCTGTCGAGGCCCTCGACGAGCGCGGTGACGACGGCGGGGCGCAGCCCGGCGCCGCCCGCCAGCAGCTGATTGGCGCGGACGGCCATCATGGCGCGCACCTCGCGGCCGGGCAGCGGTGCGCCGATCGCGCCGGCGTGGCTGCGCAGCAGCCGCAGTCCGTGGTCGGAGTCGGCCGGGCCGACGTCCTCGGTGCGGTTGGCGCCCACCCCGGTGCTGCGGCCGTAGACGCGGCCGGTGGCGGCGAGCCGGTCCGCGGTCTCCCAGGCGCGCTCGGCCAGCGCGAGCGCGGTGGGGTCGGGCGGCGCGGGCCGGCTGCGGCGGTCGGCCAGACGGGTGACATCGACGACGCGTAGGCTCCGGCCGTCCAGTGTGATCCGCGGGCCCGCGCCGTCCGTGCCGTCGGCGGCCGCGTGATCAGCATCCAGCATATGAGACAACATCCAGGGCAACCCCTCTCCAGCACGCCCCATTCGGGCAAAACACCAAGCGCTCCGTCCATATCGCGAGCAGAAGTAACCGGCGATTAACGCAGACCTCTTGACTTCTATTCACTCGCCTATGACTGTGCATGACTATATGCAGACAGGGCAAGGGGAAGCGGATGATCAGCTTCAAGGACGTCAGCAAGCACTACCCGAACGGCACCACAGCGGTGGATCGCCTCGATCTCGAACTCCCCGAAGGGGGCATAACCGTTCTTGTCGGCACGTCGGGCTGCGGCAAGACCACCACTCTCCGCATGGTCAACCGCATGGTCGAGCCGAGCAGCGGCACGGTGAGCGTGGGCGGGCGTGATGTCCTCGAAGCGGACGCCGCCGAGCTACGGCGCGGGATCGGCTATGTGATCCAGCAGGCCGGGCTCTTCCCGCACCGCACGATCCTCGACAACATCGCCACCGTCCCGCTGCTGCTCGGCTGGGGCCGCCGCAAGGCGCGGGCCCGCGCCGCCGAGCTGCTGGAGCTGGTCGGGCTGCCCGCCGACTCCGGCAAGCGCTACCCGCACCAGCTCTCGGGCGGTCAGCAGCAGCGCGTCGGGGTCGCCCGCGCGCTCGCCGCCGACCCGCCGGTGCTGCTGATGGACGAGCCGTTCGGGGCGGTCGACCCGGTCGTGAGGACCCAGCTCCAGAACGAGCTGCTGCGGCTCCAGAGCGAGCTGCGCAAGACGGTCGTCTTCGTCACCCACGACATCGACGAGGCGGTACGGCTCGGCGACCGCATCGCGATCTTCCGCACCGGCGGCCACCTCGTCCAGTGCGCACCCCCGGCCGAGCTGCTGGCGAGCCCCGCCGACGACTTCGTGGCGGGCTTCCTGGGCGCCGAGCGCGGGCTGAAGCTGCTCTCGCTGTCCACCCTCGCGGACGTGCCGCAGGAGGCCGCGCCCGCCGACGGGGAGCGCTGGCGGCTGGTCACCTCCGAGCGCGGTGAGCCGCTGGGCTGGCGCGACGCCGAGGGGCCGGACGGCGACCGAGCCCCGCTGCTGCCGGTGCGCCCGCTGCGGGACGGCGATTCGCTGCTCACCGCCCTCGACGAGTCGCTGGCCTCCCCCGCGGGTCTGGTGGCCCGCGTGGACGCCGACGGCGTGCTCACCGGGGTCACCGGGCGCGACAGGATCCATGAGCACGCCGGGCGCCGCCACGCCGAGGCGGGCCGCGCGGCCGCCCTCAAGAACGCCGACGAGAAGAACGCCGACGAGGCACCGGAAACCGCTGAAACCGGTGAGGGCACCACGGCCTCCGACGCGAGCGTGACCGCATGACCGTCGACTGGGGCTGGTTCCCCGACCACCGGTCCGACCTGGTCACCCTCACCCTCGACCACCTCTCCACCGCCGTCCCGGCCGTCCTCTTCGGCCTGCTGATCGCGCTGCCGCTGGCGGTGATCGCCCACCGGGTGCGCCCGCTGCGCGGACTTCTGCTCGGGGTCTCGAACATCCTGTTCACGATCCCCTCCATCGCGATCTTCGTCCTGCTGCTGCCGGTCACCGGCCTCACCCGGACCACCGCCATCACCGGGCTGACCATCTACACCCTGGTCGTGCTGCTCCGGAACACCGTCGAGGGGCTGGACAGCGTGCCCAGCAAGGTCCGCGAGGCGTCCACCGCGATGGGCGCCCGTCCGCTGCGCACCCTGCTCACCGTCGAGCTGCCGCTCGCCTTCCCGGTGATCATGGCGGGCGTACGGGTCGCCACGGTGATGGCGATCTCGCTGGTCAGCGTGGCCAGCTACATCGGGTACGGCGGTCTCGGCCAGCTGTTCACCGACGGCTTCCAGCGCAACTACCCCACCCCCGTCGTGGCCGGAGTCATCCTGTCCCTGCTGCTCGCGCTGGTCGCGGACGCGGTGCTGGTCACCATCCAGTGGCTGTGCACCCCGTGGCTGAGGAGGCGTGCCTGACATGATCGAGCTACTCCAGAACCTGCTGCGCTGGCTGACCAGCGGCTCCCAGTGGTCCGGCACCGACGGCATCGCGACCCGCCTCCTGGAACACCTCCAGTACTCCCTGCTGGCCACCCTGGTCGCCGCCGCCATCGCCCTCCCGGTCGGGCTGCTCATCGGGCACACCGGGCGCGGCGCGTTCCTCGCCATCAACCTCTCCGGCTTCGGGCGGGCGCTGCCGACCGTCGGCCTGGTCACCCTGGTCTTCCTGGCCAGCGGGCTGAGCATGTGGCCGGTCTACATCTCGCTGGTCGCCCTCGCGGTCCCGGTGATCGTCACCAATACGTACGCGGGCATGGCCGCCGTAGACCCCGAGGTCAGGGACGCGGCACGGGGCCAGGGCATGCGCTGGTACCAGGTGCTGTTCCAGGTCGAACTGCCCCTCGCGCTGCCGCTGATCATGACGGGGCTGCGGCTGGCCTGCGTCCAGGTCGTGGCCACCGCCACCATCGCCGCGTACGTCAGCTTCGGCGGCCTCGGCCGCTATGTCTTCGACGGGCTGGCCCAGCGCGATCTGGTGCAGGTGCTGGGCGGGGCGGTGCTCGTCGCCGTACTGGCCATCGCCCTGGATCTGGCGCTGGCCGGAGTACAGCGCCTGCTGTTCCGCAACCGCCCCCCGCGCGCCCACGCGCACTGAGCACCGGCTCACCGACTCACCGACTTCACTCCGATCCGAGGAGACGACCCCATGAACCGCAGGAAACTGCTCGGCGGCCTGCTCGCCGGCGCCTCCGTGCCCGCGCTCGCCGCCTGCGGCGGCGGTATCACCTCGCTCAAGGGCGACGGCGGCAGCGGTGGCTCGGGCGGCGGCAGCAGCGTGGGCGGCCTGGTCATCGGCACCGCCAACTTCACCGAGAACCAGCTGCTGGGCTACCTCTACGCCGAGGCGCTGAAGGGCGCGGGCATCAAGACGAACGTGCGGCCCAACCTCGGCTCGCGCGAGATCGTCATCCCCGCCCTCCAGCAGGGCGATATCGATCTGCTCCCCGAGTACCAGGGCAATCTGCTGCTCCACTTCGACGACAAGGCCCCCCAGACCGAGGCGGGCGACCTCCAGAACGCCCTCACCGTCGCCCTCCCGGGCGGTCTGGAGGCCCTGTCGTACGCGGCCGCCGAGGACAAGGACGTCTTCTGCGTGACCCGTGAGGCCGCGCGCGAGTACGGTCTGCGCAGCTTCGCCGACCTGGCCAAGCAGAACGGGAAGCTGGTCTTCGGCGGCCCGGCCGAGGACAAGAACCGCGTGGTCGGCCTGGTCGGCCTCAAGAACCGCTACGGCGTGACCTTCAAGGAGTTCAAGGCCCTCGACGCCTCCGGCCCCCTGGTCAAGGGCGCGTTGAAGAAGGGCGATGTCGACGTCGCCAACCTCTTCTCCACCGACCCCGACATCGAGGCCAACGACTGGGTGATCCTCGCCGACCCCAAGGCCCTCATCCCCGCCCAGCACATCGTGCCCGTCGTCCGCTCCGCCAAGGCCGACGCCAAGGTCCGCAAGGCCCTGGCCCGCCTGGGCGGCGCCCTCACCACCCAGGAACTGGCCCGGCTCAACAAGCTGGTGAGCAACGACAAGAAGGACCCGGACCGGGTCGCCGCGGACTGGGCCGCCAAGAACGGCCTCACCAAGGAATAGCGGCAGGAGCACACATATGCCCGACTCCCCGGACCCACTGAACTCCCTGAACTCCCTGGACTCGCTGGACTCGCTGGTCGAAAAGCGCTCGATCGACGTCGTCCCGGACGCGGAGCGCCATGGCACCGCCTTCAGCCAGTTCACCCTGTGGCTCGGCGCCAACCTCCAGATCACCGCCGTGGTGACCGGCGCCCTGGCCGTCGTCTTCGGCGCGGGCGCCTTCTGGGCGATCATCGCCCTGCTGATCGGCAACCTGCTCGGCGGAGCCGTCATGGCGCTCCACTCCGCCCAGGGACCACGGCTCGGCCTGCCCCAGATGATCTCCTCCCGGGCCCAGTTCGGGGTCCGGGGCGCGATCGTCCCGCTGCTGCTGGTCATCGTGATGTACGTGGGCTTCTTCGCCAGCGGCAGCGTGCTGGCGGGACAGGCGGTCGGCGAGCTCACCCATCTCGGCGACACCACCGGGATCATCCTCTTCGCCCTCGTCACCGCCGTGGCGGCCGCCGTCGGCTACCGCCTGATCCACACCCTGGGCCGGATCGCGGGCGTGATCTGCGCCCTGGCCTTCGTCTACCTGGGCATCCGGCTGCTGGACCGTACCGATCTGGCCACCCTGCTCCACGACCGGACCTTCGACTTCCCGCTCTTCCTCCTCGCGGTGTCGCTGTCCGCCTCCTGGCAGCTCGCCTTCGGCCCGTACGTCGCCGACTACTCCCGCTATCTGCCTCGTACCACCTCCGCCGGGGCCACCTTCTCCTGGACCCTCGCCGGCACCGTCCTCGGCTCCCAGTGGTCCATGACCTTCGGCGCCCTCGCGGCCGCGGCGGCCGGCCACGCCTTCGTCGGCCACGAGGTCTCCTACATCGTCGGCCTCGGCGGCGGCGCGGCCCTGATCACCTCGCTGCTCTACTTCGTCATCGCCCTCGGCAAACTGACGATCAACGTGCTCAACACCTACGGCGGCTTCATGTCGATGGTGACCAGCGTCAGCGGCTTCCGCGGCCGCGCGACCCTCTCCCCGCGCGGCCGGGCCGCCTACATCGCCGGAATCATGGTCGCGGGCACGGCGGTCGCACTGCTCGGCAAGGACAGCTTCCTGTCCTCCTTCAAGGACTTCCTGCTGTTCCTGCTGACCTTCTTCACCCCATGGAGCGCGATCAACCTCGTCGACTACTACGCCATCGCCAAGGAGCGCTACGACATCCCCGCCCTCAGCGACCCGGACGGCCGCTACGGCGCCTGGCGCTGGAAGGCGCTGTCCACCTACGCCCTCGGCGTCCTCGCCCAACTCCCCTTCCTGTCCACCGCCTTCTACACCGGCCCCTTCGTCACCCCGCTGGGCGGCGCGGACATCTCCTGGCTGGTCGGCCTGACCGTCCCCGCCGCCGTCTACTGGCTCCTGGCCCACAACGACACCGCCCATGTCCCGACCCACATGATCCTCACCCCACAACCACCAGAGGACCGCCCGTACGCCACCGAGCCCGGGTGAACGGACCCGGGTGAGCGAGGCCGGGTGGGCGGGACCGACAAAGGCGTTGTCACACCCAGCCGTTCACATGCTGATGGCCCTATTGCGCGAGGGCGGCGGAGACGCGTTCGCGCAGTGTGACCGCCCGTGGGTCGTCGTACGAGGCGAGCGCCCTCAGGGCCTCGGCCCAGTGTCGCCGTGCCTCCTCGGCCGCGCGCGTCCCGTCCCCCTCATCTGCCTCGCGCAACGCACCGGCGAGACCGTCGAGGGCGAGGGCCGCGTGCCACAGGTCGTCCAACTCCCGGTGGACCGCCGCGGCGCGGCGGTGGAAGTCGGCCGCCTCCCCGGGACGCCCGAGTCGCCGGTACGTCTCCCCGGCGCCGTGCCACGCCCGCGCCTCCCGCGCCTGGTCGCCGAGGCGGCGCTGGAGCGAGGCGGCCCGTTGGAACGAGACCAGCGCGGCGTCGAGTTCACCGTTGGCCCGCTGTGCCCGGCCCAGCTCCAGCAGCCAGTACCCCTCCCACATGTGGTTGCGGTGGGTGCGGGCGATGTCCAGCGCGGCCTCCGCGGACCGCAGCGCCTCCTCCGCCTGCCCGCGATCCCGCTGCACGGCGCTCAGGATGCGCAGCGCGTTGCCCTCACCGCCCTGGTTGCCCAGCTCACGGTGCATTGCCAGGGCCCGCTCAACGAAGCCGGAAGCCTCCTCGGTCCGCGCCAGCTCATACGTCACCTCGGCGAGATTCGACGTCACGACGGCCTGCCACTGGGCGGCGCCCAGCTCCTGGAAGCGTGCCGCGGCCTGCTCGAACTGGTCCTTCGCCGCCTCCAGTCGGCGTCCACGCAAATGGATCAGCCCGATGTCGTTCAGCGACAGCGCCTCCCCGAGCCGGTCGCCGGTCTCCCGACGGGCGGCCAAGGCGCCCTGGTGGTACTCGGCACCCTCGGACAGGCGATGGGACTGCGTGCAGGCCATCCCCAGGCTCTCCAGCAGTTCGGCTTCCGCCGCCCGGTCGCCGAGGCGACGCGCGGCCCTCAGCCCGATACGGCTCATGGCGAGCCACTCCTCGAACGGGTTCAGGAGCATGTGCACGCTCCGCAGCACCGCCGGCAGCTGCCAGGCGATCACATCGAGACCCGCCTCCTCGGCGGCACGGGTGGCGGCCAGCAGATTGCCGCGCTCCGCCTCGTACCACCGCATGGCCTCCTCATAGTCCGCGAAGGACGCGGGGGTGAGGTCATCGCCTGGCGGGTCGAGCGGGATATGAGCCTCCTGCGAGTTGATCCAGGTCTGGGCCGCGTCCGCGGAATGCAGGTACCAGACCACCACCCGACGCAGCGCCGCCTCGCGACTCTCCGGGGACTCCTCGTGGCGGTCGGGCCTGGGGGCGGCCGACGGTTCCCCGTTCACCGGGCCGTTCCACCGGTGAACCGGCCGGGCGCCGCGCCTGGTCCTGCCGCACAGCGTAAGCATTGGCACGGCGGCCACGCCGAGGTGAGCAGGGGAGCCAGCGGATCGCTGCTGATGACCACCACTTCGGCGCCCCACGTTCGGCCACCGTCACGGGACACGCGCATGCTCATGAGCCGCTGTCCTTTTGCTGCCCTGTCCATCACGATCCGCCTCTTCTGTCGCGTTCGGTCGCGATGGTGCCCTCGTCATCCGGGCCGTCGCGACGGCAGAAAAGGCGTTGTTCGGACGTCCCTCAAAAGGCGTCATTTAGGTGTCATTGGTGGGCATCTGAGGCTAGCGTGGACGTCATGACGACCGAAGTGCACGCACCGAACGACGCGCTGCGGGCCGTACGGATCGGCCTGCGGATGAGCCAGGATGACCTGGCAAAGGCACTGCGCCGAGCAGGAGTTGAGCTGGGTGAGCCGAACGAGGCCAGCAAACGGCTGGTCCAACGCTGGGAATCCGGTATCAGCAGGTCGCCGAGGCCGGTCTACATCCGCGCGCTGGAGAGGGTCACGGGGCTGCGGGCCGAGTCGCTGGGATTCGCCCCCCAGGTACCCGTGGCGAGAGTCCAGGGCGATGGGGCGGGAGGCCATGACATGGCACCGGGCACGGACGGGATCACCCCCGCATCCGCCGACACCCGGGCGGGTCGGAAGACTGCGGGAGACAACTACAACGGTGTCTGGCTTTCCCGGTACGAGTACTACTCGTCAGTCCGTGACGACGTCTACGAAGGCAGGCATTACGTGGTGCTCGTCCAGCACGGCAGTCGCCTGACGGGACGGTCGCTGGACGGGGCGTCCGTGAACCCTGATTCCCCGCTCAGCCTGGATCTCACGGTCGACCGCAGCGTGGTCACCGGCACCTGGACCGAGCAGACGGCCACGGATGGCTACTACCAGGGAGCGTGTTACCACGGCGCGATTCAGATGCTCGTGGAGCCGACCAGTCGCCGTATGGTCGGCAAGTGGGTCGGGTTCGGCAAGGACTTCGACGTCAATACCGGACCGTGGGAACTACGGCTGATGGACACCTCGACCTCGAAGGCGACTCTGGAGCGGTACAGCGTCCCGCCGGAGTGACCAGCGGGACGCGGCTGGGGCGTCAAGCCCGGGCGTCGGGGATGTCCGGCTTCGCCGCGCTCAGCGTGCTGCCCGGGATGACGACGATGCGCTCGTCGGGGGCGATGCTGGCGTCGTCGGGGAGTTTCGCCCGGTAGGTGTTGGTGAGGTCGCGGCCGATGACCGCGATGTCACCGTTGTCGAGCTGCCAGATGTCGGGACATCCGTCGCGCCCTCCGGTGGTACCGAGTTCGTGCGCCGACTTTCCCAATCGGCGCGCGAACGAGGCGGACGGGTCGGCTTCCCACGCGCGGGTCATCGGTCTCTCCTTCGTCGGTCCGTGGCCGCTGAAGTTAGGTCCCGGCGTCGCGAATGGCAACGGCGTGGGAAGCCCGAGGCCGGGATCAAGCCGGGGGCAGCAGTTTTTTCTGGGGCTTGCCCATGGCGTTGCGGGGCAGTGCCTCCAGGAATCGGACCTTGCGGGGCCGCTTGTGGACGGAGAGCTGGGAGGCTACGAAGTCGATCAGCTCCTGTTCGCCGATGCCGTCGGCCACGACGTACGCGACGATCTCCTGGCCCAGATCCTCGTGCGGGGCGCCGACGACGGCGGCCTCGCGGACGGCCGGATGGTCCAGCAGGGCGTTCTCGACCTCGCCCGCGCCGATGCGGTAGCCACCGGACTTGATCATGTCGGTGGAGGCGCGGCCCACGATGCGGTGGAAGCCGTCCGGGTCGATGGCGGCTATGTCGCCGGTCCGGAACCAGCCGTCCTCGGTGTACGAACCGGCCGTGGCCTCGGGCCGGTTCAGATAGCCGTCGAACAGGGTCGGGCCGGTCAGCTGGAGCTCGCCGATCTCGGCGCCCTCCTCGGTGGCGATCCGGGTGCTGATGCCCGACAGCGGGGTGCCGACATAGCCGGGGCGGCGCTCACCGTCGGCCCGGGTGCTGATGGTGATGAGGGTTTCGGTCATGCCGTAGCGCTCGATGGGGCGCTGGCCGGTGAGCCGCTCCAGATCGCGGAAGACGGGGGCGGGCAGCGGGGCGCTGCCGGAGACCAGCAGCCGGGCGGAGGCCAGGGCGCGGGCGGAGTCCGGGTCCCGCGCGATCCGGTTCCAGACGGTGGGCACACCGAAGTAGAGGCTGCCGCCCGCCGCCGCGTACGCCGCCGGGGTCGGCTTGCCGGTGTGCACCAGCCTGCTGCCCACCCGCAGCGGGCCCAGCACGCCGAGCACCAGCCCGTGCACATGGAACAGCGGCAGCCCGTGGACCAGGGTGTCCTCCGTGGTCCAGGCCCAGGCCGCGGCGAGCCCGTCCAGATCGGCGGCCACCGCGCGGCGGGAGATCAGCGCGCCCTTGGGCGCCCCCGTGGTCCCCGAGGTGTAAAGGATGAACGCCGTAGACTCCGGGTCAGGCTCCGGCTTCGTCCACGCCGCCCGCTCGGCCGGGTCCACCGGGACCGTCTCGATCGGGGCCTGGACGTCCTCCCCGGTGAGCAGCAGGGTGGCGCCCGAGTCCCGCAGTATGTGGTCGCGTTCGGCCGGGCCGGAGTCCGGCGGTACGGGCACCACCGGCACCCCGGCCAGCAGCGCGCCGACCACCGCGACCACCGTCTCCGGCGTCGGGGTCGCCCGGACCGCGACGACCGGCGCACCGGCGATACGGGCCGCCACCGCGCCCGCGGCACCGAGCAGTTCCTCGCGCGAGAGGGCGCGGCCGCCGACGCTCAGCGCGTCGGGGCGGTCGCCGTCGGGCGCGGCGAGGGACGTGAGGAGAGGTGCGGTCACGGAACTGACTCCTTCCACAGCGGGCCAGGCGTGCCTCGTCGCCCGCTCGTCTTACGGGGGGGGGCTGATTTCGGGGGCTAGCCCTACCGACAAAGCGTCCCCGCGACCGTACCGTCATTAAGCATGGACGCCCGTGACCCAGATCTGAAAAAGGAACTCGACGCCGCCCTCCAGACCCGTAAGGAACTGGGCGCGGAGTACGAGTCCGAGCTGGTCGACTCCTTCATGGAGAAGGTCGAACAGCGCTTCAACGATACGGCGGACCGCCACGTCCGCCGCCAACTCGCCGAGCAGCAGATGGCGACGGCACGCGGCGCCCGCCCGTACGCCACCGGTACCCAGCCGGATCAGTCCCATGGGCTGGGCGTCGGCGAACGCTTCGCCTTCGTGGGGGTCTCCCTGGTCCTGGCCATCCCGCTGTCGGCGATCGGGGTGGTGAACGAGGGCCTGCCCGGTCTGCTGATCACCTGGGCCGGAATCTTCGGCGTCAACGCGGTCCACGCCATGGGGGGCTTCTCCTGGCTGCGCCGAGGCCGTAAGGAGGAGGAGAGCGGCGTCTAGGCACCGAGGCCGCAAAAAAAAGGGGTAAAGCTGCGCGGGGACCGCCGCACCCCGGTGCTTCGCACCGAGGGCGGGACGACGGCGGTCCCCGCGTGGGACGCGGGCCGGGTCAGGGCCGGGCTTCCGCGTCCAGGCGACCATGGAGGTCCGGGAGCCGCTCCGGAGGTCCTGTCGCCTCATCTCGGGTGTCGGTGTCGTCCTTCCGACGCCCTCTAATCTGCCGGAGCCGTGTTAACCCCGTGCTGCGTGCGCGTGACACGTGCGTACCACTTGCCCGAAGCACCGGCAGGCGTGCCCCGAGGGGCAGTTGACCGCCTTACGGGCCTCGCCGCACGGGCCCCGCCGCACAGGCCCCGCCGCACGGCCCGTCACTTCGCGCCGTTGGCCAGGTACGCCAGCAGGTCCTGCCGGCTCACCACACCCTTCGGCTTCCCCTCCACCAGCACGATCGCCGCGTCCGCCGCGCCCAGCACCGCCATCAGGTCCTCGACCGGCTCACCGGAGCCGACATGCGGCAGCGGCGGGCTCATGTGCTTCTCCAGCGGGTCGGTCAGCTCCGCGCGCCGGGTGAACAGGGCGTCCAGCAGCTCGCGTTCCACCACCGAGCCGATGACCTCGGCGGCCATCACATCGGGGTGCCCGGCGCCCGGCTTGACGATCGGCATCTGCGAGACGCCGTACTCCCGCAGCACGTCGATGGCCTCGCCCACCGTCTCGTCCGGGTGCATATGGACCAGCGAGGGCAGCCCGCCCTCCTTGCCCTGGAGGACATCGCCGACCCGCACCGAGGGGCCGTCCTCCTCCAGGAAGCCGTAGTCGGCCATCCACTCATCGTTGAAGATCTTGGACAGATAGCCGCGGCCGCTGTCCGGCAGCAGGACGACCACCACATCGTCGGGGCCGAGCCGCTCGGCGACCTTCAGCGCGGCCACGACCGCCATTCCGCAGGAGCCGCCGACCAGCAGCCCCTCCTCCTTGGCCAGCCGCCGGGTCATCTGGAAGGCGTCCTTGTCGGAGACCGCGACGATCTCGTCCGCGACGGTTTGGTCGTACGCGGTCGGCCAGAAGTCCTCACCGACGCCCTCGATCAGATATGGGCGGCCGGAGCCGCCGGAGTAGACCGAGCCCTCGGGGTCGGCGCCGATCACCTGGACCCGGCCCTCGCTGGCCTCCTTCAGATAGCGGCCGGTGCCGGAGATCGTGCCGCCGGTGCCGACGCCCGCGACGAAGTGGGTGATCTTCCCCTCGGTCTGCTCCCACAGCTCGGGGCCGGTGGACTCGTAGTGGGAGAGCGGGTTGTTCGGGTTGCTGTACTGGTCGGGCTTCCAGGCGCCCGGCGTCTCGCGGACCAGCCGGTCGGAGACGTTGTAGTACGAGTCGGGGTGCTCGGGATCCACGGCGGTGGGGCAGACCACGACCTCGGCCCCGTAGGCCCGCAGCACATTGATCTTGTCCGTGGACACCTTGTCCGGGCAGACGAAGACGCACTTGTAGCCCTTGCGCTGGGCGACCATGGCGAGACCCACTCCGGTGTTGCCGGATGTCGGCTCGACGATGGTGCCGCCCGGCTCGAGCTCCCCGGAGCGCTCGGCGGCCTCGATCATGCGGACCGCGATCCGGTCCTTCACCGAGCCACCGGGGTTGAAGTATTCGACCTTGGCCAGGACGGTCGCCCGAATGCCCTCGGTCACGGTGTTGAGCTTCACCAGCGGGGTGTTGCCGACCAGCTCAATCATCGATTCGTAGTACTGCACGCCTGCTCCTGGTCCGGTTCCGCGGGATCTCCGCGTCGGGGCGGTCGCCGTGGCGGGCCCGTGCTGTCAGCTTATTGCGCGCTCCCGCCCTCCGACCGGTGCGTTGGGACGAAGCCTGTGCGGGGCAACAAGTTGTTAGCAAGGCGTACAAAGGAGAAAGAGGCGCGTGCGCGTGCGGACGGAGGTGGCCTGGAGCCATGTCGATGTCGAGGGCGAGGGTGGCGCGGCGGATCGCGGCCGCGGCGGCGTACGGGGGCGGCGGGATCGGGCTGCTGGGCGGGGTGACCGCCGTGCTGCTGCTCACCGAGGTGTCCCATGCGAAGCGGGTCGTGGGCGGATCGGACGATCCGCCGCCGCGCGCTGATGGCCGATATGGCTTCGCCTTCGCCCGCAGAACCGGCCAGCCACCACTGCGGCTGGCCTTTCTCGGCGACTCCACCGCCGCCGGACAGGGCGTCCACCGCCCCAGTCAGACACCGGGCGCACTGCTCGCCTCGGGGCTCGCGGCGGTCGCCGAGCGCCCGGTGGACCTGCGGAACGTGGCACTGCCGGGGGCGCAGTCCAGCGATCTGGAGCGCCAGGTCACGCTGGTGCTGGAGGACCCGGAGCTGCTCCCCGACGTATGCGTGATCATGATCGGCGCCAATGACGTCACCCGCCGGATGCCGCCCGCCACATCGGTGCGGCTGCTGTCGGACGCGGTGCGCAGGCTACGCGAGAGCGGCTGCGAAGTGGTGGTGGGCACCTGTCCCGACCTCGGCACGATCGAGCCTGTCTATCAGCCGCTGCGCTGGATCGCGCGGCGGCTGAGCCGACAGCTGGCCGCCGCGCAGACCATCGGCGTGGTGGAGCAGGGCGGGCGCACGGTCTCGCTGGGCGATCTGCTCGGCCCGGAGTTCGCGGCCAATCCGCGCGAGCTGTTCGGCCCGGACAACTACCACCCCTCGGCGGAGGGGTACGCCACGGCCGCGATGGCCGTTCTGCCGACCCTGTGCGACTCGCTGGGCCTGTGGCCCGAGGAGGCCCCGGAGATGCTCGACGCGGGCATCCTGCCGGTCGCCACGGCGGCGGCCGAGGCGGCCGCCGAGGGCGGCACCGAGGTCACCGCGGCCCGCGGCCCCTGGGCCCGGCTGCTGCGGCGCCACCGGCCGCCCACGAAGGAGCCGGCGGCCGCCGGCGCCCCCACCGACACCCCGTCCCCGTCCTCCCCACCCCCATCCAGCTGCTGACCCCCGACCGGGGCCCGTGCGAGCCCCCTGACCCCGGCCACCCGCCGGGCGCTCGGAGCACGGCCGCCCGCCCGGGGCGCTGACCTCAGCCCCCGCCCGGGGCTCGGAGCGCGGCGCTCCCGCGCCAGAGCTGAGGCGACGTAACCCCGCCCCCGCCCGGCTGCTGACCCCCGTTCCGGGGCCGGGGCGGGGCCCCTGACTCCAGCCACCCGCAGGGCCCTGACCCCAGCCACCCGCCCGGGACTCGGAGCGCGGCAGTCCCCCGCCGGGGCTGAGGCCGACGTAACCCCGCCCGGGGCTCAGGGCGGCGCCCGTCCCGGCACTTCGGCGACCCGGGTGCGGGTGAGCCGGATCGCTGAGCGTACGCTTGGAAAAAAGAGTTCCGCGTCACAGCCCGCACCCCGTGACCCCGTCGATACGTGCGGGTAGCTTCCCTCAGAGTCCAGCCCTCACCCGCGCCCCCCTGGAGCCGTGATGCCCGAAGCAGTGATCGTGTCTGCCGCCCGTTCGCCCATCGGCCGCGCCTTCAAGGGTTCGCTCAAGGATCTGCGGCCGGACGACCTGACCGCCGAGATCATCCAGGCCGCGCTCGCCAAGGTCCCCGAGCTCGATCCGCGCGAGATCGACGACCTGATGCTCGGCTGCGGTCTGCCCGGTGGTGAGCAGGGACACAACCTGGGGCGGATCGTGGCCGTGCAGATGGGGATGGACCACCTCCCCGGCTGCACGATCACCCGCTACTGCTCCTCCTCCCTCCAGACCTCGCGGATGGCGCTGCACGCCATCAAGGCGGGCGAGGGCGACGTCTTCATCTCGGCGGGCGTCGAGATGGTCTCGCGGTCGAAGAAGGGCACCTCGGACGGGCTGCCGGACACCCACAACCCGCTGTTCGCGGACGCCGAGGCCCGTACGGCCGAGCGCGCCGAGCACGGCGGCTCCGACTGGCACGACCCGCGCGAGGACGACCTGGTCCCCGACCCGTACATCGCGATGGGCCAGACGGCGGAGAACCTGGCCCGGCTCAAGGGGGTCACCCGCGAGGAGATGGACGAGTTCGGCGTGCGGTCCCAGAACCTCGCCGAGCAGGCCATCGAGAAGGGCTTCTGGGAGCGCGAGATCACCCCGGTGACCACCCCGGACGGCACGGTCGTCAGCAAGGACGACGGCCCCCGCGCGGGCACCACCCTGGAGGCGGTGCGGGGCCTGAAGCCGGTCTTCCGCCCCGACGGCCGGATCACCGCGGGCAACTGCTGCCCGCTCAACGACGGCGCCGCGGCGCTGGTGATCATGTCCGACACCAAGGCGCGGGAGCTGGGCGTGACCCCGCTGGCCCGGATCGTGTCCACCGGCGTCACCGGCCTCTCCCCCGAGATCATGGGCTACGGACCGGTCGAGGCGTCCAAGCAGGCGCTGGCCCGCGCCGGGATGTCGATCGGCGATATCGACCTGGTGGAGATCAACGAGGCGTTCGCCGCGCAGGTCATCCCGTCCTACCGCGATCTGGGCATCGACCTGGACCGGCTCAATGTCAACGGCGGCGCGATCGCCGTGGGCCACCCCTTCGGCATGACCGGCGCCCGGATCACCGGCACGCTGATCAATTCGCTTCAGTTCCACGACAAGCAGTTCGGCCTGGAGACCATGTGCGTCGGCGGCGGCCAGGGCATGGCCATGGTCATCGAGCGGCTGAGCTGAGCCGGGCCGTGACCGAATCTCCCCCAGGATGTGACAAAGGTCCTGGGGGAGAGCCGTCTGCCCAGCTCAGCACCGGTGACCAAAGGCCCCTCCGGTATCGAGTTCCGCCCGTTTGGTGATGGTATGTGCTGACGTCGAGAGGCGATAAGCCTCAAGCTGAGGTAGGAATTCGGGGGATCAGAAGCCAACCGGGAGTACGTCAGTGAGCCCCACGACCCTTGCCCTCCTCCTGGCCGCGGCAGCCGCCACGGCCGTAGGGGCGGCCGCCCTGCACACCGCACGCGGTGTGCGCCGGCAGATCAGTGAGCTGCGCGCCGAGCTCGCGGCCACCGTCGCCGCCGGTGCCCTGACGGGCGGAGGGGGCGAGGAGGGCGGTGCCACGGTGCCCGCGCCCCGCACCGCCACCCCGGCCGCCGAGATACGCGCGGCCGTCGCCGACGCGCTCGCCGAGGAGCGGGAACGCGAGCTGGCCGAGGCGCGGGCGTTCTGGGCCGCGCAGGAGGCCAGGGACTCCGCCGGGGCGGCCGACGCCCATTCGCTGCTGGGCGGGCCGGGCGGCTTCGGCGAGGACTCCGCGCAGGACGCGCAGCTCTTCGTGCCCCGCCAGGCCGATCTGGCCGGGCTCGAACCGCTGCTCGGCCTGGACGCGCTGGGCCCCGAGGCTTTGGACCCCGCAGGGGACCAGGAGCCCGAGGTCGAGGCCGAGATGGAGCTCGAGCTGGGCGCCGGGGCGGAGCCCGCGGCCGAGCCCAGGGAGTCGGCCGAACTCGCGGCGGCCCGCCGGCGCCATCCCTCGCACCCGGACTTCACCCCGCCGTCACCCGTCGCCGACCACGACCGTACGGTGACCCGGCTCACCGAGCTGGCCGAGGCCCGCACCCCGCTCGCCGATGTGCGCCCCGGGCCCCTCGGCACCCTCGATGTCTATGTCTTCGCCGACGGCACCACGATCTGCATGACCCCGGGCCACCGGGAGACGGCGGAGCGGCTGGCGGACGCCCTGCGCGAGGGCACCACCCCGGTGCTGCTCGGCGGCTCCGGCGTCTCCGGTGCGTATGCGCTCACGTTCGGCTGCGGCGAGGAGAATGTGTACGTCCTCGCCGACCGCGTCATCGCCTCGCTGTAAGCCCCGGCGCGAACCGGCGAACACGAACCGGCGAACACGAACCGAGTACGAAGCGGCGAGCCGAACCGAGTACGAAACGGGCGTAACCGAAACGGCCGGCGCCAAGCCGCCCCCACGGAACGGCGAGAACCGTACGGCCGACCCCGCGGCCCCCACACCGGCGCCCTCAGACCCCACAGCGCCCGGCCGCCTCCGCCACGAGCGCCACCGCCTCGGCGACCCCGTGCGCCGTCCGTCCGCTTCCGGCGCCGCCCGGCGCACGCTCCAGCGCGTGCACCAAGTCGTGTCCGGCCACCGCGACCTGGTCGGCGACCACGAACAGCCCCGCGTCCGGCATGATCCGCGGCGGGGTGTCCGGCTCCTCCAGACGCTGTGCGCGCAGCGACAATTCCCTCGCCAGTGCCAGTCCTTCGGCCGCGGCGCCCGCGCGCAGCCGGGACTGCGGAAGGGCGCGCAGCCGGTCGGCGAGCCGGTCGACGGCGGTGCTGAGGGGGGTCACATCATCCACGCCCCGAGCGTATGCGCCACTGAGGGACTGTTGCCAACGGGCGAACACTCAGGCACGGTGAGCTGAAGGAAACCCGGGCCATGGACCCGGGTCCGGCATGGAAGCGTCCGGAGGCGCCGATGTCCCAAATCTTCTCCGACGAGACTCACCGGAACCTACTCTCCCGTATCCCCCAGTGCACAGGCCGTGAAGTCGCCGACTGGCTGCGCACCGTCGACGAGGGCCCCGCTTTCTTCCGCTTCGAGGAGAAGGTCAGCTGGCTGCGCGGCGAGCACCAGCTCGCCTACGGCCATGCGAAAGCCATCATCCATGAACACGACTTGAGGCGTGCGGCACGCAAGCTGCGGTAGCCGCTGCCCGGAGGCAGAAGCGTGTATGCCAGACCCACCCAAGGGGGCGGCTTAAGCCGCACAGACAGAAGGGCCCGCGGAGGAGATCACCTCCGCGGGCCCTTCCAGGTGTGAGCCGGTGGTACGGGCGAGGACCACAGGCCCCCGCCCCCGGCGCTAGTCCCTGAAGATCGAGATCAGCCGGAGCAGCTCCAGGTAGATCCACACCAGCGAGAGCGTCAGCCCGAAGGCCGCCAGCCAGGACTCCTCGCGCGGAGCGCCGTACCGGACGCCGTCCTCGATCTGCTTGAAGTCCATCGCCAGGAACGCCGCGCCGAGCACGACACCGACGAGGCCGAAGACGATGCCGAGGCCACCGCTGCGGAAGCCGAGGCCGTCCCCACCGCCGAGGGCGGCGAACAGCAGGTTGACCGCCATCAGCAGGACGAAGCCGATGGCGGCGGCGAGCACAAAGCGCTGGAATCGCGCGTTCACCCGGATGAGGCGGGTCTTGTACGCGACGAGCACACCGACGAACACCGCCATCGTGCCGAGCACGGCCTGCATCGGGATGCCGGACCAGCGGTCGTTGTAGACCTGGCTGATGACGCCGAGGAAGAGACCCTCGAAGAGGGCGTAACCCATGATCAGCGCAGGCGAGGCCGTGCGCTTGAACGACTGGACGAGGCCGAGCACCATCGCCACCAGCGCGGCGCCGAAGCCCACGCCCACCGGAAGCTGCACGATCCACGCGACCGCGGCGGCGACGATGACGGTGCCGAGGGTCATCCCGGTGCGCATGACGACGTCGTCCATCGTCATCCGGCCGGTCTGAAGCGGGCCCGCCGGCGGCGCGCCGTACATCTGCTGAAGCTGGTCGGGGGTCAGATTCTGCTGGTCGCCCGCCGCGTAGGGATTCGTAGGCGCCTGCGTCTGCGCGTACGGGTTACCACCGGCGTACGGGTTGGCCTGACCGGCGGCGGGACTCCCGGCCTGCGGCGCCGCGCCGAAACCGGCGTAGCCGCCGCTGCGGCTGAACCCCCGTCGCGAGAAGACCGGGTTGCTGCTCCTCATCTCACTCCTCCATGGCCGCCGGGCGCGACCTTGACTCAAGAGTAATAGGTAAGCAAAGAAAGCACCCTAGTGCCCAAGGAGGATCTTTTCACGCGCGGGGAAGCCGCGCGAGGCCCCTGCGGGCCCCGCGCACGCACTTTGGGCGACCGTCCACACACGCTGAGTGCGCCCACCGGATCTGAAGGTGCCCGGAACCGGACTTGAACCGGTACGCCCGCGAGGGGCAGCGAGGTTTAAGCTCGCCGTGTCTGCATTCCACCATCCGGGCAGCGGTTCCCCCTGGGCCGCACGGAGCGCGCACGGCCCTCCCCTGGAAGAGAGCAGCACGAGCCTATCCGGGGACATGCCCCCGCACAGTGAATCCGCGGACCGAGGTTGTCTTATTTTATTGGCAACTGAGGGTGCATCAGCAGCGGGGCGGGGTACCCGAAGATGCCGACGGCCATTGGACCTGCCGATATGCCCTGAACCCCCATTAACTGGGGATTGACGCAATCTCGACGCCCCGTCCGGGGTGTCCTCTCCTCCTCAAGGAGGACTCCGTCCCCGCCATCTACATCGCGAGACCCCCCGCAGAACCGGAGCACGGGGTGATCCCGTCCCCCTTCACAACCGGAATGATGAAGTGACGTCCCGCCCACTCCCGCAGAGCACGACAGGAGTCATCCACCGTGACCACCACCCCCTTCGGCGTTGAAACCGCCGCACGCGCCACCGCGGCGGCCGCCCGCGCCACGGACCTGTCCAAGGTCTACGGCGAGGGCGAGACCCAGGTAATCGCTCTGAACTCGGTGTCCGTCGAGTTCCGCCAGGCGGAGTTCACCGCGATCATGGGCCCCTCCGGCTCCGGCAAGTCGACGCTGATGCACTGCATGGCGGGTCTGGACGTCATCTCCAGCGGCTCGGCCCGGATCGGCGAGGTCGAACTGACCACGCTCAAGGACAAGAAGCTCACCCAGCTGCGCCGCGACAAGATCGGCTTCATCTTCCAAGCGTTCAACCTGCTCCCGACGCTGAACGCGCTGGAGAACATCACCCTCCCGATGGACATCGCGGGCCGTAAGGCCGACCAGGCGTGGCTGGACCAGGTCGTGGCCACGGTCGGTCTCGCCGGGCGGCTCAAGCACCGCCCCAACCAGCTGTCGGGTGGTCAGCAGCAGCGTGTGGCGGTGGCCCGCGCCCTGGCCGGCCAGCCGGAGATCATCTTCGCCGACGAGCCGACCGGCAACCTGGACTCCCGCTCCGGCGCCGAGGTCCTGGGCTTCCTCCGCAACTCGGTGCGTGAACTCGGCCAGACGATCGTGATGGTGACCCATGACCCGGTCGCCGCGTCCTACTCCGATCGGGTGGTCTTCCTCGCCGACGGCCAGATCGTGGACGAGTTGCGCAACCCCACCGCCGACTCGGTGCTTGACCGCATGAAGCGCTTCGACGCCAAGGGCCGCACGAGCTGACGCAGGGCGCGCCTCCCCCCTTTTTTGGAGGCTCGGTTTCACTCGCCAATGCCGCCCCGCACCTCCCCACACCACCCTTCAGGACTGACACCTCATGCTCCGTACAGCCCTGCGCAATGTGCTTGCGCACAAGGCCCGGTTGCTGATGACCGTGCTCGCCGTGATGCTCGGCGTGGCCTTCGTGGCCGGCACCCTGGTCTTCACCAACACCATCTCCGACGCCTATCAGAAGAGCTCTCAGAAGGGCTACGAGGGCGTCGACGTCGCCATCGCCCCGGACAAGAAGGACGACGACGCGACCAACCCCGGTGACGCGCCCCGGCTGAGCCAGCAGTTGCTGGACCAGGCGGGCAAGGCGGCCGGCGCCGCCTCCGCCTACGGCGTCGTGGACGGCTACTCCGCCGTCGCCGACAAGAAGGGCGACCTGATCGGCGGCGGCTTCTCCAACCGGGGCGGCAACTACTACCCGGGCCCCGACGGCAAGGACTCCCGGTACACGATGACCGAGGGGCGCGCCCCCAAGGCCATCGGTGAGGTCGCGCTCGACTCCAGGACCGCCGAGCGCGGCCACTACAAGGCCGGGGACTCCGTCCGGGTGTCCGTCGACGGCCCGGTGCGCACCGAGAAGGTCGTCGGCGTGTTCACCACCGACGACGGCAATGTGGCGGCCGGCGGCACTCTCGCGCTGTACGACACGGCCACCGCTCAGAAGCTGTTCGGCAAGCCCGGGCAGTTCGACGAGATCGATGTGAAGGCCGCCGCGGGCACCTCGCAGACGACGCTGAAGTCCGCGATCGACAAGATCCTGCCCGAGCAGGCCAAGGCCACCACCGGCAAGAAGCTCGCCAAGGACCAGGCCGAGGCGATCGAGCAGGGCATGAGCAGCATGCAGACCATGATGCTGGTGTTCGCCGGGATCGCGCTCTTCGTCGGCATCTTCATCATCGTCAACACCTTCTCCATGCTGGTCGCCCAGCGCACCAGGGAGCTGGCCCTGATGCGGGCGGTGGGTGCGACCCGCCGTCAGGTGACCCGCTCGGTGCTGATCGAGGCCACCATCGTGGGCGCCATCGCGGCCGTGGTGGGCCTCGTGGCCGGTATCGGCATCGGCGCCGCGCTGCGCTCGGTGCTCAACTCCACCGGGGCCAACGTCCCGGACGGTCCGCTGGTCGTCGCGCCGACCACGGTGCTGGTCTCGGTGCTCGTGGGCGTCGTGGTGACCGTGCTCTCCGCCTGGCTGCCCGGCCGCCGCGCCGCCAAGATCCCGCCGGTCGCCGCGATGAACAGCGTGCACGCCGCGCCGACCACCCGCGGTCTGGTGGTCCGCAACACCATCGGCGCGATCCTCGCCGCGGGCGGTATCGCCCTGGTGGTCGCCGGTGCGGGCATGGGCGGCGACGGCCAGGGCCCGATGGCGTTCGGCGCGGCCGTCCTGGTGATCGGCGTCTTCGTGCTCACCCCGCTGCTGTCCCGGCCGCTGATCGCGGCCGCCTCCCCGGTGCTGCGGATCTTCGGGATGCCCGGCAAGCTGGCCCGGCAGAACGCGGTGCGCAACCCGCGCCGTACCGCCGCCACCGCCTCCGCCCTGATGGTCGGCCTCACCCTGATCACCGGTATGACGGTGATCGCGGGCAGCATCCAGCAGGCGATCAACAAGATGGCCGCCGACGGGCTGAGGTCCGACTTCGTGGTCAGCATGGGCGGGGGCAGCGCGCGGCCGCTGTCGCCCGAGGTGTCCAAGACCCTGGCGAAGCTGCCCGAGGTCACCTCGATCAGCCCGCTGCGCGCCTCCCCGGCCCGGATCGCCGGCGACTCCGACTCCCTGACCGGCGTCGACCCCAAGGCCATCCGGAACCTGGTGAACGTGGACTTCACCGAGGGCTCGTTCACCGCGCTCGGCGGCACCAAGGCGCTCATCGACGACAAGATCGCGGATGACCACGGCTGGAAGGTCGGTTCGACCATCCCGGTGACCTACGAGGACGGCCGCAAGGGCCGGCTCACCGTGGGCGGTGTCTACGAGGGCAACCAGATGATCCGCGGCGTCATGGTCGACAGCGCCACGGTCAGCCCGCACATGGCCACGGTCGCCGACTTCCAGGTGATGCTGAAGGCCAAGGGCGGCGCGACGGAGGCCAACAAGGACCTCCTGAAGAAGACGCTCGGCGAGAACCCGGCGATCAAGATCCAGACCAAGCAGGACATCTCGGATGAGATCGCCATGATCTTCACCCTGATGCTGAACATGCTCTACGGGCTGCTCGCCATGGCCGTGATCGTCGCGGTGCTCGGTGTCATCAACACCCTGGCGATGTCGGTCTTCGAGCGGTCCAAGGAGATCGGCATGCTGCGGGCGATCGGCCTGGACCGGCGCGGCATCAAGCGGATGGTGCGGCTGGAGTCGCTGGTCATCTCGCTCTTCGGCGGAGTGCTCGGCCTCGGCCTCGGCCTCTTCTTCGGCTGGGCGGCCGGTGAGCTGGTCGCCACCGAACTGCCGACCTACGAGCTGGTCCTGCCGTGGGGCCGGATGGGGCTGTTCCTGCTGATGGCCGCGCTCGTGGGCGTCATCGCGGCGCTGTGGCCGGCCCGGCGGGCCTCCAAGCTCAACATGCTGATGGCCATCAAGGGCGAGTAGCGGCGAGCCGGACACGGGACGTCCCCGTCCGCCCCTCTTCGGGGCGGACGGGGACGTTCGCGTCGCGGCCGCGGATCAGCGCCAGTCGCGGGCGCGCAGCGGAAGCCCCGAGGCCCCGCCCTCGGGGGTGCGGACGGCGAGGATCTGGTTGACCCCGATCCGGTTACGTTCGAATGAGAGGGCGGAGGCGGCCATGTAGAGCCGCCAGACCCGGGCCCGCCCCGGGGAGGTCAGCCGCATGCCCCGCGCCCAGGACCGCTCCAGGTTGGCGACCCAGCGGCGCAGCGTGAGCGCGTAGTGCTCGCGGATGGCCTCCACGTCGCGCACCTCGAAGCCCGCCGCCTCCAGCTGGGTGACGGTCCGGCCGACGGGCGCGAGCTCACCGTCCGGGAAGACATAGCGGTCGATGAACTCGTCCACGTGGTACGCCTCTTCGTCCGGCTGGGGGCGCCGGGCGATCTGATGGTTCAGCAGCCGCCCGCCGGGCCGCAGCAGCCCGTGCAGGATGGCGGTGTACTCGGCGTAGCGCACGGCGCCCACATGCTCGGCCATGCCGATCGAGGAGATGGCGTCGTAGGGCCCGTCCGGAACCTCGCGGTAGTCCTGGACCCGGATCTCCACCTGGTCGGTCAGCCCGTGGTCCGCGACGCGCTTACGGGCGTACGCCGCCTGCTCCTCGGAGAGCGTGACGCCGACGGCGCTCACCCCGTACTCGCGCGCCGCGTGCAGCACCATCGAGCCCCAGCCGCACCCCACGTCCAGCAGCCGCTGACCGGGCTTCAGGGCCAGCTTGCGGCAGACCAGGTCCAGCTTGGCGCGCTGGGCCTCCTCCAGGGTGGAGTCCGGCCCGTCCCAGTAGGCGCAGGAGTAGACCATCGAGGGGCCGAGCACCAGCTCGTAGAAGTCGTTGCCGACGTCGTAGTGGTGGCTGATGGCCTTCCGGTCGCGGCGCAGGGAGTGCACCGGGCCGAAGGAGGTACGGACCTCCTCACGGGGCGGGGTCGGCGGCAGCCCCGGACCGGCGAGCGCGATCAGCCGCCGGGCGGCGGTGCGCAGCGCGGGGTCGCGCAGCGCCTGGAGGCCGGTGCGGAGCCGGGACCGCGGCGGGCCGGCGGGGCCGCGCTCCCACAGCAGCCCGGACAGCCGGTCGAGGGCCTCGTACAGATCGCCCTCGACATCGAGGTCCCCGGCGACCCAGCCACGGGCCAGGCCCAGCTCGCCCGGCCGCCACAGCAGCCGGCGCAGCGCCCTGCGGCGCCTGATCACCAGGGTGGGCGCACCGGGCGGACCGGTCTCGCTCTGGTCCCAGGCGCGGACGCGGATCGGGAGAGGGGTTCCCAGCACCTCCTCGGCCAGGGTGGCGATCCGCCCAGCGGCGTCGGCCATTTCGCACCTCCATGATGGCGAGTCAAGAAGATTCACTCACCACGTAAACACCATGGAAGCGGCTGCGCAGTCCCGCCGACACGTCTGGAATCGGCAAAACAGCTTCAAAAGCGCGCCATCGGAGGGCGTCCGAGGGCAGACGTAAGGGCGTCCGCCCCACGGATGGCGGACGCCCTCGGCGTCATTCGTACGGATCCGGCCGGGTATCCGGCCGGTGGTCAGGATGCCTTGGCCTTCTCGGCCGGGACCGACGGCTTGGCCACGACGGCGGCGCTGACCGGGGAGGCGGCCTCGTAGAACTCCTCGCGGGGGTTCTCGATCGCGCCGAGCGAGACGACCTCGCGCTTGAGGAACATCCCCAGTGTCCAGTCGGCGACCACCCGGATCTTGCGGTTGAAGGTCGGCATGGCCATGCCGTGGTAGCCACGGTGCATGTACCAGGCCAGACGGCCCTTCAGCTTGATCTTCATCTTGCCGAAGACGATCATCGCGACGCCCTTGTGGAGGCCCAGGCCCGCGACGGCACCCTTGTTGGCGTGCTTGTACTCCTTCTGCGGGAAGCCCCGCATACCGGAGATCACGTTGTCACCGAGGACCTTCGCCTGGCGCAGCGCGTGCTGGGCGTTCGGCGGGCACCAGGCGCCCTCGCCGACGGCGAGGTCCGGGACCTGGGCGTTGTCACCGGCGGCCCAGATGTAGTCGGAGCCCTGGACCTGGAGGGTCGGGGCGGTGTCCACGTGGCCGCGCGGGCCGAGCGGCAGGCCGAACCGGGCGAGCGCCGGGTTGGGCTTGACGCCGGCGGTCCACACGATGGTGTTGGAGTCGACCTCCAGGCCGTTCTTGAGGACGACATGGCCGTCGATGCAGGAGTTCATCGAGGTCTCGAGGTAGACCTCGATACCGCGCTTCTGGAGGTGCTCCAGACCCCACTTGCCCAGCTTCGGGCCGACCTCGGGGAGGATCTTGTCGGCGGCGTCGACGAGGACGAACCGCATGTCCTCGCGCTTGACATTGGGGTAGTACTTGGCGGCGTCACGGGCCATGTCCTCGACCTCGCCGATGGTCTCCGCACCGGCGAAGCCACCGCCGACGAAGACGAAGGTGAGCGCCTTGCGCCGGATCTCCTCATCCGTGGTGGAGTCGGCCTTGTCGAGCTGTTCGAGGACGTGGTTGCGCAGGCCGATGGCCTCCTCTATGCCCTTCATACCGATACCGTTCTCCGCGAGACCGGGAATCGGGAAGGTACGGGAGACCGCGCCGAGGGCGACGACCAGGTAGTCGAAGGGCAGCTCGTACGTCTCGCCGACGAGCGGCTGGACGACGGCGACCTTGCGGTCCTGGTCGATGGTCGACACTCGGCCGGTGAGGACCTCCGCCTTGGGGAGCACGCGCCGCAGCGGAACCACGACGTGGCGCGGGGAGATGCTGCCGGCAGCAGCTTCGGGGAGGAAGGGCTGGTACGTCATGTACGAGCGGGGGTCGACGACCGTGACGGTCGCCTCGCCGTACCGCATCTTCTTGAGGATGCGGCGCGCCGCGTACAGGCCTACGTACCCACCGCCTACAACGAGGATCCTGGGACGCTCCGTGGTGCTCATGATTCGAGTATCCAGCACCCCCAGGGGGGCACCTCGTGAGCCCCTTCACAAGCATAGTGGAGGTATCTGCTACACTCCGCCGCCCCTGTGCTGGATACCATACGAACGGGGCGGAACCACTGGCCGGATTCACACGTTCCCGGCCCCCCTGAGCAGGGCTTGTGGCTGAACGCGGGAGTAGACCACGCACCCCGCGCAGGGGTCCGCGACACCTCCCCGACACCTCACGATCCGGTCAGTTATGGGACCCGGTCACCGAAACCGCCCTGGAGCGCCGCATCGGGCGGCCACCAGGCGCCTTTTTCATGTGAAGAGTTTCACGAACTTTCCCGGAGGGGGCTCGCGGAGGGCCCCCGAAGGGGGTTCCGCGGCCGCTCATACGTTATTCCGCCCGCTCAGGCGATGCTCCAGGCGATCCCGTCGAGGATGTCATGTTCGCTCACCACGACCTCCTCGGCACCGGTCCTTTCCATGATCGAAAGCAGGATGAGCGCCCCCGCGCCGATCACGTCGACCCGTCCCGGATGCATCACCGGGATCCTCGCCCGCTCGTCGTGGGTGGAGCCGAGCAGCTTGCCGGTGATCTCGCGGACCTGGTCGAGCGTGATCCGGGAGTGGTGGATCGCGGAGGACTCGTACTCCGCCAGGCCCAGCGCGATCCCGGCCACCGTGGTGACCGAACCGGCCAGCCCGACCAGGGCGTGGCCGTCCGCGGGACGGCAGGCGCGGGTGAGCGGCACGGTCCGCTCGGCGAGGTCCAGCGCCGTGTCGACATCGCACTTTATGGCCGCGATCTGATCCTCCGTCGGGGGATCGGTGATCCGGCCGTCCACCGCCAGATGGCGCTCGGTCAGCCGGACGCAGCCGATGTCCACGCTGCGGGCCGCCCGCACCCCCTCGCCGCCCTCGACGAACTCCGTCGAACCACCGCCGATGTCCACCACCAGATACGGCCCGGGCACATGGGACCGGCCCATGAGCTCCTTGGTGGCCCCGGTGAAGGAGAACTCCGCCTCCTGGTCCCCGCTGATCACCTCCGGTTCGACGCCCAGGATCTCCATGACCCCGCGCACGAACTCCTCGCGGTTCTCGGCATCGCGGGACGCGGAGGTGGCCACGAAACGGACGCGCTCGGCGCCCAGCTCCCGGATGACCTCGGCGTACTCGCGGCAGGCGGCGAAGGTGCGCTCCAGCGCCTCGGGGGCCAGCCGGCCCGTGCGGTCCACGCCCTGGCCCAGCCGGACGATCTTCATCCGGCGGTCGAGCTCGATCAGCTCCCCGGTGGCCGGATCGGCGTCGGCCACCAGCAGCCGGATCGAGTTGGTGCCGCAGTCCACGGCGGCGACGCGGGTCATGCGCTCTCCTCCCGGCTCGTGTCCTCGGCCCCGCGGGGGCCGACACACGGTCCCTTCCGCCACCACTCCGGCAGCATCGCGAGCGCCTCGTCCCCGAGCGGATTGACCCCGGGACCGGCCGCGAGCGCATGGGCGACCAGGACGTGCAGGCACTTCACCCGGTCCGGCATCCCGCCCGCGCTGGGGAAGCCCTGGAGCACCTCGACGGCGTCGCGGCGCGCGATGTAGTCCTCGTGGGCGGCGCGGTAGGCGGCGGCGAGTTCGGGATCGGTGGCCAGCCGGGCCGTCATCTCCTTCATCACACCCCCGGCCTCCAGCGTGCCGATCGCGGACGCGGCGCGCGGACAGGTCAGGTAGTAGAGGGTGGGGAAGGGCGTACCGTCCTCGAGCCGCGGCGCGGTCTCCACGACGTCCGGATTGCCGCAGGGGCAGCGGTGCGCGATCGCACGCAGACCCCGGGGCACGCGGTTCAGCTGCTCCCGTACGGCGTGGATGTCCGCGTCGGTGGGCGCGGTGGGCTCCGTCTGGGGCGGGGGCGTATCCATGAGTGGGAAGTTCTTCTTCTTCGTTTCGATTCGTCACCGGGTGCGCCGGTGGTGGCCGGGGCGCGGCGCCTCAGCGGGCCGCGCCGGCCGCCCCCGCCGCGTCCGCCGTGTCCACGGCGTCCCAGAGGTTGGTGTACCAGGGGCGGCCGGCCGCGCCCTGGTCGGTGGAGCGCTCGGCGGAGCCGCTGCCGTCCACCACGCTGTAGCCGGTCTCCCCCGGCATCAGGAAGTGCAGCCGCTCCCGGGCCTGCCGCTCGGTGTAGGCGGGGTCGCGCAGCCGGGCCTTCTGCTCCCGCAGCTGCTTGACGTCCTCACGGGCCCGCTGGGCCTCGCGCCGCTGCTCGGCGATGTCGGAGCGCTGGGAGATGTACTGCCGCATCGGATAGGCGAGCGCCACGACGAGGGAGCAGACGACCAGCGCGAGCAGGGCCGCCCGGCCGGTCAGCCGGCCCCGGCGGCGCTTGGTCCGCACGCGGTAGACCCGGGCGGCGGCGTGCTCGCCGAGCGCCTTGAGCCTGGTCGCGGTGGAGAACCGTTCGCGATCCGCCGGCACGTCGCCTCCCCGGTGATGACTTCGCTTCGAGTAACGCCGTCCCCGGCCACGGTACGGGACCGCGGCCGGGGACGGGTGTCAGACGTGTCCGCTCAGCCCTTGAAGCGCGGGAAGGCGGAACGGCCCGCGTACACCGCGGCGTCGTCGAGGATCTCCTCGATGCGCAGCAGCTGGTTGTACTTGGCCACCCGCTCGGAGCGGGCCGGGGCGCCGGTCTTGATCTGGCCGCAGTTGGTGGCGACGGCCAGGTCGGCGATGGTGACGTCCTCGGTCTCACCGGAGCGGTGCGACATCATGCACTTGTAGCCGCTGCGCTGGGCCAGCTCGACGGCGTCCAGGGTCTCGGTCAGCGAGCCGATCTGGTTGACCTTGACCAGCAGGGCGTTGGCGGTGTCGCTGTCGATACCGCGGGACAGCCGCTCGGGGTTGGTGACGAAGAGGTCGTCGCCGACCAGCTGGACCTTGTCGCCGAGCTGCTCGGTGATGGTCTTCCAGCCCTCCCAGTCCTCCTCGTTCAGCGGGTCCTCGATGGAGACCAGCGGGTACGCGTCGACCAGCTCGGCGTAGTACGAGGTCATCTCGGCGGCGGTGCGGGACTGCCCCTCGAACTGGTAGGTGCCGTCCTTGTAGAACTCGGAGGCGGCGACGTCCAGCGCGAGCGCGATGTCCTGGCCCGGCTGGTAGCCGGCCTTCTTGACCGCCTCGAGGATCAGGTCCAGGGCCTCGCGGTTGGAGCCGAGGTTCGGCGCGAAGCCGCCCTCGTCGCCGAGGCCGGTGGACAGACCGCGCTCCTTCAGCACGGACTTCAGGGTGTGGTAGACCTCGGTGCCCCAGCGCAGGGCCTCGGAGAAGGACTCCGCGCCGACCGGGGCGATCATGAACTCCTGGATGTCCACATTGGAGTCCGCGTGCGACCCGCCGTTGAGGATGTTCATCATCGGGACCGGCAGCAGATGGGCGTTCGGGCCGCCGAGGTAACGGAAGAGGGGGAGGTCGGACGCCTCGGAGGCGGCGTGCGCTACGGCGAGGGAGACACCGAGGATCGCGTTGGCGCCGAGCGAGGACTTGTCCGGGGTGGCGTCCAGGTCGAACATCGCCTGGTCGATCAGCCGCTGCTCGGTGGCGTCATAGCCGACCAGCTCGGGACCGATCTGCTCGATCACGGCGAGGACGGCCTTCTCCACGCCCTTGCCGTTGTAGCGGTTCTTGTCGCCGTCACGGAGCTCGAGGGCCTCGAAGGCGCCGGTGGAGGCGCCGGACGGAACGGCGGCACGGCCCGTGCTGCCGTCGTCGAGGCCGACCTCGACCTCGACCGTGGGGTTGCCTCGCGAGTCGAGGATCTCGCGAGCTACGACGACGTCGATGGACGGCACGAGGTTCTCCTTCGTATGGGTCTGCGGTAGCAGCACGAGCCTAACGGGCCGGGAGGGCTGCGCCCCGCGTTCGCCCGCCCCACGAGACGGGGGCGTGACACAAAAAGCGAGATTCCGGATTACATATCCGGATTTCCGGGGAATGCGTGAGCCCCGGCGGAACGTGCCGTCGGGGCGGCACGTTCGACCGGGGCTCGTTCAGGCAGTAGCCGTATCCGTGGCCGTGGCTCAGCGGAGGTGCAGCTGCTGGCCCGGGAAGATGAGGTCGGCCTTCTCGATGATGTCCTTGTTCAGCTTGAAGAGCTTCTTCCAGCCGCCCTTGACATCGTGCGCCTTGGCGATCTTGCCGAGGGTGTCGCCGGACTTGACCTTGTACTCGCCGTCACCCTTCTTGATCGGGCCACGGGCCTCCTGGCGCGCGGCGTGCTCGGGCGCGGTACGGGGCTCCGCCTTCGGCTGGGCCGGCTTGGCGGCCGGGGCCGACTTGGTGGAGGCCGAGGACTGGTCCTGCGAACCGGACGGCGCGGACGGCGCGGACGGGCTGCCGCCGGAGGTCAGGCCCGTGCCGCAGACCGGCCAGGCGCCCTTGCCCTGGCTGCCGAGGACCTTCTCGGCGATCTGGATCTGCTGGGCCTTGCTCGCCTTGTCCGCGGTGGAGGCGTAGGCCGTGCCGCCGTAGGCGGCCCAGGTGGAGCTCGAGAACTGAAGGCCGCCGTAGTAGCCGTTGCCGGTGTTGATGGACCAGTTGCCGCCGGACTCGCACTGCGCGACCTGGTCCCACTGGGAGGTGGTGGCGGCGGAAGCGGAGGTCGCCCCGATCAGCGGCGCCGCCACGGCGGCACCGGCGAGACCGGTGAGTGCGGCGATACGGGTGGCCTTGGAGGGACGGCGGTGCTTCCCGTTGGACTTGAGCATGTTTGGTTCGTTTCCTCACCGACGCCTACGAGGTGAGCTGTCGGGTTCGGACGTGAGTTGCCCGGCCGGTCGCGATGGTCGCGCCCGGCTTCACCCCTAGCCGACAAGCCCGTGTCCACAGGCCACTCGGCACCTACCTTGGGTCCCCCGCTCCTGCCTTCGGCGCTGACGCGTCGGTTTCCCCCGACCGCCGGCAGGATTCGGCGTGACGATCGGCGGTGCCCGCGGTGGCGAGCGGAAAAACGGTAAACACACCTTCCGAGAACGTTCAAACACCCCAAGCGGAGCGAATGGGTATGTAATTGATCTCACCCGGTCCACATCGACGCAGGTAGGCCGGGCGAGGAGAGATCGGACACGGGGTACGGCCCGGATATTGTGACGAGATGTATGTCTCACCGGAACCAGATCGGGCAATTCCCCCCGAATCACTGCTCCCTGATGGTGAGGTCAAGTCGCTGACCAGGGATGATCAGGTCGGGGTCGACCCCGATGAGGTCCTCGTTGTTTTCGTAGATCCCTTCCCAACCCCGGGCCACATTCCGGTGCTCGGCGATCCCTGACAGGTTGTCACCGGGGCGAACGGTGTAATCGTCACCCGTGGGGCTCTGCTCGCGGTCCGCAGCCTCGCGCGAGGCATGGCGCCCGGAGGGCCGGGCGTCCGACGAACCGCCGTCGTCGGCCCGCTCCCCCGCGTCCGGGGCGCCGCGGTGGCGGCCGGAGGACGTGGGGTCGGCGGAGGGAGTCGTCGAGGGCTCCTTCGAGCGGTCGGAGCCACCCGACTCCGGACCGCCCGACTCCGGACCGTCCGAGGCCCGGCGGTCCGACTCCGAGCCGTCCCGCCCGTCGGGGGACTGGGAGGCGTCGGGCGCCTCGGACCCCTCGGCCGAGCCCGGCTCATCCGTCTTATCGGTATTGCCGGATGTCTCCGAACCGTCCCGCGACGGGGAGGAGGAGCCGTCCTGCCCTCGGTCCCCCGGCTCGTCCCCGCCGCGGCCCGTGCCCGGGTCCGCGGTGGCCGCACCGCCGGGGTCCCCATCGGGGGCGCCGGCGTCATCGGCGAGCCCGGCGCCCAGCGCACAGCTCGGCCAGGCGTCGGGGCCACGGTCGCCGAGGATCGCCTCGGCGACGGATATCTGCTGGGAGCGGCTGGCCAGGTCGGGGCGCGGGGCGTACTCCGCGCCGCCATACTGCTTCCACATGTCGAGGGTCAGCTGAAGCCCGCCGTAGAAGCCGTTGCCCTCGTTGGCACTCCACATCCCGCCGCTCTCGCACTCGGCGACCTGGTCCCAGGTGGCGGCCGGGGCGGCCTGTGCGCCGGCCGCCCCGAAGAGGGGGATGGCGAGGCCCGCCCCCGTGACCCCCGCCGCGACGATGATGGCCGGGACCTGACGAGGGCGACGGTGTCGACCATTACCGGAACGCATGCGATTGACCTCTCCTAGGCGCTATGGCGACTGGGTTTGCCGGTGAACATAGCGAGGGCCCTCGATCATCACAAGCGGATGTATCCCAGGTCACGCCGAGGTCACACGGCTGATGTTTCGTCACCTATGTCGCGCCGTACGGGGCTTGGGCCTTCAGCCGCCGGTGGAATTCCAGGTCACCGGAAGCGTGCGCAGCCCGCGCATGATGAGCCCGCCGCGCCATCGCAGATCCTCCGGATCGGCCGCGAGCCGTAGTCCGGGCAGCCGCCGCAGCAGGGTGCCGATCGCGGTCCGGGCCTCCAGCCGGGCCAGCGGGGCGCCCAGACAGTAATGGATGCCGTGGCCGTAGCCGAGGTGCTGATTGTCCCGGCGGGCGAGGTCGAGGACATCGGGCGCCGCGAACCGCTCGGGGTCCCGGTCGGCGGCGGCGAGCACCACCAGCACCGGCTCGCCCTCGGCGATGCGCTGCCCCGCGAGGGTGAGCGGCTCGGTGGCGAACCGCCAGGTGGCGATCTCCACGGGTCCGTCGTAGCGCAGCAGCTCCTCGACCCCGGCGGCCAGCAGCCGCTCGTCCCCTTCTTCCACCGCCCGCTGCATCTGGGCGCGCTGCTCCGGATTGCGCAGCAGTGCGTAGACGCCGTTGCCGATCAAGTTGATGGTCGTTTCGAAGCCGGCGAAAAGAAGCACGAAGCACATCGCGGCGGCCTCGTTCTCGGTGAGGTGCTCACCGTGGTCGCTGGCCCGGATCAGCCCCGAGATCAAGTCCTCGCCGAGATCGCCGCGCTTGCGGTGGATCAGCTCGGCGAGGTACCCGCGGATCCGCTTCACCGCTCGGGCCACTCCGCCCCGGGGTCCGGAGCCGTGGCGGATCATCATGCCCGCCCAGTCCCGCAGATCGTCCTGGTCCTCCCGCGGCACCCCGAGCAGATCGCAGATGGCATAGATAGGGAGGGGAAAGGCGAACTCATGGATGAGGTCCGCCTCTCCCCTCTCCTCGAAGGCGTCGATGAGCTGATCGGTGAGGGTCCGCACCCGGGGGGCGAACTCGGCCACCCGGCCCGGGGTGAACGCCTTCGACACCAGCCGCCGCAGCCGGGTGTGGTCCGGCGGGTCGATATTGAGCAGATGCGTCATCAGCTCGGCGCTGCGCTCCCCGGGGATGCCCACCTTGCCCTTGGCGTGGGCCGCCGCGCTGTGCCGCTGGGGGTTCTTCGAGAGCCGGGGATCGGCCAGCGCCTTCTTTGCATCCGCGTAACGGGTCACCAGCCAGGCGTCGACACCGCTGGGCAGCGTGGTGCGGTGCACGGGGGCGTGGTCGCGTAGCCAGGCGTACGCAGGGTAGGGATCGGTGGCGAACTCCCAGGTGAAGAGGGTGGGAGCGGAGTTGTCACAGGGCTGTTCCGACACCCCCCGACGATACCGGCGAGGGCCCGCCCCGCCCGGCCTGCCGGAAGTACCGGGAGACAAGCGAAATAACGGAATAAGAGAAACAAAGCCAAACAAAGCGGAACAAAGAGAATAAGGGAGTCATGAGCGGGATGAATGGCTAGCGGAATTCACCATTCATCTCCACACACCCTTCACGATCCACACACAGCGCGGGTCGAATGCCCGGATATCTGATGGCTGAGGCCCCCGTTCGGCGGATGCCCGCGCCGCCCTGGTACGAACCCCCGAGACCCGCCCTGACGTCGGTCAACGCAGTGAACTGGCGGTGCGCATGAGCCAACGTCAGATGAACGAATGGGACCGGGGCACATGCGCGGAGACCGGGGTTACCGGTGATACGATCACCGCGCTTGCCAGGCGAGCCAAGGGCGCGTAAGACACACGGCGATCCGGCACATCAGCCGAGAGGATCCCCACTCTGAGGAGCATTATGCCGCCAGTTGGGCATATGGAGCCGTTCCGGCGCACCGACGCCTGTGCGCTGCCGTCGGCAAGACGAGTGCGATGTCCCCGGAACCCGCGGGCGCCGTACGGGCGCTGACTTACCGCCGCTCAGACCATTCCAGACGCAAACGCACCACACCCCCTAAAGTCCCTGGCGGTCTAGTCGTTTAAAGAGAGTCTCAATGACGCAATATCTACAGGATCCAGCACTCTGGGCCCTGATCGCTGGCACGCCTCTCGCCGCAACCGCCATTATCCGCGGGCGAAGGGCGCGGGCGAATCTGCGCCAGGAGAAGGCGGAGCTCGAGAAACGCTCGGCCGAGCTCGAGAACAATTACGCCGAGGCGGTGCAGGACGCCCAGAGTCGCGCCGAGGAAGCCACCAAGAGTGCGCTGAAGTCCGCTATGCGTACGCTTCAGGGTCTCGCCAACGAGCAGCAGCTGGCCCTCTCCAAGACCCAGGAAAAGTACGGCGAGCACCAGCTTCTCCAGGACCTCCTGGAGATCGACCACATGAACTCGCAGTTCGGTCGGCGTGCCCAGTCCATCGCGGTGCTCTGTGACGGCTGGCTGGGCCGGCAGCGGGCCGTCGCCTCGGTGTACGACGTGGTGCGCAGCGCGAAGGGCCGCATCCGTCACTACACCCGGGTGGAGATCCGCTCGCAGAGCAACTTCGCCCTGGTGAGCCGGGCCGTGGAGCCGGTCGCACTGGCGCTGGCCGAGCTTTTGGACAACGCGACCAGTTACTCCGCTCCCGACTCGCCGATCGACATCACCATTCGTACCGTCCCCAAGGGCGTCTGCGTCATCATCGACGACGCCGGCGTCGGTATGAACGAGGAGGAGAAGAACCGGGCGGACAAGCTGCTCTCGGCCACGCACGCCACAGGTGTAACAGGACTCGGCAATCCGCCGCAGTTCGGTTTCGCGGTGATCGGTGTGCTCGCCGCGCGCTACGGCTTCACGGTGTCCGTCGATTCGGCCTCTCCCTACGGTGGTGTACGCGCGGTTGTGCTTCTCCCCGAGGACCTTCTGACCAATATGCCCGAGCCGGAAGAGCAGCCGACGACCCACGTTCCCGACGCGGCCGACGAGCCGCATATGAGCGGTTCCACCTTGAGTGCTTCCACCGTGAGCGGTTCCACCACCGGGGGCCTGCCCAAACGTCGCCGCAAGGGTGCGATTTCCATCGTCCCCAGAACGGACGCCCAGGGTGCCCAGGGCCGGACGAGCGAGGAAACCGCTTCGATCATGGGCGCCTTCCAGCGCGGCACTCAGTCCGGACGCTCAGCATCAAACCCGAACAGGGAAGGGCATGATCCTCAGTGAACAACGACCTGTCATGGATGCTTGAGAGCGCCCTGGAAGTACCAGGGGCTCGTCACGCGATCCTGGTCTCCGCCGACGGTCTGCTGATGGCCCGTTCTCAAGAGGTCGCAAAGGACGAGGCCGACACCGTCGCGGCGGCGATGAGCGGCATCCAGTCGCTGAGCCGCACCATGGCCGGCTTCTGCGGTGGCACCCATATGACGTGGCGCCAGACCCTGGTCGAGTTCGACGGTGGCTGGGTCTTCCTCATCTCCGCGGGTGAGGGCGCCTATCTGGCGGTCTCCTCCGCTCCGGATGTCGACATGGCCGACATCACCTTCCGGATGCAGCAGCTTGTCGGGCAGCTCGGCAAGGCGCTGACCACACCACCTCGCGAAAACACCGGTATCCAGGCATGACGGCACCAGGCGAGCAGGAGCCCGAGTCCGCTCAATTAGTGCGACCGTATGTCATCACCAACGGTCGAGGGCTCCCGGAGAATGACCAGTTCAACCTGATCACACTGGTCACCGCGTCCGAACAGAGACAACCCGGTCATCTCGACCCGGAGAAGCGCAGGCTCTTGGAGCTGTGCGCGGGTGGTTACCTGTCGGTTGCCGAGATAGCCGGGCACATGGGGCTTCCGATCGGCATCGTGAAGGTCCTGCTGTCCGATCTCTCGACGGACGGATATCTGGTCACCCGCGCCCCCGCGCCCCCCGCGCAGCTTGTCGATGTTTCGCTCCTTCAGGAGGTGCTGGATGGGCTCCAGGCCCGTTTCGGATGACGACGTCTATCTGAACGATGCGGTGCAGATCGCGGCCAAGATCCTGGTCGTGGGGCACTTCGCGGTCGGCAAGACGACGTTCATCGGCACCATGTCCGAGATCCCTCCGCTGCGCACCGAGGAGCGGATGACTCAGGCCGGAGCCCACGTCGATGACCTCATGGGCACCCGGGGCAAGACCACGACCACCGTGGCCATGGACTTCGGTCGCCTCACACTCAGCGACAGACTTGTCCTGTATCTCTTCGGCACACCTGGACAGGAACGCTTCGTCCAGGTGTGGGAGGACATGACCCGAGGCGCTCTCGGGGCACTGATTCTCGTCGATCCCGAACGGCTCAAGGAGTCCTTCCCGGTGATCGACCTGGTGGAGCACTACGGGCTCCCCTATGCGATTTCCGTCAACCACTTCGCCGGCACACCGGACCGCCCCGACGAGGAATTGCGCGAGGCGCTCGATCTGCTGCCCGAGACCCCGATCGTCACCTGTGACGCACGTGACGAGAAGTCATCGGCCAACGCGCTGATAACGCTTGTCCGTTACCTACAGGAACGTACCCGCTAGGAGCACCTGATGAACATGCAATCGGATTTTCCGGCGGTGCCACCACCCGGCTGCCCCGCCCATGGCAGCGGCAAGCGGGTGCCGCTGTACGGGACGGAGTTCGCCGCCGATCCGGGTGCCTACTACACGTATATGCGCTCGTACGGCCCGGCCGCGCCGGTAGAGCTCTCCCCCGGGGTCGAGGCCACGCTGGTCACCGACTACTCGGCGGCGCTCCAGCTGCTTCAGAATCCGGACACCTTCCGGAAGGACTCGCGCCGCTGGCGCGACTACAACGAAGGCAAGGTCAGTCGGGACAATCCGGTCGTCCCGCTGCTGGAATACCGGCCGAACTGCATGTTCACCGATGGCGCCGAGCATATGCGGCTGCGTCAGGCGGTGACCGACAGCCTGGCCCGGGTGGATGCGCATCGACTGAGCCGCCATGTCGAGCGCGTCTCGGAATATCTGATGGACCAGTTCCTCGCCCGGGGCTCCGCCGATCTGCTCAACGATTACGCCAAGCTGCTGCCGCTGTTCGTTTTCAATGAGCTCTTCGGATGCCCGGCCGAGATCGGCGACCGGGTCATCTTCGGTATCTCCGGGATTTTCGACGGAATCAATGCGGAGAAGGCGAACGAGGTACTCGGCCAGAGCGTCGCCGAGCTCGTCCAGCTGAAGCGCAAGCAGCCCGGGGAGGATGTCACCTCCTGGCTTATGCAGCACCATTCCCAGCTGAACGATGAAGAAATGGTTCATCAGCTGGTGCTGCTGCTGGGTTCCGGCGCCGAGCCCCAGCGGAATCTCATCGCCAACGCACTGCTGCTTCTGCTCTCCGACGAGCGGTACTCGGGAGCCGGGCTGCTGGTCGAGGACGCCATAGACGATGTGCTGTGGAACAGCCCGCCGATGGCCAACTACGCTCCGCATTATCCGGTTTCGGATGTGGACTTCGCCGGAACCCGACTGCGGGCCGGCGATCTGGTACTGGTCTCCATCGCGGCTGCGAACACCGACCCGGCCCTGTCCGCCTCCCGGCAGCAGCTCAGCAAGCGGGCCCACCTCGCATGGAGCGCCGGTCCGCACGCCTGCCCGGCCAAGGACACCGCTCAGCTCATTGGTGTGGTGGCCATCGAAAAACTGCTCAACAAGCTGCCGGACATCGAAATCGCGGTGCCGGAGTCGAGTCTCACTTGGCGTCCGGGCCCGTTCAACCGCGGGCTTACCGCACTACCCGCCCGATTCACTCCGATACGTACGGATAAACAGCCTGTTACCAGGCAGGAGATCCCCACGGGCGATCATCGCGCCCACGCCCAGAATAAGCAGGAGAGGGGCGGCTTGTGGAGTTCGTTCCTCACCTGGTGGAGGGCGTGATCTAGGTCACACCGGGGTTCCCATTTCATACCGCATGAATGTTCAACAGGACGGGTAGGAACTATCGCGCAATTTTTGTTGGCCAAAATCTAAGAGGAGCTGTCGTGAGGTCTCCCGCCGCCGACGACATCAGTGTCGGTCGACGATCCGCGGTTTCACTCATACCTCGACCGCACCCCCACCCCTGCGGCCAATCGAACACCTACCCTAATTTCGCGGAAGCACACGCGATGGGAACCCAGATACCCGCCCCACCGGGCGGGTATCTTCTCGTGGGACGTGAAGAGCGGGTTTTCCCGCCGCACAAACCCAAACAGCCGTTCCTCTCGATTCAGCGGGAGGTTCGATGAACGGTTTCCGTTCGGGTGAGGTGCTGCTCGGTGACCTCGCCACGGGGCAGCTGACCCAGCTGTGCCAGGTGGCGGGGTTGAGTGAGGCCGATACGGCCGCCTACAGGGGGGTGCTGATCGAGAGTCTGGGGGCCTCGGCCGGACGGCCGTTGGCCCTGCCGCCCCCGTCGCGAACCTTTCTCTCCGACGACCACAGCCCCGTGGAGTTCTCCCTGGCGTTCCTGCCGGGCCGGGCTCCGGATTTGCGGGTGCTGGTGGAGCCGGGTTGCTCCAGCGGCGACGACTTGGCCGAAAATGGCCGGGCCGGTCTCCAGGCGATCCACGCCATGGCGGACCGCTGGGGGTTCTCGACCAACCAGCTCGACCGGCTCGAGGACCTGTTCTTCCCCGGCTCCCCCCAGGGCCCGCTGGCCCTGTGGTGTGCCCTGGAGCTCCGCCCCGGCGGGGTCCCCGGGGTGAAGGTCTATCTCAACCCCTCGGCGAACGGCGCCGACCGGGCCGCGGAAACGATCCGCGAGGCGCTGGCCAGGCTGGGCCATCACCAGGCGTTCGACTCGCTGCCCCGGGCGGAGGGCTTCCCGTTCTTCGCCCTGGACCTCGGCGACTGGGACGCCCCACGGGTGAAGGTCTACCTCAAGCACCCCGGCCTGTCCCCCACCGAAGCGGGCTCCCTCGCCAGGATGACGCCCGCGCCGGGCCGGGAGGGGCTGGAGGAGTTCTTCCGCACCGTCGGCGACCTCCCCGCCCCCGGGGAACTCGGCGCCGACGACGAGGGCACCGACCGGCTCACCGGACGCCCCGCCCTCACCTGCCACTCCTTCACGGAGACGGCGAGCGGACTGCCCAGCGGATACACCCTCCACGTGCCCGTCCGCGACTACGTCCGGCACGACGGCGAGGCACGGGAGCGGGCAGTGGCCGTACTGCGCGGCAATGGCATGGACAGTACGGCCCTGGACCGGGCGCTGGCGGCAGTGAGCCCGCGCCCCCTCGGCGACGGTGTGGGCCTGATCGCCTATCTGGCACTGGTCCACCAGCGCGGCCGACCGCTGCGGGTGACCGTCTACGTCTCCTCCGAGGCGTATGAGACACGGCCGCCCCGCGAGACGCTCCCCACCCGCGACCGGGTGCGGGCACGGCTGTGACATCCGCCGAGACACGGAACAACGAACAGAAGACAGGAGCAGCGGTCAGCGTGGAGCCGTACAGGATCAAGGTTGTCGAACCGATACCCTTCACCACACGGCAGCAGCGCGAAGAAGCGCTGAAGCGTGTCAACTACAACCTCTTCGACCTGCGTGCCGAAGAGGTGACCATCGATCTGCTCACCGACTCGGGCACCGGGGCACTCTCCGCCGCCCAGCTCGCCGCGGGAATGGCCGGCGACGAGTCCTACTCGGGATCCCGCTCGTTCTACCGGTTCCATGAGACGGTCACCGAGCTCACGGGTTACGCACATGTCCTCCCGGCCCACCAGGGGCGCGCCGCGGAGCGGGTGCTGTTCACCACCCTGCTGGAGCGCGGCAATCTGGTGCTGTCGAACACCCACTTCGACACCACCCGGGCCAATGTCGAGCTGAACGAGGCCGAGGCGCGCGACCTGCCGTGTCCGGAGGCCAAGAACCTCGACAGCACCGACCCGTTCAAGGGCAACATCGACCTGGACGCGCTCGCCCGGACGCTGTCCGGGCCCGAGGGCTCCCGGGTGGCGGTGGTGGTCATGACGATCACCAACAACGGCGGTGGCGGCCAGCCCGTCTCCATGGAGAACCTCAAGCGGACGGCCGCGCTCTGCCGTCAGCACGGGGTTCCGCTCTTCCTGGACGCCGCCCGGTTCGCGGAGAACGCCTGGCTGGTCACCCGCCATGAGGAGGGCTACCGCGACCGCACCCCCCGGCAGGTCGCGGAGGAAGCGTTTCGGCTGGCCGACGGCTGCATGATGAGCGCCAAGAAGGACGGCATCGTCCACATCGGCGGCTTCATCGGCACCAACGACCCGGAGCTCGCCCAGAAGTGCGAGCTGCTCCTCATCGCCACCGAGGGGTTCGCGACCTACGGCGGTCTGGCCGGACGCGACCTCGACATGATGGCGCAGGGGCTGACCGAGGTGACCGAGGTGAGCTATCTCGCCGAGCGCGCCGGGATCGCCTCCCACCTCGCCCAGCGGGTCCGCGCCGCGGGCGTGGACATCGTCGAGCCGCCCGGTATGCACGCGCTCTACCTCAACGCCGGACGGCTGCTGCCGCACATCCCGTCCCACCACTACCCCGGCCATGCCCTGGCCTGCCAGCTCTATCTGGAGGGCGGCATCCGCTCGGCCGAGCTGGGATCGCTCTACCTCGGTGAGGAGGACGAACACGGAAACCCGGTGAAGAGCGCGCCGTACGAGCTGGTCAGGCTCGCCCTGCCGCGCCGGGTCTACACCCGTAGCCACTACGACCACGTGGGTGAGACGCTCGCGAAGATCGCCAAGAACGCGGACCAGGTGTACGGCTTCCGGATCACCGAGCAGTCCCCGATCCTGCGCCACTTCCGCGCCACGCTGGAGCCGGTGCCCCTCAGGGGCTGACCGCCGCACGACCGGACCGCGGGCCCGGCACCGGAAACCACCGGTGCCGGGCCCGCGTCGTACGCCCGCCCCGGCGCGCCGCCCCGGCACCCCGGCGCCGCCCCGGCACCGCGTGCCGCGTGCCGGGTGCACGCCGTTCAGCCGTTGCCGAACGAGCCGCTGCCGCCCTCGGTCCAGGTCGGCCGGGTCTCCGCGCCGCCCTCGCCGGAGTCCCGGGTCCCGGAGCCGCCCAGTTCGTACGGACGGCGGCGGCCACCGTCCCGGTCCAGCTCATCGGGCTCGCGGTGCTGGGTGACATAGCCGACCCGGTCCCCGTCGTCCTGGTGCCCCGGGCCGTGGCCCGCCGCCCTGGCCTCGTGGTCGGCCTCCTGGGCCTTCTGCCAGGCACCGGCGCGGGGCTGCGGCCGCTGGGGCGGGGCCGCTTCACGGGCCCGTAGCCGTATCCCCCACCACACGGCCCCGACGCACAGGATGACGACCACCAGACCGACGATGAACGGACCCGTCCCGATCAGCAGGTCCCGGGCCACGGCGAGATCCTCGGTGTACGTATCCATGCCGGCCGGGTACCCGGACCCGCCCGGATATCACCCGGCCTCCGGGACCACACGGCTCCCGCGCCGTCCTACCGCGCCGCCTGGGCCCGGTCGACTTCCGCCGGTCCGCTCAGCCCTCCGCCGCCCGGATCGCGTCACGGTAGGCGCGGGCCGCCGCGCGCAGCGCCGCCTCCGGGTCCACACCGTCCGCCTCCGCGCGCACCGCGAGCGCCAGCAGCTCATAGCCGATGCCCGCACCGTCCGGCAGCGCCACGTCGAGACCGGCCGTACGGGCGCGGAAGGCCAGCTTGGCGGTCAGCGCGAGCGAGGGCTGAGCGAGCGGCACCCCTTCGGTGACCGAATCGCGCCGCTTCTCGGCCGCCTTGGTCCGCAGCCAGTGGCGCCGGACGTCCTCGGCGGTCTCGGCGGACTCGTCGCCGAAGACATGCGGATGGCGGTGGATCAGCTTGTCCACGATGCCGCCCGCCACATCGTCGATCGAGAACGGGTGCTCGGGGTCGTCCTGGGCGATCCGGGCGTGGAAGACGACCTGGAGCAGCACATCCCCGAGCTCTTCGAGCAGCGCCTCGCGGTCGCCCTCCTCGATGGCCTCGACGAGTTCGTACGCCTCCTCGATGCCGTACTTCACCAGCTCCTCGTTGGTCCGGGTGCCGCTCCACGGGCATTCGGCGCGGATCCGGTCCATGACCTGCACCAGATCGAGCAGCCGCGCGCCCGGCAGATCGTAGGAACCGGGCAGCAGCTCCAGGTCCGGCATCGCCGCACGGCCGGATCCGGCCAGCCGCGCCAGCCCGTCGGTCAGCTCGGACTCGCCCTCGGCGGAGGTGATCACGACGGCCGTGCGGCCGCCCTCCGCCAGGCAGTAGTCGACCAGTTCGCGCGCGGCCGGGGAGCCCGGCTCCACCTCGACGCCCGCCTCCCGCAGATACGGCAGCTGCGGATGGTCCGGATCGCCGGAGAGCACCCGGTCGGCACCGCGCAGCGCCTGCCAGGCGGGCCAGGACAGCAGCCCGGGCGCCACCCGGTGGCTGGTGGTGAGCAGGACGATGCGGCCGGTGGGGGCGGTGGCGTCGGCGGGGGCGGGCGAGTCAGGTGCGGTCACCCCTGAAACGTAACTTACGCCTGCTCCGGGGTACCGCCGGAGGTGCGCAGCCATGCCTCCTTGGCCAGGACGGCGGTGCCCTGGGTGTTGTCCCACTTTCCGTAGCGGGGGTTCACCTTGATGTGGAGCGCCTTGGAGGTCTGGGTGAACACCTCGTTGACCTTGGAGGTGCCCAGCTTGCGCAGCAGGCCGTTGCGCGTGAGGTCCATCCGGACCGCCCCGTCGATCCCGTCGGGCGCGATGCCCTGCTGGAGATACAGGGCGCGCAGGGCGGTGCCCCCGCCGCTCTGCTTCTCGGCGGCGGCGCGGGCACGCTGGACCTCGCGGCGGCTGGGGCTGATCCCGTTGTCCTTACCGGCCCGCTCGATCACCCGGAACTGGATCATCCGGATCAGCGTGTCCTGGCTCAGCCGGCCGCTGCCCGCGACCATCTGAGCCGCCCTCGGGTCATTGCCCTGCGCCTCCCGGACGGCCTTGACCTGTGACTGGAGCTGGGACACGGTGATCCGGCCGTCGTCCAGGACCGCCGCGGCGCCGGGCCGCGGAGCGTCGCCGCACGCGGTGAGCAAAGGCGCGGAGAGCAGCAGCGCGGACGCGGCGGAGACGGTGAGCGCAGTACGGCGGCGGATCATTGAGCCTCCCGGCAGAGATCGTGCGGCGCGACAAACGATCTGGCGTTGATCGATGGTATGGAGTCGGCGCGGCCTAGGCCACTGCCTGGACAACGATTCACCACGGTCTTGGTCAGCCTCCGGCCGCCGTCCACCCGGCAGGGCCTACCGGCCGCCGGTGCGCGCGGGCAGTTTCAAGGTGGGGCAGCCGCCCAACACCCGCCGCATCGCGGCCTTCTCCGCCCCGGTCACCCACAGCCCGTACACCTTCTTCACCGCCACCTGACGCGCCACATAGTCGCAGCGGTACGCCGTGTTGGGCGGCAGCCAGGTCGCCGCGTCGCCGTCGCCCTTACGGCGGTTGGCGGAGGCGTCCACGGCGATCAGGTTGAGCGGATCGTTGGCGAACGCCACGCGTTTGTCCCGGTCCCACTTCAGGGCGCCCTTCTGCCAGGCGTCCGACAGCGCGACCACGTGGTCGATGTCCACCTTGCTGCGGCCCCGGACGAACCGCACATCGCGGCCGGTGTACGGATCGTCGGTGAGCGTGCCCGAGGCGACCAGGCAGTGGCCGTCGCGGAACTTCACGTCCTTCAGGTCCCGCTTGAGGATGTCGTCGCGGGTCCCGCAGCCGTTGTCGTCGGTGTCCACCCACGAGCTGCCGAACTCATCGCGCTCATAACCCGTCTTCGGCGCACGCCCCTTGACTGTGAGCGAGGCCACAGCGGAGAGGGCCGATCCGGACACCGCGGGCCCGCTCGTACCGCCCCCGCCCTTCTCCCCGGCCTTGCCGTCCTGGTCACCGGCCTTGCAGCCGCCGACCGCCAGCAACGCGGCCAGCACCGCCGCAGAACCCCGCATCGGTATGCGAAACCGTCCCTGCAACCTTCCCGCCCCCTTCGCGTATCTTTTCGCACAGACCGCCCACACGATAAGGACCCTGGATGGACACGGCCGCAACCGCCCCGCCCGGCACCGGCGCCGAGGGGGCGACCGCCGTCACCACGGGGCGTACCCGGCTTCTCACGAGGGCAGGCGTACTGCGGCATCCGCGGGCCGATCCGTACTGGCTGGCCCTCGCCCTCTTCGCCGCCTTCACGGCGCTGTCGGTCTGCCGCTACCGCCGCATGGCCACCATGTCCTGGGACCTGGGCATCTTCGAGCAGGCGATACGGGCGTACGCGCACTTCCAGGCCCCCATAGCCGACCTCAAGGGCCCCGGCGCCAATATCCTCGGCGACCACTTCAGCCCCATCACGGCGCTGCTCGGCCCCGTCTACCGGCTCTTCCCCGGCCCGGTCACCCTGCTCGTCGCGCAGGCGGCGCTGTTCGCCGTCTCCGCCGTCCCCGTCACCCGCGTCGCCGCCCGGCTGCTGGGCCGCGGCCGGGGGCTCGCGATCGGCATCGCCTACGGGGTGTCCTGGGGCGTCCAGCGCGCCGTGGACTTCGACTTCCACGAGATCTGCTTCGCCGTACCGCTCATCGCCTTCTCCCTGGAGGCGGTGATCCGCGGGCGCTGGTACCCGGCGATGCTGTGGGCCGCCCCGCTGGTCTTCGTCAAGGAGGACATGGGCGCCACGGTGGCCGCGATCGGCGCGGTCATCTGGCTCCGCGCCCGGCGCGACCCCGAGCGCGGCCACCGCGCCGTCCCGCTCGCCGTCGCGCTGATGGGCTTCGGCGTGGTGGTCTCGGCGCTCGCGCTCGGCGTGGTCATCCCCGGCTTCAACGGCGGGGGTTCGTACGACTATTGGGACAAGGTCGGCAGCGGCGGTGAGCAGACCGGCACCATCCCCTTCGCCACCGCGCTGCGCACCCTGCTGTGGATCCTGCTGCCGACCACGGGTCTGCTGGCGCTGCGCTCCCCGCTGCTGCTGGCCGCCGTGCCCACCCTCGGCTGGCGCTTCCTCTCCCACGACGACCACTACTGGGGCACGGACTGGCACTACAGCGCGGTGCTGATGCCGGTCGTCCTGCTGGCCCTGGTGGACGCCCTGGACCGGGTCCGCGACACCCACCGGCCCTGGCTCGCCTCGTACGCCCGCCAGCTGCCCGCCGCGGTGTGCGGGGCGGCCCTGGCGCTGTCGTCCTCGATGCCCCTGTACGGCCTCACCCAGGGCGCCACGTACGACAGGCCGTCGCAGACCCGCGCGGTGGAGCGGCTGCTTGACCGGATCCCGGACGGGGCGACGGTGGAGGCCAACGTCGGGCCGATAAGCCGGCTCACCAGCCGCTGCCGGGTGCTGTGGGTCGGCGCCACACGGGACATACAGCCGGACTACATAGCCCTCCAGGAGCCGCCGGAGCGCACCGAGCGACAGGTGCTCGACTACGCGGGGCAGCTCCACCCGGGCACGCCCTACACGCCCCTCGGCTCCACCTCCGGCTACTTCGTCCTCAAGCGGGGCTGAGCGGGGTCCAGGAGCCGCCGAGCGGGGTCCTGAAGCCGTTGAGCGGGGCTCTGCGCCGGTTCAGCCGCGGCCCGCGGCTCAGCTCATGGGCCTCGGCTCGATGAGGGCGAACGGCGCCCCCTGAGGGTCCCTCACCACCGACATCCGGCCCGCGACCATGTCGTACGGCGGGCGCAGGACCGTACCGCCCGCGGCGGACACCTTCGCCGAGACGCGGTCGGCGTCCTCCACGGCGAAGTAGACCAGCCAGTGCGGGGGCACCTCCGGCGGCATCCCCTCCCGCAGCGGCTGGAGCCCGCCGACCGTACGGCCGTCCACGGAGATCCCGAAGTAGCCCTCGGCGCCCTCCATCGGGGTCGACTCCAGACCCAGCGCCTCCGCGTAGAAGGCCGAAGCCGCCTCCCGGTCGGTGGTGTTGAGCTCGTTCCAGATCAGCGTGCCCGGCTCGTTGACGAGACCCGCGCCGGAGAAGCCGAGCGGCTGCCAGACGCCGAAGACGGCGCCCAGCGGGTCGGCGGCCACCAGCATCCGCCCGAGGTCCATCACCTCCATGACCGGCAGCAGCACGGTGCCCCCGGCCCGGCTGACGGCCTCCGAGGTGGCCTGGGCGTCGGCGGAGCAGAAGTAGGTGGTCCAGACCGTCGGCGGCGGTGCCTCCTCGCCCACCGACTGTGCGGACATGACACCCGCGACGGGCTTGCCCCGCAGGGTGCACATGGCGTAGCCCCCGGCCTCCGCGGGGCCGACCTCTCCCTCCCAGCCGAACAGCCCGGAGTAGAAGTCCAGGGCGGCCCGCTGGTCGGGGACCATCAGATCGATCCAGCAGGGCGTTCCGGGCTGATAGGACGTGACTTCGGGCATGGGGCCGCCTCCGTATCGCCACTTCCGGCCGTACGCGGCCGGTACGGGATGCCCCCATGGCCCATTCTCCTCCGGCCGGGCCGTCACGCCACTCGGCGGGGACGGCCACCGCGCGCACCCGCCCATGGACAGGCCGTCACCCGGCTCTCCAGCCGCTCCCGGATCCATCGTGGTCGCACCCGCCGCGTCCCCCACGTCAAACCGCCGGGCGGCGGCCGGCCCGAAGGCCGACCGCCGCCCGGCGGTGGTGAGGGTGAGGGTGTGTCAGGCGCCGCCGACGGCGCTTCCGGCCACCCACTGGTTCCAGTCCATGTTCCATCCGTTGAGGCCGTTGTCCGGCTGGACGGTCTTGTCCTTGGAGTTCTTCACGATGACGACGTCACCGACCTGGGAGTTGTCGTAGAACCAGGCGCCGTCCGTCTTGGGGTCGCCCGCGCCCTTGGTGTCCGACAGACCCACACAGCCGTGGCTGGTGTTGACGTTGCCGAAGATGGACTTGGCGCCCCAGTAGTTGCCGTGGATGAAGGTGCCCGAGGTGGACAGCCGCATCGCGTGCGGCACGTCCTTGATGTCGTACTCGCCCTTGCCGTCGTCGTCCGTGAAGCCGACCGTCGCACCGTTCATCCGGGTCTCCTTGAACTTCTCGGAGATCACCATCTGACCGTTGTAGGTCGTGTTCTCGGGGCTGCCGGCCGAGATCTTGATGGTCTTCAGCAGCTTGCCGTCGCGGACGACCTTCATCTCCTTCGACTCGGCGTCGACCGTGGAGACCTGGGAGTGGCCGATCTTGAAGTTGACGGTCTTCTCCTGGACGCCCTTGACACCGGGCGACGCCTCGACGCCGTCCAGGTCCAGCTTCAGGGAGACGGTCGAGCCCGCCTTCCAGTAGTCCTGCGGGCGCAGGTCGAGCCGGTTGCCGCCGAACCAGTGGCCGACCACCTGCTGGCCGCTGCTGGAGGTGACCTTGATGTGCGACTCGACGTCCTTCTTGTTGGTCACCGCCTTGTCGAACCGGATGGACACCGGCATGCCCACACCGACGGTGGAGCCCTCCTCCGGCGTGAAGTTGCCGATGAAGCTGTTGGCGGGCGAGACGGTGGTGAAGGACGAGTTCTCGGTCGCCTTACGGCCCTTGGAGTCCTCGGCGGACGCCGTGATCTTGTACTGGGTGGACCGCTCCAGCTGCCCGCTCGGCTTCCAGGACGTCTTGTCGGCCGATATGGTCCCGGCCACGGTGTTGCCGGTCGCCGCGGACGTCATCGTGACGGAGGAGAGCTTGCCCCCGCTGACCGTGACCTTGGTGTCACTGTTGATGCCCGCGTTCGTCGCACCGGCCTTCGGCGTGATCTTGATGTGGGCGTCCGACGCGTCCTTGGCGGCCGCCTCGTCGACCTCCGACTGCGACTTGTGCCCGTCGTTCTTGGCGTCGTCGCCGCCGCCATCCCCACCGCACGCGGCGAGAGTGAGTACGCCGCCGAGCACGGCGGCCACGGCCACCAGCCCCTTACGGCGCTTGCCGTCCGTCATCACACGCTTCTCCATTTGACCTGGATCTTGATCTGGACCCCAGAAACCCCGGACCTGCCTGACAAGAACGCCTGTACCTTTTGGCCGGTTCCACGCACAGTAAAACTGTGTGCAAGGCCACTTAGCAAAGGCATGGCCCAAGCCTAAGTCCCTCCGGTACCCGGACCCGTACGGCTCCGCCGTCGTGACCGCTCGAAGTACCGACTGATGGCTGGTGACCGATGCCGACCGACCGTCCCGGCCGTCCCATTCGTCCTCGGCTGCCCTCAGTTGCCCTCCGTTGCCCTCAATCGTCCTCGTCCAGATCGACGAAGGCCCCTGACCACTCGGCGGCGCGAGGATCGTAGTCGACATGCTCGCTGCTCCAGGACGCCTGAACCAGTTCGACCCCGGGCACCTCCTCCACCAGCTCGAACGGCTCGACCAGATAGGCCAGCGCCTCGGCCTCGTCCGACTCCACCATGCGGCGTGCGTGGCCCCGTTCCTCCTCGGCCAAGGACTCATCGCCGTCGATCTGCTCGTACGTCGCCCGCCGCAGCTGGTCCGGATCGGCGATCTCCACCACAAGGTCCACGCGAAGACGGACAAACCGTGATGTCTCGGTACTCGTCATGCGACGGAGGTTAGGGGTCCAACCCGTCTCGCTTCCGCACGACCCGCAGTTGTCACTACGATCGGGCGCACGGGGTCAAATTGCCGCAGCCTCAAGGAGGATGCCGTTGTCCGCACGCCGACCGCTGCTGACCGCCGCCGCTGCCGGTTCGCTGCTGTGCGCCCTGTGGTTCGTCCCGTCCGCCAACGCCACGGTCGAGGACCCTGGGTCGTCATCGGCGACCTCGCAGACGCCCGGGAGTTCGACCGGGGCCGGGCCCAGGACCGAGGCCGTGCCCGACGGGGATCTGGCCGACACCGGCAGCGTGGACATCACCCCGTATCTCTTCGGCGGCACGGCCTTCCTGGGCCTGGGCGTCGCCATGGTGACCGCCTCCGTGCGGCGCACCCGCCCGGAAGCGTACTGAGCGCTCCGCCGGAAGGGCCCTGACCTGCCGTCGACCATCCGCGGCAGCGTCCGTGGCCGGTCGCGGCGGAGCCGCACATCGACACGGCCCAGCGCCCCTTCCTTCAGGGCGCCTTCCGAACCACGGCCGACGTCCACCGATCCGCTCGGTCCCACCCGGAGAGGTGTACCGGCGCCCGCCCCGTTCAGTCCAGGGGACCCGTCACCGACTCCACGGCCCCGATCAGCTCTCCGGATCGTACGAACGCGTCCGCCGCCGCCAAGTCCGGCGCCAGATAGCGGTCCTCGCCCGGTCCCTCGACGCCCGCCCGGCGCACCGCCGTCAGCACCGCCCGGCTCGCGGGCGCGGGCTCCAGCCCCGCGCGCAGCTCGATGGCGCGGGTGGCGGCGACCAGCTCGACGGCCAGGACGCGGGCCAGGCTGTCCACCGCCGTACGCAGCTTGCGCGCCGCCGACCAGCCCATCGAGACATGGTCCTCCTGCATCGCGGAGGACGGGATGGAGTCGACCGAGGCGGGCACCGCCAGCCGCTTCATCTCGCTCACCAGCGCCGCCTGGGTGTACTGGGCGATCATCAGCCCGGAGTCCACGCCCGGGTCGCCGGCCAGGAAGGGCGGCAGACCGTGGGAGCGGTTCTTGTCCAGCAGCCGGTCGGTACGGCGCTCGGCGATCGAGGCGAGGTCGGCCGCGGCGATGGCCAGGAAGTCCAGGACGTACGCCACCGGCGCGCCGTGGAAGTTGCCGTTGGACTCCACCCGCCCGTCCGGCAGCACCACGGGGTTGTCCACGGCGGAGGCCAGCTCGCGCTCGGCGACCAGCCGGGCGTGCGCGAGCGTGTCCCGGCCCGCGCCCGCGACCTGCGGTGCACAGCGGATCGAGTACGCGTCCTGAACCCGCGGCGCGTCGTCCTGGTGGTGCCCGGTGAGCCCCGAACCCTCCAGCACCCGCAGCATGTTGGCGGCGCTCGCGGCCTGCCCCGGGTGGGGGCGGATCGCGTGGAGCTCGGGCGCGAGGACGCGGTCCGTGCCGAGCAGCGCCTCCAGCGAGAGGGCGGCGGTCACATCGGCGACGGTGAACAGCCGGGCGAGATCGGCACAGGCCATGATCAGCATGCCCAGCATCCCGTCCGTGCCGTTGAGCAGCGCGAGCCCCTCCTTCTCGCGGAGCTCGACCGGCTCGATACCGTGCTCGGCCAGCAGCTCGGCCGCCGGGCGCACCGCCCCGTCGGGCCCCTCGGCCTCGCCCTCGCCCATCAGGGTCAGCGCGCAGTGGGACAGCGGCGCGAGGTCGCCGGAGCAGCCCAGCGAACCGTATTCACGCACCACGGGGGTGATCCCCGCATTGAGGAGCGCGGCCATCGTCCGGACCACGACGGGCCGGACCCCGGTATGGCCGGAAGCGAGCGTCTTCATCCGCAGGAACATCAGCGCCCGCACCACCTCGCGCTCGACCCGCTCGCCCATGCCGGCGGCGTGCGAGCGGACGATGTTGCGCTGGAGCTGGGCGCGCAGCTCGGGGCTGATATGGCGTACGGCCAGCGCGCCGAAGCCGGTGGAGACGCCGTAGACGGGCTCGGGCTTGGCGGCGAGATCGTCGATCACCTGCCGTGCCGCGGCGACGGCCTCCAGCGCCGCCTCGGAGATCTCGATGCGCGCGGCGCCGCGGGCCACGGCGATGACGTCGTCGGCGGTTGTTCCGGAGGTACCCACCACCACAGTGTGCATATCCATATTCAGGCACCCTAGAGAGTGAATCGCCAAGTGTCACCCCGGCGGCCTTCCCCACCCCGCCCCTCCCCGAACCGGGACCCCGCCCCGGCCCCCACTCCTCAACCGCCGGAGAGCCTGAACGGGCCCCAGGCACACGGTGAAACCCGGCTACGGCCCGGCAGGGCCCCGAAGGGGCGCGGGGCTGTGTCGATGTGCGGCTCCGCCGCGTGCGCGCGACCAGCCACAACGGCGCCGCAGAGAATCAACGACACGTCAGGGGCACTACAGCGGAACGCTCAGCCCGGGGCGAAGCCCCACCCTGGGGTCCGGCGGGAGCCCCCGCTTCAGCCCCTCCGGCGCTTGAGGAGCGGGGCCCGGGGCAAGGCCCCGGCCCCCCCCGGCCGTGGGGGGGGCCGCCATCAGCGGCGCCCCCGGAAGCGCCGCCGCTCCGGCGGACGCGCGGAAGACGTGTCGGCCAGCCGGATCACCGGGTCCTCGGGCCCACCCTCGCGGCCCGCCACGACCGGCTTGGGCGAGCGGGCCGCCTTGGCCCGGTACTGGGCCGCGTCCGCCAGGCGGAAGAGGCGGCGGGCGGACGGTACGGGCCCGATCGGATCGCCGGTGGAGGCGATGCCACAGGCGACACCCTCGCCCATCTCCAGCTCGGCGGCCCGCCGGCACAGCTCGTCGGCGACCCGGACCACCTCGTCCGCCGGGGGCCCGACCCCCAGCAGACAGAACTCGTCGCCACCCAGCCGGGCCACCAGCGCCCCCGGCAGCATCGCGCCACATATGGACAACAATGAGCCGAATCGTTCCAGCAGGCGATCGCCGACCGCGTGGCCGAGGGTGTCGTTGACCCGTTTGAGGCCGTTGAGGTCGCAGACGACCAGGCTCACCACGGTGCCGTCCGCGTGATACGCCTCCAGCGCCTCGTCCAGCCGTATGTCCACCGCGCGGCGGTTGCCGAGGCCGGTCAGCGGGTCGGTGAAGGCGAGGCGGCGGGCCTCCTCCAGCCGTTCGGTCTGGGCCAGCCCGGCGGCGGTCACCGAGGCCAGCACGGTCGCGAAGTCGGCGTCGTCGCGGTCGAAGACGGGGCGTCCGACCGCCCGGGCCACGTACAGCTCGCCCCACGCCCGCCCGTGCAGCACGATCGGGGCCACCACACAGCTGCCGCGGCCGCGCCGCCGCAGGGCGGCCACCCTCCCCCAGCTGCCGCTGGGCGGGGCCCCCTGGCGGTCGTGCGGGGCCGGGCCGGCCCCCGCGCCCTCGGCGGTCTCGACCCAGGCGTGCGGTTCGCCGCCCGCGGCCCAGTGGTCGTGCAGGAACTCGGCGATCTCCGGGAAGTCGTGCACCGGATACGACTCGTCCTCCGGCAGCGGCTCCTCGCCCGCCATCAGCTCGCCCACGTTGACCAGGACCCGCAGCCGCCCCCGCTCGCGCTCCCACATCGAGATCGCCGCGAAGCCGCCGTCGAGGGCGCGGCGGGCCGCCTCGGCCGCCACGCCCACCGCCTCCTGCGGAGTGTGCGCCGCCGCCATCTCCTGGGCGAGCCGCACGACGGCCCGCAATCGTCCGTCGACCCCGCCGGGCCGTCTGCCGATCACCCCGTTGTCCATCACGACGGCCTCGCATTCCTCACGGCCATGCATACGTTCGCTCTGCTCTCCAGCGTAAGAACGTCGAGAACAATCCGCTGCGGGCCGTTCACCCCGGGTATCCGAGCGAACGGTCACCCCCGGCACCCCGGTGACACCGCTCGCCCCGGATCCGGGGCCACTCCCCGGATCCGGTCGGCTTCCCCGGTCCGGGTCGGCTACTCCCCCGGCCAGTTCGCGGGACGCTTCTCGTTGAACGCGGCGACGCCCTCGGCCCGGTCGCCGGAGAAGGCCACCGTCCGCCATGCCGCGTCCTCGACCTCCAGACCGGCCCGCAGATCCAGCCCCTGCCCCAGCCGCAGCGCCTTCTTGGCGGCCCGCACGCCGACCGGGGAGTTGGCGGCGATCCCCCGGGCCAGCTCCAGCGCCTCGGCCCGGTCCTCGCCCTCCGCCACGAGCCGGTCCACCAGGCCCAGCTCATGGGCCTCCGCGGCGGCCACCCGGCGCGCCGAGAAGATCAGCTCGGCGGCGCGGGCGGCGCCCACCCGGCGCGGCAGCAGCTGGGTGCCGCCGCCGCCCGGGATCACCCCGACCGACACCTCGGGCAGCCCCACCACGGCGGTGGGGTCGGCGACGATCACGTCACAGGACAGGGCCAGCTCGAAGCCGCCGCCCAGCGCATAGCCGTGCACCGCGGCGATGGCGGGCACCGGCAGCTCCAGCACCCCGGTGTAGGCGCCGCGGGAGACCGGCCGGTGCCGCATCATCTCGGCGTCGGAGAGCGAGTTGCGCTCCTTGAGGTCCGCGCCGACGCAGAAGGCCCGCTCATGGGTCGAGGTCAGCACGACGGCCCGGACGTCACGGTCCTCGGACAGCGCCGTACAGGCCGCCGCGATACCGCGCGCCATCTCCGAGGAGACGGCGTTCATGGCCTTGGGCCGGTCCAGCACCAGCTCGGCCACGAAGCCGTCCCTGCGGACCGCGACCCACTCCCCGTACCGCTGCTCACTCATCACCCACACCCTCCCGGTTAACGACCGTGAACCCACTGCCCGCGATCATTCCAGCTCCCCGGGGCGTGCGGAACCTGTGAGCCGCCCGTACGGGCCCTGAACAGATCGGCCGGAAGTCGGCCGCGGTTCGAACGACGCCCCGAAGGGGCGCGGGACCGTGTCGATATGCGGCTCCGCCGCGGCTGTGTCGATATGCGGCTCCGCCGCGTGGGACCAGCCACGACGGCGCCGCAGACGATCGACCGCACCTCAGGGCACCTCCCGCGGAGCGCTCAGCGGGCCCGCCGCCACCGGTTCAGGAAGCCGAGCAGGGACGACTGCTGCTTCTGCCGGTCCTCCGCCTGCTGCTCCAGCTCCGGCCCCGGCCCCATCAGGGCCTCGCCCTCGGAGGCCGCGTCGGTGGCGAACGGCAGCGAGATCGGCGGGATGGGCGGCGGCGGGGGCGCCCCCGCCGGCAGATCCTGCCGCTGGTCAGGCTCGCCCGGACGAGCGGGGGGCGCCGAGGTGAGCCGGCCACCCGGCCGGGCGACGGGGGCGAACCGCACCGGCAGGGTGATCACACCCCGTACGAAGATCCCGGACAGCCACTTCAGCTCCTCGATCTCCCCCGCGAGGGCGAGGTCGGGGATCCGGTCCAGCAGCTTCTCCAGCGCGACGGAGGCGATCAGCCGGGCCGAGCTGCGGCCGGGGCAGGCGTGGGGGCCCGCGCCGAACGCCAGATGGGCCCGGTTGCCCTGCTTGTGCGGCGACCTCAGCAGGGCGTCCCGGTTGGTCGCCGCGAAGCTGATCATCACGGCGTCACCGGCACGCAGCCGCTTCCCGGCGAGGTTGGTGTCATGGACCGGGAAGTAGAGCCCCATGTTGGCCACCGGCGGGTCGGTCCACAGCACCTCGTCCAGGGCGTCCTCGACGAGCATGCTGCCGCCCATGAGCTCGCCCGAGAACCGCTCGTCGGTGAGCAGCACCCGCAGGGAGTTGCCGATCAGACCGGGCACCACCCCGGTCACCATCCCGATCAGCAGCAGAAGCTGCTCGATCAGCTCCTCGTCGGTCAGCCGCGCCGGATGTGCGATCAGCCACGAGGTGATGTCGGCGCCGGGCTCACGCCGCTTGAGGTCGATCAGCTCGCGCAGCGCCGCGCCGGAGGTCCGGTCCCCGCCCGAGGGGTCCGAGCCGTCGATGAACGACGCCACGCCCCGCAGCAGCTGGTCCATGATCTCCTGCGGGCAGCCGAAGAGCTGGCTGCTGACCATGATCGGGACCAGGGCGCAGTACGTCCCGATCAGCTCGGCCTCGCCCGCCTCGCAGAACTGGTCGATCAGCGAGTCGGCGATCCGCTCGACATAGTTCCGCAGCGCGGCGGAGTCGATCCGGCCGGTGGTGTCCTCGATCGCGCCGCGCAGCCGCCGGTGTTCCTCGCCGTCCACGAAGTCGACCTGCGGCCGGGGCCTGATGATGTGCGGGGCATAGCTGCCCTCGGGCAGCACGCCCTCGTTCCTGGCCCGCCAGTGACGGGGGTCCTTGGAGAAGGTCTCGGGGCGCCGCATGATCTCCAGCGCCGTGTCGTACCCCAGGCACAACATGGCCGGGACACCTGGGTCCAGCTCCACCGGCGCGAGCGGACCGTGCGCCTCGCGCAGGCGCCGGTAGACCGCGAACGGGTCTCTCCCGAACTCGGGCGCGTGGAGCGGTTCGGCACCGGACCCCGGATGGGCGGGACAGCCCTGTGGAGGTAAGGCGCCCGGACGCTGAGCACTCGAATCGAAAAGCTGTGACACACGCGCTCCTGGACACCGCCGGGCCCACCCCGCGGGCGGTCGCGGACGGTGCTACTTCGACGACAGGACCTGGGATCCATCGAGTGGATCTTGCCGCACGTAGGCTAGCCCAACAGGCTTCGCTCCGCCCCCACTTCAACGATCCCGCCGCGGCCACCGGAATGATCCAGCCGAAGCCACCCGGAGCTACCCGGACGCGGCGGCCCCGCGCGCTCCGCACGGCGTCATGCGCGACGGCTCAGCAGCCACGGCTCCACGACCCCCAGACCACGCACCGGCCGCTGCCACATCGGCTGGAGCGCGAAGCGGTACGAGGGCGGCTCCTCGCCCTCCTTCTCCGCCGCGGCGGCCGCCTCCGCGGCCTCCGCCTCCGACACCGGGGCCTCCCCGGTGCGGCTCAGCTCCTCCGCGAACGCGCCGTCCACCAGGACCGCGTTCTTGGGCGCTATGGACGTCAGCCGGCTGGCCAGATTCACCGTGGTGCCGAAGACATCGCCCATCCGGGTCGTGACCGTGCCGAACGCGATCCCGACCCGCAGCTCGGGCATCGTCTCGTCATGCGTCAGCGTCTCGATCAGGCGCAGCGCGATCTCGGCGGCGATGCCCGCGTCATCGGCCGCGTAGAGCACCTCGTCGCCGAGGGTCTTGATCAGCCGCCCGCCGTGCGCCGCCACCAGGTCCGCGGCCGTGGTCTCGAACGCCTCGACCAGCTCGCCGAGCTCCTCCTCCTCCAGCCGGCGGGTCAGCCGGGTGAAGCTCACCAGGTCCGCGAAGCCGACCGCCAGCCGCCGGTCCACCATCTCCACGTCGTCCGCCGCCTGCACCACCCGGCCCGTCGCGGCCGCGAGCTGGCGCCGGTAGACATAGACCAGGAACTCCTCCAGCTCCGGCAGCAACAGCTCGACCAGCGGATACGCGATCTCGGTCCGGGTCATCCCGGTCTCCTGGGGATCGGTGAGCCCCTCCAGGAACGAGTCGATCTGCCAGTCGGCGAGCCGGGCCGAGGTCTGGCCGGTGGACCGCGCCACCTGGATGGCCATCGGCTCGCTCAGCAGCCCGGCCTCGACCAGACCGGACAGCCGCCGCAGCGCCAGCACATCGGCCTCGGTGAGCGCCTTTGCCTGGCCGATGTCGGCAAAGCCCATGGCCCGCCAGAAGCGGGTGGCCAGCTCGACCGAGACGCCCGCGCTGCGGGCCGCCTGGAAGGGGGTGTAGCGCCGCTCGGCGCCGAGGATCAGCTGCTCCAGCCGGAGCGCGATGGGATCCGGCTGGTCGTCCTCCTCGGGGGCCTCCGCGGCGGCGCTCTCCCGCGCCCCGGTGTCCCGTAGGGCCCCGTCGGGCGCGGCGGCGTCGTGCGCCTCGCGCTCCTCGGCCGTGCCGGAACCCGCGTCGTCGGCGGTCACCGTCCGCCCCCTGTCCGATCCCTGCGCACTGCCCTTCCGTTCCCTCTTCCCGGTGGGGTTTCGACCCGTCCACAGCCGCCCCGAGCTGGAGCGACCGCGACCACGATACGTCAGGTGTGCCGTAGCTCACTCTTGCGCGGGAGGGTCATTCCTCCCTGGATACGGAGCGTAGATGCACGATGTCCCCGGCGGAGACCGGCTCCTGAACCCCGCCCTCGGTGGCCAGAACCAGCCGCCCGTCCCGGTCGATCGCGACCGCCTCGCCGACGCGCTCCCGGCCGCCCGGAAGCTCGGCGCGCACCAGGCGCCCGAGGGTCGCACAGCCCGCCGCGTAGGCGTCCTGGAGCCCGCTCGCCCCGGGGTCGCCCCCGAAGCGGCGCCACTCCCCGTACCACTCCGCGATCGAGCGCAGCACGGCCCGCAGCAGCGGATCGCGGTCGGTGGTGATCGCGTCGGCCAGGGCCAGCGACCCCGCGGTGGGCACCGGAAGTTCACCGGCGCGCAGCGAGACGTTCAGCCCCATGCCGATGACCACCGCGTCCCCGGCCCGCTCGGCGAGGATCCCGCCGAACTTCCGCTCCTCGCCCTCGACCTTCACCAGCAGGTCGTTCGGCCACTTCAGGGTGGTGTCCACGCCCGCCGTACGGCTGAGCGCCCCGGCGGCCGCGACCCCGGCCAGCAGCGGCAGCCAGCCCCAGCGCTCGGTGGGCACGCCGGCGCCGCCGGGTCGTAGCAGGATGGAGAAGAAGAGCCCGGACCTGGCCGGGGCCGTCCAGGTGCGGTCGAGCCGGCCGCGCCCGGCGGTCTGCTCCTCGGCGATGAGCACCGCGCCCTCGGGGGCTCCGGCCCGGGCCCGGGTGACCAGATCCGTATTGGTCGAGCCGGTCGCCCGCACCACCTCGAGCTCGGTCCACAGCCCGCCGGGGCGCACCAGCCCCCGGCGCAGCGCGGCGGCGTTCAGCGGTGGCCGCTCCAGGTCCGACCAGCGGCCGTCACCTGGGCTCCCTGAGGTGTCAGAAGGCGTCATGGGGGCCAGCCTAGGGTCAGGAGGTGTGGCCAACGACGCAGTGCCACCGGGCGGTGCCGCCGATACGCTACGTGCCGGTAGCCCAGCCAGCGCAAAGCCGCCGAACGGTCCGAAAACGCCGGAACCCCCATAGGCCCCGTCTGATCACGATCCCGAACCCTTCCCCCGTTTCCCCCCGACCCTGAAGCAGTCCGCCGTATCCGCCCCCAGGACGAGCAGGAGCCGCAACCCGATGTCCACCGAGCCGGAGACCGCCCCCGAGATTCCAGACCGTCACACGACCGCGGGGAAGCTCGCGGACCTTCAGCGCCGCATCGAAGAGGCGACCCACGCGGGGTCCGCGCGCGCGGTGGAGAAGCAGCACGCCAAGGGCAAGCTGACCGCCCGCGAGCGCATCGGCCTCCTCCTGGACGAGGGGTCCTTCACCGAACTCGACGAGTTCGCCCGGCACCGCTCGACCAACTTCGGCATCGACCAGAACCGCCCCTACGGGGACGGCGTGGTCACCGGATACGGCACGGTCGACGGCCGCCCGGTCGCCGTCTTCTCCCAGGACTTCACGGTCTTCGGCGGCGCGCTCGGGGAAGTGTTCGGCGAGAAGATCGTCAAGGTCATGGACTTCGCGCTGAAGACCGGCTGCCCGGTCATCGGCATCAACGACTCCGGCGGCGCCCGCATCCAGGAGGGCGTGGTCTCACTCGGCATGTACGGCGAGATCTTCCGCCGCAACACCCACGCCTCCGGTGTGATCCCACAGATCAGCCTGGTCGTGGGCCCATGCGCGGGCGGGGCGGTCTACTCCCCGGCGATCACCGACTTCACGGTGATGATCGACCAGACCTCGCATATGTTCATCACCGGCCCCGACGTGATCAAGACGGTCACCGGTGAGGACGTCGGCTTCGAGGCGCTGGGCGGCGCCCGGACCCACAACACCACCTCCGGTGTCGCGCACTACATGGCCGGGGACGAGAAGGACGGCATCGAATACGTCAAGACCCTGCTGTCCTACCTCCCCTCCAACAACCTCTCCCAGCCCCCGGCCTTCCCCGACGAGGCCGACCTGGAGGTCTCGGACGAGGACCGGGAGATGGACACCCTCATCCCGGACTCGGCGAACCAGCCGTACGACGTGCACAAGGCCATCGAGCACGTCCTGGACGACAACGAGTTCCTGGAGACCCAGGCCCTCTTCGCGCCCAACATCATCACCGGCTTCGGCCGGGTCGAGGGCCACCCGGTGGGCATCGTGGCCAACCAGCCGATGCAGTTCGCCGGATGCCTGGACATCGACGCCTCCGAGAAGGCCGCACGCTTCGTACGCACCTGCGACGCGTTCAACGTGCCGGTCCTGACCTTCGTGGACGTGCCCGGCTTCCTGCCCGGCACCGACCAGGAGTACAACGGCATCATCCGGCGCGGCGCCAAGCTGATCTACGCCTACGCCGAGGCCACCGTCCCGCTGATCACGGTCATCACCCGCAAGGCGTTCGGCGGCGCGTACGACGTGATGGGCTCCAAACACCTGGGCGCCGACCTCAACCTGGCCTGGCCCACCGCGCAGATCGCGGTCATGGGTGCCCAGGGCGCGGTCAACATCCTCCACCGGCGCACCATCGCCGCCTCCGACGACCCGGAGACCACCCGCGCCGAGCTGATCGCGGACTACGAAGACACCCTGCTCAATCCGTATACCGCGGCCGAGCGAGGGTATGTGGATGCTGTGATCATGCCCTCCGAGACCCGCCGCCACATCGTCCGCGGCCTGCGGACGCTGCGGAACAAGCGCGAAGCGCTGCCCCCCAAGAAGCACGGCAACATCCCCCTCTAGCGAAGGGTGTTCCATGATCCGCATTGTCCGGGGCAACCCGACCCCCGAGGAGTTGGCCGCCGCTCTGGCGGTGGTGCAAGCACGCGCGGCGGCCCGCACGGCCGCTGCGCACAGCGAGGACGATCCGGAGGAGTGGTCCGACCCGGCCCGCACCGTCCCCAGCCGCCGGGTGCCGCATCCGGGCCCCAAGGCATGGCGCACCACGTACTGGCCCGCTTGAGAGGAGCACGGCAGGCCGTGAGAGGAGCACGGCAGGCCGGAATGGCACCATCGCGCCGGGGCGCCTGAGTACGCGTACTCAGGCGCCCCGGCGTCCATGGCCTCAGGATCGATTCCATGCTGTGGTCCGAGCCGCCCGATGAGCCGCCCGAGGAGCTGCGGCGCGCCGAGGCCATGCTCCGCCGCGCCCGCACGGTCCTGACGGTCTCCGTGCTGCTGGCGATGTGCCTCCTCGGCATGTGGCCCTGAAGCATGCGGCCCCGAAGCATGTGCCCCTGAAGCACACGGCCTTCTGCCCCTGAAGCACACGGCCTTCGAGCGCATGCTCCCGAGCCATGCGGCCGTGATCGGCGCATGGTCCTGATCCGGCCGGGATGAGGGGGCCATGGCCGGGCTCCGGCCCCTGGCCGGGCCGTTTCGGGGGCGGCTTACCCTGGTCCGCATGACTGCGCAGCGCACTCTCGTTCTCGCATCCGCCTCACCCGCCCGGCTCGGGCTGCTGCGGCAGGCCGGGCTCGCGCCGAAGGTGATCGTCAGCGGGGTGGACGAGGACGCGCTCAGCGCCGGGACACCCGCCGAGCTGGCCCGGGTGCTGGCCGAGGCGAAGGCCACCGCCGTGGCCGGACTGCCCGGGACCGCCGGCTCCCTCGTGGTCGGCTGCGACTCGGTGCTGGAGCTCGACGGGCAGGCACTCGGCAAACCGGCGGACGCCGAGGAGGCCACCGCCCGCTGGAAGTCGATGCGCGGCCGGGCCGGGGTGCTGCGCACCGGACACTGCGTGATCGACACGGCGAACGGCCGCCGCGCCTCGGCCACCGCGTCCACCACCGTCCACTTCGGCGAGCCGACGGACGAGGAGATCGCAGCGTACGTCGCCAGTGGCGAACCGCTGCACGTGGCGGGCGCGTTCACCCTCGACGGCCGTTCGGCGCCGTTCATCGACGGCATCGAGGGCGACTCGGGGAACGTGATCGGGCTGTCCCTGCCGCTGCTCCGCCGGCTGCTGGCCGAGTTGGACGTGCGGATCACGGACCTCTGGAGCGACCAAGGGGTGGTGTCCGCCGAATCCTGACGCCCGCGGCGGGCCGCTTCCCTCCCCCAGGGTCCAGGGGCAAGCCCGCGCGGTCCGCCGAACACCCCGTGGCGGACCCCGGCTAGGCATTTTCGGCTAGGAGTTTCCCTGGATCAGGCCGGGCTGGGGGCGTCTCCACTCGCGGTCTCGGCGGAGGGCCCGGCGGCCGACTCCGCCTCGTACCCCAGGAGGGTCAGCACAATCAGCCCCAGCACCACCATCATGAACGCGAACGCCGGCCAGCCCACCAGGCCGACCGAGAACGCGCCCAACAGCCCGTGCACCACCGCACAGGTGATGAGCAGAATGCGGGCCAGGCGGCCGGGCGCGCGATCGCGCACGGCGGTGCGCAGCAGCACCACTCCGCACACCAGCAGATAGAGGCCGAAGAGGCCGCCCGCGACCCAGGTGCCGACGGACATCGCGTCGGTGTCGATACCGCCCATGGACATCTGCTGACGGTCCACGACCAGGCCGAGGATCCAGTTCAGCAGCGCTATGCCGACCGCTTCGAGCATCAGCGTGACGGCCGCCACCGCGGCCACTGGTCTGCGCGCCACCGCGTTCCCCCTCCACTCTGTTGGTGCCGAAGCACGCTACTAACGGGTAAGCGCCGCGACAAGGGGTGCGGACGAGCAGAACGCCGTGGCAAAGTTTCCGCCCGGCATTCGTAGGGTTTCCACAAAGAAACGTGAAGCGCCGCAGCACGGTGTGCCGGAGACCTTGCCCACATCGCGGACGGCACACCGGACCCGAAAACCGGGCGTACCGTGGAGCGACGGGGGTTTCGGCCGTTCGCCCAATGCGAGGTTCACGCTCCGTGTGGTCAAGCTCACGCCTGGAGTCTTCTCGGCGCGAGGTGTCGCCTGTACCTAAACTCGGCTTGTTTCAAGGAGGGAGCCATCGTGCGCAAGGTGCTCATCGCCAACCGTGGCGAGATCGCTGTCCGTGTTGCCCGTGCCTGCCGGGATGCCGGGATCGCGAGCGTTGCCGTCTACGCCGATCC
>NZ_JBEZNG010000030.1:0-112806 GCF_040653035.1 Streptomyces malaysiensis subsp. malaysiensis
CCCTAGTAGCTCCGCTACGAGGGCTCTCCGGCGCCTTGCGATGCACGGCACCAGACCACGCGACCTCATCGGGCGCTCATAGTGCAAGGACCCCTAAGCGGATCGGCGGAAGTCGGCTGTGGTTCGGTGGCGCCCCGAAGGGGCGCGGGGCCGTGTCGATCTGCGGCTCCGCCGCGCGGGCGCGGCCGGCCACGACGGCGCCGCAGACGATCGACGGCAGGTCGGGGCACTTCCAGCTGAACGCTCAGCTGAAGATCGCGATGGCCTCGACGGTCAGCTCACTCGTCCCCGGGTTCCAGTCCCGCACCTTGCCCAGGCAGCGCGCCGGGAACGTGCCCTCATGGCTGTCGTCGTTGCGCAGCCCGTCCGTGGTGCATACGACCCGGACCTGTGGCCCCTGGGCCGGGTCCTCCGGGTCGCCGTACGGGGCGAGGAAGACGGTGCGCGAGGAGGTCTGCCCGGCCTTGCGGAACCGGCCCCTGATGGAGACGAAGTCCTCGATGTCGCGCAGCCGGACGCTGTCCGCACCCCCCGGACCGGGGCGGTCGACGGTGTCCAGGGCGCGGGCCAGGGCGTGGTTCCAGGTGATGCTGCCGGTCCTGAGGTCGCCGTGGACGATGGCATCGGCCCGTTCGAGGGTGTCCACGATGAGGCCGATGGCCGTGATGGGCTTGGCGCTCTCGATGTACATGCTGATTTCCTCGCGGCTGACGTTCCGGCCGCCGCTGACGCCCACCCCGAAGAGCCGGGCCCGCAGCGAGCCGTCCGCGGTGCGCGTGATCCGCTGCTGGACCTCCCGCTCCAGCGCCTTCTCGTAACGGCCCATCTCGTACAGGTTCATGATGGCGCGGTCGTGGAGGTAGAGGCATATGCCCTCGGTGGGCTTCTCACGGCCCGGTCTGAGGCGTCTGCGGTACCGGTGCACCCGGGCCGCCAGCCAGATCAGCACGGCGATCAGGCTTACGGCGGTCGCGGTCCACACGAGCATCCAGGGCCACCAGACGCTCCACCACATTCCGTTGTCAACAGCCACGGATCTCCTTGAAGGCGTCGGGGAGGGAGCGGGCGCCCGCGTCCACCATGCGCCCGCCGGTCGTACGCGCCGCCCGGGTCAGCTCGGCGGTGTCCGCCTCACCGAACCGGAGCGGGAAGGTGGGAACGCCGCGGACCGCCTCCGCACGTGCCGCGTACCGGCGCTCGAACTCCTGGCGGGTGATACCGGAGGTGTTCTCACCGTCCGTCATGAGGACGATGGAAATGGGCTGACCGGGGTGGTCGCGCGCGATGTCGGACGCCTTGCGGTAGGCGTGGTCGAGCGCGGACCAGATGGCGGTGGAGTCGTCGAAGTCGTCGGTCGCGACGAAGGACCGTACCGAGTCCAGCTCCTTCCGCCCGCCCACGGTGATGTCGCGCTCGCCGAGCACGCTGCCGCCGAAGCGCATCACGCTGATCCTCTCGCCCTGGTAGAACCGCACGAACTTCCCCGTGGCGGAGGTGTCGGCGCCGCTGAGTCCGGCGAACGCCGCGCGCAGCGAGGCCACTCGCGGGCCCCGCATCGAGGTGGAGAAGTCCAGCAGGAAGATCACATGGTGGGCGGTGGGCAGCCGGGGATCGCCGTAGTCCTCGACCAGTTGGTCCACCACCGCCCGCTGGTCCGGGAAGTACAGCGCGTTGCCGATGTCCGCCCGCAGCCGGGGGTCCCTGCGCACCTCCGCGCCGATCGGCCGGCGCAGCGTACGCTCCATGATCTTCTTCTGCGTGGACGGGCTCTTGAGCCAGTCCACCACCTTGTCGTACGCGTCGCGCTTGGCCGGGTCGAGGAGGAGCAGCGGGTAGTCGGACAGCACCATGCCGTCCTTCGGGTAGATGATCTCCAGCTTCTGGTGGAGCTTGCCGCCGGCGTTGAGCGAGAGCAGTTCGGATTCATAGGTGATCAGGGCGTCGAGCCGGTCCTGGTGGGCGATATACCGCTCGCGCAGGTCCGCGCTGCTGTCCGCGGTGAGCTTCTGGCCGGTGCGGAAACCGCGCAGCCGGTCGCAGGAGACGTCCTCGGCGCGCAGCGCGCTGCCGGTCCCGGCCGCGGCGGTCGCGACGCCGACGAGCGCGGACAGACCGCTGTTGGTGTGCTTCGGGTCGGCCATGCCGAAGCGCACCGAGCCCGCCGCCGCGGCGTCGGCGATGTCCGCCCAGGACACCTGCCCGCCCTTGGCCCGTGTGCGCAGGGCCTTCGCCGTGTCCGGCTTCACGCCGACGACCACCGGGGAGAGCATGGTCGTGGTGGCGAGCGGTTTGGCGGTGCTCTTGGACTCCTTGAGCCTGAGCTGGAAGTACCGGTCGGAGGAGAGCCAGGCGAGGTCGTGGCGGTAGTTCCCGGGCGTCAGCCCGTCCCCGGCGTCCACGGTGGCCTTGTACTCCATGTCCAGCTCCACCCCCGTGTCCCGGCGGAGGTCGTCCAGGAGCGGCTCCATGTCCCTCAGCTCCGAACTGGCCAGCACCCGCAGGGTGGTGGTGTCCTTGTCGCCGGAACCGCAGGCGGTGGCCGTGGCGAGCAGGGCCAGACAGAGCGCGAGGATCACGAGGTGGCGGGGAGCCCGGCGGTGCGGAGCCGGGTGGTGCGAAGGCCGCCTCATGAGGAGCTCTCCGGGCTCTGCTTCGGCGGCGGGCAGTCGCCGACGGAGGTGATCATCCGTTCCAGCAGCGGCAGGCTCGGCAGCGTCGCCTTGGTGTCGTTGGCCGCCGAGGCGGGCGCCGGAATGCCCTGGTCCTCCAGGAACCGGTACAGCTCGGTGCTGGTCGCCTTGTTGCTGGAGTCGAGGACGCGGAAGCCCAGTTCCATCGCCCGGCGCTGGAGTTGCTCATCACTGGCGAGCAGTTCGCCGAGCCGGTCGCCCTTGGGGGTGAGCGCGATGTACTCGGGCTCGGTCAGGAACTGTGTCGAGGGGTAGAGCAGCACCCGCTGTGAGTCGGGCTTTCCGGTCTGCTGCCGCTGCCGGATCTGGTAAGCGAAGTACTGGTGCTCATAGACCACCACGATCGGGGCGACGCCCTTTCCCTCTGGCACCTCGTACGTCTTGAACATCTGCTCGGAGGCGAGCCCCTGCGAGACGAGCGTCGGCTTGATCTTCGCCGCCACCCGGTCCGCCGCCGAGTTGTCCGTCGGGACGGTGTTTCCGTTCTCGACGAAGGCGACCAGTCCCAGATATGTCCCGGCGTGGTTCGCCTCGCAGACATTCGAGGTCTGGGCCAGAATCCTGTTGCCGTTCCGCGTCCGGTGCTCCTCGATCCCGATATCGCTCCATTTCCGCCCGCGCGCGCTCAGATCGATGAACCCCTTCATATTGAGCGTGTAGTAGAGCGGGCTCCTCCCGTCCGCGCCGACGCCCTCCCGCGGAGTGGCGAGCCCGTTGTCCCGCAGGGTTTCGGCGTATTCGCGGTAGGTGGCGAGGACGATGGGGCTGACGAACGGCTGGTGGGACTTGGCGTAGTCGTCCCTGCGGTCATTCTTGATCATGTCCGCCGCGGGCTGGCCGGACGGAAAGGCGAAGTCGTAACCGTCGAAGCCGGTGGTGGCGATGTCTCGGGAACCCATGCGGGTGATGTGCACCCTGATGCCGTGTTTCATCAGGATGCGCTGGACCTTCTCGTCCTCGAAGAACTCCGATTTGGAGGCGATCTTCCCTTCGAGCGTGGTGACCCCGTCGAAGGGGAGCAGCAGATGGCCCCCCGCGGTGAGCGCCAGCAGCCCGGCCACGGGGAAGGCGAGCGCGGTCAGCAGCGAACGGAGGGCGCGGCTCCGCAGGGAGAGGCGGCGCGAGGGGCCTCGGATGGTTAAGCGTGGCTCCTCCGCATTGGATCTTTCCGCGGTCACCGGCTCCTCCTGCCTGGGGAAAGGGGAAAGATCCTTTCCGTTGCCCTTGGCGGATGAGTGAATTCCGCCTGGAGGACGGCCGAATTCACCGTGGCAGCCGCTCCCTACCGGGGGCGGGCGCACGGTTGACGCCGCAGAGCGGCGGTTCTCGGCCAGCTTTGGTCCGTACCTGTAAGTGATCTCTTCCGAGGACGAACCTGTGGGACGTACACCCTTGATCCCCCGTCAGGGAAGGACCTCGGCCTCATGCGGTACCGACCGATCAGACAGACCACAGTGCGGCGGAGAGCCGGTATACGCGGCGCCCGCGCCCTCGCGACCGGCTGTGCCCTGGCCGTCATCGGGCTGGCGGCGGGCCCGGCTCCGGGCGCCCTGGCCGCCCCCGCGCCGATGGAGCGCCCCGCCACGTCCGCGGCCGCCGTCCACGGCACGGCGGCCCCCGGCACGACGGTCCACGGCACGGCCGCCCCCGATGCGACGGCCCACACCGTCACCCTGGTCACCGGCGAGCGCGTCACGCTCCACGCGGACGGGAGCGTTGTGGTGGCGCCGCGGCCGGGAGCCGAGGCGGACTATGTCACCCGGCGGTTGGACAACGATGTCTTCGTCATTCCGATGACCGCGCTGCCCTACCTCGGCCGCACCCTGGACCCCGCGCTGTTCAACGTCTCCGCCCTCGCCGAGGCCGGAGTGACCACCACCCCGGTGCGGATCGAGGCCACCGGAGGCGTCACGGCACCGCCCTCGGGCCCCGCCTTCGGCGCGGCGCTGGCGAAGCAGGTCGGCGCCGAGGCGGCGGAGGGCTCCGTCGGCGGCGGCCCGCTGTTCGGCGGCGTCACCTCCGTAACACCGGCGGTCGCCACATCCGGTGAGCGGGCCGCCCCGCGCCCGGCGGCGCGGGCTGACCACACGGTGAAGGTCACCGTGCTCGGTACGGACGGCAAACCCCTCCCGGGCACCACATCGCTCGCCCTGGCCAACGTCGACGACGCGGCCCGCTACCAGGAGCCGTCCCTCCAGGCCGTCGACGGCGAGGCGCGTGCCGAGGTGCCCGCGGGCCACTACACCGCCATGGTCTCCGCCGGAACCTTCGACAGCGCCGGGGAGCCGACCGGTGTACGGATGGCCACCGCCGAGTTCACCGTCCCCGTCGGCGGAACCCACAGCGGGACCCACGGCGGAACCCACGGCGGAACCGACAGCCGAACCGACGCCGCCACCGCCACCGATGTCGTGCTCGACCTGCGCAAGGCGACCGAGCGGATCACCTTCTCGACCCCGAGGCCGGCCGAGGAGCACCAGCTGATCCTCCACTACCTGCGCCAGGACACCAGGGGCGCGGTGGCGGTCAACGGCGGTGTGGGCGTCTCCGGCGGCGCGCCCGTCTACGTACAGCCCTCCGGCCGGCCCGTCACCACCGGCGATCTGCGCTTCAACGTCTACACCCACCGCAAGGCGCCCGCGGACGCGGCCACGCCCTACTCCTACGACCTCAAACTGGCCAACCCCGCGGGCACCATCGCGAAGAACCAGCACTACACGGTCACCGGACGCCAACTGACCACGGTGCGGACCGACTACCACAGCGATACGCCGGGCCGCGCCCAAGAGGTGGCGCGCCTGATGTACCTGCCGTACGAGAGCAGCGGCGAGGCGCTGTCCGAGCCCTTCAAGGCACCGGCACGGCGGATCGAGTACGTCGGCGGCTCCGCAGGCGCCTCTTACCAGGACTGGCTCAAGGCGGGGGAGCGGCGCTTCGTGTCCCAGGAGCAGACCCCTCGGCCCGGCCGGACCACTTCCGCCGACTGGCTGCGCGGTCCGCTGGTCCCCGGCTTCACCGAGCCCGCCGGGGGCGCCGCCGCCGATGAGACGTGGTACTGCGCGGCGTGCCGCAAGGGCGATGCCCTCACCTTCTCCCTGACCACGGTCCTGGACTCCGCCGGCCACCACGTCCTCGCGCTCCCGTCCGACATCACCTCCTCGCACTTCGCGGTGGTCTCCGGTGACACGACCCTGTACGAGGGCGACGGCGTCTCCGGCGGCGCCCTGACCGTGCCGCCTGACAAAGCCCCGTACACCGTGGTGTACGACCAGACCAGGACGAACGACGACTTCCGCCAGTCGCTGACCACCCACACCGAGTGGACCTTCGCCTCGGGCCACTCGGGCGGCCGGACCGTGCCGGACAACTGGACGTGTGTGTCCGAGGCGGGCGAGTACGACGGGCCCGCACAGTGCTCGGCGCTGCCCGTCGTGGTGCCGCGCTACCAGCTGGACACCGCGCCGGACGGCACCAGCCCGGCCGGTGACGCCCACCTCGTCGTCGGCTTCGGGCATGTGCCGGGCGTAGTGGCCCCGCCCGCGGTCACCGAGGCGGCGGTCGAGGTGTCCTTCGACGGTGGCGAGCGGTGGACCGAGGCGTCGGTCACCGCGCTCGGCGAGGGCCGGTTCCGCGCGGACTGGACCACTCCGGACGCCGCGGCGGGCCGGGACGCGTCGCTGCGCGTCACCGGGACCGACGCGGACGGCAACGCCGTGACGCAGACGGTGAAGGCCGCGTTCACCGTGGCCGCGGACCGGGGTTAGGGCCTGTCCGGGGTCACGGACCCGTTGCCGGGGCGTCCTTCGCCCAGCGCGCGGTCACCGTGCCGACGGCCGTCGCCGCGCGCCGGATCCGGGTGTCGCTCGTGCGCACCGACCGGGCGAACTCGACATGCAGGAACGTCACATGCCCTGCGGCCGCCCTGCGCCCCTGGACGTTGTCGCGGCCTTCCAGGGGGCAGTTGCGGACCCAGGCGCGGCAGACGGAGAAGTGCCGCGCGGTCAGGGCGGCCGCGAGGCGGCGGGCGTCGGCGCGGCCCGCCGAGCCCTTGCCGGTGGAGGCGACGACGTCCCGGCCCGGCGCGGAGTCGTCGGCGAAGCCGTGGAGCTGGACGCCGGGCAGCCCGCGCCGGACGAGTTCGTCGCAGACCGCGTCGAAGACGGAGTCGGTGCGGTGGGCGGCGTCGGCGGCGTCGCCGTCCCCGGCCCTGCGGTGGGCGCCCGCGAGCACCAGGACACCGCCGGGGGAGCCCAGGAGCACACGCGCGCCGAGCCGTTCGGTGTCCTCGTCGGAGACCGGGTGCGGCACCTGGACCGACCAGCGGGCGGGCGCGGAGAGGTCCACATAGACCCGGCCCCAGCCGCGTGGGGCGTCTGTGTCCTCGGTGCGGTCGGACAGTTCGGCGTAGCGGCGGCCGGTGCCGCTGTCGGTGAGCGTACGGAGCCGGAAACCGGCGTCGGCGAGCGGCGGTCGGGCGCGGTCGGGGTGTCCGTCGAGGATCAGGCCCACCGCGTCGGCGACGGCCCGGCGTTCGGCACGGCGTGGCTCGCGGTAGCCGGAGTCGGGGCCGAATCCGGCGGTGAAGTCGGTGATCCTGCGCTCCAGCGAGACCTTGGGGGCGTCCGCGCGCTCTGCGGTACGGTCGCCTCCGCTTGACCAACCGATCGTGTACGCGCTCAATCCCGCCAGAAGCAGGCCGAACGCGACCGTGACTGCTGCCACGGTGACCGATTTCCTTCGCATCTCCGCCATGACCGCCTCATCGTAACCGCCTTCTTTATAGGGGCATATCTGGATGAGACGGGCGAAGAATGACCTCTGGGTGAACGCCCGGCAAAGAATGCAAGACCGCCGTTTGCCCAGCCTTGGTCAGGACCAAACAGGTTTTCTCGTTTTTTCTTTAAGATGTGCAACCCTTTGATCCGTCTGACGGTCTGACGGTCCGGATCGCACTCGAGTGCGCTCTGTGGTGTGAGTTGCATGAGAGGAGCACGTTCGTGGCCGCTTCGCGTTCGAAGCGGCGGCACAAGGTCCGCCGAAGGGCCGACATGTCGCTCTTGGGGGGTATTCGACCCCCTATAGCCGTACTGTCGGTTCTGCTTCTCTCCCTCGCGGGAATCACCGCCCTCACCCTGGGCAAACCGGACAACGCCCTGGTCCCCAAGGCGGTCCTGACCTCGCAGCAGTACGTCGCCGAAGACGGCGCCATCGCGCTGCGGGCGTCGCTGGACGAGTCGGTCACCGATCTCACCGGCACCGCGACCCTCTTCAACGAGGGCCGGCCGGTCGCCGCCGACACCGTCCTCGACAAGGTCGGACAGGTCTACCAGAAGTGGCGGGGCACCGCCGTCATCGAGATCAAGTCGGGCAAGATGCTCGCCGCCCGCGGCGAGAACGTCCCGCTGACCGCGATCGAACTCGCCAAGCTCTCCCGCGACGACGGGCTGGCCCCGCGCATGGTGCGCCTGGAGAACGGCCAGACCCGGCTGATCATCCTCGCCCTGCTGTCCTGGAAGGGCCAGCCGCAGCAGCTGCTCGTCGCCTCCAGCACCCTCAGCTTCCCCGGCGTCGACCTCGGTCCGGGCCGCGCCATCGGCGTCGTCGACTCCACCGGCCGGCTGCTGTCCAGCCACGGCGCCCTGGACAGCGAGGCGGCCAAGAAGCAGCTCGCCGCCTTCGCCAAGACCGCCGCGCGCAAGGGCCGCCAGCACCCCATCAAGGCCAAGGAGCCCGGCGCGGGCGGCTACACCGGCGTCAGCGGCCACCTCACCGGGGGCGCCGCCAAGGACGTCCGCACCGTCGGCGGCTACGCCACGCTCACCCCGCCCCGGCCCGGTGAGGCGACCACCGCCAGCAGCCTCGGCCTGACCGTCGTCACCGAGGTCGGTGTCACCGCCAAGGTCTCCCAGATCACCCGTCCCGCCTTCGGTCTGGCCGCGGCCGGAGCCTTGCTGCTCATCGGCGCGCTCGCGGTGCTGGTGCTGCTGGGCACCGTGCAGCGCCCGCTGATCCGGCTGTTCCTGGAGAGCCGCCGCCTCACCCGCGGCGATCTCGCCCGCCCGGTGAGCGTGCCGAGGGCCGGCGAGGCCGCCCGCGTGGGCGCCGCCCTCGAGCGGCTGCGCCGGCAGCTCCAGGGCGAGCCCGCCGATGTCGAGGGCCCCGCCGTGCGCAAGGGCCTGGGCGCCCGCGCCCTGGTGGCCGTCTGCGCCGTCCTGCTGCTCGTCTGGTCGGTCCCGCTGATGCTGGTGCTCAACCGCGCCGACTCCTCCGTGAAGGTCCCGGCCCAGTTCGTCCACGACCAGAAGTCCCGCACCGTCACCCTCAGCGACCGGGTCCGCCGTGCGCTCAACGAGGGCCACGCGGACCTGTCCGCCGTCGCCGCCCTGATCGGGGACCGCACCACGCCCGAGGACATGGAGAAGGTCCTGGAGCGCACCATGCAGGAGCACGACCGCTACGAGTCGGTGTACGTCCTGGGCGCCGACGGCGAGATCCTCGCCAGGGCCGGTGACAGTCCGCACCACAAGGACGGCGAGGCCCCCTCGAAGCAGGCCATCGAGGTGACCGGCGAGGGCGGTAAGAAGCCCGTGGTCACCGCCACCGCCGGGGCCCCCGGCCGGGGCGGCGCCGCCGTGGTCGGCGAGTTCCGCATCGAGTTCGTCAACGCGCTGCTGGGCCGCCAGGGCATGGGCGAGGTCCGTGTCGTGGACGCCAAGGGCCGGGTCATCGGCGGCGACTCCGGCTACCTCGCCTTCGAGAAGGCGCCCTCGTACCTGACCTCGATGCTGGCCGCGAAGCAGCCTCAGGCCACCGTCCAGCGCGGTGGCACCGTCAGGGTCGCGGCCGTCGCGCCGTTCAGCGGCGGCGGCGCGGCCAAGTCACTCGAGTGGAGCCTGGCCAGCTGGCAGCCCGCCTCGGCCCTGGCGATCCCGGAGTACAGCCTCCAGAACCGGACCGTACTGGCCGGGCTGCTGGGGCTGACCGCCGCGGCCGCCTGTCTGGGCTGGCTGCACATCGTCGTCGTACGACCGCTGCGCGCGCTGGCCGGACAGGCCGAGGCGCTCGCCGCCGGCGACCGCAAGACCGTGCTGTTCCCGCGCCACCATGACGAGGTCGGTGCCGTGGTCCGCAGCCTGGAGCTGATCCGGCAGCAGCTCCAGGAGCAGCCCCGCAAACGGGACGGCGGCAGCCGGACCCCCGCCGGAGTCGGAAGGAACTGAGGCCCCACCGTGCTCTTCCTCTACACCGTGCTCGTGGTGTGCGAGGCCGTCCTGCTGATCGCCGGCATCGTCGAACAGCGGCGGCACCAGACCAACCTCGACATGATCCCCACCCGGGTCCTGGTCAACGGCATCCGCGGCAAGTCCTCCATCACCCGGCTGTGCGCGGGCGCCCTGCGCGGCGGCGGGCTGACCACCGTGGCCAAGACCACCGGTACGGCGGCCCGCTTCATCCACCCGGACGCCACCGAGGAACCCGTCTACCGCAAGTTCGGCATCGCCAACGTCGTCGAGCAGATCGGCATCGTGCGCCGCGCCGCGGCCTACGGCCCGGACGCGCTCGTCATCGAGTGCATGGCGGTCATGCCGGCGCTCCAGGAGATCAACCAGTCCAAGCTGATCCGCTCCACGATCGGCGTGCTGTGCAACGTCCGCGAGGACCACCTGGCCGAGATGGGCCCCACGCTCGACGACGTGGCGCGCTCACTGTGCCGGTCCATGCCGGAGAACGGCATCTGCGTCACCGCCGAGCAGGATCGTTTCCACATCCTCCAGGAGGAGGCGGACGCCAGGAACTGCCAGTTGATCTACGCCGACCCCACGACGGTCAGCGACGAGGAGCTGCGCGGCTTCAGCTGGTTCACCTTCAAGGAGAACGTGGCCATCGCGCTCACCGTCGCCGAGCTGGTGGGCGTCGACCGCGCGACCGCACTCCAGGGCATGTACGACGCCCCGCCGGACCCCGGTGTGCTCTCCGTCGAGCGGTACGCCACCGAGGACGGCAAGAAGCTGCGGTTCGCCAACGTCTTCGCGGCCAACGACCCCGAGTCGACGCTGATGAACATCAACCAGCTGCTCGACCTCGGCGCCATCCACCGCCCGCTCAACGTCGTCATCAACTGCCGGCCCGACCGCGTCGAGCGCAACGGCCAGATGGGCGAGATCATCCCGGACCTCGACCCCGAGCGGGTCTTCGTCATCGGGCACCCGGCCAAGTCCGCCATCGACGCCATCCCGGCCGAGTACCGGGGCCGCGCGGTCGACCTGGGCGGCGACCGCCGAGACCCCGAGGAGTTCATGGCCGAACTGCTGGGCCGCCTCGGCCCCGACTCCTCCTTGGTCGCCATCGGCAACATCCACGGCCAGGGCGAGATCCTCCTGGAGCACCTCGCCGAGCTGCCGGCCGACGACAGCGCCGATGACACACCGGCGGCACCGGTGGCGGCGGCGCCGGACGAGGGCGACGCCGGGTATGCCGAGCGCGCCGGGTATGCCGGGCACGTGGACACGGTCCAGCTGTACGCGCCCCGTCTGGACCCCTACCAGGGCTATCCGGAGGCGTACGAGACCCGGTACGCGCCCCCGGTGCACGTGCCCCAGCAGCAGCGCACCCTCGAGCGGCCGCGCCCGCGGCAGGCACCCGACCAGGGCTCCCAGGACCCCTGGCCCGCGGTGGTACCGGCCCCCGACTCCCCGCAGCCCCGCGGCCTGTTCGAGCCGCGCGTCCCGCCCGCCCCGCCCGCCGACGACTCCCAGCAGTGGCAGAACCCAGGAGAGCAGCACCGTTGATCCCCTCCGTCCTCACCCCCGAGATCGCGGCCATCGGCATCGCGATCGGGCTGCTCTTCTCGCTGGTCTGCTACCTGACCACCAACCTCTCGCCCGGCGGCATGATCACCCCGGGCTGGCTGGCGCTGACCCTCGTCGAGGACCTTCAGCGGGCCGCGATGGTGGTCGGCGTGACGGTGCTCACCTACGTGGGCACGCTGCTGATGCAGAAGTTCGTGATCCTCTACGGCAAGCGGCTCTTCGCCGCGGTCGTGCTGCTCGGGGTGACGCTCCAGGCGACGGTGATGATCATCCTGTCGCTGGAGTTCCCGCTGATGTACGCGAACCAGACCCTCGGCTTCATCGTGCCCGGCCTGATCGCCTACCAGCTGGTCCGCCAGCCCCGGGGGGCCACCCTGCTGTCCACCGGCTCGGTGACGCTGATGGCCTATGTCGTCCTCACCGCCGGAATCCTCCTCGGCGTCATGCCGTCCGCCTGACCCACCACCGGAGCCGATCGCATGCCACCCAAGAAGAAACGTCCCGTCCTCCACGCCGTCACCGTGCTCGCGCTGCTCGGCGCCAGCGGCTATCTGACCGTGGAGCTGCGGAAGGACGAGCAGGACAAGACGCCCGCCACACAGGCCGTCATCGACGAGCCCAATCTGGAGAACGGCACCGGCCAGCAGAGCGGCAAGCAGACCTGGGAGCGTCTGAAGAACCCCGACCGCACCATCCTGCGCGGCGACAACGGCCAGATCCTCGCCACCTTCACCGACCACGCCCGCACCGCCACCCTGCGCGGCCCCTCCCGCACCTTCGGCGAGCCCGCCAACACCAAGTCCAAGGTGATCACCGAGGACTGGGTGCGGCTGATGCCGGAGCCGTGGACCAAGGGCGCCGAGAAGGAGCAGTGGTTCAAGGACTGGTTCAAGGAGAACTACGGCAGCAAGAAGGAGGACCTCTTCGCGATCGCCTTCCAGTATGTGCAGGGCGCGCCGGTCAAGAAGGACGCCCAGGGCATCCCGTACGCGGGGGACGCGGTCTTCGGACCGTTCAAACCGGACGGCGTGGACCGGCTGGAGCAGAACGACTTCTTCGACTACCTCGGCATCTCCTACACCTTCCGCGACGGCACCACAATGGCCGCACGCAAGGAGCGCTACCGGGCGCTGGACTGCTCCGGATTCATCCGCATGGTCTTCGGCTACCGTGCCCGCTACCCCCTGATGGCCAGCAACGCCCTCGGCGACGGCCTGCCGCGCACCGCCGACGGCATGGCCCGTTCCAAGGTCGGCGTCGACATCATCAAGATCCAGGGCCCGGACCCCTGGTACACCCGGCCCACCAAGATCGACGTTCTCCAACCGGGCGACCTGCTGTTCTTCAAGATGGACCACCGCACGGGCAACCATATGGACCATGTCGCCCTGTACCTGGGGCTGGACACCGACGGCCACCGGGTGTTCGTCTCCAGCCGCAAGGAGCAGAACGGCCCCACCATCGGTGACAACGGCGGTGTCTCCCGGATCGACGGCAACGGCTTCTACGCGGGGCTCTTCCGCAGCGCCAAGCGCCTCTGAGGCGCCTAGTGGAAAAATCGGACTGAATCCGGGCAAAAGTTTTCCGCGTGGCGTTAGACTTTAACGGCTCGTTTCCTTGTAGCGTTCGTGTTTATGCGGGTAGGTTCGGCGCCATGACCGCATCCCAGACTCCGACCACTGCCGAGGAGCTGCGCGGTGTCGGCCTGCGGGTGACGGCCGCCCGTGTCGCGCTGCTCGAAACCGTCCGGGGCGGTGATCACCTCGGCGTCGAGGCGATCGCCTCCGGGGTACGCGATCGCGTCGGCCATATCTCCCTCCAGGCCGTGTACGAGGCCCTCCACGCGCTGACCGCCGCGGGGCTCGTACGCCGCATCGAACCGGCCGGCCACCCCGTCCGGTTCGAGGGACGCGTCGGGGACAACCACCACCACCTCGTGTGCAGGTCGTGTGGTGCCGTCGCCGATGTCGACTGCGCCGCCGGTGAGGCGCCCTGTCTCACCGCGTCCGATGACCGCGGCTTCTCCGTCGACGAGGCCGAGGTCATCTACTGGGGCCTGTGCCCCGACTGTTCCACCGCCACCACGAGTTCCTGAGCACCATGATCCGCCCAGCTTGGAAGGATTCCCATGTCCGAGAACCATGAGGCAATCGTTGTAGACGCGAAGACGGGGGAGGCGGGGGGCTGCCCGGTCGCGCATGGCCGCGCTCCGCATCCGACTCAGGGGGGCGGCAACCGTCAGTGGTGGCCGGATCGGCTCAATCTGAAGATCCTTGCCAAGAATCCCGCCGTGGCGAACCCGCTCAATGAGGGGTTCGACTACGCCGAGGCGTTCAAGGCGCTCGACCTCGCGGCGGTCAAGCAGGACATCGCCGAGGTGCTGACCACCTCGCAGGACTGGTGGCCCGCCGACTTCGGCAACTACGGCCCGCTGATGATCCGTATGGCCTGGCACAGCGCCGGCACCTACCGCATCAGCGACGGCCGCGGCGGCGCCGGTGCCGGTCAGCAGCGTTTCGCCCCGCTCAACAGCTGGCCGGACAACGCCAGCCTGGACAAGGCCCGCCGGCTGCTGTGGCCGGTCAAGAAGAAGTACGGCCAGAGCATCTCCTGGGCCGACCTGATGGTCCTCACCGGCAATGTCGCCCTGGAGCAGATGGGCTTTACGACCTTCGGCTTCGGCGGTGGCCGTGAGGACGTCTGGGAGGCCGAGGAGGACGTCTACTGGGGTCCGGAGACCATCTGGCTCGACGACCAGCGCTACACCGGCGACCGCGAGCTGGAGAACCCGCTCGGCGCGGTCCAGATGGGCCTGATCTACGTCAACCCGGAGGGCCCCAACGGCAACCCGGACCCGATCGCCGCGGCCCGCGACATCCGTGAGACGTTCCGCCGGATGGCGATGAACGACGAGGAGACCGTGGCCCTCATCGCCGGTGGCCACACCTTCGGCAAGACCCACGGCGCCGGCCCCGCGGACGCCGTCGGCCCGGACCCGGAGGCCGCCCCGATGGAGCAGCTGGGCCTGGGCTGGAAGAGCAGCCACGGCACGGGTGTGGGCAAGGACGCCATCACCAGTGGCCTCGAGGTCACCTGGACCACCACCCCGACCCAGTGGAGCAACGGGTTCTTCAAGAACCTCTTCGAGTACGAGTACGAGCTCACCCAGAGCCCGGCCGGTGCCAACCAGTGGGTGGCCAAGGACGCCCCGGAGATCGTTCCGCACGCCTTCGACGCGGACAAGAAGCAGCGCCCGACGATGCTCACCACCGACCTGTCGCTGCGCTTCGACCCGATCTACGAGCCGATCTCCCGCCGGTTCTACGAGAACCCGGAGGAGTTCGCGGACGCCTTCGCCCGCGCCTGGTACAAGCTGACCCACCGCGACATGGGTCCGAAGTCGCTGTACCTGGGCCCGGAGGTCCCGGAGGAGACCCTGCTGTGGCAGGACCCGCTGCCCCAGGCCGAGGGCGAGGCCGTCGACGCCGCCGATGTCACGGCGCTCAAGGCCAAGATCCTCGACTCCGGTCTGAGCGTCTCGCAGCTGGTCGGCGCCGCATGGGCCTCGGCCGCCACCTTCCGCGGCAGCGACAAGCGCGGTGGCGCCAGCGGCGCCCGGATCCGCCTGGAGCCGCAGCGCGGCTGGGAGGTCAACAACCCCGACGAGCTCGCGCAGGTCCTGCGGACCCTCGAGGGCATCCAGGGCGAGTTCAACTCCGGCGCCAAGAAGGTCTCCCTGGCCGACCTGATCGTCCTCGGTGGCTCCGCCGCCGTGGAGAAGGCCGCCAAGGACGCCGGCTTCGACGTCGAGGTGGCCTTCTCCCCCGGGCGTGTGGATGCGACCGAGGAGCACACCGACGCCGAGTCGTTCGCCGCGCTGGAGCCGACGTACGACGGGTTCCGCAACTACCTCGGCAAGGGCAACCGGCTGCCGGCCGAGTACCTGCTGCTGGACCGGGCCAACCTGCTCACCCTCAGCGCCCCCGAGACGACCGTCCTGGTCGGTGGCCTGCGCGTGCTGGGCGCCAACCACAACGGTTCGAAGCACGGTGTCCTCACCGAGACCCCGGGCAGGCTGACCAACGACTTCTTCGTCAACCTGCTCGACCTGGACACGACCTGGAAGTCCACTTCCGAGGACCAGAACACGTTCGAGGGCCGTGACTCCTCGGGCGAGGTCAAGTGGACCGGCACCCGTGCCGACCTCGTCTTCGGCTCCAACTCCGAACTGCGCGCCCTCGCGGAGGTCTACGCGAGCGACGACGCCAAGGAGAAGTTCGTGAACGACTTCGTCGCGGCGTGGGTCAAGGTCATGAACCTCGACCGGTTCGACCTCGTCTGATCCGTACCGAACACACCGTCCAGGCCGGTCCGCGAGGACCGGCCTGGACGCCGTTCCGGGCCCCACCGGGCCCGCGGACACGCTTTGCCATCTCTTTACAACGCGCCGCGGCGCTGCCTCGTCTCTCCGCTCGATCCGTAATTCAGCCCGCCGACCACCGGGCGGACCGACGAAAGAGAGCGATTCCATGCGCCGCACTGTTCTCAGCGCGATGACCCTCGCGTGCACCGCCGTACTGGCGAGCACCGCGCCCGCGTTCGCCGACGAGGCGTCCCCGGTCCCCAGCGCCCCCGCCGCCGAAGCCACCCCGGCGCCGCGCGCGGAACCGACCCGCGGACCGGCCAGGGCCGTCCCGGTCCCGAGGGAGGAACCGGCCCAGAAGCGGGACCGCGGCCAGGTCGCCGTCGTGCCGGAGGGCGCGCCGGACACCGGAGTGACCGCCACGTCCGCCGGATCCGGGTCCGGGTCCGAGGGCGCGCTGATCGGCGGGGGCGCCGCCGCGGTGCTCGCCGCGGGCGGTGCGGCGGTCCTCGTCGTCCGCCGCCGCCGGGCGACCGGGGCATGACCCCGTTCTCCAGGCGCGCCTTCACCGCCGCGGCGGCGGCCTCGCTGCTGGCCGGCTGCGGCGGCCACCCCGCCGGGCGGACCACGACCGCATCGCCCACCGGGGGGAGGCCACCGTCCTCGCCCTCCCCTGCGAAGGCGGCGCGTCCCCTGGGGCGTTCGGTCCCGGTCAGGCTGCTGATCCCGGCCATCGGCGTCGACACGCCGGTCATCCGGCTGGGGCTGGCACCGGACGGACGGGTGCAGGTGCCCCCGGTCACCGCGCACGACCGCGCGGGCTGGTACCGGCACTCGCCGACACCGGGGCAGGTCGGCCCGGCGGTCATCCTCGGCCATGTCACGGTCGGCTCCTTCGGCGACGGGGTCTTCCGTCATCTGACGGGGCTGCGCCGGAGCGACCGGGTCGTGGCGCGCCTGGAGAACGGCACGGCGGCGGAGTTCGCCGTCACCGCCGTACGGACGGTGGCCAAGGCGGACTTCCCGGCGGACGACGTCTACGGTGACGTGGACCGTCCGGAGCTGCGGCTGATCACCTGTGGCGGCCCCCGCTCCGGCGACGGCTACCTCGACAACGTGATCGTCTTCGCCGCGCTGACCTCCGCCGGCCCCTGACCCACCGCTGGATCCCGGGCCCGCGGAACCATCGACGGCGGCCCGGGATCCTTTCCTCCGAGTGCCATCACGACCATGGAGCGCGTTGAAACGGTCCCGTGACAGGGCGGCGTCCGAGCTGTTCGCCGCCCTCTACCCGCGCCTCGCCGGCTGGTGCCGCCGTCTCGTCGACGACGACGAGACGGCGCACGAGATCGCCTCCGAGGCGTTCACCCGGCTCTGGGCCCGCTGGACGGCCGTGGAGGAGCCCCGTGGCTTCCTCTACGTCACCGCGGCCAACCTCGTCCGGGACCACTGGCGCAAGGTGGAGCGCGAGCGCAGGGCCATGCGCCGCGCCACCTCGGAAGCCGCCATCCGCCCCCATGCCGAACAGTCCGACCCCTCGGTGCGCCTGCTCGTGCAGTCGCTGCCGGAACGGCTGCGCGTTCCGATCCTGCTGCACTACTACGCTGATATGCCGATCCGGGAGGTGTCCGTACTGACCGGGCGCAAGGAAGGAACCGTCAAGGCCGATCTCCACGCGGCCCGGGAACTGCTCCGCGTCCACCTGAGGAGAAGCCTTGACTCCACGATTTGACGACGGCCCGGAGCACGACGGCCCGGAGCACGACGGGCTGGAGCCCTCGCCCGAGGACCCCCTCGCGGTGATCCTGCGGCCCACCTCCGACCACCTCGGCCCGCCCCCCGGCCGGTACGAGGCGATCCGCCGCGCCGCGGCCCGGCGCAAGCTGCTGCGCACCGCGGCCGGGGTCGGCGTCTCCTGCGCCGTGGCGGCGCTCATCGCGCTGCCGCTGCGCATGACGGCACCCGAGACACCCGCGCGCCCGACGGTCCCGCTGGCCCCGCCCACGACCGGGCCTACGGCGCCCCGGCTCCCGTCGGCACCCACCGGTCCATCGGTGTCGCCCAGCCCGTCGGCGCCCTCCGAGTCCCCAGGGCAGCGCCGCACCCGCGGGCCCCGCCAGACCGCCCGCCCCGAGGACGGCGCGACGGCCCCCACCCGCGAACGGTCGACGGCCCCGAGCTCCCCGGCGCGGGCCGTGCCGTCGGAGCGCCGCGGGGACGGCGTCCCCGCCCCCGAAAAGACGCGTCGGCCGTAAGGCGGCCCCCGGCGGGGCCCCTTACGGCCGGTCCGTCCCGCTACGCCTGCGAACCGATGCCGGTCAGCGACCGTACTTCCATCTCCGCCTGCTTCTTGGGATCCGCGGGCTCCTTGCTGAAGATCGTGCCGAGGAATCCGCAGAGGAAGGAGAGCGGAATCGACACCAGGCCGGGGTTGGTGAGGGGGAACCAGTGGAAGTCCACGCCCTTGATGACCGACGTGGGACTGCCCGAGATGGCCGGTGAGAAGATGATGAGCACCAGGCCGGACACCAGACCGCCATAGATGCTCCACAGCGTCCCGGTCGTGTTGAAACGCTTCCAGAACAGCGTGTAGAGAATCGTCGGCAGATTGGCGGACGCCGCGAGCGCCAGGGCCAGTGACACCAGGAAGGCCACGTTCTGGCCGTTGGTGACGATGCCGCCGAGGATGGCCAGGAAACCGATCACCAGCGCCGTCAGACGCGCCACCCGGATCTCCGACCGCGGGTCGGCCTTGCCGCGCCGGATCACATTGGCGTACACGTCATGGGCGAACGACGCCGAGGCGGCCAGGGTCAGCCCGGCCACGACCGCCAGGATCGTCGCGAAGGCCACCGCGGAGACGATGCCCAGCAGCATCGCGCCGCCGATCTCGAAGGCGAGCAGCGGGGCCGCGGAATTCTCGCCGCCCGGGGCGCTCTCGATCCGGTCCGAACCGACCAGGGCGGTGGCGCCGTATCCGACGATCAGGATCGACAGATAGAAGATGAACATCGACCATGAGCACCAGACCACCGAACGCCGGGCCTCCTTGGCGTCGGGCACGGTGTAGAAGCGCATCAGCACATGCGGCAGGCTGGAGATGCCGAGGACCAGCGACAGGGCCAGCGAGACGAAGTCGAGCTGGTCCATCGCGTTCTCGCCGTACCAGCCACCGGGGTTGAGCAGATCCCCGCCCAGCGGGCTGTTCTGCGCCGCCTGGTCGAGGATCGCCGAGAAGCTGAACCCGAACTTGCCCAGGAGGAACACGCTCATGAAGGTCACGCAGATCAGCAGCAGGCCCGCTTTGATGATCTGCACCCAGGTGGTGCCCTTCATGCCGCCCACCAGGACGTAGAAGACCATCACGAGGCCGACGCCGGTGATGATGAGGGCCTGCCCGCTCTTGCTGTGCACATTGAGCAGCAGGGCGATAAGCCCGCCCGCGCCGGCCATTTGGGCGAGCATGTAGAAGAACGTGATGACCAGTGTGGAGTTGGCCGCCGCGGCGCGCACCGGTCGCTGCTTCATACGGAAGGCCATCACATCGCCGACCGTGAACCGTCCGGTGTTGCGCAGCCGCTCGCCGACCAGCAGAAGGGCGACCAGCCAGGCCACCAGCCATCCCACGGAGTAGAGGAACCCGTCGTAGCCGTGGACGGCGATCGCTCCCGAGATGCCGAGGAAGGAAGCCGCGGAGAGGAAGTCGCCGGACAGGGCGATGCCGTTCTGGACGCCGGTGAAGGCGCTGCCCGCGGCGTAATAGTCGGATGTGGTCGAATTCCGGTTGGTGGCCTTGTAGACGACGAACAGCGTGATGACGACAAAAGCGAAGAATACGCTCAGGTTGATGATCGGGCTGCCGGTCGTGCGGGCTGCGATCTGCACTGTCATTCCTTGCCGACCCCCGCCAGCTCGTGGATCGTGTCCACCTGTGGATCAAGTTTCTTGCGCGCGAAGCGCCGGTATGTGAGGACGATCGTGATCGTCGATATGAATTGGAGCAGGCCGAAAACGGTGCCGGTGTTGACCGCTCCGAACAGCTTGCGGCTCATGAAGTCGTGGTCATAGGCCGAGAAGAGAACGAAGGTCATGTACCAGCACAAGAAGAAGGTGCTCATGGGGAAGATGAACCAGAGCAGCCGCTTGCGGAGAAGTTTGAACTCCGGGCTCTGCTGAATCGCCTCGAAGTCGGGCTCGCCCGTGTCGTCGGCGTACTCGGCGAACCCCGTTCCGGTGGCCCGCTCTGATGGCAAGGAAGCGGGTGGTCGCACCGATTTATTCATGGTTTCTCCGGGGTTTTTCTGACGAGAACGTCGGTTCGGGGCGCCCGCGCTCGGGCGGCAGGGGAGGGGCAACCGGCGGGCCCCTGACGCGGCAAGTGTAGTAAGGCGCCGGATGCAGTCAACGCCCGCACGGCTCGTCAGCGGCGCACGTGGCGGCATGTCACCCTGTGCGTGCGGCTTCGGTGCCCTCTCGAATATGGCGGGACTGGTCGCTGAACCAATACTTTGTCTCTCCTTCCCGTGTTGTCCATTTTGACGTGGTGTCAGGTTGGCGGCGCCCGCTCAGGGTTGCGCCTTGAGGACGTTTCGGGGCGCGGCGTTGTGTCCCAACTGTCGCCACTGGTAGAACCTCACCCCGGGTAGGACGGCCCATCGTGCGCGAGTGTGAGTGCGGTTGAGTATGCCGCTGTGCAGCGAGTCTGCCATTGGCATATGACGACAGCTCCGCCCTCGCCACGCCCTCCCCCGGCATGTTTGGATAGGTCCAGGAAAGCAGTCTGCGGGGGTGCTCCCGAGAAGCCGGAGGTAGGTTGATCTGTGGGTTTCCTCGATCGCTCGCGCATCATCGCAGGGGCGGGCTGGAATCGTTGGCTGATTCCGCCGGCGGCGCTTGCGATCCACTTCTCCATCGGTCAGGCCTACGCCTGGAGCGTCTTTAAGATACCCCTGGAAGATTCCCTAGACATCTCGGGAACGGCCAGTGCCCTCCCCTTCCAGATCGGCATTCTGGTGCTGGGGCTCTCCGCCGCGTTCGGTGGAACGCTGGTCGAGAGAAAAGGGCCGCGCTGGGCCATGTTCGTGTCGCTGGTGACCTTCTCCTCCGGCTTCCTGGTCGCCGCGCTCGGCGTCGCGACGCGCAATTACTGGCTGGTCGTTCTCGGGTACGGCGGTATCGGCGGAGTCGGCCTCGGTATCGGGTACATCGCGCCGGTGTCCACCTTGATGAAGTGGTTCCCGGACCGGCCGGGCATGGCCACCGGTACGGCCATCATGGGCTTCGGCGGTGGCGCGCTGATCGCCTCTCCCTGGTCGACGGAGATGCTCGAGGCGTTCGGCGGTGACACCAGTGGCATCGCCCGGACGTTCCTGGTGCACGGCCTGGCCTACGCCGTGTTCATGTCGCTGGGCGTGGTGCTGGTGCGGGTGCCGCCCGAGGGCTGGCGGCCGGCCGGCTGGACGCCCCGTGACGACACGGGGAAGAGGCTCGTCACCACCGCGAACGTATCGGCCAGGAACGCGGTGCGGACACCGCAGTTCTGGTTGCTCTGGGTCGTCCTGTGCATGAACGTTACTGCTGGTATCGGGGTCCTGGAGAAGGCCGCCCCGATGATCCAGGACTTCTTCCACGACACGGCGAGTCCGGTGAGCGCGAGCGCCGCCACCGGGTTCGTCGCGCTGCTGTCCCTGGCCAATATGGCCGGTCGCTTCGTATGGTCCTCGGTCTCCGACGTGGTCGGCCGGAAGAACATCTACCGTCTGTACCTCGGCGCCGGCGCCCTGCTCTACCTCACCCTCATGCTCGAAAAGGACAGCAGCACCGCGCTGTTCGTCGCCTCGACCATGGCGATCCTGTCGTTCTACGGCGGTGGATTCGCCACCGTGCCGGCCTACCTCAAGGATCTGTTCGGCACCTACCAGGTCGGCGCGATCCACGGCCGGCTGCTGACCGCGTGGTCGATCGCCGGAGTCGCCGGACCGCTCATCGTCGATTCCATCGCGGATGCCGCGCAGCGGGACGGGCGCACCGGCCCGTCCCTCTACACCTTCTCGTTCTCCCTCATGATGGGGCTGCTCATCATCGGCTTCATCGCGAACGAGCTGGTGCGCCCGGTGAATCCGAAGTTCCATGAACCGGAGCCGGCGGCCCGCGAGGAGCCGGTGTCCCAAGAGAAGACCCCCGATCCCATTCCGGCAGAGAGGCGGTAGACCGGTGGCCGACGCAGACAGTCCATCGTCGAACACGGCCGAGGCGGGTGGTTCTCCCGTCGTCATGGCCGTGGCATGGCTGCGGGTGGCTGTGCCGTTTCTATACGGCCTCTATCAACTCGCCGAGAAAAGCAGCAAGTTGTTCGAGTAAAGGCAGGCGCGTCGGCGCATCGCCGCAGCGATGTGCCGGGGCGCCTGCCGGGCGTTCGACTTTCCCCGTCCGGGGAAATCCCAGGAGAAACGGCATCGTGATACATCCCAGTGGGCAAGCCGGTCCGAGCGCGGAGGGCGCCTCATGACCCCGGGCAGGCATGCGGCCGCGCGCGATCGCTCGCCGTCGTGGTGGGCCGGCGTCGTGGAATGGCGGAACTGGCGGCTGCCGGTGAAGATGGGCGCCGTACTGGTGGTGCCCGCTCTGCTCGCCGTCGCCCTGGGCGTCGTGCAGATCCAGCGCGACGTCCAGCGCGCCAACTCGTACGCGGACGTACAGCGGCTGGTCAAGCTGCGCGATGGGCTGATGCCGTTGATCGGCGATCTCCAGATGGAGCGGACCATGTCGGCCGAGCGGCTGCGCGGCGGTGGCTCCGCCGATCCGGCCATGCTCCGACGGCAGAACCAGCGCGTGGACCGCGCCCAGGCCGCCGTCGCACACACCACGGAGCGGGCCCACGGGCTCCAAGGGGTGACGGCGAACCGCTACCGCGACGCGTTCGAGCTGCTGGACCAGCTGCCCGCGCTGCGTGCGCAGGTGACGTCCAAGGGCATCGGCTCGTGGACCGCGGTGACCCGGTACAGCAAGATCATCAACAGTCTGCTCGACCTGGACCAGGCACTGGGCAGCCGGTTCGGTGAACCCCAGCTGTCCGGACCTGCGACCGCGCTGTACGACCTGGAGCTGGTCCAGGAGCAGGTCCACCTCCAGCATGTGATCGTCACCCAGGCCCCCGAGCCCGGCAGGCTGGAGGACCCCAAGCTCATCAGGGCGCTCGTGGAGTCCGACATCCGGATGCGGGACAACCTCAGTGACTTCCGGGCCGTGGCCGCCGCGTCGGACGAACGCGCCTACCAGCGCACCGTCACCGGCCCGGAGGTCGAACGGCGCACTGAGCTGCTCGATGCCGTGATGTCCCGGCCGGCAGCGCCGAGCGCCGGGCAGAACGCCGCCGACACATCGCCGCCGTTCTCCGTCCGCGACTGGAACCGCAGTTCGGAGGCGACCGGAACCCTGATCCACACGGTGGAGAAGAGGCTCGCCGACCGGCTCCGCGTGACCTCCGCCAAATTGCAGGACGAGACGAGCGACCGGGCCGGTGCGGAGTCCGTGCTGCTCTTCGCCGTGCTCCTGCTCGCCCTCGCCATCGGGATCGCCATCGCCCGGCATCTGCTGCGGTCGCTGACCGTACTGCGCTCCACCGCGCTCGACGTGGCCGAACGGCGGCTCCCGGAGGCGGTGTCGAGCATCCGCGAGGGCGAGGTGTCGAGTACGTCGATCAGCGCCGTGCCGGTCCACACCACCGAGGAGTTCGGGCAGCTGGCGCGGGCGTTCGACGCGGTGCACGGCCAGGCCGTACGTCTGGCCGCCGAGCAGGCCGCGCTCCGCGGCGACCTGCGGGACACCCTGGTCAACCTCTCCCGGCGCAGCCAGAGCCTGGTGGACCGGCTGCTGCGCCTGATGGAGCAGCTCGAATCGCATGAAGAGGACCCGGACCAGCTGGCCAGCCTCTTCAAGCTGGACCACCTGGCGACCCGGATGCGGCGCAACAACGAGAACCTGATGGTGCTCTGCGGCAGCACCCCGGTCCGCCCCTCCGAGCAACGCGTCCCGCTCGACAGTGTGCTGCGGGCCGCGGTCTCCGAGATCGAGCACTACCGGCGGGTGGTGGTGCAGCCCGTTCCCGAGGCCGAAGTGATCGGGTACGCTGCCGGTGACCTGGCGCGAATGATCGCTGAGCTGCTGGACAATGCCACCGCGTTCTCCCCGCCGGAGACCCAGGTGATCATCAGCAATACACTACGGCTTGACGGTTCCGCACTGATCGAGGTCCGCGACGAGGGATTCGGGATGAGCGGCGCCGAACTGGCCAAGGCTCATCGTCGCGTAGCGGGGGACGCATCCGTGGAGGTACCGACGTCCCGGCAGATGGGTCTGACCGTCGTCGGCCGGCTGGCCCGTCGCCACGGCCTCGGCGTGGAGCTGATCTCGGAGCGGGACACCGGTGGCGGACTGCGGGCGGGTGTGCTGGTACCGGCCAAGCTGATGCTCGGGGACCGGCCCGCCCTCACCGGCGGCCGGGAGTCCGCACTGCCCGTCCGGCGGGCCTCCGCCAGGACCGCCGAGCCGGCGCGGGCGCACCGGGAGGTCGGCGGCGTCACCGCGGCACCTCTGCCGCGCCGCACGCCCGACGCCGCCCGCTCGCTGCGCGCCGGTGACTCCCCGGCCGCTTCCGGACATACGGGCCGCTCCCTGCCGGCCCGTCCGCGGGCGTTCGCCGATCCCCAGCAGGACGGCGGCGGACTGCCGCGCAGGACACCTCCCGGCAGGACGGGCCACCCCGCCAAGTCGGGCCACCCCGGCCCGGTCGGCGAGGGCGCACCGGTCGGCGAGGGCGCACCCGAGCGGACCGGTGCCGGGTCCGGCAACGGCGCGGCCCCCGCGGACCGCCGTGCCCAACGGCCGCCGGGGCAGCCCACGGTGCCACCCCAGCGTTCGCGTCCGCCCGCCCAGGACGACGCCCCCTCGCCATGGTTCGCCTCGGCCGCGTCCGAGAACACACCGCAAGGCCCTCCCGGCGAGGAGCGGCCGAACGGCCGCGGGCCGGTGGACCTCCCGGCGGCCCCGGCCCCCCGGGGCCCCGCCCCCGCCGAGTCCAGAGCCCCCGATGACAGCGGGCCGGACGCCGCGGCGGAGCCGGGCCGGATCGTCCACGACCGGCCGGGCGTCGCGGAGGCGGGCGGAACCACCCCGGCCGGGCTGCCCCGGCGGATGCCGCGCCAGCGCCCGGTCCCGGACCAGGACAAGCCCCGTGCCACCGGAGACCGGCCCACGCCGCGTGCCACCGGAGACCAGGAGAGCGCGCGGCGCAACGCCGGGCGCACCCATACGTTCCTCAGCAATTACCAGTCGGGCATCCGCCGGGCTCAGCCCGACGGACGCGACGAGACATAAGGTCTCAGCGAAGATGGACAGGAAGAACCCATGACCTCACCCCAGCTGCGGGAGGTGAGCCAGTTCGGATGGCTGGTCACCAACTTCACCGAGCGTGTGCCCAATGTGGCGCATGCCGTGGTGGTCTCGGCCGACGGATTGTTGCTCACCGCGTCGGACGGGCTGGCGGCGGATCGAGCCGAGCAGGTGGCCACCATTGCGGCGGGGGCCGTCAGCCTCATCCAGGGCGCCGCCCAGTGCCTGGAAACCGGTGATGTGCGCTCGTCCGTGGTCCAGATGGAGCATGGAAACATGCTGCTGATGTCGATCAAGGACGGCTCGTGCCTCGTGGTACTGGCGGCGCCGGACTGCGAGATCGGCCAGGTGGCATACGAGATGACCGTACTGGTCGACCAGGTCGGCGAGATGCTGACCCCGGAACTCCGCGCCGAATTGCAGGAATTGAACCTGCAAGCCGTGAAGCGGACAGCAGCCCAATAGGCCGAACGGGGAGATCATGAGCACCGGTGAAGGCCCTTCCGGGCAGGGACCTGGGAGAGAACAGGGGGCGGAGGACGAACAGACCTTCGCCGACGTGCTCAACGCCTTCAGCTTCGGCAAAGGCCGACGCGGGCGGAAGACGCCTCGATCCGACGGGAAGCAGGAGCCCCGGTCTCGCCATGAGGCCGCGGACGCCGGGCCCGGCGACCCCACGGGAGCCTTCCCGGGGGCGTCGTCGGACCCCGACCAGCCGGCCGTCTGGGAGTCCGAGCACGAGGAGAGCCAGGGCCCGGCCTCGCTGGTGCGCGCCTACTCCTGGACCGGCGGCCGGACCAGGTCCGACCATCACTTCGAGGTGGAGACCCTGGTCACCACCACCGATCTGGGCCACCGCTCCGCCGCCACCCTCCAGGCGGACCACCGCCCGGTGATCGCGCTGTGCCAGGAGCCGAGGTCGGTGGCGGAGGTGGCGGCCATGCTCTCGGTGCCGCTGGGCGTGGCCAAGGTCCTGCTCGGCGACATGGCGGAGCGCGGGCTGATCACCGTCCACCGCACGGCCTCCGCGGACGGCGAAACACCGGACGTCTCCCTGATGGAGCGGGTGCTGGTGGGGCTTCGGCGGATCTAGGGGCTGGCTGGGGAAGCCGGCTGCGGTTCGGCGCGCGAGGATCGAACAGGTCCTCGCGCGCCTTTATGTCCGCCTTCACGTGCGATGTCCGCCGTGATATCCCGGCGCGCTGATTGCTTGTGCGCGTTCCAAGCCGACACTGAGCAGTTTCAAGCTCTTGACGTGGCTCGGCCTGATCGGTTTACTCCCTGGCACGCCGATGTGGAGTTTTCGGCGGCAGAGGTACGCCCAGCCGGTATGCGGTGCCACCGCGAGTCCGGCCCGAGTCGCCAGGTCGCCGTCCGCGACCGAGGCGGGGCCGTGCCCCCGGATCATGGAGCTCTGCGATGAGCCTGAACCGTTCGCGCATCCGTACCACGGTGGGCACCGCCGTGGCCTGCGCCTCGGCCGCCGCGGCCGGTGTTCTCGCCCCCGCCCCCGCCTCGGCCGCCTCGGTCGCCCTTCCCCCGGTCCACGCGGGCTTCGACTACCAGATCGGCGGGGCGTACACCCCGCCGAGCGGAGTGGGGGTGGTCAGCCGTGACCACAGCGCCTCCCCGGCTCCCGGCCTGTACAACATCTGTTACGTCAACGCCTTCCAGACCCAGCGGATCGGCGACCCGGGCGGTCCGGACGACTGGGACCGGGACCTGCTGCTGAAGGACGGCAACGGCGAGGTCGTCATCGACCCGGACTGGGACGAGGCGATCCTGGACATCACCACCGACGCCAAGCGGCAGAGCATCGCGCACAAGATCGAGGCCCAGATCGACGAATGCGCCGCCAAGGGCTTCAACGCCCTGGAGCTCGACAACTTCGACACCTACACCCGGGATGTCGTCAAGGGCGCGATCACCGACTCGCACGCCCAGACCTATATGCGGATCCTCTCCTCCTACGGCCACGGCAAGGGCCTGGCCGTCGGCCAGAAGAACACCGTGGAACTGGCCCCGAACCACGCCGCCAACGGTCTCGACTTCGCCATCGCGGAGGAGTGCGGCGACCCCGAGTGGAACGAGTGCTCCCAGTACCTCTCCGCGTTCGGGGACCACGCCATCTTCATCGAGTACACCGCCGCCGGTATGGCGAACGCCTGCCGGTACGGCGACCGGGTGAGCGTCGTACAGCGTGATCGCGATGTCGTCCCCGAGGGCCACGGCGGATACCTCCGCAAGACCTGCTGACCTCCGGAGGCGGACATGGACGAGGTCCATCGCATGCGCGGCGGCCCTTCCCGGCGCGGAGTGCTGCGCGGCGGCAGTGCGCTGGCGCTCACCGGCGCCATGGCGGGATGCGGGACGGGCCTGGGGGTGGATTCCCATGGAGTGGTCCACATCGAGGTGTGGCACGGGCAGACCAGCACCGCACTGAAAGCGGTCAAACGGCTGGTGGCCGACTTCCACCGGAGCCACCCCTCGATACGGATCGACCTGGGCGGGGGAGTGCTGGCGGACGACATGTTGCAGAAGGTGATGGCCGGTCTCGTCGCCGGATCCCCGCCCGATGTCGCCTATATCTTCGGCTCCGATCTGGCCAATGTCGCGAGAAGCCCCCAGCTGGCGGATCTGACGACGGTCGTGGACTCCGGGCAGGTGCCCTGGAAGCAGTACTGGCCCGCCGCCCGGGAGGGGGTCACGGTGGACGGTGTGGTCCGCGCGGTGCCCGCGGTGCTGGACTCGCTCGCCGTGGTGTGCAACAAGACCCTCTTCCACCGGGCCGGTCTCGAACTGCCCGGCCCCGGCTGGACCTGGCCGGACTTCATCGAGACGGCCAGGAAGCTGACCGACCGTGGCAGGGGCACCTTCGGCACCGGCTGGCCCGCCGCGGGCGACGAGGACACGGTGTGGCGCATGTGGCCCATGATCTGGGATCTGGGCGGAGAGGTCATCGCCGAGGGCAAGCGGGAGATCGGATTCGCGGGCGAACCCGGGGTCCGGGCCCTCGATGTGCTCGCGGCGCTCGCCAGGGACAGAAGTGTCTACGTCGATCCCAAACCCGGCGGCGAGCAGATGTACCAGGCATTCGCCTCCGGCCGGGTGGGGATGGTCGCGACCGGCCCCTGGCAGCTGCCCGATATCCGCCAGGCGAAGATCGACTACCAGGTGGTACCGCTGCCCAGCTTCCACGGCACGTCGGTGACCATCTCCGGCCCCGACACCTGGAGCGTGTTCGACAACGGCTCGGCGCGGCTGAAGGCCGCCCGTACCTTCGTGGGCTGGCTCATGGAGCCCGACCAGGCGTATCTGTGGGACACCGAGGCGGGCAGCCTGCCGCAGAGCCGGCCGGCCGAGCGCGGTCCACGGTGGCGGAAGTACGCGGCCGAGGTGCCCGGTCTTCCGGTGTTCACCGAGGCGCTGGAGACCGCCCGGGTACGGCCCGTCGACCGGGCCTACCCCAAGATCTCGATCCCGTTCGGCGAGGCCATCACCGCCGTCCTGCTCGGGAAGAGCACCCCGGCGAAGGCGCTGCGGCGATGCGCGGACGAGGCCAACGCCGCCATGGCCAAGGTGCGTTGAGGAGCCTCATATGTCCCGTCTGCCCACCCCCATCACCCGTCCCGCACCGCGCGCACCGGCCGGTCCGGCGCGCCGCCGTGGCCGCCGGGAGGCCGCCACGGCCTGGGCGTTCGTCCTGCCCTCCGTCCTGGTCATCCTGGGCCTGAGCGTCATCCCCGTCCTGTGGTCCCTGCTGCTGTCGTTCCAGTACAGCGACCTCCTCACCCCCAGCGTCTGGGTGGGCTGGGACAACTACCGCCAGCTGGCCGACGATCCGCAGTTCGCCCAGGCCGTGCGCAACACACTGGAGTACACGGCGCTGTATGTGCCGCTGAGCATCGGTCTGGGGCTGCTGCTCGCGCTGGTCCTCAACCGCCGCATCCGGTTCGCCGGGCTGTACCGCACCCTGCTCTTCGTGCCGTTCGTGGTGTCGGCCGCCGCCCAGGGCGTGCTGTTCTCCTTCATCCTCGACCCGGAGTTCGGCGCGGCCAACTCGCTGCTGCACCGCCTCGGAGTCTCCCCTCAGGGGTTTCTGTCCGATCCGGGCCAGGCGCTGCTGGTCCTGGTGGCCATCTCGCTGTGGAGCGGCACCGGCTTCTGTGTGGTGATCTACCTCGCGGCCCTCCAGGACGTCCCCCAGGAGCTCACCGAGGCCGCCACCCTGGACGGCGCGGAACGCCGTCATGTGCTGCGCCATGTCACCCTGCCCACGATCGCGCCGGTCAGCGTGTTCCTGCTGCTGTGGCAGACGATCAGCGCCCTCCAGGTCTTCGACCTGGTGTATGTGACGACGAAGGGCGGTCCGCTCGGATCCACCACCGTGATCGTCTACTTCGTCTGGGAGCAGGCGTTCCGGAACTTCACCGCCGGCTACGGGGCCGCGGCGGCCTACGTCCTCGGCGTCGCCCTGCTCGTGGCCGCCGCCGTGCTGCGGCTGGTCCGGCGCCGCGACGACCGCCGCCTCGAGGGAGCCCCATCATGACGGACCTGTCCCACCTCCCCGGGAGAGCCACCGAGCGGCTCCGGCCGGTCGGCCGGACCACCGGGGAGCCCATGGCCCGCCCACGGCGCCGGCTCCGGCTGCCCTTCAACCCCTGGCATCTGCTGCTCGCGCCGCTGGCGCTGCTCTTCGCCGTACCGCTGATCTGGCTGGCGCTCAGCTCGGTGATGAGCGACGCGGAGATCAACCGGTTCCCGCCGGCGCTGTGGCCCTCCGGGATCCACCTGGACGGCTACCGGTACGTGCTCGGCAACGCGATGTTCCCGCGCTGGTTCGCCAACTCCCTGATCGTCTCGGCCGTCGCGGTCGTCTCCAACCTGCTGCTGGGGACGCTGGGCGGATACGCCTTCGCCCGGATGCGGTTCGGCGGGTCCCGGGTGCTGCTGGTGCTGATGCTGGCCACCATGGCCATCCCGTTCCAGCTGACGATGATCCCGACCTTCCTGGTGATGCGGAGGCTGGGGCTCATCGACACCCTCGGGGCGCTGATCGTGCCGTCGCTGGTGACGCCGTTCGCGGTGTTCCTGCTGCGGCAGTTCTTCCTCTCCCTGCCCAGGGAGCTGGAGGAGGCCGCCTGGATCGACGGATGTTCACGGCTGCGGGTGCTGTTCCAGATCGTCGTTCCGCTGTCCCGCCCCGCGCTGAGCACCGTCGCCGTCCTCACCTTCCTGACCACCTGGAACGATCTGTCGTGGCCGCTCATCGCCCTGAACCACGACGCCAACTACACCCTCCAGCTGGGCCTGACCACCTTCCGGGGGCAGCACCACACCCAGTGGTCGGCCGTGATGGCGGGCAACGTGATCACCGTCCTGCCGGTGCTGCTCGCGTTCCTCGCGGCCCAGAAGACCTTCGTCCGGTCCATCACCTCCACCGGGCTCAAGGGCTGATCACGGCCCGGCACCGCCCCTCCTCCCTCACCCCTCAGGAACCCGTATGCCGCCCACCTTCGACCTGCTCGTCATCGGGGACGCCAACCCGGACGTCATCGTCGGACCGCTCGACTCCCCACTCGCCTTCGGCCAGCGCGAACAGCTCATCGACAGCGGCGCGCTCACCCTCGGCGGATCCGCCGCGATCACCGCGTGCGGCGCCGCCCGGCTGGGGCTGCGCGTGGCCTTCGCCGGACGTGTCGGGGACGACGGCGCCGGCCACTACATGCGCGACCGGCTCGCGGCACACGGCGTCGACGTCGGCGCGCTGCACCTGGACAAGAGCCTGCCGACACCGCTCACGGTCATCGTCACCCGCGGCGCGGACCGGGCCATCCTCACCTCGCCGGGCACACTCGCCGCCACCTCGGGGCGCGATGTGCCCCCACACCTGCTGACCTCGGCCCGGCACATCCACGCCGCGTCCTTCTTCCTCATGCCACGGCTCGCCGCCGATCTGCCGGGCCTCTTCTCCACCGCCCGCGCGGCCGGCGCCACCACCTCGCTCGACACCAACGACGACCCCTCGGGCCGATGGGACCGTACGGCGCTGGCGCCCGTCCTCGCCGACACCGACCTCCTGCTGCCCAACGCCGCCGAGGCACACCGGCTGGCCGGTACCGACGGCACATCCGTCGCGGCCGCCGCCGAACTCCTCGCGCACCGGGTCCCGCTGGTGGCCGTCAAGAACGGGGCGGACGGCGCCCTGTGCCACGACGGCCGGACCCTGCTCACCACCGCCGGAGTCCGGGTGACACCCGTGGACGCCGTCGGCGCGGGCGACAGTTTCAACGCGGGCTTCCTCGCCGCACGGCTGGCGGGCCGGCCCATCGCCGAGGCGCTCGACCTCGCCGCCGCCTGCGGTGCGCTGTCGACCCGCGCCGCGGGCGGCACCCCCGCCCAGCCCACCTGGGACGAAGTCCTCACCCACCTCACCGCCAACGGAGACACCCCCTCATGATCAACCCCAAGATCGTGCTGATCGGCGCCGGCAGCGTCGTCTTCACCCAGGGCCTGCTGGCGGATCTCTTCGCCTTCCCGGAGCTGCGGACCGCACGGATCGCCCTGCACGACATCGACGCCGAACGCCTGGCCACCGCCGAGGCCGCCGCGCGGTACATCGCCGAGCGGCGGGGCGCCGACGCGCGGATCACCGCACACGCCGACCGGCGCGCGGCGCTCGACGGCGCCGACTTCGTCATCAACCTCGTCCAGATCGGCATGGGCGAGGCCACCCGTATCGACTTCGAGATCCCCGCGCGCCACGGCGTACGGCAGACCATCGGCGACACCCTCGGCGTGGGCGGCATCTTCCGCGCGCTGCGCACCTTCCCGTTCCTCAAGGCGCTGGGCGAGGACATCGCCGCCGTATGCCCCGAGGCATGGCTGCTCAACTACACCAACCCGATGGCGATGAACGTGCAGTACCTGGTGGCGGCCACCGGGCTGACCCGGGTGGTCGGCCTGTGCCATTCGGTGCACTGGACCATGCACGACCTGTGCGACCTGCTGAAGGTCCCCTTCGACGAGGTCACCTACCGCGCCGCCGGGGTCAACCACCAGGCGTGGGTGCTCCGTTTCGAGCACGACGGCACCGATCTGTACCCCCGTCTTGACGCGCTGATCGCCGAGAACGAGCAGCTGCGGCGGCGGGTCCGCGTCGACATGTACCGGCGGCTCGGCTACTACCCGACCGAGACCAGCGAGCACTCCTCCGAGTATGTGCCGTGGTATCTGGGCCACGACAGCGAGATCGAGCGGCTGCGGCTGCCCATCGGCGCCTATCTCGGCATCGTCGAGGAGAACGTGGCCGCGTACGAGCGCACCCGCGACGCCCTCGCGACCGGCGCCTGTATCGATGTCGAGGGCACCATGGAGTACGCCCCGCAGATCGTCCACTCCATGGTGACCGGCACCCCCAGGACCGTCTACGGCAATGTGCCCAACCACGGCCTCATCGAGAATCTGCCGGCCCACGGCGTGGTCGAGGTGCCGTGTCTGGTCGACCGGTCCGGTGTCCGGCCGACCAGCGCCGGTGCGCTGCCCCCGCAGCTCGCCGCGCTCAACCGCACCTACCTCAGCATGAACGACCTCGTGGTGCGCGCCGCCCTGGAGGACGAGCCGCGCCATATCCGACACGCGGCCATGACCGACCCGGCGACCGCCGCGGCGCTGCGGGTCGAGCAGATCTGGGAGCTGTGCGACGACATGGTCCGGGCACACGCCGACCGGCTCCAGCCCGCGCTGCGTGCCACGCTCGGTAGCTGACAATATGAATAATAGTGTGCCAAGCGACCGATGACGCAGGGATAAGCCCCGGCCCCCGGGCTCGGCTACGCGGATCCGCTCCGGTGGCCGGGCCCGGTCGCGGGCCGGCCCGCGCCGTCGGTCACCTCGCGGAGCACACTCCGCACCTCGCCCCGGAGCCATGCGTGCGCGGGGTCGCTGTCGTGCCGGTGATGCCAGGTGACGACCACCGGGGTCGGTGGCAGCTCCAGCGGGAGCCGCCGGGTGACGAGGCCCAGCCTGGCCGACGCGGGCCGGCAGACCCGTTCGGCGACGACGGCCACGGCGTCCGAACGGGACACCACGTCCAGCGCCGCGGCGCTCGTCGGCAGGGACGCGATCACCCGCCGCCGCAGACCGCGTTCGGCCAGGGCGTCGTCGACGGCATCGTGCAGACGGCCCCGGCGCGAGACGGTCACGAAGGCCATCCGGACGAGCCGGTCGACGCCGACCCGTCCCTTGGCGAGCGGATGGCCCCGCCGCAGCGCCAGGACCATCCGGTCGGTGCCCACCACCTCACAGGAGAGCTCAGGGCGGCCCGGCTCGTTCGCGCCGATCTCCAGGTCGACCTGGCCACGGGTGAGATGGGGCTGGTCGACGGACTCGGCCAGCAGGCTCAGGCGGATGTTCGGGGCCGTGGCGCCGACCCTGGCGATCAGCGGGGCGGCGAGGGCCGCCAGCAGCGCGTCATGGCCGCGCACCGTGAAGTGCCGGTTCAGCCGGGCCAGGTCGAGCCGGCGTACGGGAGTGAGCACGGCGGTGGCCCGCCGGACCAGGTCACGTGTCTCCTCGCGCAGTTCGAGGGCGCGCGGGGTCGGGACCATGCTGCGTCCGGCGCGCACCAGGATGTCGTCGCCGGTCGCGCGGCGGATCCGGGCCAGCGTCCGGCTCATCGCCGGTGGTGTGAGATGCAGCCGGTCCGCCGCGGCGGTCACGCTGTTCTCCTCCAGCAGCGCGTCGAGCGCCACGAGCAGGTTGAGATCCACATGCGCCACGGTAAGGGATGGCCGGGCCGGATTGCGCCGGGCGTCAGGTCACGGCCCGATCCGGCGATGCGTACGGCCCCCGCCGCCGGGCGGGGGCCGCGGATGTGCCGGAGGTCAGCGGGTGTACACCTCGGCGCGGTCCACGCTCACGAACGAGGCCCCCGACTGGGCGTTGTGCTCGCCGGTCACCCGGATGCGCAGGGTGTGCCGGCCATACGGGAGCCGCGGGCTGCGGTACTGGAGGGTTTCACCGGTGCGGATCGCGCCGTAGAAGTCGACGCGCTGCTCGGCGCCGCCGTCGACGCTGAGGGCGGCGATGCCGTTGCCGGTGTCGCGGACCGACAGCAGGGCGATCCGGGTGCCGGTGAAGGAGAAGGTGGCGGTGTTGCCCGCCTGGTCGCTCCAGTGGTCATCGCTCCAGAAGCACTGGACGGCACAGCCCGTTCCCGAGTTCCAGCTGCCCGTGTACGCCAGGCTTCCGTCGCCGCTGGAGCGGCCGTCGTCGTTGATCCAGTAGGTGCCCGCTCCGGGGTCCCCTGAAGGCAGGTCCTGGGTGGCCCCCATGGCGAGCGGACGGCCCAGGTCGGGGCTGCCGTCGGCGCGCCAGGTGATCTTCTGGGCGCGTGTGGTGCGGTCGCTGTAGGTGTTGGTCGACGTGGTCTTGGCGTGGTAGACGATCCAGTCCTCCGTGCCGTCGGGGGAGCGGAAGAACGCGTGGTGGCCGGGGCCGTAGACGCCGTGGTCGTCGGCGCGGGAGAACACCGCACCGGAGTGCTGGGTCCAGTTGCCGGGCACGAGCGGATCGGCGCCGGACGGCAGGGACATCATCCAGACCTGGTAGTCCGGTTTGCCGGTGTCGCAGGTGGAGTACGTCATCCAGGTGCGGCCGTTGCGGTAGAGGAACTCGGGGCCCTCGCGCACCTCGGGGCAGCCGCCGGCCGCGTTGATGGCGACCGCGTTGCCCGAGACGGTGTACGGGTTGGACATCGGGGCGATGTTGAGGCCGTTGTGCTGGTACTGGTTGATGCCCGAATAGGCGAGGTAGAGGCGTCCGTTGTGCTGGAGGATGCCGGGGTCGATGGCGAAGTCGGCCGTGTGGTTGGGCGGTGTCAGCCGGGACTTGAAGTGGTAGGGGCCGGCCGGGTCGTCGCGGTCGGACTCCAGCACATAGAGCCGGTGGTGGTCGTCCACCCCGTCGTCGGCGGTGTAGTAGAGGTACCAGCGGTCGCCGAAGCGGTAGAACTCCGGCGCCCAGATGTGCTGGTTCCGGGAGCCGTCGGTGTCCGTCCACACGGTGATGGGGTCGGCGTCGAGCAGGGTGCCCAGGGAGGAGGAGCGCCACATGCGGATGCTGTCGCCCTGGGTGGTGGTCAGGTAGTAGGCCCCGTTCCAGGAGGTCACATACGGGTCGGGGCCGGTGTTCAGGGGGTTGCGGAAGGTGCCCGCGGCGGCGGCGTGCGGTGCCGCGGCGGCGGTGGACGGTGCCGCACCGGCGGCGTGCGGGGCCGAGAGCAGGCCCCACAGGGTGGCCAGCAGTGCGGTGAGCAGTGCGGCGTGGCGGTGGGCCGTGCGAGGGCGCATGGGCGCCTCCTTGCGTCGATACGAGTACGGCTCATGGCGCCGGGGCGGATGGGTCTGCCGCCGGCGCGATGGGTCAGAGGCGGTCCGCGGCCGTGAGCGCGCCGAGCGCACTGGCCTGGGTGCGCCAGTCCACCTGGTTGGGGGTGGTGCCCGCCCAGCGCTGGCCGAGCCGGTTGAGCGGGTCGCGGTCGGTGCTCCAGATGGAGTCGGCCTGCTTCTTGAGGTAGGCCCGGTACGTGGTGGATCCGGTGGCGTCCGCGAGATCGGCGAGATGGCGTATGAAGATGCCCTTGAACTGCTTCTGGTTGTCGTCGCAGGCACCGCTGCCGGTGTCGCAGGACTCGGTGAGGACGCCGTCGCGGGTCAGCGCCGTCGAGGTGATCGCGGCGTCGGCCAGGCGGCGGGCGGTGTCCAGGTACTGGCCGTTGCCCGTGGACCGCCACAGCTGGGTGAAGGCGCCGATGGCGAGGCCCTGGTTGTAACTCCACACGGTCTGGGAGTTGTTGCGGCAGTCGCCGGTCAGCCCGTCGTTGACCAGCCCCGCGCCGTTGATCAGCCCACTGCCCAGGTACCAGGTCGCGGCCGTGGCCGCCCGGTCGCCCCATACGGTGTCGCCGGAGATCCGCTGGTGCAGTGACGTCGTCAGCCACAGGTACAGCCCGTTGGTCACGGCGTTCTTGTAGGTGCGCTCGCGGTCCCACCACACCCCGCCGCCGCAGCTACCGGTGTCCCAGTACTGGTGGACGTAACTGGTGATGGTGATCGCCTCGTCCAGATAGCGCCGGTCGTGGGTGTGGTCGTACGCGGCCAGCCAGGCCACCCCCCACCAGGCCGCGTCGTCGATGGCACGGCTGATGAAGTGGCCCTCCACCGGGTCGGAGCTGCGTGCGCCCGCGGGGAAGGTGCCGCGGTTCTGCTCGAAGGTGCGGGCGATGACCCAGGCCCAGCCGTCGTCCTGCCGTCCGGTGCGCTCGGCGAAGTCGATGAGCGAGGTGAGGGCGACGGCCGAGTTCCACCAACTGCTGCGCCACCAGCCCTCGTAGGTGTGGTACGACGCCATCAGCGCGTCCGCCGCGGCGCGCGCCCGGGTCGGCGCGGGCCGCGCCCAGGCCGTACAGCTGCCTTCCTGGTGGGTGGCCTCGCGGCCGCAGGCCCGGACGGCGCCGCCGAACATCAGCCCGCCCGGATCCCGGGTGGCGAACATGGCCGTCCGGGTCGTGGTCCTGCCCGAGGGCACGCCGGTACGGCCGAGGGAGGAGCCCTCGGGCCAGGTGGCGCCGCCGTCCCAGGAGCGGTCGAGCCAGATCTCGTCGCCCGCGCCGCCGTTCTCGATGACGCCCCACGCCATCGCGTTCTTCTGGTCGACATGGAGGCTGATCGTGCGCCCGAACAGGGTGGTGGACGGCACCGGGCGGTCGTCGCCCGCGGCGGTGGCCGGGTCGGCGCCGTCGCAGGACGTGCCGTCGCACACCGTCGGGCGGACCCAGTCGGTGCAGGTGACACCGGCGGCGTCGGCACACGCCCGGAGCCAGCCGCGCCGGTGCCCCACCGGGTCGGTGAGGTTGTACATCAGGGTGCGGGTGCCGGTCCAGGAGCCGGGGATGGTCGCCTTGCCGAGCAGTCCCTCCCAGGTGGCGCCGCGGTCCCAGGAGCGGTCGAGCCAGACCGCGTCGCCGCTCACACCGTTGTCGACGCTGGCCCAGGCCATGGAGTCGGGGTCGGACATATGCAGCCTGAGGATCCGGCCGTTGAGGTTCACATCCGGCACGGGGAAGGTGTCGCGCTGCGCCTTCGAGGGGTCGAGGGTGTCACACGCCAGCGCGCAGACCGGGGTCGCGGCGCGGGACGGGGTGGGGAGGACGACGAGGCCGGCCAGGGCGATGGCCAGGGTCAGGAGTCCGCGGAGGAAACGGTGGAGCCGCGCTGACATGACGTACCCGCCTTTCCATGGGGGGCCGTGCGCATGAGCGTGGGGGAGGAGAGAGGCGGCGGCCGCCCGTGCGGAGGGACGGCCGCCGGAGGGTGCGGGCCCTTCGGCGCGGGCCCGCGGCGGTGGTTCAGGGAGCCCAGGGTGGCTCGATCGCCCAGGTGGTGTCCTCGGTGAAACTGGCCGGGTTGTCCCAGGCGTGGCCGCCGCCGGACTGGGCCAGCCACAGCTCGGCGTTGATATGCCGCAGATACTGCCCGGGGAAGTTGGCGGCCGACATCCGGACGCCACCGCTGCCCTGGACCGGGCACCAGGTCGCGTCCTCCTTGTACACCGTGGAGTTGTCGCCCGCCTCGCGCCGGACGCGGAATTCGCGGTGGCGCAGATACTCACCGGGGTAGTTGCGGGACTCGAAGGAGTAGCAGAGCTTGTTCGCGAGACCCTGCCTGACCGTCCAGGTGGCGTCCTTCTTCAGCAGATCGCCGCTGGCGGCGTCGACCACCTCGGTGAAGCCCAGCCCGTCGTAGTGGCGGATGTAGCGGTCTGTGTAGCCGGGGGTGGTGACCCGGATGGACACGTTCTGCCCGACGGGCAGTTTCACCGCCGCGCCGACCGACCGGGAGGCCGCGATGAGGGCCTGGTTGGCGGCCCGGACCCGGGCCTGGTCGACCTTGACCACCTGGCGGTCGTAGGACATGAGCCCGTTGGCTTCGTTCTCCACGTCGGTGATCTGTGTGTAGACCGAGGCCGAGAGGCCGCCGGCGGGCATGGTGTTCTCGCGTATCCCGTCGAGCAGGCCGACGAGCCGGTCGTTGAGCGCTGCCGTGGTGGGCTGGTCCTCGTAGCTGAACCCGCCGCCCGGGTACCACTCATGGCCGGGCACCCGGTAGCCGAGCCCGCCGTACTCCCCGAGCACCGAGGCGCGCACCGGCTCCGTCGGGGTGTTGCCGGGCCCGACGTAGTTGTGGTTGTCGATGACGTCGCCGTTGCCGCCGTCCTTGGCGGCGCAGCAGTTGACGCCGCTCATGTTGTCGACGAGGCGCGAGGGGTCGTACGCCTTGACCATGTCGGCGATGCGGGCCTGGTCGTACTGGCCCCAGCCCTCGTTCTGGTCCACCCACTGGATGAGCGAGGGCGAGCTGCGGTGCTGGTCGATGATGGCGCGGTACTCGCTCTCCCACTGGGCGCGGGCCGCGGTGTCCGGGGTCTTGCCGCTGTCCATCGAGGGCATGTCCTGCCACACCAGCAGCCCGAGCCGGTCCGCCCAGTAGAACCACCGCTGCGGTTCCACCTTGATGTGCTTGCGGACCATGTTGAAGCCCAGATCCTTGTGTTTTTGCAGATCGTATTTGAGGGCCTCGTCGGTGGGCGCGGTGTAGATGCCGTCCGGCCAGTAGCCCTGGTCCAGGGTGCCGGTCTGGAAGACGAAGTTCCCGTTGAGCACGGGCCGCCGGACCCCGCCCACGTCCTTCACCACGATCGACCGCATGCCGGTGTAGCCGCCGACCTTGTCGGCTCCGGCGCCACCGGTCAGCTCGGCCGTGACGTCGTACAGGAACGGGTCCTCCGGCGTCCACAGACGGGCGCCCGGCACCGGTACGGAGAGCTCGTCGCCCACCGTGCCCGTGGCGCTGCCGACCGCCGTGCCGCCGCTGGAGACGGTGACCTTGACGCCCGCGCCGTCCGCTCCGCCGGCGCCGCGCACCGTGACGCGCAGGGTGTTGTCCTCCAGCCGCGGGACCATGTCCAGGCGGGTGATGTGCGCGGGGGCGGTGGGCTCGAGCCAGACGGTCTGCCAGATCCCCGAGGAGGCGGTGTAGACGATGCTCTTGCCGGGGTGCGGGGTGACGTCCTGGACGCGCTGCTTGCCGATGGCCTGACCGCCGGCCTCCGTGGGGTCGTACACGGAGATGACGATGGTGTTGGTGCCGCCGTTCAGCAGGGATGTGATGTCGTACGAGAAGGAGTCGTAGCCGCCGCGGTGGGCGTCGCCGGCCTGCCGGCCGTTGACCCAGACCGTGGTTTCCCAGTCGGAGGCGCCGAAGTTGAGCTGGATGTGACGGCCGCTCCAGTTGGAGGGCACCGTGAAGGTGCGCTTGTACCAGAGCTTGTCATTCTGGGTGATCTTGCGCTGGATGCCGGAGAGCGAGGATTCGGGGACGAACGGCACTCGGATGCGCTCGCCGAACGTGGCCGGCTGTCCGGCGTCGCGGGAGGTGACCGCGAAGTCCCAGATGCCGTTGAGATCCGCCCAGTCGGGCCGGGTGAGCTGCGGCCGCGGATACTCCGGCAGGGGGTCGTCGACCGGGACCTGGTGCGCCTGGTTCGTCAACGGGCCGGTCATCGGGGAGGGTTTGGGCTCCCAGGCGGGTGCGGCGTGGGAGGGGCCGGCGCCGGAGACGAGCAGGGTGGTGGCGGCCAGCGCGGGGACCACGGCGGCGGCCACGCGCCGCCGCCAGGTCCGTCTTGGACGACGAAGGGACGGGAAGCGGAGGAACAAGTGTCTCAGCACGCTGCTGCTCCATGGTCCGGTTGGCGCCGCCGCCCGGAGAGCGGCGGAACTCTTCCACAGGGAACACTTGCTGCACGCATTACCAGAGCACTCACTTCAGTGTTTGTCCATACTTGCGGACAACGTTGTCGAAGAGACCCGGTCCCAGACGAGCGGCAGTGTGCGGGAGGGGAGGTCCTACGCCATGGGGGGCGGCCCGGCGGTGTCCCCCGGTGACCAGAGCGGCCGGATGCCCGCGATATGGCAGGTCATGAAGTACAGCGGGATCGGCGGCGTGTACGGCGAGTCGCCCTGCGGGTGATGGATCAGACGCGGGTGCCGGAAGCGAGTGGTGCACCCGCCGCCCAGGTCGGCCATGTGGGCGCCGACCGCGTAGCTGGTGAACGCCGGCCAGGTGACGTCGATATGCGACCCCGAAGGCACGATCCACCACCACCGCTGATCGTCGGCGAAGACACAGCCGATGCGGGGCAGGCACTTCATGACCCGCCTGCCGATGTCCGCGGGCATGCCCACCGCGTCGTATCCCAGCCGGGTGGGCAGGTCTTCCGGTATGCGCAGCCGCCCGCGGTGGCCATGCCGGAGGCCGGCGGCGCCGAGTGACGGCGCCTCAGGGGCAACGTACTGTCGGTCCATGAGTCAGTGACACTCTTCCGTGCGCGATGGCAGCTCGGCCCATACGATCCGTCCCGGTCCGTGCGGGGCGTCCTTGACGCCCCAGGCGCTGCTCACCGCGCCGACCAGCAGAAGCCCTCGTCCCCCTTGGCTCTCGGGGTCCGGTGTCCGCGGCGCGGGGAGGGTGTGGGCCCGGATCTGGTCCTCGACCTCCAGGCGCAGATGTCCCGCGCCGATGTACAGCCTGCACTCCACACGGTCGCTGACGGTGTGCGCGATCACGTTGGTGACCAGCTCGGAGATCACGAGGAGGGCGTCGTCGCACACCTGGGCACCGACGCCCAGGGCGTGCAGCCGCTCGCGCACGGCAGCGCGCACCGTGCACACCGAGGAGGCGACGGCCGGCAGCTGTAAGGCGTATGCCGGGTGCGTGTCCTGCTCCCGGGACGTCCGAAGCGGAGTCAGGGGGAGGGCGAGGGGAGCCACGAGCGGCCGCCTTTCGTCTGCCTGCGCGTCATGGACCGTGCCGTTCCCGCACTGCGCAGTGCCCACGGACGTACCCACGCAAGCGTTCCCACCGTGATCGGACGGTGTGCCCACTGTGACAGGTGCAACGAACGGGTTGCAAGCGGTACTTTGAAAATTGCAAGTTGCCATCGGGGGTTCCGCTTACCCGAATCGATGGCCGTGACAGACTGCACCCGTGAAGCCCGGTGTGGGGAGGTAGAGCGTGGCGGCGGAAACCGCATGGGGCGGTGCGCCCTCCGTCCTCCGCATGATCCTCGGCAGGCAGCTGGAGGAGCTCCGGACGCGCGCCGGCCTGACCTTCGACCAGGCGGGCGCGGCGATCGGAGTCAGCCACTCCACCATCCGCCGGATGGAAGCCGCCAAGGTGGCCCGGCTCAGGCTCGCTGACGTGGAGAAGCTGCTCCAGACCTACGGCGTCACCGACCGGCGCGAGGTCGACACCTTCCTGAAGTCGGTCCGCGAGGCCAACAAGCGCGGCTGGTGGCACACCTACCGCGATGTGATGCCGGACTGGTTCGCGGCGTATCTGAATCTGGAGCAGGCGGCGCTTCAGATCCGCGCCTATGAGGCGCAGTTCGTCCATGGGCTGCTCCAGACCGAGGACTACGCGCGTGCGCTGCTCAGCGCCGGCAACCCGCACGCTCCGGCGGAGGCCACCGAGCGCAGGGTCGCCCTGCGCATGCAGCGCCAGGAGCTGCTGTCCCGGGAATCCCCTCCCCGGCTGTGGGTCGTGATGGACGAGACGGTGCTGAGGTGGCCGGTCGGGGGCGCGGCCGTGATGCGCGCCCAGATCGACCACCTGATCGAGATCAGCGCGCTTCCCCAGGTGACCGTGCAGATCATGCCGTTCGGAAGCGGTCCGCATCCGGCGATGCGGGCCGGTGCGTTCCATGTTTTCCGGTTCAGGGCCCGGGAGTTGCCCGACATCGTCTACCTCAGCGGCCTGGTCGGCGCGGTGTATCTGGACAAAGAGGAAGACGTGGTGGTGTATCGCGAGGTCCTGGACCGGATGGGTGCCCAGTCGGTGCCCGCCAGGAAAACCGAGGCCGTCCTCGGCGCAATACGCAAGGAGCTCTGAAGTGCACCACCACATCCGCAGCGGCATACCCTCCCATGACCTCGGCAACCGGGGCTGGTCCAAGCCGTGGAGCGACGACGCCGGAGGCGCCTGCGTCGAAGCCAAGAAGCTGTACGACGGGCGGGTGGCGCTGCGTCAGTCGACCGACCCCGACGGCCCCGCACTGGTTTTCAGCACACACGAGATGACCCGGTTCCTGGCGGGTGTGAAGGCCGGCGACGCCGACTTCCTCTGCTAGCGCCGACGGCACCGTATCCATCCTTCCCGGCCGCGCGGGTCCTTCCCGGCCCCGCGCGACCGGGGGCACACCCAACAGCGAACTGACGACCCACCGGGAGGGGACGCCTTGAGCGACAACGGATGGTCGGCCGACCGTATCGACACCGAGAGCGCGCATTCGGCACGTATCTACGACTACATCCTCGGCGGGAAGGACTACTACCCGGCCGACAAGGAAGCGGGCATCGCCATGTCCCGCGAGTGGCCCGCCCTGCCGATCCATATGCGGGCCAACCGCGACTTCATGAACCGGGCCGTGCGCTATCTCGCCGAAGAGGCGGGGATCCGGCAGTTCCTCGACATCGGCACCGGCATTCCCACATCCCCCAACCTCCATGAGATCGCCCAGGCGGTCGCCCCGGACTCCCGGGTCGTCTACGTGGACAACGACCCCATCGTCCTCACCCTCTCCCAGGGCCTGCTCGCCAGCACGCCCGAGGGCAGGACGGCCTATGTCGAGGCGGACATGTGCGAGCCCGCCACCATCCTCGACGCCCCCGAACTCCGCGAAACCCTCGACCTGAGCCGGCCGGTCGCCCTGACGGTGATCGCCATCGTGCACTTCGTCCTGGACAAGGACGACGCCAACGGCATCGTCAACCGCCTCCTGGAGCCGCTGCCCTCCGGAAGCTATCTGGCGATGTCCATCGGCACCGCCGACTTCGCACCGGCGGAGGTGGCCCGGGTCGCCCGTGAGTACGCGGCCCGCGACATGCCCATGCGGCTGCGCACCGAGGACGAGGCCAACCGGTTCTTCGACGGCCTCGAGATGGTCGAGCCGGGCCTCACCCAGGTCCACAAGTGGCGCCCGGACGGCACCGTCACCGAAACCATCAAGGACGAGGACATCGCCATGTACGGGGCGGTCGCCCGAAAGCCCTGAGGCGCTTCGTACGGCGTTCTCATACGAAGCCGGGCCCGGCCTGCGGGCCCGGCTTCGTCCCCTCGGTGGGGAGGCGCGGAACCGTCCGGGGCCGCTACACCCGCCAGCTGTAGCGGCGCTCGGGGCGGCCCGCGGTGCCGTAGCGCAGGGACACGTCGGCGTTGCCGGTGGCGTGGAAGTACTCCAGGTAGCGGCGGGCGCTGACCCGGGAGATACCGATGTCGGTGGCCGTCTCGGCGGCCGAGACGGTGCCGTCCGCCTCGCGGAGGGCGCGCTCGACGAGCTGGGCGGTCTCCACGCTCAGGCCCTTCGGCAGGGTGCCGCCCGCCGGGGGCGCGAACGCCCCGGCCAGGAAGCGGTCCACATCCGCCTGACCGCGGACGACCGTGGTGAGCAGCCGCCCGCGCTGGGTCGCATAGCGTTCCAGGCGCGGCTGGAGATCCTCGTAGTCGAAGGGCTTGAGGAGGTAGTCGACCACGCCCTGACGGACGGCGCCGCGCACCGCGTCGGCTTCCCGGGCCGCCGTGATCACCATGACGTCGCAGTCGTGCCCCGCGGTGCGCAGCCGGGGGATGACGTCCAGGCCGAAGAGGTCCGGCAGATAGAGGTCGAGCAGGACCAGGTCGGGGCGGAGTGCCTCGACCGCCTCGATCGCCTGCTCGCCGGTGTGGGCGGTGCCGACGACGCGGAACGGCGCCACGCGCTCCACGAAGGTGCGGTGGACGCGGGCCACCATGAAGTCGTCGTCCACGACGAGCACATCGATCGTGCCGGCCGACTCGGTCATCGGGTCGCTCCTTCCGCCACCGCGTCGGCGGGGTGGCTGACGGACATGCGGGCGCTGAACATCGCGCCCTGAGGGGTGTTGGTCACCGCGATCTCGCCGCCGCGGCGCTCGCAGACGAGCCGGGTGAGGGCGAGTCCGATACCGCGCTCGCCCTCGCGGGCGGCCTTGGTGGTGAAGCCGTGGGCGAAGACCTCCTGGGCGAGTCCGGGGGCGACGCCGGGGCCGGAGTCGCGCACCACGATCTCCACACTGGCGTTGTCCTGGCGCAGCTCGACCTCCACCCATGGCTCGTCGCCGTCCCGGCCCCCGTGCGCACCACCGCCTCCATGGCGGTTGCTGTTGCCGTCGGCGGGCTCGGACGTGGCGGCGTCGATGGCGTTGTCGACCAGATTGCCGACCACGGTCGCCACATCGGCGGCGTCCTCGGGTGTCAGCCGGTCCAGCGCGGTGCGGTCCGAAAGGCGCAGGGTCACCTTCCGCTCGGCGGCCTGGGACGCCTTCGCCATCAGCAGCGCGGCGACGGCGGTGTCCCGGACCCGGCGGCCGATGGACATGTCGAGCGACTGGCGGCGCTGGTTCAGCGCCCGGATGTAGCGCACCACTTCCTCCTGCTCACCGATCTGGATCAGCCCGGAGATGGTGTGCAGCTGGTTGGCGAATTCGTGGGTCTGCGCGCGCAGCAGCTCGGAGGTGCCGCGGAAGGAGCCGATCTCGCGCTCCAGCCTGGCCAGCTCGGTGCGGTCCCGCAGGGTGGTGACGGAGCCGAGCGGGCGTCCGTCCTTGACGACGGTCATCCGGTTCATGACCAGGACGCGGCCGTGCCGGACCACCACCTCGTCCTTCGGGTCGGGGGACTCCTTGCGCGTACCGGCCAGTACGTCCAGCAGTCGCCCCTCGATGCCGAGCTCGGCGAGGTCGCGGCCCACACAGTCCTCCGGGAGGTCCAGCAGCCGCCTGCCCATGTCGTTGACGAGGGTCACCCGGTGCTGCGGATCGAGGGCGACGACGCCCTCGGCGATGCCGTACAGCATCGCCTCCCGGTGCTCGGCCAGCCCGGTGATCTCACGCGGCTCCAGGCCCAGCGTCTGCCGTTTGACCCGCCGGGCGAGCAGCCAGGAGCCGACGACGCCGAGCGCGCTGGCCACGCCGAGATAGACCGGCAGATACGAGGAGGCGCCGCTCAGCCGCTGCCACACCGTGGGAGACACCTCGCCGATCATGACGGTGCCCAGGTGCCGCCCCAGGTCGTCCCCCGTCGCGCCGAGGACCGGCACCTGCGCCACCAGCTCCCGGCTGCCGTCCCAGTCCAGCGTGCCGGACCAGCCGCGGCCCTCGCCGACCCCCTCGCCCAGCGGCAGCCGGTCGCCGAGCACCGTGGGATTCGTCGAGCTCACGATGCGCCCGCGACCGTCGGCCACCGTGACGGATGTCACCCGCGACTGCACCCGGGCCGAGTACACCAGCGGGGCCAGCGCCTCCCCCGGCGAGGGGCCCACCAGCCGGCTGCGCACCAGTGGCTGGGCGGCCAGCTGCTCGGCGAGCGCACCGACCCGGCGGCCCTCCACCCGGTTGAAGGTGGCCTCCGACTGCGCGAGCGAGACCGCCGCGACCGCCATCAGCACCACCACGACGATGGCGAGCTGGAGCACCAGCATCTCGCCCGCGAGCGTTTGGCGACGGAAGCCCGCGAGCGCTCGGCGACGGATCGCGGCGACCACAATGAACTCAATCTCTCCTGCTGACACAACCTGGGCACGTCTTTCACCAGGCCGCACAATCATGGCGTCCGCCGTATGGGAAGCGAAAGGGAGGTGCCATGAGAGGCCGCACCGGCAGCCGAACCGGCACCCGCCCCCGAATCGCCACCCGCACCCGCACCGGCCTCCGCGCCCTGTCCGGCACCCGTACCCGCACCCGCGCACTGTCCGGCGCCCTGGCCGTACTGCTGTCCCTGCTCGTCACGGCCTGCGGCACCTGGCCGGGCACCGGGGACACCGCGGACGGCGGTCTGCGGATCCTGGTGCCCAACACACCCGGCGGCGGATACGACACCACGGCACGCACCGTGGCCCGGGTGCTGGAGGAGACCGGGGCCACCTCGGACATGGAGGTGTTCAACCTGCCCGGAGCCGGTGGCACGGTCGGTCTGCGGCGCACCGTGGACGAACGGGGCAACGGACGGCTCGCCCTCCAGATGGGCCTCGGTGTCCTCGGCGCCTCCCATGTCGCCCACACGAAGGTGACCGTGGCCCGGACCACCCCGATCGCCCGTCTGATCGAGGAGCCCGAGGCGGTGGTGGTCCGCAAGGACTCGCCGTACCGCACCATCGCGGACCTGGTCACCGGATGGCGCGAGAGCCCTGGGGACGTCACGGTCGGCGGTGGCTCCTCACTGGGCGGCCCGGACCACCTGCTGCCCATGGCGCTGGCCGGCGCCGTCGGCATCCAGCCGAAGAAGGTGCGGTACGCCGCCTACGACGGCGGTGGCGGTGAGCTGCTCCCCGCCCTGCTTGACGGCCGGGTCGACTTCGCCACCAGCGGTATCGGCGAGTTCCTCGACCAGATCGCCGCCGGGCAGCTCAGGGTGCTCGCGGTCACCAGCGACCGGCCCGTGGCCGCGCTGCCCGGGGTGCCGACGCTGAAGGCGGCCGGGATCGACCTGGTCTTCGACAACTGGCGCGGGATCGTCGCCCCGCCGGGCATCAGCCCGGCGGACCGCAAACGCTGGATCGCGGTGCTGACCGCACTGCACGGCTCCCGGCAGTGGAAGGCCGAGCTCACCCGCCACGGCTGGACCGACGCCTTCATCACCGGTGGCGCCTTCGCCACTTATCTGGCCCGGCAGGACAAGGCCGTGGCCGAGCTGGTCGGACACCTCGGACTGGACTGACCGGCGCCCGCCCCACGCCCTCATCGCATGTGATCCCCACCATCCCCTGACTCACCCATGCCCTGATGCAATCCCATATGTCCCGGAAAGGCGTCGCATGACCGCACACACCTGGTGGCTGCTGCTCATCCTCACGGTGGCGATCGCAGCACTGATCTACCTCATCAACTCCCGGCTGCGGGTCCATCCGTTCGTCGCGCTGATCCTGGTCAGCGTGGGCACGGGCATCGCGGCCGGGGAACCCGCCGCGAAACTCGCCGGCTCGATCGAGGAGGGCGCCGGCGGCACCCTCGGCGACGTGGGCGTCACGCTCGCCCTCGGCGCCATGCTCGGCCGTCTGCTGTCCGACTCCGGCGCGACCGACACCATAGCCCGCGCCCTCGTCGCCCGCGCCGAGCCCCGCAGGCTGCCCTGGCTGGTCGGCGCCGCCGCGTTCGTCATCGGCGTCCCGATGTTCTTCGAAGTGGGCCTGATCGTGCTGCTGCCGTTGATCTTCAGCGTGGCCCGCAGACTGGAGGGCCACGGCGGTACGAAGGGCAGCCCGTACGTACTCCTCGGTGTGCCCGCCATCGCCTCGCTGTCCACCCTGCACGGCATGCTGCCGCCCCACCCCGGACCGCTGACCGCGATGACCGGACTCCACGCCGACCTCGGTCTCACCCTCGGCGTCGGCATCGTCTGCGCCGTGCCCACCGTCATCCTGGCCGGTCCCGTCTACGCTCGCTGGATCGCGCCCCGGCTTCCCGACGTCGTCCCGGACGCCGAACTGGTGGCCCAGTTCACGGGCGCCGAGCGCCGGCCCGCCGCGGCCGCCACCTCAGGGCCCGGCGCACCGGCGAGCACGGAGGTGCCCCGCCGGACCGGTGTGCCCACGGGCCTGGCCGTGGCGGCCGTGCTGGTGCCCGTCGTCCTGATGCTGCTGCGCACCCTGGCCGAGACGGTGCTGGACGAGTCGAGCAGGTTGGGCGCGGCGCTTGTGTTCGCCGGAGAACCGCTGGTGGCGATGCTCGCCGGTTTCGTCTTCGCCCTCGTGGTGACGTTCGTCGGCTCCGGGCGCTCCGGTGAGGAGACCCGCGCCTCCCTGACCGACAGCCTGAAGTCCATCGCCGCGATCCTGCTCATCATCGGTGGCGGCGGGGCGTTCAAACAGGTCCTCCAGGACTCGGGCATCGGCGATGCCATCGCCTCGGCCGCCGAGGGCGCCCACATCAATGTGATCCTGCTGGGCTGGCTCATCGCCCTGCTGCTGTCCCTGACCACGGGCTCCGCCACCGTCGGCATCGTCTCCGCCACCGGCATCGTGGCCCCGCTGATCGGTGACGGCGGGGGCCTGGAGGCATCGCTGCTCGTGGTCGCGATCGGGGCCGGTTCCCTCGGCCTCAACTACGTCAACCACGCCGGGTTCTGGCTGGTGAAGGAGTCGTTCGGGATGGACCTCACCCAGGCCACCAAGACCCAGACCGTCGTACAGACCCTGGTCAGCGTGCTCGGCCTGGCGATGGCCCTGCTGCTGTCGGTGTTCGTCTGAGTGTTCGCCTGAGTGTTCGTCCGGGACACCTGGCGCTCGCGGTGGGCCCGGCACCGGCCGCCCGGAGGCTGTCGGACCCACCTGCGAGACCCCGGCCCTGACGTCCGGACGGATCGCGCCCGCCCCGTAGCCCGTGAGAGCCCTCAAATACCGGGGTGAAATCCTTTTCACCCGCACGGTAGGCTGAAGGGCGACCGTACACGGTGAAGGGATGCGGACACAGTTGGTGACGATCCATGACGTGGCGCGAGCCGCCGGAGTCTCCCCGGCGACCGTCTCGCGTGTCTTCAACGGCGGCAAGGTCACACCGGCACGCGCCCTGTCCGTGCAAGAGGCGGCGGCGGCCCTCGGGTTCGCGCCCAACCGGGTGGCGCGGTCGCTGCGCAAGCAGCGGTCCAGTGTGATCGCGCTGATCATCCCGGACATCGAGAACCCGTTTTTCACCTCGCTCGCCCGCGGTGTCGAGGACGCCGCGCAGCGCACCAGCCTTTCGGTGGTCCTGTGCAACTCCGACGAGGACACCGAGAAGGAGCGCCGCTATCTGGAGGTCGCGCTCGGTGAGCAGATGGCGGGGGTCATCGTGGCGGCGGCGTCCCAGGACGAGACGGACCTGGGACCGCTGACCGACCGCGGTGTGCCCGTCGTCGCCGTCGACCGCCGGCCGCGCGACGCCGAGGTGGACGCGGTCCGGGTCGACAACCACCACGGCGGCGAGGTGGCCACCCGCCACCTCCTCCAGGCCGGATACCGCAGGATCGCCTGCATCACCGGGCCCGAAGGGGCCTCCACCTCCGAGGAACGACTCGCGGGCCACCGCGCGGCGTTGAGCGCCGCCCAGGGCGGCGCGGCCGCGGCCGACAACACCTACATACGCCACGCCGACTTCCGGGTGGAGGGCGGCCGGGTGGCGATGCGTGAACTGCTGGCGTTGCCCGAGCCGCCCGATGCCGTCTTCGTCGCCAACAACCTCATGACCATCGGTGTCCTCGACGCCCTCGGCGAGGCGGGCCGCACCCCGCCCGGCGTCGGTGTGCTCTCCTTCGGCGACGTCCCCTGGGCGTCGCTGGTGCGGCCGTCGCTCACGGCCGTCGAACTGCCCTCGTACGAGCTGGGGCGCACCGCCGCCGACCTGCTGCTACAGCGCAGGGACGGCAGCCTGTCCCCGGTGCAGACCGTGGTGCTGCGCACAAAGCTCCAGGTCCGCGAGAGCACGGCCGGGCCCGCCGGGTCCTGACAGACCCTAGGCGTCACGAGAAGAGCGGCCCCGCACCGGCCACTCGCCCGGTGCGACACCGCCTCCCGTAAGCCCACGCGCCCGCGGACGCACGCGCCCGCGAGCCCGTCACCAGGTCACTTCAAGCCCGATGTCTTGACCGACTCCACAATCTGCCGCTGGAAGACGAAGAACAGGATCAGCATGGGCAGCGCGGCCACCGTCGACGCCGCCAGGATGTAGTTCCAGTTGGATGTGTACTGCGTCTGGAACGAGGAGATGCCCAGCTGAACCACGGTCAGATCCTGATCGCTCGTGGCGACCAGCGGCCAGACGAAGGCGTTCCAGTTGGCGAGGAAGAAGAAGATCGCCAGGGCCGAGAGGATCGGCCGGGACATCGGCAGGACGATGTTCCAGTAGACCCGCCAGTGGCCGCAGCCGTCGATGACCGCCGCTTCCTCCAACTCCTTCGGCAGCCCCAGATAGAACTGGCGCAGCAGGAAGATGCCGAACGCGTTGAAGATCGCCGGGATGATCAGCCCGGCGTAGCTGTCGAGCAGACCCAGCTCGCGGGCGACCAGGAACAGCGGGATCAGCACCACCGGCGCGGTGACCAGGAGGGTTGCGAAGATCGCGCCGAAGAGCTTCTCGCGCCCGGGGAAGCGCAGCCGGGCCAGTGCGTAGGCGGCCATCGAGTGGAAGAACAGCGCCGCCACGGTGATCACCGAGGAGATGAAGAAGCTGTTCCACAGATAGCGGCCGAACGGCACCTCGGTGAAGACGTAGACGAAGTTCTGGAAGGTGAAGTCCCGCGGGATCAGCCGCCCGTCGGTGACGGTGGCACGCGTCTTGAAGGACGACGTGACCATCCACAGCACCGGAAAGAGGCTGATCAGCGACAGGACGACGGCCAGGACAGTCAGTCCGGCACGTGCGGAGGGCGCCCGGCGTCGGCCGGCTGTGGGGGTGGTGGTGTGGGCCCGTGCCGCCATGGTGTCACTCGCCATCGTCGAACCTCCCGCCTCTCGTGAACTTGAAGATCACCGCGGAGACGAGCACCATGATCAGCACCAGGAACGAGCCCATGGCCGAGGCATAGCCGTACTCCCCGAATCCGAACGCCTGCTGATAGATGTAGAAGATCGCGAGCGAAGTGCCGTTGGCGGGGCCGCCGTTGGTCAGGACGAAGATCAGGTCGAGTCCGCCGGTGATGGCGGCGACCGTGGCCATCAGCAGGACGAAGAAGCTGGTGGGCCGCAGCAGCGGCCAGGTGATGGTGCGGAAGGTGGTCCACGGCCCCGCGCCGTCCAGCTTCGCTGCCTCGTAGAACTCCTGGGGGATCTCCTGGAGCCCGGCCAGGAAGATGATCATGTAGTAACCCATCATCACCCACACCATGACGGCGATGACACAGCCGAGCGCGAGGGACGGACTGCCGAGCCAGGACTCGCCGTCGAAACCGGCGGCGCGCATGGCCCGGTTGACCACCCCCGTCTGCTCGTCCAGCAGGAACTTCCACAACACGCCGACCACCACGAGGCTGATGACGTACGGCAGGAAGAGCACGGTGCGGTAGACGCCGACGCCGGGCAGCTTCTGCTTGACCAGCAGACCCAATCCGAGGCTCACACAGAACAGCACGGGGACGAGGAACACCACATACAGCCCCGTGATCTCCATCGAGTCCCAGAACAGCGGGTCGTTCACCATCCGCCGGTAGTTGCCGAGCCCGATCCACTCATAGCTGCCGAAGCCGCTGACCTGGAAGAAGCTCAGCACGATGGAGAGCACCATCGGGATCGCGACGAACACCAGCAGCCCGAGCACATCGGGCGCGAGGAACAGTCCGGCGGCCAGCCACTCGCGGTGCTTGCGGCTCAGCCTCGGCCGGCCGGTCGAGGCGGGTGTCCGCGCCGGGGCGGCGGTGGCCCGGCGGCGCTCCTGTGCGGCGACGCTGCTCATATCAGGCTCGCCCCCTTGTAGCTCTTGGTGTAGGCCGCGATGGACCGGGCGGCTCTTTCGGCCTCATCCGCCACGCCGTGACCGGCGAGCATGGTGCCCTGGATGGCGTCGGAGATCGCCTTGTAGACGACCGGGGGATAGCGCGGTTCGGCACGGCCGCCCGGGAAGATCTCGTCCTTGAACCGCTTCATGATCTCCGAGTCGTAGCCGCCCTTGGCGGAGCCGCGTTCCAGGGCGCTGTCGCGGGGCGCCACATCGGATTTGGTGCCGACGCACCACTCGACCATCCGGTTGATGGAGTGGTCCTTCATGGAGCCCAGCGCCCAGACGCAGAACTCGGCCGCCGCCTCGGGGTCGCGGCCCTGGGCGTTGGCGCAGAAGGACCAGCCGCCCAGCGCGGTGACATACCGGCCGCCCGGGGGCGTGGGCAGTTTGAAGACGCCGTACTTGTACTTGGGCGCGAACGCCTTGAAGCTGGATACGTTCCAGATGCCCTGCTGCCACATGGCGACGTTGCCGCCCTTGAAACCGCCGATCACATCGCCCGCGGCGGGCAGGGTGCGCGGGGCGATGCCGTGGCCCACCGCGTCCTGCCAGAGCCGCAGGGCCTGGCGGGTGGCCTTGGAGTCGAAGGCCACGTTCCCGTGTTCGTCCAGGACCTCGCCGCCGCCCTGCCACAACCACGGGTACCAGGTGAAGTTCTGGTAGTAGCCCGGGTTGGTCTCGAAGACCAGCCCCGCCCGTGTCCCGGTGCGCAGCTTGTCGCCGATGTCGAGCATCTGGTCCCAGGTGGCGGGGATGTCGGCCTCCGACAGACCGGCCTTCTCCCAGACGTCCTGGGCGTAGAACATGGCCAGCGGCTCGATCTCCATGGGAAGGGCGTAGACCTTGCCGTCCACCCTGCGGCTGTCGAGCGCGGAGCCGAAGTCCTCGATGGCCGCCTTCTCCATGTACGGCGTGAGGTCGGCCAGGACACCGCCGTTGTAGTAGCGCAGGAAGTCGCCGGGGGAGAGCAGGAAGATGTCCGGGCCCTCGCCGGTGGCGAAGGCGGACGGCAGCTTGAATCCGTTGAGATAGGTGGGCTGCGGCAGATGGACGAGGTCGATCCGCGCCTTGTGGGTGGCGTTCCACCGGGCGACCATGTCGACGAACCACTTGGACTGTGCGTTGACCGCGGGGTCCGGCGAGCGCTGGGGCCCGTAGAAGTTCCAGAACTGGAGGTTGCCCCCCTTCGCCCGGGCCGTACCGCAACCGGTGAGCAGCGCCGGGGCCGTCACCGCCGACCCCGCGCCCGCCATCGCGGTGAGGAAACGGCGGCGTGAGGTGCCGGGGGAGAAGGTGGCCGGGCGCCCGGCTTCATTGCCGTGCTGGAGCATGCGTGCGCTCCTGTCGGAGTGGGATGGGGCTGGGACGTGCGGATCGTGGGGGGCGTACGGGGCGGGCCCCGGGGCTCTCGTAAGCCGGCTTCGCGTCAGTCGACTTCGAGGGTGAGCAGATCCGGTGAGGCCGGACGGGACGTGGACGACGGGGTGTCCAGGTAGAACAGCGAGGTGCTGGCGATGTCGTCGCTGGTGTGCCGGTAGCGGTGCGGCAGACCGTTGCCCTGTCCCGGGCCGATGCCGAGGCTCTGCACGGTGACGCGCAGGTCCTCGGAGAAGTGGATGGGGTCCAGGACGTGCCAGCGATACATCCCGAACCGCTGCTGGCTGCTGTACAGCCCGTCCGGGCGCAGGATCTGGTTCAGGCCCAGATACGGCGTGGTGTAGGCGGTGTAGCCCCGGCCGGGGACGTCGAAGTTCCAGGCGCCGCCGAAGTAGTCCTCGGTGCCGGTGCCGCAGAGCGTCGGGAATTCGTCGTCGCCGTCGAGGTAGAACTTCAGCTCGCCCTCGCCCCACCAGCCGGGGCTGTTGACGCCCCAGGCCAGATAGGTGCCGACATAGCTGCCGGCGCCGGTGACCGTGTCCAGCAGGGTGTGCACCTCGCCGTACGGCACCGGGTGGCTGCGGCGCCACTGGGCGTGGAACCAGATGGCGTCGTCGCCGACCTCGTCCAGCTCGTAGTCCACCTGGTAGTAGAGCGTGACCTTCTCGGCGGTCAGGTTCTCCAGGGTGATCAGCGCCTTGCGGTGGAACGGCATCGGCCAGTACGCGTTGAAGCCGCCGTTGGGGTTCGCGGCGATGGGCACGGACGAGACCTGGCTGAAGGTGTTCCAGCCGTTGCAGAAGAAGTCACCGAGCGGCACCTCGACGGCCGGGTCCTCCTCGCCCTCCCAGTACATCCGCAGCAGGGTGCCCCGCCAGGCCCGGTGCGGGTCGGTGGTGCACCACAGGTGGCGGATGGTGCCCGGACCCTCGATATCGGCGAGCACGGCCGTGGTGCCGGGGTCGATGTCGATGCTGGGGGAGATCTTCCAGCCCGGCCCCAGCCTGCTCGCCGCCACGGCCCCGGTGCCCTCCGTGGCGCGGCCGCCGCCGGACTTGGCGCCGGTGACGTTCTCGGCGCTGATGGAACGGCTCACGGCACGCGTCCTGCGGGAGATGCCGTCGAGTCCAAAGGTCGTCATCGTGTGTTGCCCTCATGGGTGGGGTACGGGGTGCGTGCGGCGGACCTGAAAGAGGCGCCGTGGCGCGCGGGGAACGGCGTCACCGGCAGTGCGGCGCAGCACGTCTGAAATCCATTTCACCGCAACGTAGAGCGGGGTCCAGGGGGTGTCAAGGGGTGAGACGTATGGCCGGTCCCGGGGTGTCGACGTGCACCGCTGATATGGCTTTTGGCCAGGGCAAAGGCCATTTGTGCGGGCTCCCTTGACGATGAAATCGTTTTCTGTCAGCGTGCTCGCCATGCCTCGCAACGCAGTCATCGGTGTGGACATCGGCACTTCGAGCAGCAAGGGCGTCCTCGTCGGTCTCGATGGCACGCTGATCCGCTCGGCCGCACGGGAGCACACCCCCGCACGGCCCGGCCCCGGACGCTTCGAAATGGACGCCTCCATCTGGTGGCGCGAGTTCATCGAACTCGCGCGGGAGCTGGCCGCCGCGGATGACACCACCGTGGTCGCCGTCGGGGTCAGCGGCATGGGGCCGTGTGTCCTGCTGGCCGATGAGCGGGACACCCCACTGCGCCCCGCCGTTCTCTACGGTGTGGACACCCGCTCCGTCCACCAGATCCAGCGCATCGAGGCACGGCTGGGCGCCGATGAGATCATGCGCCGTGGCGGCTCCGCCCTGACCACACAGGCAGCGGGGCCCAAGATCGCCTGGATCGCCGAGGAGGAGCCCGAGCTCTACGCGCGGGCCCGGCGGCTGTACATGCCGAGCTCCTGGCTGGTCAGGCAGCTCACCGGCAACTACGTCCTGGACCACCACTCGGCCAGCCAGTGCACCCCGCTGTACGACACGCACACCCGCGAGTGGTACGCCCCCTGGGCCGCCGACGTCGCCCCCGGTATCGAACTGCCGCCACTGCGCTGGCCCGGCGAGGCGGCCGGAACCCTCACCCCCGAGGCCGCGAGGGCGACCGGTCTGCCCGCCGGTATCCCCGTCACCACCGGCACCGTCGACGCCTGGGCCGAGGCGCTGAGCGTGGGTGCGCAGAACATCGGCGATCTGATGCTGATGTACGGCACCACCATGTTCCTCATCCACACCGTGCCCGAGCCGCTGACCAGCCCGTCGTTGTGGGGCACGGTCGGCGCCCTGCCCGGGACCCGCAACCTGGCCGGCGGCATGGCCACTTCCGGCGCGGTCGCCAACTGGCTGCGGGACCTGTTCGCCGACGGCGACCACGCCCGACTCACCGCGCTGGCCGCCGAGTCGGGCCCCGGAGCCAATGGCCTGCTGATGCTCCCGTACTTCTCCGGCGAGCGCACCCCGATCATGGACCCGGACGCCCGTGGAGTGATCGCCGGACTGACCCTGTCCCACACCCGCGGAGACCTCTACCGGGCCGCACTCGAAGCCACCGGGTTCGCGGTCCGCCAGAACATCGAGGTCATCGAGGCGGTCGGCGGCGACATCCGCCGCGTGGTCGCCGTGGGCGGCGGCACCCAGGGCGCCCTGTGGACACAGATCGTCTCCGATATCACCGGCCGCCCACAGGAGTTGCGCACCATCACCATCGGCGCCGGCTACGGCGACGCTCTGCTGGCCGCCCAACTCGTCGGCGACGCCTCCATCGAGGACTGGAATCCAGTGCGCGAGACGGTGATGCCCCGCGCCGAGCACACCGGGCGCTACGACGAGCTGTACACCCTCTACCGGCGGCTGTACCCGGACACCGCCGCCACCGTCCACGCCCTGGCCGCACTCCAGGAGCGCTGAAGCACTCGTACTTCAGGAGCGTTGAAGCACTCGCACTTCAGGAGCGCCGAGCGCCCCCCTTTCGAATGGTGCCCTCCAGAAGGGCGCCACCCGAGAGGCCACACCCCGATGCGCCCCGGCCGGAGGCCACAGCCGCCTTCCCGCCGAGCGTGACACCGGTGACCGACTCCGCTCGACCCGCGTCGGCCCCGCCACGGACCGCACGCACCATCGACGCACCACCAACGGAGACCGCATGACCGCGTACACCCTGCCCGAGCTCCACCGGCCGCCCGCCGCCGAGCCCAACACCGTCTACACCGTGGCCAGCGGCGATCTGCGCCCCGCCGCCAACGTCACCTGCTGGCCCACCCAGGAGAAGCTGGAGGGCGACCTCGCCGCGGCCCTCACCGACCTCGGGCGGAAGGTGCGCCGCGGCCACCCGGTCGACCAGGCCAAGGGGCACGGGTTCATCGACAGCCAGCGCGCCGGGATCGAGATCTTCAAGCGGATACCCGAGGACGCCCCGCTCATCGTCGTCGAGGCCGTCTGGCAGTACAGCCACCACGTACTCTCCGGTCTGCGCGACCACCGGGGCCCGATCCTGGTCGTGGCCAACTGGAGCGGTGAGTTCCCCGGGCTGGTCGGCCTGCTGAACCTCGCCGGCAGCCTCACCAAGGCGGGATGTGACTACTCGGTGCTGTGGAGCGCCGACTTCACCGACGACTGGGCGCGCGAGTCCTTGCGCACCTGGCTGGAGACCGGCACGCTCACCCACGACACCAGCCATGTCCGGCCCCTGCCGCCCCTGCCGCGCGAGGACCCCGAGACCGAACTGGGCACGGCACTCGCCCGCCAACTGCGCGCGGAGAAGGCGATCATCGGTGTCTTCGACGAGGGCTGCATGGGCATGTACAACGCCATCATCGACGACGAGTTCCTCAACCCGCTCGGCATCTACAAGGAGCGGCTGTCGCAGAGCGCCCTGGTCGCCGAGATGAGGAACGTGTCCGACGAGGAGGCCCGGGAGGTACGCGGCTGGCTCGACCGGGCCGGGATGACCTTCCACACCGGCACCGACGAGGCCACCGAACTCACCGACGCACAGCTGCTCAGCCAGTTCACGATGTACATCGCCGCGGTGCGCATCGCCGACGACTTCGGGCTCGACGCGGTCGGCATCCAGTACCAGCAGGGCCTGAAGGACACCGTCCCGGCGAGCGACCTCGCCGAGGGCCTGCTCAACAACGTCCAGCGCCCGCCGGTGCGCAGCCGTGACGGCGCCCGCGAGCTCTACCCCGGCGCGCCGCTGCCGCACTTCAACGAGGTGGACGAGGGCGTCGCCGTCGACTCCCTGGTCACCAACCGCATCTGGACCGCGATGGGCCTCGACCCGGCCACCACACTGCATGACATCCGCTGGGGCGAGGAGTACGACGGCCGGTTCGTCTGGGTCTTCGAGATCTCCGGCTCGGTGCCCGCCTCCCACAACGGCGGCTACGACAAGTCGTACAGCATGCGCCAGCCCCCGATGTTCTTCCCCCTCGGCGGCGGCACCCTCAGCGGCGTCTCCAAGCCCGGCGAGATCGTCTGGTCGCGGGTGTTCCTGATGGACGGCGGGCTGCACGTCGACCTCGGCCGCGCCACCTCGGTCGAGCTGCCCGAGGAGGAGACCCGCCGCCGGCTCGACGCCACCAACCACCAGTGGCCGATCATGCACGCGGTCCTGCACGGCGTCACCCGCGACCAGTTCATGGCCCGCCACCGCGCCAACCACCTCAACGTGGCCTACGCCCCCGACGCGGCGACCGCCGACAAGGCGCTGCGCGCCAAGGCCGCGCTCTTCGCCGAGCTGGGCGTCGAGGTGCACCTGTGCGGAGACGTGGCCATCCAGCCGTAGCCATGCCGTAGCCATAGCCGTAGAAGCGCACGATTCCGAGGAGTCGCACATGGCAGCTTCATCACATCCCCTCAGCGCCAGTACGGCCGGTGGGGACCACGCCGCAACCGCCGGTGGCCCCGGCCGCCGTCTGGTGCTCACCGCCGGTCTGGGCCTGGCGGCGACGGCGGCCGGACTGACGGCGGGGGCGCCACGGGCCGTCGCCGCGGCCGCCGCCATCACCGGCACGAAGGTCAGAAACCTCACGGGCCCGGCCGAGACGGGCCGGTTCGCCGCACCGTGGACCGACCTGGGCATCCCCGTCCGCTGCCCCGACGGCACGATGCTGTTCATCTGCGGCGACACCTTCGACGGAGGCGGGGTGGGCGGCCCCGACTGGCGGGCCCCGGTGGGCCTGCGGGCCCGCCACCCCGATCTGAACGCCCTCGTCATCGACGACAGCGTGGGCGGTTCACACGCCGTGGGCCTGGTCCCGGAGAGCCACGAGAACAACACGACCGCCATACCGTCGGACGTCTTCACCGTCGGCGACACGATGTACATGCATCTGATGCGCGGTGTCCTGTACCGGACCCACCACTCCGACTTCTGGCGCTCGACGGACAACGGCCAGACGTGGCAGTACCTGTGCCAGTGGCCCGGGGACCAGTACGGAGGCCAGTTCCAGCAGAAGACCTACGCGGTCGCGGACGACGGCTATTGCTATGTCCTGTCGAGCGTGTTCAACCGGGACGTGGCATCCGACCTCCTGCTCCACCGCGTCCGGCAGGACCAACTGGGCGACCCGGCGGCGTACCAGCCGTGGGGCTATGCGAACGGCTCCTGGGGCTGGGGCAACTACCCCACCACGATCACCGCCCGGCGCCGGTTCGGGGAGATCTGTTTCCGTGCGATGGGCGGCAAGTACGCCCTGACCTGGCTGAACATGGAGCCCCTTGACATCCGCGCCCAGGTTTTCGCCCTGCCGACAAGCGACCTGTTCGCCACCCCGGAACAGCCCCTCATCGTCCCCACCACTCCCGGCAACGAGTCCGGCAACGCGGTGGCCAACCCCTACGGCGGTTTCATCGTCCCGGGCTCGACCTTCGGCGACTTCCACCTCGCCGTGAGCCAGTGGTACGACGACCAGAACTACCGGGTGATGCAGTACCGGATCAACGGCCTGGCCGCCTGAGCACGCCGCCACCGACATCCGCGGAGGAGCCGAGCAGCTGGTGGGGCCGCACCTGGCCGCTGACCCCGTTGGGGTGCGCCGTCACCGGCGCGGATACTGGGGCCCATGCGTATCGATTTCGACCCCGAGACCATGGGCCCCGTCCCGTTCTACAAGCTGCTGACCTCGACCATCGTGCCCCGGCCGATCGCCTGGGTGTCCACGGTCAGCGGGGATGGTGCCGCCAACCTCGCCCCGCACTCGTTCTTCACCGTCGCGGCCGTGGATCCGCCGATCGTGCAGTTCACCTCCGTGGGGCGCAAGGACTCGCTGCGGAATGTCGAGGACACCGGGGAGTTTGTGGTGAACCTCGCCCCCGAGGCACTGTTCGAGCAGGTCAACGCGACCGCGACAAACTTTCCGCACGGGGTGAGCGAGTTCGAGGCGGTGGGGGTGGCGCAGGAGCCGAGTGCGCGGGTGAAGCCACCCCGGGTGGCGGGGTCGCCGGTGGCGCTGGAGTGTGTGGTGCACGGCACGCTGGGGCTCGGAAATTCGACGGTGGTTCTCGGGCGGGTGGTGCATGCCGTGGTCGACGACGAGGTGATGGTCGACGGGCATGCGGAGATCTCCAGGCTGCGGCCGCTGTCCCGGCTGGGCAAGAACGAATGGGGCACGGTCGGCGATGTGCGCGACCTCGCCCGGATCCGTTACGAGGACTGGGAGGGCCGGGGGCTGGAGCAGGCGTGAGGCGCACCGGCCGGAGCAAGCGGAGGAAGGGGCCGGGGTGATGGAGAGCGTGGTGTTCGACATCGGCTCGACCCTCGTCCGTGAGGACCGCTACTGGGGTGCCTGGGCCGACTGGCTCGGGGTGCCGCGGCATACCCTGTCCGCGCTGGTGGGAGCCGTGGTCGCGCAGGGGCGGGACGACGGGGACGCGATCCGGCTGGTGCGACCGGGCGTGGACATCGAGGCCGAGCGGCGGGCGCGGGAGGCGGCGGGCCGTGGGGAGTGGCTGGACGAGTCCGATCTGTACCCGGATGTGCGGTCCGCGCTCGGCGCGCTGCGGGCGTCGGGGCTGCGGGTGGTCCTGGCCGGAAATCAGTCGCTGCGGGCGGGTGAGCTGCTGCGCGGCCTGGGGCTGCCGGTCGACGCCGTGGCGACATCCAGTGAGTGGGGGGTCGCCAAGCCCGATCCGGAGTTCTTCCGGCGGGTGGCGCAGCTCGGTGGTGCCGCGCCCGGGGACACGGTCTACGTGGGTGACTACCCGGCCTTCGACATCCGCCCCGCGAAGGCCGCCGGGCTGCGGGCCGCGCATATCCGCCGGGGGCCGTGGGCGTATCTGTGGGCCGATACGGACGACGCGGCGATGGCGGACTGGCGGATCGACTCGTTGGACCGGCTGGTGGAGATCGTCACCGAACCCCGGATGTGACCGTCACGGAACCGCGGATGTGACCGGGTCACCGAACCGCCGGTGTGATCGGACCCATGGCGTGGCAGCTCGGATGGTGTGGCAGCCCTGGGGAGAGGTGCGTGCTGGGTGAGGAATTCACACCCGGTGTGACGCGAATGCCTGCATATATCTACCGCACACCCTTCCCTGATGCCCCGCATGGCGATTGACTCGTCCCATGCCGCTCAGGGGGCGCCAGACCTGAGCGAAGGGGCCGCCGGACTCCTCCCTCCTCGGCCGGCGGCCCACCCCCTGCCCTTATGGGTGCGTCAGCCCGCCGACTCGGCCGCGTGGGCGCTCAGCACACCCAAGCCGACCAGCGCGAAGAGTGCGATGCCCAGCAGGATCCGGTAGATCACGAACGGCATGAAGCTCTTGCTTGAAATAAACTTCATGAACCACGCGATGACCACATATCCGACCACGAAGGCGATAACCGTCGCGAAGATCGTCGGGCCCCACTCCGTATGGCCATCGGACGCGTCCTTCAGCTCGAACGCACCGGAGGCCAGCACCGCCGGCACGGCGAGAAGGAAGGAGTAGCGGGCCGCCGCCTCACGGGTGTAGCCCATCAGCAGTCCGCCGCTGATCGTCGCGCCCGACCGGGACACGCCCGGCACCAGCGCCATCGCCTGGCAGACGCCGAATATCAGGCCGTCGCGGATGTTCAGTTCTTGCAGTGTCTTGCGCTGGTTGGCGACGCGATGCCGGCCGCCGCTCTCATCGCGCGCCGCACGGCGGTCCGCGAAGCCCAGCACGAGACCCAGGACCACGAGGGTCGTGGCTATGAGCCGCAGATCGCGGAACGGACCATCGATCGCGTCCTGAAGAGTGAGCCCGAGCACGCCGATGGGCAGCGAGCCGACGATCACCAGCCAGCCCATCTGGGCGTCGTGGTTGCCGCGCCACTCCTTGCTGAAGAGCGAGCGGAACCAGGCCGAGACGATATTGACGATGTCCTTGCGGAAGTAGATGAGTACCGCGAGCTCCGTGCCGATCTGGGTGATCGCGGTGAAGGCGGGCCCAGGGTCGTTCCAGCCGGCGAACGCGGCCGTGAGCCGCAGATGGGCGCTGGAGGAGATCGGAAGAAACTCAGTCAGCCCCTGGACCAGCCCGAGGATGAATGATTCGAACCACGACATTGAGTCTTCGCTATCCAAGGCTGATCGTGCGCTGATCAGTTCATAGCCATGGATAACCAGGCGTGACCGATTCAGGGCGGGATGGTCGGCGGGAAGCCGGCGGTCGAGGATCAACAGCCGGTTGGGGGGCAGCGTAGCGTCCCCGGCTGCGCGGCCCATCAAGGGCCTGGTCAGACCATAGGTTCATCGCTTTGACCTCGGGTACTCGGCGCTCGGCCGCCCGGCCGCGGGCGCCCTGCCGAGGATCGGCCCTGAACAGCGCCTGAACAGCCGCAGACAGCTATGGACAGCCGAGGACAGCCGAGGAGCCGAACCGTATGACCGCGAGCGGGCACCACGGAGGACAGGGAGATCGAGGGGAGGGACCCGGAGACGGAGCCGGAGCCAGGACCGGCCCCGGCGGGACGATCACCACCGAGGTCCCGGCGCGGCTGGACCGGCTGCCCTGGTCGCGCTGGCACTGGATGATCGTGGTCGGCCTCGGCACCGTATGGATCCTGGACGGTCTCGAGGTGACCGTCGTCGGCAATATCGCCAGCCGCCTCTCCGAGCCCGGCAGCGGGCTGACCATCACCGACGCGCAGGTCACCGGGATGGCGGCGGCCCTGTATGTGGCCGGGGCCTGCACCGGGGCGCTGGTCTTCGGCTGGCTCACCGACCGCTACGGCCGCAAGAAGCTCTTCCTCATCACGCTCGGGGTCTATCTGGCCGCCACCGCGCTCACCGCCATCTCCTTCTCGGCCTGGTGGTTCTTCCTGTTCCGCTTCCTCACCGGCTTCGGCATCGGCGGGGAGTACGCGGCCATCAACTCCGCGATCGACGAGCTGATCCCCAGCAGATACCGGGGCCGTGTCGATCTGGTCATCAACGGGAGCTTCTGGCTCGGTGCGATGGGCGGCTCGCTGCTCTCCGTGCTGATGCTCAACACCAGCTTCTTCGCGCTGAACGTGGGCTGGCGGCTCACCTTCGCCCTCGGCGTCGTCCTGGGCCTGGTCATCCTGCTGGTCCGCCGGAACGTCCCGGAGAGCCCGCGCTGGATGTTCATCCACGGCCGGGCGGAGGGCGCCGACGAACTGGTCGCGGCGGCCGAACGGCGGATCGAGGACGAGACCGGGCGGCGCCTCCCCGAACCGGACAGGGCCATCACCATCAGAACGCGGAAGAGCACCGGCTTCATCGAGATCGCCCGGACCGTCCTCCGGGCGTATCCCCGGCGCGCGGTCCTCGGGCTCGCCCTCTTCATCGGGCAGGCGTTCCTCTACAACGCCATCACCTTCGGCTTCGGCTCGATCCTGGTGCGGTTCTTCGCCGTGCCCAGCGGTGACACCGGCTACTACTTCGTGGTCATCGCCTTCGGCAACTTCCTCGGGCCGCTCCTGCTGAGCAGGCTCTTCGACACGGTCGGCCGCCGTCCGATGATCTCGGGGACCTACATCCTCTCCGGTGTGCTGCTGTTCATCACTGCCTGGATGTTCGGCAACGGCTGGCTCGGCGCGGCCACGATGACCGCCTGCTGGTGCGTGGTCCTCTTCTTCGCCTCGGCCGGTGCGAGCTCCGCGTATCTGACGGTCAGCGAGGTCTTCCCGATGGAGACGCGCGCCCTGGCCATCGCCTTCTTCTACGCCGTCGGCACGGCGGCCGGAGGCATCAGCGGTCCGCTGATCTTCTCGGAGCTGACCCGGAGCGGCGTCGTCGCCGACACCGTGCTGGCGTTCTCCATCGGGGCGGCGCTCATGGTCGCCGCCGGGCTCGTCGCCGCCTTCCTCGCCGTCCCGGCGGAACGCCGCCCGCTCGAGGACATCGCCGAACCGCTGTCCGCCCGCGCCGCGGCCACCTCCGCCCCCGGACGGGCGGGCGGCTGACGCCCGGCACGCGGCCCGGCCGTCAGACCCGCGGCAGCGTCTCGCCAGGCGTCCCGCCCGCGGCCGCGTCCTCCCTGGGGCGCTCCCCGAGCCGCGCGGGCCGCAGACGGCCGCGTTTGCGCCAGGCCACCAGCGCCCCGGCGACGGCGGGCACCGCGATGAACGCCAGCGCGAGGAGGAAGACGGGTGAGGTGGGGGTGGTGGCGCGGCTGCCCGCGACCACGTACGCGGCGGTGTTCGGCACGCTGCCCAACCCCGTGGCCAGCAGAAACGACAGCCAGCCCATCCGCGAGACGGCCGCGCAGTAGTTGGCGGCGGCGAACGGCACGCCGGGGAACAGCCGGATCGCCAGCATGGACCGGAACCCGTGGTGGCTCAGCTGGCGGTCCGCCGCCGTGAGCCAGCGGCCCCGCAGCAGCGGACGCAGCGCGTCCTGGCCCAGCAGTCGGCCGAGACCGAAGGCGATCCCGGCGCCGATCACCGTGCCGGCGACGGCCGTGATCAGCCCGATCCGGATGCCGAAGAGCGCACCGGCCGCCAGGTTCAGCAGCGGCCGGGGCACCAGCGCGGCGGTGCCCACCCCGTACGCGGCCGTGAACAGCACCACGGCCGTCGCGCCCGACAGCTGTGGCGGCCAGCCCTGGGTCAGCAGCCGCTGCGGCTCCCACAGCCAGACCGCGATCGCGGAACCCGTGAGCAGCGCGGCGAGCAGCCCCAGCCGTGACCACGGTGAGAGGAGCACGGCGCGGGCCCGGCGGGTGGCCGGTTTCGCGGGCGGTGCGGCGACATCGAGCACCGCTGGAGCGTAACCGACCGGGCCCGGCGGGCACCGCGATGTCGTCGCGTTGTCGTCCGATTGTCGGAATACCGTCGACATAGCGTCGGTGGACCGTTGCGAACCGGCCCGCGGACCGCCGGAAACCGGTCCGCGGACCGCCGGAAACCGGCCCGCGGGCCGTCGCGGGACACCCCGAACGCCGCGGGCCGCACACCTCATACGCGCAGGCCGGACGCCCGGCCAACCGCCTCAGTGCCCCCGGTCGTCCGCTCCCGGACCACCGGCCCCACCGACCCCGTACGCACCGAAAACCATTCGACGCGGACCGTACGGTGCGCGAAGATCACAGCATGTTCCGGCTCGCCTTCCTCACGCCGACGTCCGCGGTCGCGGACGCGCCGAAGGCTGCCGTCCTCTCTCCCGCTCCGGCCGCGGTCGCCGCCCTCACCACGGACCCGCCCGCCGCCCTCCCCGCCATCTGCCTCCACGGCGCCCGAAGCTGACCCTCCTCGGACAACTCCGACGGATCCCCCAGGGGGAGGGTCGGCGAGGTTCTGGGGTCCGCGCTTCCCACCCCCGCTGACGAGGAGAGACCGTCGCATGTCCAAGCAGACCTATGTGCGTACCAAGCCGCATCTGAACATCGGCACCATGGGCCATGTCGACCACGGCAAGACCACGCTGACCGCCGCCCTCACCAAGGTGCTGAGCGAGCGCGGCACCGGCGCCTTCGTCCCGGCGGACCGTATCGACCGGGCGCCGGAGGAGGCCGCGCGCGGCATCACCATCAACATCGCGCATGTCGAGTACGAGACCGAGACCCGCCACTACGCGCATGTGGACATGCCGGGCCACGCCGACTTCATCAAGAACATGGTGACCGGCGCCGCCCAGCTCGACGGGGCGATCCTCGTCGTCTCCGCGCTCGACGGCGTGATGCCGCAGACCGCCGAGCATGTGCTGCTGGCCCGCCAGGTCGGCGTCGACCACATCGTGGTGGCCCTCAACAAGGCCGACGCGGGCGACCCCGAGCTCACCGACCTCGTCGAGCTCGAGGTGCGCGAGCTGCTCTCCGCGCACGGCTACCCCGGCGACACCACGCCCGTCGTCCGGGTCTCCGGGCTGCGGGCGCTGGAGGGCGACCCGCGCTGGACCGGGGCGATCGAGGCGCTGCTGGACGCCGTGGACATCTATGTGCCGACGCCCGTGCGCCACACCCGGGCGCCGTTCCTGCTACCGGTGGAGAACGTGCTGACCATCACCGGACGCGGCACGGTGGTCACCGGAGCCATCGAGCGCGGCACGGTACGGGTCGGCGACCGGATCGAGGTGCCCGGCACCGATGTGGCCACGGTGGTCACCGGAGTGGAGACCTTCGGCAAATCCATGGAGTCGGCCGAGGCGGGCGACAACGTGGCGCTGCTGCTGCGCGGGGTGGCGCGGGACGCGGTGCGCCGCGGTCATGTGGTGGCCGCGCCCGGCAGCGTCGTACCGAGGCGGCGCTTCACGGCGCGGGTGTACGTCCTGTCGGCGGCCGAGGGCGGCCGGCGGACACCGGTGTCCACCGGCTACCGCCCGCAGTTCTACCTCCGTACGGCCGATGTGGTCGGCGCCGTGGACCTCGGGGCCACCGCGGTGGCGCGCCCCGGTGACACCGTCACCATGACGGTCGAGCTCGGCCGCGCCGTACCCCTGGAGCCGGGCCTCGGCTTCGCGATCCGCGAGGGCGGCCGCACGGTGGGCGCGGGGACGGTGACCACCGTGCGGCCGTGACCGCCACCGGCCCCGCCCGTCCGCCTCTCCCGGGCGAGAGGCGGACGGGCGAGGCCGCCATCCGCGTGTGACGGCACAATGAGGGGGTGAACGAGCCGATACCCGTGAGCCGGGCCGTGGACGGTGGCACCGCCAAGCTGATGCCGGACCTGGACCGCCCGCACGCCTGGCTGCTCACGGTGGACGGCGCCCCGCAGTCGTATGTCGACCTGGACGATCCGGGCCATCTCGAATTCGAGTACGCGCGGCGGATCGCCCATGTCCTGGACGTGGCCGCCACTCCCGGCGCCCCGCTCGACGTACTGCACCTGGGCGGCGGGGCGCTGACGCTGCCTCGCTATCTGGCCGCCACCCGCCCCGGTTCGCACCAGGTGGTGGTCGAGGCCGACCGGGGGCTGCTGGAGCTGGTCGCCGAGCATCTTCCGCTGCCGTCCGGGACGGGCATCACGGTGTCCGCGCGGGACGCCAGGACCGCGCTGGAGGCCGCGCCCGAGGGGTCCGCCGATGTCATCGTGGCCGATGTCTTCGGCGGTTCACGGGTGCCCGCGCATCTGACCTCCGTGGAGTACGCCCGCGCCGCGGCCCGGGCGCTGCGGCCGGGCGGGTGGTACACGGCGAATCTGGCCGACAGTGCGCCGTTCACCTTCCTCCGCTCCCAACTGGCCACCTACCGCACGGCGTTCGCCCATCTCGCGCTGATCGCGGAGCCGTCCGTACTGCGCGGCCGCCGGTTCGGCAACGCGGTGCTGGTGGCCGCACAGACCGAACCGCCGGTCGCCGCGCTGGCCCGCCGCACCGCCGCCGACGCCTTCCCGGCCAGGGTCGAGTACGGGGCGGAGCTGGAGCGCTTCATGGGCCGCGCGGCGCCGGTGTGGGACGAGGACGCCGTACCGTCGCCCGAGCCGCCGGGTGGGGCGTTCAGCGTGGGCTGACCGGCTTCGGGGCGGTGTCCTCGGCGGCCGGCCCGCCCTCGGCGACGGGCGTGGTCTCGCTCCGGCGCAGCCGCCGTACGTCCGGGACCGTCAGCACCGCCAGCGTCAGCGCCAGGATCAGCGCCGAGCAGCCCCACAGCGAGGCCGTCCGGCCGAACGCCTCCTCGGCCGGGCCGGTGAGCGCCGTGGCGAGCGGCACCATGGCGACCGAGCCGAACCAGTCGTACGCCGAGACCCGCGACAGCTTGTCCTCGGGGATCTCCTGGTGCAGCGCGGTCATCCAGGACACCCCGAACACCTCGATCGACACCCCCACCAGGAACATCACCGTGACCAGCGCCGGAACCGGCACCGGCACGGCGAGCGCGGCCGACGGCAGGGAGAGCGGCAGCACGCTCAGGGAGCCCGCGAGCAGCAGCCGGCGCGGCCGCCAGCGGACCATCAGCAGACCGCCCAGGACGGTGCCCGCGCCGAACGCCGCGAGCGCGAACCCCCAGGGGCGCGCCCCGCCCAGATGGTCCTCGGCCACCAGCGGGCCGAACACCGACTCGGCCGCCCCCACCACGGCGTTGACGACGGCGAACTGCACGACGATCGACCACAGCCAGGGCCGGCCGACGACTTCGCGCCAGCCTTCGCGCAGATCCCGCACCATTCCGCCGCCGGGTTCCCGCCGCGGGACGGCACTGACGTCGAGCAGGGAGCGCAGGGCGCCCGCGACCGCGAACGCGGCGGCGTCGACGGCCAGCACCCAGCCGGGGCCGACCACCGCGATCAGCGCGCCGCCGAGCGCGGCCCCGCCGATCTGCGCACCGTTCATACCCATCCGGAACAGCGCGAAGGCGCGGGCGGCCTGCTGGCGGGTGACGCTGGAGAGCAGCATGCCCTCGGCGGCGGGGGAGAAGAACGCCTGCCCGGTGCCGCCGAGCGCGGAGAGCACCGCCATCTGCCACAGCCGTCCCTCGCCGGACAGGACGAGCACGGCGAAGGCGGCCTGGGAGACGCAGTTGAGGCTGTTGGCGGCGACCATCACCCGGTGGCGGGGCAGCCGGTCCGCCAACGCGCCGCCGATCAGCAGGAAGACGACCAGCGGAAGGGTGCGGGCCGCCGCCACCAGCCCCACGTCGCCGCCGTCCCCGCCCGCCTCCAGAACCGCGAACGCCGCCGCGATGAGGGCTCCGGCGTTTCCGAGGCCCGTCACCACGGCGGCGGCGGTCAGCAGTGTGTAGTTGCGGCCGGCCCACGCGGGGCGATGCGATCGGAGGCGCGGGGCCGGAGGAGTCGTCACATTCGGACTATCCCTGGGGGCGGGCCCCGGCGTCCAACCGAATTCCGGCCGCCGTGATCAGGCGGTCAGGCGGTCAGGCGGTCAGGAGACCTCCGACTTCATCGGCCGCAGCGAACTCATGATCTTCTTGATGGTGGACTCCGGGACCTCTTCCTTGGTGCCCTTGACGGAGTACAGGACCCAGGTGGCGAAGTCGCCGTTGGTGTCCGTGTAGGTCACGGTGACCGACTTGCCGTCGGTGGTGCACTTGTCGGTCTTCTTCACTCCGGTGACGGTGGCCGTCGAGGTGTAGCCCTTGAGGCCATGGGCGCTGGTGAACTTCTTGGCCTCGGTGACCTTGCGGGTCCCGGTCTGGTGCTGGTCGAAGGCGGCGAAGACCCAGTTCTCGGCCTCGATCTTGGCGGCCGACGCCTCGCTCTTGGCGCCCTGGGCGCCCTTCGAACCCGCCCCGGCGGCGTGGCTCTTGTTGGTGTAGCCGTCCTTGTCCTTGACCGAGCAGTAGTCCTTCTTGAACCTTGCCGGAGCGGACATCACGACGAGCGGCTTGCCCTTGTCGTCCTCGAACCCGGTGCTCAGCCCCGGCGATTCGACCGTCCAGTCCGGGGGGACGTCGAAGGCGTTGTGCCGCTTGGCGCTGACCACCGGCTTCCAGCCGGGTATGACCGGTTTGACGTCGCCGGCGTCACCGCCGGCGCGCGGGTTGTCCGCACCGCCGCCGGCCGGGTCCTCGGTCGGTTCCTCGGACTTCGGGGCGGACGAGGTGACGGCGGGCGTCTTGTCCTTGCCCTTCGACTCGTCGCCGCCGTCGCTGTCGTCCTTGCCCAGGACCAGCGCACCGGTGATGGCGGCGGCCGCGACGACCGCGATCGCCGCGACGATGGCGATGGTGGCCGTGCGCTTCTTGTTGTCGCGCGGCGGCTGCGGTGCGCCGGGTGGACCGGACGGAGCGCCCCACTGCTGACCGGGCGGACCCTGCGGCGGGCCGGGAGGTGGGCCCTGCGGCGGGCCGGGCGGACCCTGCGGCGGGCCGTAGCCCGGCTGTTGCGGCTGCCCCGGCTGCTGCTGGGGCGGTTGCTGCTGGGGTGGCTGCTGATAGGGATTCGGCTGCTGATACCCCGGCTGCTGGTACGGGTTGGGCTGGTTGTATCCCGGCTGCTGGTACCCCGGCTGCTGATAGGGGTTCTGACCTTGCGGGTTGTTCTGCTCGCCCCCGGGCGGCTGCTGTCCTGGCCACATGGCCAGTAACGATAGAGGGGGTTGACGACAGCTGCTACGGCTGCCCCTTGAACCGGCCCTTTCCCGCGTTCCTACCGAGTGGTAACTTCCGGGGCATGTCAGAAACCCTGCCCTCCGTCGGCGAGATGCTCGCCGCCACGGTGCCCATGGTGCGCACCCTGAACCTGGAGTTCCGCGAGACGTCGCCCGAGCGCGCGGTGCTGAGCCTGCCGGACCAGTCCGACTTCCACAACCACGTCGGCGGCCCCCACGCGGGCGCCATGTTCACCCTGGCCGAGTCCGCGAGCGGCGCCGTCGTGCTGGCGGCGTTCGGCGATCAGCTCGGCCGTGCCGTACCGCTGGCCGTGCGCGCCGAGATCGGCTACAAGAAGCTCGCCAAGGGGCCCGTCACCGCGACCGCCACCCTCGGCCGCCCCGCCGCCGATGTGGTCGCGGAACTGGACGCGGGGGAGCGCCCCGAATTCCCCGTGAACGTGGCGATCACCCGCGAGGACGGCGCGGTCACCGGCGAGATGTCCATCGTGTGGACCCTGCGCCCCCAGAGCTGATCAGCTCCTCCTTTCGCCGGACTCGACGCGGGCGGGAGCACGACCTGGGGATGATGGCGACCGCGCGCCGATTGAGTAGGCTTCCCGGCGTGTGCCGCGTCCCGTCCGGCGCACGCCGGGAAGCGGTCGCCACATGGGGAGGAACCGGCGTTGCATATCCAAGAGTGGCTCGAGAACGTGCCCGCGATCAGTGTGTATCTGCTCGTGGGCGTCGTCATCGGTCTGGAGAGCCTCGGCATCCCGCTTCCCGGTGAGATCGTCCTGGTCAGCGCGACGCTGTTGGCGGCCTCCCAGGACCACATCAACCCCTACATCCTGGGGACGTGCGCCGTCGCGGGCGCGGTGATCGGCGACTCCATCGGCTATCTCATCGGCCGTAAGGGCGGACAGCCACTCCTCAACTGGCTGGGCCGGAAATTCCCCAAGCACTTCAGCGCCGAACACGTGGCCACCGCCGAGCGCTCCTTCCAGAAGTGGGGTATGTGGGCGGTCTTCGTCGGCCGTTTCATAGCGCTGCTGCGGATCTTCGCGGGGCCGCTCGCGGGTGTGCTGCGCATGCCGTACTGGAAGTTCCTCATCGCCAATGTGCTCGGCGGCATCGTCTGGGCCGGTGGCACCACCGCGGTCATCTACTCCGTGGGCAAGGTCGCGGAGGACTGGCTCAAGCGCTTCTCCTGGCTGGGCCTCGTGCTGGCCCTGCTCTTCGGTCTCGGGTCGATGCTGGTCATGAAGTGGCGTTCCAAGAAGGCCGGGCCCGCCGCGGGCGCGACGGCCGATGCCGAGACGGCCGAGCCGGAGCCGGTCCCGGCCGGTGACTGAGGCGGCCGGGAGCGGCCGGACGGGTCTTACCGGTCTTACCGGTCTCACCGGTCGGGGCGGGGAATGTGAAGGGGACGACCAGGTGGGAGAGACGGTGCGCGCCTTGATCTTCGGAATCGGCGGGAAGGAGCCGAGGATCGCCCCCGAGGCGTTCGTGGCCCCCACGTCGGTGGTGATCGGCGACGTGGTGCTCGCGGCCGGATCGAGCATCTGGTACCAGACGGTGCTGCGGGGCGACGGCGGCCCCATCGTCCTCGGCGCCGACAGCAACATCCAGGACAACTGCACCGTGCATGTCGACCCCGGATTCCCGGTCTCGATCGGCGAGCGCGTCTCCGTCGGGCACAACGCGGTCGTGCACGGCTGCACGGTCGAGGACGATGTGCTGATCGGCATGGGGGCCACCGTCCTCAACGGCGCCCGGGTCGGCACGGGATCGCTGGTCGCCGCCCAGGCCCTGGTGCCGCAGGGGATGCAGATACCGCCCGGTTCGCTGGTGGCCGGGGTGCCGGCGAGGGTGAAGCGCCCCCTCACCGAGGAGGAGCGGGAAGGCATCAGGCTCAACGCCCAGGTGTACGCGGAGCGGGCGAAGCAGTACCGGGAAGCACTCGGAGACGGCGAGTAGCCCGATGTGATCGGATGGTGGTCATGGACTGGGAAGGCTTCGCCGAGCGCATGGCCACGATGGCGCGGGACCTGCTGGCACAGGAATCCGTGGAGGCCACCCTGGAGCGGATCACCGAATCCGCGATGGACCTCGTGGAGGGCTGTGACGCGGCCGGCATTCTGGTGCTCCACGGCAGGCGGGTGGAGACCCTCGCCCCCACGGACGGGCTGGTCGTCCGGTCCGACCGGCTCCAGGAGCGGCTCGGCGAGGGGCCCTGCTTCGACGCCGCCCGTCGGCTGGGCGGTGAGCGGGTGTTCCGGATCAAGGACTTCTCCCAGCCCGAGGAGTACTGGCCGGACTACGTCGGCCAGGCCCGCGACCTCGGCATCGGCAGCATGATGGGGTTCCTGCTCTACACCGAGCACGAGAACCTCGGCGCCCTGAACGTCTACTCGCGGCGCCCCGCCGCCTTCACCAAGGCCAGCGAGACGGCCGGCTGGCTGCTCGCCTCGCATGCCGCGGTCGCCTTCTCCAGCGCCCGTACCGCCGATCAGCTCCAGCAGGCGGTGGAGACCCGGCACACCATCGGGGAGGCCATGGGCATCCTCATGGAACGCCTGAAGATCACCGAGGATGACGCCTTCGCGCTGATGCGGCGGGTGTCCCAGGAGCGGAACGTCAAGCTGCGGGACATCGCCCGGCAGATCTGCGAGAGCGGCGGCATCGACGGCTGACCCGCCGGTCCATGGGCAGTCGGCACATCGGCCCATGGACGCCCGATACGTCGGCCCATTGATGCCTGCCACGTCGGCCGACGGGCGGCTGACACTCCAGCCCGCCGACGTCTGACACTCCAGCCGACGCCTGACGCGCCGACCCGACGCCTGACGCGCCGGCCGGAGCCGACGCGTCAGCCGGAGCGGCTCTTCCGGCCCGCGGTCTGGACCGGAAGGGCCTGGCCACCGTGGTCCCCCGGGGGCTCGCGCCGATGGCGTGCGGGGCGGGTACCCAGCGATGCCCGGTTCATCACGTGGTCATCGGGGCTTGGGCAGAGCGTGCGGGGCGTGGGCCCTGACCGCCTCCATCAGCTCTCCGATCGACGGATTCACCATGCCCCGGCCCGCCACCGTCACGGTCGGCACGGTCTCGTTCCCGTCCGCGATCAGCCGGACGAGCGCGGCCGCCTCCGGATCCCGCCAGATGTTCACCTCGGTGTATCGCAGCCGGGTGAAGCGCAGTCGCAGCCGCAGCCGGATGCAGAACGGGCACATCGGCCGCCAGTACACCACCACACCGTCACGGTCCGCATGGTCCGCCGTCACCGGATCCCCTCCCTCAGCCACCGCGGGTGTAGCACCGAGCGTACCCGTGCCCGTGCGGGCTCCCGGAGGCCCTGGCGGGGAAGTGGGCATGCGTGCCATCTCGCCGAGCCCCGGCCGGGGCGGGCCGTCCGTCAGACGGTGGTGACGGTGGACAGCCCGCCGTCGGGGTCGCGCAGAATCGCCTGATGGCCCGGACTGAACGGGAGCGGGCCGACGCCTGCGGTGCCGCCCCGCTCATGGGTCCGTGCCGCGGCCAGGTGTCCGGTGCGAGGTGATGCCAGATGTTCTGAGCCTGGATCAGCAGGGTGCCGAGAACGGCGGTGGTGGCGGTGGAGACGCCGCGCGCGTTCGTCGGCGATATCGGTCATGGTGGTGGTGACCCCGCCGATCTGAGCGACGATCGCTCCTCACCGCTGGTCCTCGCTCTCGGCGGGAAGCGGCAGCGGTTTCCCGCGCGACCTCCGCGGCAGCCCGGGATTGAGCCGGAGGCTCTCATGGCTCCACAGCCGGGCGGATCGCAGGCTCTCCAGCCGCTGTTGGAGACGGTCGGACAGCCGCCGCCAGTCGGCGGCCGTCTCCTCCGACCAGTCTTCATGGACCAGCCCCTCGGCCATGTGGGCGAGGGCCTCCCGCGCACCGCGCGCCAGACCACCGAGGTTCTCCCGTACGTCCCGCAGATGGACCGGCGGCAGGACCAGCGCGTTGACCGCGATACCGATCGCGGCCCCCAGCGCCGCTTGCAGCAGCCGGTGGGAGACCGTGAGGCCGGACACCGGGCCGGAGCCGTCGGACCGGGGCCCGTTCAGCCCGTGGCCAGCAGCAGTGTCCCCACCAGGGCGAGCCCGGCGCCCGTGGCCTGGACCACGCGCAGCCGCTCGCCGAGCAGGGCGCGGGCCGCGAGGGCGGTCACCACCGGGTAGAGGGAGGCGAGCACCGCGGCGACGGTGACCGGCCCGTGGTGGGCGGCGAGGTTGTACGTACCGTTCGCGGCCACATCGGCGAGGCCCACGAAGGCGAGCGCGGGCAGCGACGCCCACACCACGCCCATCCCGCCCTCGGGCAGCCCCGGATTGCCGCGCCGTACGGAGGCCAGGAGCGCGCCACCGCCGACCACCACATTGCACACCCGCTGCACGAACAGCGCGAGGAAGAGCCCGGTCAGGGTGTTCGACGCCTCGGCGATCAGCGCCATCACCGAGCCGAAGCCCAGCGCGGCCACCAGGGTGAGCAGCAGCGTCTGCCGCTGGACGGGCGCACCGCCGGTCTGCGGACCGCTGGCCAGGACCACGCCCGCCACCGCCACCACGACCCCCGAGACCTGGAGCAGCCCGGGCCGCTCGCCGAGCACCAGCGCCACACAGAGCGGCACGGTGACCCCGCCGAGCGCGCCGAGCGGGGAGACGACGCCCATCGGGCCGAGCGCGAGGGCGCGGTAGAAGCACAGCATCGCGGCCGGTCCGACCACACCGGCCGCCGCGGCGAACCACAGCTGCGGGCCCGCCTCGGACCATCCGCCGGTGGCCACCACGATGGCGCCGAGGACGGTCACCGCGATGAGCTGGGAGACGACGACCACGGTGAGCGCGGGCGTGCGCCGGGTGAGCAACCCTCCGCCGAAGTCGGCCAGCCCCCAGAGCAGGCTGGTGGCGAGAGCGAAGAGTGCGGACATGGGGAAACCTCGCCGTACAGTGTGGTGAACGTGGGAGTGCAGCCCACAGTAGTTCAGTGCACTCGACTACGCCATTCAATATTTTGAACGGAACGGATCGTGACGGACCTCGATCAGCTCACGCAGTCGCTCGGCCGCAACCTCAAACGGTGGCGCAATGAACGCGGCTTCACCCTCGACGCCCTCGCGGCCCGCTCCGGGGTCAGCCGGGGCATGATCATCCAGATTGAGCAGGCCCGTACGAATCCGAGCGTCGGCACCACGGTCAAGCTCGCCGACGCGCTCGGCGTGAGCATCACCACCCTGCTCGACTACGAGCAGGGGCCGCGGGTGACCATCGTCCCTCCCGACCAGGCGGTGCGGATGTGGTCCACCGAGGCGGGCAGCTACACCGCACTGCTCGTCGGCACCGAGGCGGACGGTCCGCTGGAGCTGTGGGAGTGGCGGCTGATGCCCGGCGACGAGAGCGTTTCCGATCCGCATCCGTCCGGCACGGTCGAGCTGATCCATGTGACGACGGGTGAGCTCACCCTGGTCATCGGCGGTGAGACACACCCCGTCCCGGCCGGTACCTCCGCGGGGTTCGAGGCGAACACCCCGCACTCCTACCGCAACGACGGGACGGTGCCGGTGGAGATGACCATGGCGGTCTCGGTACCGCCCGCGCGCTGAGTCCGCCGGACCCGGCTCGGCCCCTCGCACCCCGCCCGACTGCTAGTTTGGCGGCATGAGTACGCCGATGGATGCCTTCGACGAGGTCCGCCCCGCCGTCGAGTGCCTTGACCTGCTGACCGCCCCCGTCGCCGACGCCCTGCGCGCCTGGCGTGGCTCGGAGCCGGTGGAGCGGGTGCTGTTCGTGGACACGGACCCGGACAAGGCCGACACCGCCGTACTCGTCGAGAACTACGGCTCCTGGCTGCTGGAGCAGTCCGCCAACTGTGTGGTGGTCGCGGGCAAACGGGGCGGTGAGACCACCCTGGCCGCCTGTCTGGTCCTGGCCCACACCCGCGTGGACGTCAACGGCGTGGTCCGCCGCCATCTCGGCGCGCGCAAGGCGTCGTTCGCCCCGATGGACATGGCCACGGGCGAGAGCGGCATGGAATTCGGCGGTATCACCCCGATCGGCCTGCCCGCCGCCTGGCCGCTCCTGGTGGACGCCGCCGTGGCCGACATCCCCTACGCGCTCATCGGCAGCGGCGGCCGGCGCGGCAAGCTCATCGTCCCGGGCAAGCTGCTCGCCGGACTGCCGGGCGCGGCCGTCCTGGAGGGCCTCGGCGCCTGAACCGGCCGCGCTCCCGGTCCCGGCGGTGGCTCAGCCCAGCCGGGGGATCTCGATCGCCGGGCAGCGGTCCATCACCATGGCGAGTCCGGCGGCGCGGGTGCGCTCGTAGGCGGCCGGGTCGATGACGCCGAGCTGGAACCAGACGGCCTTGGCGCCGATGGCCACGGCCTCGTCCGCGACCGGGCCCGCCAGGTCGCTGTTGACGAAGACATCGACCACATCGATCGGGAAGGGGATCTCGGCGAGCGAGCCGTACCCCCGCTCGCCGTGCACCGTCTCGGCCTTCGGGTGCACGGGCACGATGCGCTTGCCGAAGTGCTGGAGGACGTCGGCGACGCCGTATGCCGCGCGCTGCTGGTTGGACGACAGGCCCACGACGGCCCAGGTGTCGCCCACCTCGGTGAGGATCTTGCGGACCGTCTCCGCGTCGCCGTACATGCTTGCCTCCTGCGGGTGCGACAGACAACCTGTCCGCCACAACGAGCATCAGATTCCAGGGATTCCCATCGAGGCGCGGTCCGCGTCGACGGCGACACTTCGCCGCCAGGGTGAGCGGCGCGGCTGAGCACAGAACGCCTTCTTCAGCTTCCGTTCGCGGCCGAGCGTGGTGGCAGCCGTGCCTGGTTCCGGAACTGTGCGGGCGATGAGCCGACCACGCGGCGGAACGCGGTGCTGAACGCGCTCTCGGACAGGTAGCCCGTGGCCCGTGCGAGCTCGGAGATCGACAGAGTGTCGCGGGCGAGGGCGTCGCGGGCGAGACTCATGCGCCATTGGATCAGGTACTCCAACGGCGGGACCCCGACGTGGTTCTTGAAGGAGTGGGCGAACGCCGAACGCGACATATGGCTGATCTCGGCGAGCTCCTTGAGGTTCCAGGGGTGGGCCACGTCCGCGTGCACCGCACGCAGGGCGGCACCGATGCCGTCCTCGTTCAGGGCGCCCAGCCAGCCGGTGGGCCGGTCTGTCTGACTGGCGTGAGCACGCAGCATGTGCACGAGCAGGATCTGTGCGAGGTGGTTCTGCACCAGCGGGCCGCCGGCGGCGGCGATCCCGACCTCGGTGGCCAGGAGATCGATCAGCTGCGCGAGCCGCCTGCCATGAGGATCGTCCACGCGGACGGTCACGAGCGGCGGCAGAAGATCGGTCAGGAGGGCCGCGTTCTGGTCGTCGAACGCGATGTGCCCGACGCAGAGGTAGAGGTCTTCCTCGGACTCCGAGCCGATCCGCACGAGCTCGTCCTGGGCACCGGCCCACACCGGCGCCGCGGGGCGCGGGCTTGCGTCGAGCGTGCTGGCCAGCACGTAAGGAGGGGGGTTGCCCAGCATGAAGGTGTCACCCTCCCGCAGAAGCACCGGCTCATGCCCATCGAGGATCAACCAGCATGTGCCGCGCACGAGGCCCCCGATCCGCACGTGCAAGAACGCGTCGAAGCGCAAAGCCCACTCTCCCGCGGCCCGGAGACTGGGCCCGATCACCGTGCGGGGCCTGAGCAGGCCGATCGCGTCAGCCACTGGATCCCGAAAGCCGAGCACCGACGACACCTCCTGGACGATACGTAAAGGATGCCGGACTATCTATTGTGGATAGTGTCCCCGAGCTGTCGCACTCTCGACGTCGAACGGATCGGCATCGAGAAAATGATGGAGACACCCACATGGGACAGCTGGAAGGCAAGACGTCGGTGGTCACCGGGGGCAGCACCGGTATCGGTCTGGCCACCGCCGTACGGCTGGCGGACGAGGGCGCGTACGTGTTCGTCACCGGCCGACGCGAGGCCGAACTGGAGGCCGCCGTCAAGACCATCGGAGCGGACCGGGCCACCGCGGTCGTCGGCGACATCGCGAAGCCGGAGGACCTGGACCGGCTCTACGAGGCGGTCCGGGCGCGAGGCAGGGGTTTGGACGTGCTCGTGGCGAACGCGGCGGTCGGTGCGTTCGTGACGCTGGAACAGACCACCGAGGAGCACTTCGACCAGACCTTCGCGGTCAACGTCCGAGGCACGCTGTTCACCGTGCAGAAGGCGTTGCCGCTGCTCAACGACGGAGCCTCGGTCGTCCTGGTTGGTTCGACGGCCGGTGACCGTGGAGTAGAGGCGTTCGGCGCGTACGCGGCGTCGAAGGCGGCCGTCCGGTCCTTCGCGCGGACGTGGTCCAACGAGCTCAAGGGCCGTGGCATCCGGGTCAACGTGGTCTCGCCGGCATGGATCGAGACTCCCGGGGGCACCGCCGCTTTCGGTGACGAGGAGACTGCCCGGGCCGTCAAGGAGAATGTCGCCGCGACCGTGGCCAAGGGCCGCATGGGTCAGCCCGAGGAGGCCGCCGCGGTCGTGGCCTTCCTGGCCTCGGAACAGAGCAGCTACGTCGTCGGCGCGAACATCTACGTCGACGGTGGCACGAACCAGATCTGAGCAGGATGGCTGATGGTCCGAAGTGCCCCGACCTCGCAGCCCAGTTGCGTCTCACGGACGCCGATGGTCACGCCTGACCAGCTCGCCTGAACCCCCAAGAACGACGCTAGTTGACGCGTCAATCACCGGGCATCTAACGTAGGTGACGCGTCAACCAAATGGTTTGGGGTCGCCAGGCCGGCCATCCCGTATCTGCCTCACTGCGGGGCATCGAGATGTCGGTGCACTGCCGGAGACCCGCGGACGCAAAGTTCCTGAAGGGGAATCTCGTGAGTACTGAGAACAAGGCCGGACTCGGCGCGCTGCTGACGCCCGAGGAGAGCGTGCTCGCCCTCATCGACCACCAGCCGTTCCAGGTCGCCAACCTGCACAGCCACGAGCCGACGATGGTCATCAACAACGCCGTCGGGCTCGCCAAGGCCGCCAAGGTGTTCGACGTTCCGACCATTCTGACCACCGTTCTGGAGGAGCGCGGTGGCCTTCTTCTCCAGGGTCTCCAGGATGTGTTCCCGGAGCAGAAGCCGATCAACAGGACCTTCGTCAACACCTGGCAGGACGAGCGCGTCGTGGATGCCGTCAAGGCGACAGGACGCAAGAAACTGATCATCGCCGGCCTCTGGACGGAGGTCTGTGTGGCCATGCCGGCGATACAGGCGGCGGGCGAGGGCTTCGAAGTCTTCGTCGTCACCGACGCGTCGGGCGGTGCCTCGAAGGAGGCCCATGACATGGCGGTGCGGCGCATGGTCCAGGCGGGCGTGACCCCGATCACCTGGCTCGCCGTGATGTCCGAGTGGCAGCGCGACTGGGCCCGTGAGAAGACCGTGCCGGGCATCGTCGAGGTCCTGGCGCAGCACGGCGGTGCCAGCGGTGTGGCCTACGCCTGGGAGACGCAGCTCCTGGCCACGCCCACCGGGAACGAGGTCTGACATCGCCGCCGCCCCGGCACCGATTCGTATCGGGTACTGCCTGTCGTTAACCGGTTCCCTCGGGGACAACGGCCGGTCGGCCCGTCTGGCCCATGAAATCTGGCGTCAGGACGTCAACGGCCGGGGCGGCCTTCTCGTGTGTTGCAGGTCCAGTTCCAGGGAGTGTCCGGCCATGAGGTCGGTCAATTCCGGAACGGGTCGAGGCGGATCGTCGTGTCCCCACCGGAATCTTCTTCCGGCAAGCTCATCTTCCCTTACGCGGAAGCTCTCACCACCGAGTGACGGAGGTCAATAACAGCCTTTCGAGAACGGGCCGCCGGAGATTCCGGCGGCCCGTTCGTCGGCCTCAACATCAGTTCGGCGCCACATACGCCCCTCGTCGGCGGCGAAGACGCGGTTCCGCGTCATGAGAAGCCGTCAGGGGAACCGCCGGTCATCCATCGTCACTTCGAGAGGAAGTCGCGCAGCGCGGTGTTGACCTCGTCGGCGTGGGTCCAGAGCAGGCCGTGCGGCGCTCCTTCGACCTCGACGTAGTCGGCCTCGGGGAGTGCCTTGTGGAATCGGCGCCCAGTGGCGTCGATGGGGAGGATGTTGTCCTTCGTTCCGTGCAGGATCAGTGCGGGCTTGCCGCTCGCGCGGACCGCCTCGACGTCGGCGCGGAAGTCCTCGATCCATGCCGGTACCACAGCGTACGCAGCAACCGGAGCGCTGCGGATCGCGACGTTCCAGCTACCGGTCACGACCTCTTCGCTGATACGGGTGCCGAGGTTCTCGTCGAGGTTGTAGAAGTCCGCGTAGAACTGCTTGTACCAGGCGTACCGATCCGCCTTCGCGGTCGCGGCGATGCCGTCGAAGACCTCCTGCGGCACCCCGTCGGGGTTGTCGTCGCGGGCGACGAGAAACGGCTCGAGCGAGGCGAGGAAGGCGAGCTTCGCGACACGCTCATGACCGTAGCGACTCACGTAGCGGGCGAGTTCCCCGGTGCCCATCGAGAAACCGACAAGAACGACATCCTGGAGGTCGAGGGTCTCAAGGACCGTGTTCAGGTCAGCGGCGAAGGTGTCGTAGTCGTAACCGGAGTTCACCTTCGACGACTGGCCGAAGCCACGACGGTCATAGGTGATGACCCGATAGCCCTGGGCCAACAGCTCGCGCGTCTGACGTTCCCAGCTGTGCCCGTTCAGTGGGTAGCCGTGGATCAGGACGACCGGCTGCCCGGAACCCTGATCCTCGTAGTAGAGCTCGACCGGCGTACTGTTCTCCGTGCCGACGGTGATGTAACCCATGATTTCTTTCCCTTCTGGCTGACGAAACGGACATCGGCCCATATCTGTATGTGGAAACTGTGTGTTGTCGGAGGCGGGTCAGAGGTCTCGCCGTTCCGCATCGGCCTGTGGTGGGGCGCGAATTCCACCATGCGCGTTCAACCGTCCCGACCTCCTCCCGCGATCGCGGCGTGTAGGTCGGCGTGGTCCACGTTGTCCACGACTGTGACTCGGCCACCATCGCCGGGATCGGGATCGGGCATGATCGATTCTGGGTCGACGAGGTAGACCTCGTGGCCATTCAGCGTCAGTCGGCGTGCGACCTCCAGCAGCACGCGCCGTGCCACGTCGTCGATCGAATAGACCCTTGTCAGGTCCAAAGCCACCCTGACTTCCGAAGGCGAAATGTCCATGGCTTCCTGAACAACTCTCTCGGCTCCGGCGAAGCCGATGCCACCTTGCAGTTGCAGGACCCGGAGCGCGTTCGGTCCGCTGCCAACGACATGGTGGGACCGCACGACGGCACGCGCCGCCGCGGGAACCTCCATCACATGCAGACCCATGTCTGAAGAGAATCGTTCGAACAGTGACACCCCGCGAACGCTGTTCCCGTGACCATCCAGTCGTGGTGAGAACGTGGCAATGCCGATCTGTCCGGGGAGCGCCCCGATCAGACCTCCGGCCACCCCGCTCTTTGCCGGAATACCGACTTGGGTCGCCCAGTCACCAGCGGCGTCATACATTCCACAGCTGAACATGACGCTCAGCACCTGACGCACCACCGGTTCCGGCACCACCTGCTCACCCGAGAGAGGGTTTGTCCCACGGTTGGCCAACGTGGCGGCCATCATGGCCAGATCTCGCGTGGTGACGAGCACGGAACACTGGCGGGTGTAGCCGTCCACGATGGCCCTAGGGTCCTTGGTGAGGACGTTGTGACTGCGGAGCATGTGTGCGATGACGAGGTTGCGGTGCGCGTGCTCCATCTCTGACGCACATACCGCCTCATCCATCTTCAGTCGACGACCGGCAAACGCCGAGAGGCCGTGGAGTACGCGTTCCACACGCTCTGTCGGGTTCAGGTCCTCCGTGCCGGCCAGTGAGTGTACGGTGATCGCGCCAGCGTTGATCATGGGATTGAGAGGGCGCCCCGTATCGCTTTCGAGAGAGATCTCGTTGAACGCCTCTCCGGACGGCTCGACACCGACTTTGGCGAGCACAGGGTCGAACCCGCGATCAGACAGCGCCAACGCATATATGAACGGCTTGGAGATCGATTGGATTGTGAACTCGATATCGATGTCACCGGCACCATAGACCTCTCCGTCAATCATGGCAAAGGCCGCACCAAGGCGCTCGGGGTCCGCTGCTGCGAGTTCAGGGATGTATCCCGCCAGCTCCCCGGACGTGTCCGACTCCACATCTCTCAGTACCTCGGCCAGATAGTCGGGAATGATCGGCCGCATTCGTCCTCCATGCGCAATTGCAATCTTCGGGTTGCCGAGACTTTGTCCGCTACGAGTGCTCAAAAGGTCTTGTCGGAGCACGGGCGGCGGTAAGCACGCGAAGCCGGTCGGCTTCGACATTGGCTCCGAAGGCGGGAGTGCCGGGCTCGAGCCGGACGCCCGCTGCGAGGTCGCCGATGGTGAGTGGGTCGAATCCGAGAGCGTCGATCAGCGCAGACACGACGACGAGATCCTCGGGCGAGTCACCGGCGATCGCGATGGCCTTGCGTCCGAGGCCGCCGGCTGGACGAGCCCCGTCTTCGAGGTCGTGGTAGCCCATGTGGTTGAGGGCTTTCACGACACGCGCGCCCGTCAGGAACCGCTGAACGACTTCGCTCGAAGAGGCGTCGGGCGGGAGGATCGCGTCGCGGGGACCATCGACCTCCCACCAGTGGTTCATCGCGTCGATGACCAGCTTTCCTTCCAGCTTCGGAACGGGGAGGTCGCGGTATTTGCCGAGCGGGAGCGCCAGGACCACCACGTCGGCGGCATCCGCGGCCTGGGCAGGCCACACGGCGGTCGCTCCGGGGGTGAGGATTGTGGCGGTAAGCGCGATCTTGGATGGGTCACCGGACCCGGAGATCAGGACTCGATAGCCGGCGGCGACCGCCAGGCGCGCCAGGACGGTGCCGACTTTCCCGGCTCCCAGGATCCCGATAGTGGTGACAGGGTTGGTCATCGCGTCGCTCCCGCCGTGGCCGCGGGCTGCTCGGCCAGAAGCTCGCGGACCCGAGGGATGACTTGGGTGCCGTACAGCTCGACCGAGCGTAGACGTGCGGAGGCGGAAACGGTGCCGGCGGCGGAGTAGATCAAGTCGAACCGGCCCGCGTTCAGCACCCGGATGGCGTGGGCGATCTTGGTCGCGACCGTCTCCACCGAGCCGACATACAGGGACCCGCGATCCACTTCGGCGTTGAACTCCTCCCGGCGGAGCGGCGGCCAGCCGCGCTGCCCCCCGATCCGGTCGCGGATCTCCTTGTACCCGGGGTAGAAGAGCTCCTTGGCCTCTTCGTCAGTGGAGGCGACGAAGCCGGGCGAATGCGTCCCGACCGGCTGTGCGGTCGTGCCGAACTCCTGGCTGGCGCGCCGGTACAGATCCACGTAGGGAGCGAACCGGTCGGGGGCGCCGCCGATGATTGCCAGCATGAGCCGGAAGCCATATTGAGCGGTGCGGAGCACGGACTGCGGTGTTCCGCCAACCCCTACCCAGGTGTTGAGACGTCCCGAATCCGTCTTCGGGTACACGTCCGCATGGTGCAGGGCGGCGCGAGTGGTGCCTTCCCAGGTGACCGGCCTCTCGTCCAGGAGCCGATGGAAAAGGTCGATCTTCTCCTCGAACAGCACCTCGTAGTCCTTGAGGTCGTACCCGAACAGGGGGAACGACTCGGTGAAGGAACCGCGTCCGAGGATCACCTCGGCGCGGCCGTTGGAGAGCGCATCGACCGTGGCGAACCGCTGGAACACTCGCACCGGGTCGTCCGAGGACAGCACTGTCACGCCCGAGGCGAGCCGGATGCGCTTCGTGGCTGTCGCGATGCCCGCCAGTACTGTCTCAGGGCTGGAGATCGCGTACTCGGGCCGGTGGTGCTCGCCCAACGCAACAACGTCGATACCGACCTGGTCGGCAAGGACCGCTTCGGTCACCGCGGCGCGGATCGCCTGCGCATGCGAGACGATCACGCCCTGGTCGTTTCGGGGCCGGTCTCCGAAGCTGTCGATACCGAACTCGATTTGCGAAACATCCATCGTGTTCACTTTGCTCAACGCTTTCGTTGCGTCGGGGTGTGGCGGTGCATGGTTCGTGACGACCGGGCGGGACGTCCGTCCCGGGCGACCTGCGCGAGTTCCCCGCCGGTCAGGTCCCGCGCCACACCACCTCCGCCGATCTAGTTGACATGTAAACCATGACAGTCCTATGGTTTACATGTCAACTAGATGGTGGCGTGGCGGGTCCAGCTGCACGTTTGACGGCAGTCCGCCTCTGATCAGGTGCTCTACCGGGCCTACTCGGTGCGCGGCGATTTCCGAGACGGCCGGCCGGGTCACCAACAACGCCTGCGTGGCCAACTCCAAGCTCAGTCCTGGGCATGCGGCTGCGACGCCTGCAATCCACACCAGTAGGTCACCCCAGGCACCAGGGTGGGAGCCGCGAAATGAAGGGAAAGCGGTGGTCTTCAAGCTCGATGTACCAGGCCGCATGGTTCGCGGTGACGTGGATGAAGGCTATGGCGCAGTGGCCGACGCCTTTCGCGAGAACTTCGCCGTACGTAACGAGATCGGCGCTGCCTGCGTCGTCTACCGCGGCGGGCGGAAGGTCGTGGACCTCTGGGGCGGCTACCGGGACGGCCGAAACCGTCTCCCCTGGGAGGCGGAAACGATGGTGCCGGTGTTCTCGACGTCCAAGGGTGTGGCAGCAGTGGCGCTCGCGGTGCTGCACGCACGTGGTCTGCTCGACCACGATGAACGTGTGGCGGCCTATTGGCCCGAGTTCGCCGCCGTCGGTAAGGGTGATGTGACCGTCCGTCAGCTGCTCGCCCATCAGGCAGGGCTGGCGGTGATCGACCGGCCACTCCGGCTCGGCGACCTGACTGGCTCCCGCACCCTCGCCACGGCTCTTGCCGAGCAGCGTCCGGCATGGGAGCCGGGCACCCGGCACGGCTACCACGGCCAGTCGTTGGGCTGGTACGAGAGCGAGCTCATCAGCCGGATCGACCCTGGGAAACGTCGTATCGGCCGGTTTTTCGCCGACGAGGTCGCGGCGCCGCTCGGCCTCGACTTCCACTTCGGCCTGCCGCAGGACACTGACCGCGATCGGGTCGCCCGTATCCACGGATTTCGCTCCTGGGAGATGATGCTGCACCTGAGCGCGATGCCGGCATCATTCGTCCGGGCATACGTGAATCCGCGGAGCCTGACCGCCAGAGCGTTCGGCAATCCGCGGGTGCTGGGCACCGTGGAGAACTTCAACCGGCCGGATGTGCAGGCCGCGGAGGTTCCGGCGGCCAACGGCGTCGGCCAGGTGCGGTCGATCGCCAAGCTCTACGGCGAGGTGGCGACCGGCGGCGCCGCCCTGGGTCTCACCGATGCCACGATGGACGCGTTGCGCGTCGCTGCCCCGCCTCCGACGAACGGGCTGTTCGACGAGGTGCTGCGCGTCGAGACGAGGTTCTCCCTGGGGTACGTCAAGCCGTTCCCGGCGTTCAGGTTCGGCTCCGAGTCGGACCGGGCCTTCGGGACGATGGGCCTGGGCGGGTCATTCGCCTTCGCAGACCCGGATACCGGTACGGGCTTCGCGTACGCGATGAACCGCACTGGCTTCCGGCTTTGGGACGATCCTCGTGAAGTGGCCCTGCGGGAGGCGCTCTTCGCGCGGGTCCTCGGCGAGCGGCCTCAGCGGCCCGACCCGGCCTCGGGCGTTCTGGCCTCTGATTCGCGGAGCACTTGAGTGTGTTCCACGTCTCAGAAGACTTGCGCAAACATTGTGCATGGTGCGGGGCTCGCCCCTGACGGTCACGCCGAAACGGTGGCTCTGAAGGATGAAAGCTCAGCCAGCCCTGCGCCCTTTCAGCCCTGGCGTGGGAGGGGAGGGAAGCCCTCGTTGTTGGCGGCCCCGCGCGCCAGGGCGTCCCTTCGGGCCGGCGCAGGGCTGACCTCTCGTGATCCAGGCAGTCGCGTTCTTCGCCCGGTCAGTCCGGCTGCTTCTCCATGTGGTCCAGGACACGCTTGGAGAGCCGGCCGAGTGTGCTGAGCTGGTTCGGGGTCAGGGCATCGATGAAGAGGCGGCGGACGTGCTCGACGTGCGGGGGTGCGGCCTCTTCGATCGCCTTGTAGCCGGCCGGGGTGGCGACGATGAATGCTCCGCGTCCGTCGTCGGGGCATTCCTCCCTGGCCACGAGCCCGCGTTTCGCCATCCGCGTGACCTGGTGGGACATTCGGCTCTTCTCCCACTCCACGAGTTTGGCCAGATCCAAGAAGCGCATCCGCCCGCCGCCTCTTTCGGTGAGGCTGACGAGTACGATGTAGTCGGAGGCGGACATTCCGGAGTCGGCCTGTATGCGGCGGGACAGCCGTCCGATGAGCGTCTCCTGCATACGGATGAAGCTGTCCCAGGCGGCCTTCTCTTCCCGGTTGAGCCAGCGTGGCGGTGCGTCCATGGGGTCAGTCTAACGAAATCGTTGACAGCTCATCTACTCGCGGTGGCGGCGATGCACCCTCGGCGAGGCCGCGTCCATCGTGCCCGGGGCGCCTCGGTTCAGGGCCCGCCGCCCTGGTGTGCGAGCCGGAAGACGCCGGGATCGGTGTCCGTCGGACGGGTGAAGAACGTGCCGAAGCCGTCCGGTTCGGAATCAAGGGCGAGTGGTACGAGTCGCCTGCTTGCCGAAGGTTAAGTTGATGCGTCAACCTGATGGGGTTAGGCTGATGCCCTGGCTGACGGGATTCTGCCGAGTTGAGCGGGATCAGGCCCAGGAGGAGGACATATGACGGTCGAAGTGATCGACGTGCCCGAGGCGAAGCGCTACGAGGCCCGCGTCGATGGAGAGTCCAAGGTGGCGGGCGTCGCGGAATACATCCGCACGACGGAACTCGTCGCGTTCGTGCACACCGAGGTCGAGGCGGAGTACGAGGGCGCGGGAGTCGGGTCCGCGCTGGCCCGCACCGCCCTTGACGAGGCACGCGCCGCGAATCTGCGAGTGCTGGCCACCTGTCCCTTCTTCGCGGGCTGGATCAGCCGGCACCCCGAGTACCAGGACCTGCTGTACCAGTCCCGCAGCAAGGTCAGTGACTGAAGAGCTCCGACGCGGTCGGCGTCAGTTGACTGGTCAACCAAGTCGGTGGTTGGCTTGCCGTGGAAGTCTCCTCCTCGTGCGGAGGAACTACGACGCAGCGACCATCCCGAGGAGGAGCGATGGAACCTCGTGTGGCGGACTACCCCGGACGATCGCGTTTCGAGGTCTTCGACGACGACGAGCTCGCCGGCTTTGCCGAATATCACCGGTACCGGGACGAGATCGCCTTCATTCATACGGAGATCGACCCGCGGTTCGAGGGCCGAGGTCTCGGTGGCGTACTCGCCCGTGCGGCCCTCGATGCGGCCAGGGAACAAGGGCTCGGAGTGCTTCCCTTCTGCCCCTTCATCCGTGGCTGGATCGGCAAGCACCCGGAGTACACCGACCTGGTGCCGCAGGGGCAGCGGGCGCGGTTCGGGCTGTGAGGCGGGCCGTGCCGGAGACGGAGCGGATCGAGATGTCCGATGCCCAGCGCAAGCAATGGCCCTGTTGGAGATCGCCGACCGGACCCCTGTAACGCGGGTGGCACACGGTGAAACGCCCATCCCGCCCGCGCCCGAACGCTCGGCGCGGCACAACCCTTACCGCGGCCCGCCGCCACAGAAAGGATGCAGTCGTCATGAGTGACCTCGACCTCCAGCCCGGTCTCCGTGAGTGCGGGGGCCGGGCCGACGTGTCCGGGCGGCCCGTCAGGGAACTGCTGAACCCGCGCGAGGCGAGCCTGGGCGCCACGGTCGTCCGTAGACTGCTGCCGAATCTGGGGCGGCGGATGGTGGGCGCCTGGTGCTTCGTCGACCACTACGGCCCCGATGACATCGCCGACGAGCCGGGCATGCAGGTGCCACCGCACCCGCACATGGGCCTGCAAACGGTGAGCTGGCTGCACGAGGGCGAGGTTCTGCACCGGGACAGCGTTGGATGCGTGCAGACCCTGCGCCCTCGCCAGCTCGGCCTGATGACGTCGGGACGGGGCATCGCGCACGCCGAGCAGAGCACCGTGTCGCACCCCCGCCTGCTCCACGGCGCCCAGCTGTGGGTCGCGTTGCCCGAGGCTCACCGGCACACCGCGCCCGCCTTCGAGCACCACACCGACCTGCCCGTCGTCACGGCCCCGGGCCTGAAGGCCACCGTCGTCCTGGGCGGACTGGACGGCGCGGTCTCGCCGGGCACGACGTACACACCTCTCGTCGGCGCCGACCTCGCACTCGCCGAAGGCGCAAACGTACGGCTGCCCCTGGAGCCGGACTTCGAGTACGCCGTGCTGACGATGTCCGGGGCCACCGAGGTCGACGGGGTGCCTCTCGACCCCGGCTCCATGCTCTATCTGGGCTCCGGACGTTCCGAGCTGCCGCTGCGCGCCCTGAGCGACTCGGGGCTGCTGCTGCTTGGCGGAGAGCCGTTCGAGGAGAAGATCATCATGTGGTGGAACCTCATCGGACGAACGCAGGAGGAGATCGCCCAGGGACGCGAGGCGTGGACGTCCGGTGACCGCTTCGGAACGGTGAACGGCTACGACGGCGCGCCGCTGCCCGCGCCCGCCTTGCCGGTGACCCCGCTCAAGCCTCGCGGCCGTACTCGCTGACGTCCGCGGCCGCGCGGACCGGGCTCTGACCGTTCACCGGTCCCGTAACCCGCGCGTAGGGACGGCAGCCGATGGAGTGCCTACCGCCCCGTGTGTGGGTGGCGAGCCCTGGCGCCCATGCCCTTATGGTAGACGTATCAACTATATCGAGGCTGTCGAGAATCGCCTGAGACATGGGGCGGGTGTGCGGCCCGAGGGGAGAAGTCCGGCGATGCGGAATCTGACCGTGGCCCAGCAGATGGTGGACATCCTGCGCCAGGCGGGCGTGGAGCGGATCTATGGCGTGGTGGGTGACAGCCTGAACTCGGTGGTCGACGCGGTGCGCCGTACCGACGGCATCGAGTGGGTGCATGTACGGAACGAGGAGGCCGCCGCCTTCGCCGCGGCAGCGGAGGCACAGCTGACCGGCAAGCTCGCGGTGTGCGCCGGAAGCTGTGGCCCCGGAAACACGCATCTGATCCAGGGGTTGTACGACGCGCACCGCTCCGGTGCGCCCGTGCTGGCACTCGCCTCGCACATCCCGTCCCACCAGATCGGCACCGGCTTCTTCCAGGAGACCCACCCGGAGAGGCTGTTCACGGAGTGCAGCGACTACTGCGAGATGATCAGCACCCCCGGGCAGATGCCCCGGGTTCTGCGGATCGCCATGCAGCGGGCTCTTGGCAACGGCGCGGTGTCAGTCCTGGTGATACCGGGCGATGTCGCGCACGACGAGGCGACTCACCCGACGGGAAGCAGCGACCTGGTCACTGAGCGCGGCCGGGTCGTCGCGCCGGACACGCAGGTTCGCGCGCTGGCCGAGAAGGTGAACGCGGCACGGAAGGTGATGCTGTTCTGCGGTGCGGGAGTGCGGGACGCGCACGCCGAGGTCATGGCGCTCGCCGAGAAGGCTGCCGCTCCCATCGGGCACACCCTGCGGGGCAAGGAGTGGATCCAGTTCGACAACCCGTACGACGTGGGCATGAGCGGTCTACTGGGCTACGGCGCCTGCTTCGACGCAATGCACGAGGCCGACCTGGTCGTCCTGCTCGGCACCGACTTCCCGTACAACGACTTCCTGCCGCAGGCACGGACCGTGCAGATCGACCACGACGCGGGCCGCCTCGGCCGTCGTACTGTGCTGGAACTCGGGGTGCACGGCGACGTCCGGGAGACGCTGCGGGCCGTGCTGCCGTTGGTCGAGGCGAAGCGGGGCCGTACCTATCTGGACCGGATGCTGCACAAGCATGCCAAGTCGCTGGAGACGGTGGTCTCCGCCTACACCCACGACGTCGAGCGGCACATCCCGATCCACCCTGAGTACGCGGCCTCGGTTCTGGACGAACTCGCGGCCGACGACGCTGTGTTCACCGTGGACACCGGTATGTCCAACGTGTGGGCGGCGCGTTATCTGACCCCCAATGGGCGGCGCCGGGTGATCGGTTCGTTCCTGCACGGCACGATGGCCAACGCGCTGCCGCACGCCATCGGCGCGCAGTTCGCTTACGCCGGCCGCCAGGTGATATCGATGTCGGGTGACGGTGGACTGGGCATGCTGATGGGCGAGTTGCTCACGGTGAAGCTGCACGATCTGCCGGTGAAGACGATCGTCTTCAACAACTCCTCCCTGGGCATGGTGAAGTTGGAGATGCTGGTCGAGGGGCTGCCCGAGCACGAGACCGACCACGAGCCGGTGGACTACGCGGCGATCGCCCGCGGCGCGGGCATCGAGGCGATCCGCATCGAGCGCCCCGGGGATGTCGTCGAGGGACTCAAGCGGGCGCTCGCCCACGACGGACCGTTCCTGGTCGACCTGGTGACCGACCCCAACGCGCTGTCGATCCCGCCGCACATCTCGGCCGCCCAGATCAAGGGATTCGCCTTCGCCGCGGGCCGGACAGTGCTCGACGGGGGCGTCGGCAAGATGCTCGACCTTGCCCGTGCCAACCTGCGTAACGTTCCCCGCCCCTGAGGCGAGCCGGACGTACCGCACAGGCACTCGGTGCGGGCGTATCCCCTCCGCCGGGGGGCCGGCCATGACGGGGTCGAAGCCGACCGCGCCGTCTATGCGCGCGACGGTGTGAGGCCGTCCGGATCGTCACCGGTGGGTAGGGGACTCGTCGCTCACCGGGGGCACCTCCCGCACAATCTGGTTGTCGCATCAACTACGATGTCACGGAGACAGGCCGATGGCCACAGCACCCGTACGAACACAGGCCACCGTGAGCGTGGCCCGAAGGAGCCCCCGACGTGAGCGACCGCACCCACAGCTCCCCGTCCCGCAGGATCTTCATCGACAAACAGAGCCCCAAGGCGTTCCATGCCCTGGTGCAGGTCTCGGAGACGGTCCGAGCAACAGCCTCCGAGGCCGGGCTCGACCGCACCACCGTGGAACTGATCAACCTCCGCGTATCGCAACTCAACGGCTGCGCCTACTGCCTCGACGTGCATACCAGAGCGGCCCTGCGTGCCGGTGAATCACCGCAGAGACTCGGAACCCTGAGCGCATGGCGGGACACCGGCCTGTTCACTCCCTCGGAGCGCGCCGCCTTGGCGCTGGCCGAGGCCACAACCGATCCGGTGAACGCCGCGCTCCAGACATCCGCCTACGAGGCCGCCCGGCAGGTTCTCTCCGAGGACCAGATCTCGGCCGCGATCTGGGTGGCGGTCACCATCAACGCGTTCAATCGCGTGTCGGTCATGAGCAAGCATCCGGTACCGCCGCTTCACGACAAGTAGAGGCGGTCGGCCCGCCACACCGCCGGCCTTCGGCGTAGCCGCAGCGGAGACTCGGTTGACGAGTCGAGTACCCTCTGCGGCCACTGCGGTCAGGATGGTTCCTCGTCCAGCTTCTCCTCCACGCGCTCGGAGATCCGAGCCAGCAACCGCAGCTCCGACGGCGTGACGTTGTCAAGGAAGAGCTCACGCACCGCCTCCACATGGCGCGGAGTGGCGGCTTCGATCATCGCTCGCCCCTTGTCTGTGATCACCACGAACGCGCCACGGCCGTCCTCGGGACACTCGTCCCGCACCACCTGCCCACGCTTCACCATCCGGGCGATGTGATGGGACAACCGGCTCTTTTCCCACCTCAACGCCCTGGCAATGTCCAGAAACCGCCGCCGCCCGTCCGGTGCGTCCGTCAGCTCGACCAGTACGGCGAAGTCCGCAGGCGACACATTGCAGTCCGTCTGCAACAAGCGAGACAATCGGTCCATGAGCCTGTCATGCATGCGGACGAAGCTCTGCCACGCATGCTGTTCCTCTGTCGTCAACCACCACACCGTCGGCTCCATGAGGCAATTGCAACCTAGTTGAGGGTTCACCACATATGTGTGGGGCGCACATCGCATGCGCGCCCTCTCCCCGCCCGGACCCGTTTGAGGGTCACCACGCTCGTCGCGCGTCCCCGCGCACAGGTGGCTCCGGCGACCGCGATGACCTTCTTCTCACTCATGCCATTACTCCTGCCCAAGGAGAGATTATTGACGCATCAACTGAAGCGCATTCCAGTTGATGAATCAACTTGTTGGGCGGGATTGGCCATGATCGCTGCGAAAGTCATCTGAGTGGCGCAGTGCGTCCGGCCATGCGCCTGGCTCAGCCGAGTGCGGTCACAGCCAGTCGTGTTCGCGGGCGTACCGCGCCGCTTCGTGCCGGGTCTGGGTCTGGGTCTTCCGCATCGCATTGGACAGGTAGTTGCGGACGGTGTCCTCGGCGAGTTGGGGCTGACCCGCGATCGCGTTGTTCGAGAACGGCGAGACCGCTGAGTTCTGAGAGCGGCTTGTCCGGTACGCCGTCGTTGACGATGCTGATGCCTGACTCGGACAACGTGATCCGGACTTCCCGGGCCTGGGCGTGCCGCAGGATGTTGGTCGTTGTCTCGCGCAGGACCTGGCCGAGCAGCTCGCCCGCGCGACTGTCCGTGCACGCGACGCGGCGGATATGTACCTTGATGCCGGCGGCCTCGAACAGGTTCTTCGCATTCTCCAGCTCAGCGGGGAGGTTGAGTCGGCGCTGTGCGTAGACGAGCTCCTTGGTCTGGGTGATGGTGTCGCTGACAAGCGAGTAGATCTCGCGCAGCTCCTGCTCCGCCCGGCCCGGGTCGCGGTGCACCAGCGGAGGCGCGGCAGCGGGCCGCCGCGCGTCGTGGCCGATCATGCCGCCGTCGGTGGCGAGTGCATGAGCCTGGGGGCGGACCTTGCGGCATCACGGGTACGCCGGTATTCGGCCGGTGGCATGTGATACCTGGCGCGGAAGGCACGGGTGAAGCTGGTCTGGTGGGTGAAGCCCCAGCGGTGTGCGATCTCGTGGATCGGCCGGGTCCGCAGCGCCGGATCGGCGAGATCACGGCGGGCGCGCTCCAGGCGCCGTTCGCGGACGTGGCCCATGACCGTCGTCGGCCCTCCGTACGTCGGGGCCTCTTCCTGGAAGATCCGGTGCAGATAGCTCACGGAGATGTGATGGGCGGCGGCGATGGCGGTCGGGGTCAGCTCCGGATCGTGTAAGTGCGAGTCGATGAAGGCCCGGACCCGCAACGCGAGTACCTGTCGACCGGTTTCGGACGGCAGTGCGTCCTCGGCGTCGATCTCGTGGGCGAACAATGCCGCGACCAGATCGAGCAGGACCGTCTCCAGGCGCGAGGCGTCCGAGCTCCGGAAGGAGTCGCTGCTGCGGGTGAGGTGAAGGAGGAACCCCACGAGCAGGCTGCCCATGCCCTCCCGGCCCGGCAACCGCCGGGCGACCAGGGCGTCGGGAGGCCCGGACGAGCCAAACAGGCGCCGTGCTCGCCCCGACCGTCTCTGCTGAGGGCCTCGTGATCCGCCGGATGGAACCTGGACGTCCTACAGTGGCCCGATGCCGCTTGTGGAAGTGACCTACGCTCCGGGTGTCGCCGAATCGCAGCTCCGCGAACTGGGTTCGGTGCTGCCGCACTTGGTGTCCAAGGCGGTGGAGTGCCCCGAGGAACCGTATGACGGGGCCTTGCGGCCGGGGGATGTGGAGATCCGCTTCCGGAGGCTGGGTCCCTTGGACCGCGGCGGCTTGGACGTGGTGATCGAGGTGAAGTCCAAGTGGTTCGAGAGCAGGGCCGCCAACCGCCAGCAACGCGTGGACAGGCTTCACGAGGACATCAGGACCGTAACCGGACTCCGCGACTTCGGGATTTACCTGTCACTCCCGTCAGCCGCGTGGTCACAGGGAGACTGAAACGCTCATCCCGGCTCGCCGCGAGAGCGATCGTCGGACAGGCCCTAGTGGGCGAGCTGCCGGAGCCAGTCGCGCAGGAGTGCCGTTTCAACGGGGCGGAGCGGGACCGTGGCCGGATCCGCGTCGCCGAGGGTGGCATCGAGCGCGAGGGCGCGAGTGGCGAGGGTGGCGTCCGGGGCCGGGCCGGCATCGGTGGTCAGAGTGTCGATGAGCGCTTCCCGCATACGTGTTGAGACCTCCGGGTCGCGGTCGCTCTCTGGGGCGCCGATCAGGGGGAGCGTGACCCCGGTGACCGCCGCCAGGGTGAGGTGGGCGGCGAGGGCGGGCGGCACCCGTAGGCGGCCGTCGGCGGCGGCGCGGTCCAGGAACGTCATGAGGAGTTCCCGGGCCGCCCGCGCGGCGGGCGGGCGGCGGCCGGGGCGGTCGGTGCCGTACATCAGCAGATAGAACGCGGGGTGCTTCAGGCCGAAGTCGACGTGCATGTCCCATCCGCGGCGCATGTCCTGGATCGTCGACGGCCGCCCCGAGACGGTCCGGCGGCAGGTCCACGAGGCCCTGGCCGACATGGGGACGGAAACGAGCGAGCTGACCTACCTCCGGCTCGTCGGCGACACCCCCGGCGCGTACCAGGACGTCCCGCTGGAGGAGTCGCTCGGCGCCCTCATCGAGCTGCGCGACCAGGGGCTGATCCGCCGCATCGGCCTGTCGGGCGCGTCCCCGCGGATACTGGCCCGCGCCCGGCGGATGACTCCCATCGCGGCGGTACAGAACCGTTTCAACCTGCTTGACCGCAGTGGTGTCCAGCTCCTCGCCGACTGCGAGGCCCAGGGCATCCTCTTCATCCCCTACTTCCCGCTGGCCGCCGGGCGGCTGAGCGACTACCACGAGCTGACCGGCCCCGCAGAGCGCCTGGGTGCCACACCGGCCCAGATCGCACTGGCCTGGCTGCTGTGCCGCTCGCCCGCCATAGTCGTCATCCCGGGCACGAGCAGCACCGATCACCTCCGGTCCAACGTCGCAGCCTCCGAGGTCGCCGGACGACTGACCGGCACCGAGGTGGCGCGCCTGACGGAACTGGTCGACGAGTCGAAAGCGGTCCTGGACCGGCCCACGTCCCCCGCTCGGAGCCACCGCTGAGCAAGGGCCCCGCGGAGGCGGCCGCGGGCCCGGGGCCTTCATGTCCCGGCTCGCGGGGATTCCTCGCGGCCGCCATGGGGGAGGACCGTTTACGCCAGGCCCATGGGCGCGGTCCGTACCGGCGCGTCCAGCCGCCCTCCCCGAAATGAGGCCGTATGCCCGCAACCCCCGCGCGGATCGTCAGCCTGCGCGCGGCCGGCACCTGCTTCGCCGTGGAACTCACCGAACCCGTCCCCAGGGTCCTGCACTGGGGAGCCGACCTGGGCGAACTGAGCCCCGTGGACCTGACGGCACTGAGCCTGACCGCCGAAGCCGCGACACTCAACAACTCCCTTGACGTCCCGCGCCGTTTCACCCTCTGGCCCACCGAGGCGGACGGCTGGTCCGGCACCCCGGCCCACCACGGCCACCTGGGCGGCACCGCCACCGCGCCGCGTCCGGCCATGACGGAGGCCACCCACCGGGCGGACCCCGCCGGCGGTGGCGAACTGCGGGTGCGGCTGGCCGAACCGGCGTCCGGGCTGGACATCACGCTCACCTACGCCCTGGACGCCCAGGGGATACTCACCGCCGACGCCGTCATCTCCCGCGGGGAGAGCGCCGATCCGACGCCGTACGACCTGGCCGGGGCCCTGACGCTGCTGCCCCTGCCACGGCGGGCCACCGAGGTCCTGGACTTCACCGGAAAGTGGAGCCGGGAGCGCTCGCCCCAGCGTCGCCCGCTGAGCCACGGCGTCCACTCCCGCGATGTGCGCCGCGGTAAACCCGGGGCCGACTCCCCCTATCTGCTGGCGGTGGGCGTACCGGGATTCGGATACCGCACCGGTGAGGTGTGGGCCACGCATGTGGCGTGGAGCGGCGATCAGCGCTATCTCGTCGAGCAACTCCCGGAGGGGGCGGGGGTGCACGCCTCCGCCCTCGGCGGCGGTGAGCTGCTGCGGGCGGGCGAGATCCGCCTGGCGCCCGGTGACACGTACCGCACCCCGCGCTGCCACTTCGCATGGTCGGCCGATGGCCTGGACGGCATCGCCGACCGCTTCCACGGCCACCTTCGCGCGCGGCCCCAGCACCCGCGCGGCCCCCGCCCCCTCGTCCTCAACAGCTGGGAGGCGGTGTACTTCGACCATGACCTCGGCCGGTTGCTGGCCCTGGCCGACCGGGCCGCCGCGGTGGGGGTCGAGCGTTTCGTACTCGACGACGGCTGGTTCAGCGGCCGCCGCGCCGACACCGCCGGGCTCGGCGACTGGCTCGTGGACCCGGCCGTCTGGCCCGACGGCCTCGGCCCGCTCGCCGACCACGTCCGGGCGCTGGGCATGGACTTCGGGCTCTGGGTCGAGCCGGAGATGGTCAACCCCGACTCCCGACTGGCCCGTACCCACCCCGACTGGATTCTGGGCCCCGCCGCCGGCCTCGGCCCGACCGCACGCCATCAGTACGTCCTGGACCTCTCCCGCCCCGACGTCTTCGCCTATCTGCTCAAATCCCTGGACGCGCTCGTCGGAAGCTACGACCTCGCCTACCTCAAGTGGGACCACAACCGCGAACTCCACGAAGCCGTGCACGCTCCGGGTGACCGGCCCGCGGCCCACGCTCAGGTCGAGGCGCTGTACCGGCTGCTGGACGCGGTCAAACAGCGCCACCCCGGGCTGGAGATCGAGAGCTGTGCGAGTGGCGGCGGCCGCGTCGACCTGGGCGTACTGCTGCGCACCGACCGGGTGTGGGCCTCGGACTGCAACGACCCCGTGGAACGGCAGGCGATCCAGAGCTGGACCGTTCAGCTCCTCCCGCCCGAACTCGTCGGCAGCCATGTGGGCGCCGAGCGCAACCACACCACCGGACGCGTCACCTCCGACACCTTCCGCACGATCACCGCCCTGTTCGGACACGCGGGCATCGAGCAGGACCTCACCGAGTGCTCGGAGGCGGAACTGGCCAGGCTGACCGCCTGGAGCGCCCTCTACCGCGAACTGCGCCCGCTGCTCCACACCGGCCGTACCGTCCGGGCCGACCTCGAGGACGAGGCCCGGCTGCTGCACGGGGTCGTGGCCCACGATGGCTCACGGGCGCTGTACTGCTGGGCGCGGGTGTCCACCTCCGCCGAAGGCCAATCCGGCCGCACTCCTCTGCCCGGGCTGCGCCCGGACGCCCGCTACCGGCTCCGCGTCCGCACCGACCTCGGCCTGCCCTCCTTCCAGCAGGCCGCACCGCCGCCGTGGCTGACGGCCGCGGTGGAGGGCTGGCTCACCCTGCCCGGCGCCGTCCTGGCCACCGCCGGTCTGCCCATGCCCACCCTCAACCCCGGCCAGGCGCTCCTCATCGAGGTCCACCGCCAGGACTGAGGCAGGGGCCGGGTGCCACCCCTCCCGGGCGCGTAACGGCAGGCAGCCTGCGTACCGGGTAGGGTGGACGGATGACGAGTGACCCGCGGCCCGCAGCCGAGGCCGCCGCCCAGTTGATGACGGCGATGACCCGGCTGCGGGCGCGGCTGCGCACCGAGTCGGCGCCGGACGACAGGCAGTGGGCCTGGTCGCAGCTGACCACGCTGAGCCGGATCGTCAAGGAGGGCCCCGCCACGGCAAGCGAGTTGGCGCAGGCCGAGCATGTGCGCCGCCAGTCGATGGCCGAGACGCTCGTGGCCCTTCGCACCGCGGGTCTGGTCAGCACCACCAAGGACCCCAGCGACGGCCGTAAGACGCTCATCCACGCCACTTCGGAGGGGCGGGCACTGATCGAAACCATCCCGGCCGCGCGGGTGGCCTGGCTCGGCGGGGCGATCGAAGCTCAGCTGCGGGCGGACGAGCGCGAGACCCTGCTGAAGGCCGCGGCCATCATGAACCGCATCGCGGACATCGACATCTGACGGGACGGTCGCAGGCCGTCGTGCCCGGCACCCACGGTTCGTCGGTGTCGATGACGTACGCCTGGTGCGGGAAGACCTTCTCGGCCAGGACGCGATGGACCTCGGGGCGGGGGTCGGGACTGGTCGGGGTGTCAGTGAGCCGGTCGTCGGTCGGCCTTCGCCAGGCTCCGGTCGCAGACCGTCATGACGAGTACGAGGGCGGCGATACCGACCAGGGCCCAGGAGATGTGCCGGAGACCGGTGTCATCGACATGGCTGTGGAAGGCGGTGCCGGTGATGGCCGCCGAGGCGATGGAGCCGATATAGCCGAAGGTGCGCAGCAATCCCGAGGCGGTGCCGACACTTTCGGGGGGCGCTTCCCTGTAGAGGACCGTCTGGTTCGCCACGTTGCCGGCCCCGGAGGTGAGGCCGAAGACCGCCGTGATCGCGACCACCACGATCAGGGGTGTGCCGCTGTCCAGGAACAGGGTGGCGGCCGCCCCCACGAGCAGAAGCAGCGCCGAGACGATCAGCGGCGCCCGGACGCGGGTGCGCCGCGATACGACACGGGCGGAGACCGCCGACAGGACGCCCATGGGGATCAGGGTCAGGCCCGCCTGATAGGTGGACAGGCCGCGGGAGGCTTCCAGCCACTGGGTGAGCCCGTAGAGGATCACATACGTGCCGAGCAGGGTGAGGCCGTTGCGTAGATAGGTGCTGGTGAGGGCCAGGTTCGAGGCGAGCAGCCGGACGTTCAGAAAGGGGTTGGCGGCGCGCAGCTCCCACGCCACGAGGCCGGTGGCGATCACGGCGGATATGACCAGCGCCGTCCAGTCGGGGTTCGGCAGTGAGGACAGGAAGACCAGCAGCGCGGTGAGCGCCCCGCCGAATGCCACGATGCCGAGCAGGTCGACACGGGAGACCAGGGCGCGCGGGGAGCGGTCGCGCACCCGGTCGGTGTCCTTGGGGATCCAGGCCGCCGCCATGGCGAAGGCGGTGACCGCGACGGGGACGTTGATCCAGAAGGCCGTCTGCCAGCCGAGCCATCCGATGAGCAATCCGCCGATGGCGGGGCCGATGGCGACGGTGGCGGCTCCCGCGATCGCCAGGCCGCCCAGAACGCTTCCGGGCGGCTCCTGGAGGCCGGTGGCCTGGGCCCGGCGGCGGATCAGCAGCATCGCGGACGGGTATCCGGTGGAGGTGCCGGCCCCGATGAGAACGCGGGCCGTGACCAGGGTCGGCATATCACGGGCGAACGCGCCGAGGACGCCTCCTGCCAGGACGAGGAGGATCCCGGTGAAGAACACCCGTCGGGGCCCGAACTCCTCCGCGAGCCGTCCGGCCGCGGGCTGCGCTATCGCGCTGGTCAGATACAGGCTCGAGATCAGGATCGCGGTGCTGCCGACGGATGTGTGCATCGCGGCGGCGATCGCCACCAGGGCGGGCGCGATCACGGAGCTGTTGACCGGGTTGAGTATGGCGCCCATGTACAGCGGGGTCACGAACGTCGGCCCGAAGGGCTTTCCGGCCGGAGCCCGGTCCCGCTGTGCGGAGGTGGCGTTTGCGGTGCTTCCCAAGACGCTGCTCCTGCCTTCCCGCTTCCGCTGTCGTGGGGGCCGCCGCGGGAGGTGCGGCGGTCGGCATTTTGTGCAGGCTGCCTGACAAAATATAGCAGGGAGCCTGCCTATCTTGGTGCGGGGTGCGGGATGCGGGCGGACCACGCTCAACCCGGCGGCGGCGATGGTGGCCGCCAGCGGGAGGTATCCGGCCCAGGGGCGGCCCAGGCCGCGGCGGCCCACGTGGCGGCCCGGCCGGTTCATGGGCGGCTGGCGGACCCGGTTCCGTGTGTTGTCGTCATGTCCCCCACCTGCGTGATCAGCGCGACTCGTGGAGGTGACCCTATGAAAGCGGGGGACCGGCGGACACTGCCGAAAGACCAATCCCGCGCGATGCGCGCCCCGCGGCATCCGGCCGACGCCCAGGAGACGCATGCTGGTTATAGGGGAGGAAGCGGGGGGAACCCGACTTCTGCGGTCGGCGATCCTGATCCGTCGGCCGTGACCGAACGAGGGGGCGGAAGGAGAGGAAGAGACCATGCCCGCAGGATCCAGCCGTAAGCGCGAGCGGCAGTACGAGCACATCAAGGAAAGCGCGGAGCAGCGCGGTGCCTCCGCCGGCCGGGCGAAGGAGATGGCCGCCCGTACGGTCAACAAGGAGCGTGCCCGGACCGGGGAGTCCAGGTCCGCCAGCAGGACCTCGACCCAGGACCCGAAGTCCGCACCGCAGCGTGGCGGCCAGCGCTCGGGCAGCCGGACGGGCCCCAAGGGCCCGACACGCGACCAGCTCTACAACGAGGCCAAGCAGCGCGGCATCGAGGGCCGCTCGAACATGACCAAGGACCAACTGGCCAAGGCCCTGGGCCGCTGACCCGGACGCCGCCGCCCTCCCACGGGACGCCGCCCGCTCGCGGTCGTGCCCGCTCGTAGCCGCCGCCCGGCTCCCGTGCCGTACCCGCTGATAGCGGTGACCACGGCACGGGAGCCGGGACATAGGGTGGCCTGATGCAGGAGCGGTATCGGACGGTCGCGCGCGAGGGCGTGCACGAGATCGAGATCAACAGATCGCGCTTCCTCTGCACGCTCGCGCCCGCCGCGAGCGAGCAGGAGGCCCAGGACGTCATCCAGCGCGTCAGGAAGGAGCACCCCACCGCGACCCACAACTGCTTCGCCTATGTCATCGGCGCGGACGGCGGTGTGCAGAAGGCGAGCGACGACGGGGAGCCGGGCGGCACCGCCGGGGTGCCGATGCTGCAAATGCTGCTGCGGCGCGAGGTGCGGTACACCGTGGCCGTCGTCACCCGCTACTTCGGGGGCGTGAAGCTCGGCGCGGGCGGTCTGATCCGGGCCTACGGCGGCGCGGTCGGCGAGGCGCTCGACGCGCTGGGCACCGTCACCCGGCAGCGGTTCCGGCTGGTGACCGTCACCGTCGACCACCAGCGCGCCGGAAAGCTGGAGAACGATCTGCGGGCGACGGGCCGGGCGGTCCGGGAGGTGCGCTACGCCGAGGCCGTGACGATCGAACTGGGGCTGCCCGACGCGGATGTGGACGCCTTCCGCGACTGGCTGGCGGACACCACCGCCGGTACCGCCACGCTGGAGCTCGGCGGCGAGGCGTACCAGGACGCATGAGGCCGGGCGGCCTCCGGGACCCCGATGTCAGGGACCACGACGTCCAGGACTCCGACATTCAGGACCACGACGTCCGGGACCCCGGCATCCAAGACCCCGGCATCCGGGGCCACGACGTCCGGGACCCCGACACGGGCGGGAAATACGAGGTCCGTGAGAGACGAGGCACCGACCGCGGCTAACGTGGTCGGTGCCCGCGTCGTCCCGACGCCGCGGGCGTGATGCTGGCCAGTGGGGTGGAGGAAGGACAGAAGTGCAGGTCGGAGACCGCTTGTGAGAATTCTGCACACCTCCGACTGGCATCTCGGCCGGTCCTTTCACCGGGTCAGCCTCCTTGCCGCGCAACGGGAGTTCATCGACCACCTCGTCACCACCGTGCGCGAACGACACATCGACGCGGTGGTCGTCGCGGGCGACATCTACGACCGTGCCGTGCCGCCGCTCGCCGCCGTCGAACTCTTCGACGACGCCCTGCACCGGCTCGCGGACCTCGGTGTGCCGACGGTCATGATTTCCGGCAACCACGACTCGGCCCGCCGTCTCGGCGTCGGCGCCGGGCTGATCGACCGGGCCGGGATCCATCTGCGTACCGACCCCGCCGGATGCGCCACCCCCGTCGTCCTCTCCGACGACCATGGCGAGGTGGCCTTCTACGGGCTGCCGTATCTCGAACCCGGCCTGGTGCGGGAGGAGTTGGGGGCCTCGGCGGCCGGTCATACGGCGGTGCTGGGCGCCGCCATGGACCGGGTGCGCGCCGACCTCGCCACCCGCCCGTCCGGCACCCGGTCCGTCGTCCTCGCGCACGCGTTCGTCACCGGTGGCGCGGTCAGCGACAGCGAGCGGGACATCACCGTCGGCGGAGTCGCCTCCGTACCCGCCGAGGTCTTCGACGGCGTCGACTACGCGGCGCTCGGCCATCTGCACGGCTGCCAGGCCATCACCGAGCGCATCCGCTACTCGGGCTCCCCACTCGCGTACTCCTTCTCCGAGACGGCACACCGCAAGTCCATGTGGGTGGTGGAGCTGGGGGCGGCGGGCGAGGCGCCGTCGTACGAACGGGTGGAGTGCCCGGTGCCGCGGCCGCTGGCCCGGATCCGCGGCCGGATCGAGGAGCTGCTGGCCGACCCGGACCTCGACCGCCACGAGGAGGCGTGGGTCGAGGCCACGCTGACCGACGCGGTGCGGCCGCATGAGCCGATGGCCCGGATGGCGCGGCGCTTCCCTCATGTGCTCACCCTGGTCTTCGACCCCGAGCGGCCCCCCGAGGACCCGCTCGCCTCGTACGCACAGCGGCTGCGCGGCCGCTCGGACCGGCAGATCGCCGAGGACTTCGTGGCGCATGTGCGCGGCGGCCGCGGCCCGGACGAGGCGGAGCGGGTGCTGCTCGGCGACGCGCTGGAGACGGTACGGAGCGCGGCGCACGAGGGCGTCGTGCCGAGCGAGGAGGACGGCGTGGCGGCGGCGACGGCGGGGGAGGCGGCGCGATGAGGCTGCACCGGCTCGTTGTCACGGCCTTCGGCCCGTTCGGCGCCACACAGGAGATCGACTTCGATGAGCTGTCCGCCGCCGGGCTGTTCCTGCTGCACGGGCCGACCGGCGCCGGTAAGACGTCCGTCCTGGACGCGGTCTGCTACGCGCTGTACGGGCAGGTGCCCGGCGCCCGCCAGGGCAGTGGACTCTCGCTGCGCAGCGACCATGCCGAACCGCTGACCCCGACCGAGGTCGTACTCGAATTCACCGTTGGGGAGCGGCGCCTGGAGATCACCCGGCGCCCCGAGCAGCCGCGCCCCAAGAAGCGGGGCACGGGGATGACACGGGAGAAGGCGCAGACCCTGCTGCGCGAGTACGCCCCGGCGACATCCTCGACCAGCGCGGGGGCGGGGGAGTGGAAGGCCCTCAGCCGCTCGCATCAGGAGATCGGCGAGGAGATCGCGCAGCTGGTCGGCATGAGCCGGGAGCAGTTCTGCCAGGTGGTGCTGTTGCCGCAGGGAGACTTCGCCCGCTTTCTGCGCGCGGACGAGCTGGCGCGCGGCAAGCTGCTGGGCAAGCTGTTCGACACCGGTCGCTTCGCCGCCGTCGAGGAACGGCTGGCGGAGCTGCGGCGCGTGGCGGAGAAGCGGGTCGCGGCCGGGGACGAGCGGCTCCTCGCGCTCGCCCACCGGATGGCGCAGGCGGCGGGCCGCACGGCGGAGCTCGACGGGCATCCGCTGCCCGAGCTGACCCCCGGTGAGCCGGGGCTGGCCGACGCCGTCCTGGAGTGGGCCGCGGTCGCCCGCACGGGCGCGCGTGAACGGCGGGACATCGCGCTCTCCGCCGTACGGGCCGCCGAGGAGGCCCACCACGCCGCCCAGCGGGCCGCCGACGCGACACATGAACGGGCCGAACTTCAGCGCCGCCACGCCGAGGCGCGGCGCCGGGCGGATGACCTCGAACGGCAGCGGCCCGACCATGACCGGCTGCGTGAGCTGCTGGAACGCGCCCACGCGGCCGACGCGGTGGTCCCCGCCCTCGAGCTCCGCACCGCCGCGGCCCGTGACCACCACACCGCCGAAACCACCGAACGCCAGGCCCGCGCCCGCCTGTCCGCCGAACCCGGCCTGGCGGCCATGCCCCTCGCCCCGGCCCCGGACATCCCCGACCAACGCACCCCCGCCGCCCCGGCCGCTTCGCCCGAAGCGCCCCTGCCCGCACAGGCCACCGCACCCCCGGAGGACACCGCCCCGCACGCGGACGCGGACGGCTCCTGGGCCGGGGCGGCTCCCGGAACGGGGCCGTCGGCCTCCGAGGAACCCGGCCCGCAAGGGCGCCTCATGGGACAGACGGTCAGGGACGGCCGTACCGGAACGGGCCCGCCGGGCCAGGGCGCGCCCGGCCGGGCGCCGGACCAAGCAGCGCAGGGGGCCGTCTCGTCCGCGGGTGCGGACGGGTCGGGTGTGCGTGCCACCGACCGGGTCACTCCCGCCGACAACGAGGCGGCAGGTGGGCGGGCTGGTTCCGGGGCGGGCGTGTCGGCCCGGGAACCGGGCGGCGATGCCGTCGTGTCGGGTGGGCTTGGTGTGTCCCAGGCGGGTTCTTCGGGTGGTGATGGCGTTGTTTCGGGCGGGTCTGGTGTGTCGCAGGCCGGACCTTTGGGCGGTGATGCCGCCGCCTCGGGCGCGCCCGGCGTGTCACGGGCACGATCTTCGGGCGGTGATGCCGTCGTTTCGGGCGGGCCTGGTGTGTCACAGGCCGGACCTTCCGGCGGCGGAGCCGCCGCCACGCGGGTGCGGAATGCGGGTGCGTCGTACCCCGCGACGCCCCAGGCGGCGGCGAGTGTGGCCGGTGATGGCGGGCGGGGTGCCGGTCCGCAAGGTGCGGGTGTGGCCGTGGTGCTCGCCGAGGCCGATGCCGAGTGGCTGGGGCGGGTCGAGCGGCGGGTGCGGGAGGAGCTCGGGGCGTTGGGGGCCGCTCGGCGGGGGGAGGCGCGGGCGGCGGCCGTCGTGGCCGAGATCGCCGCGCTCGACCGGGAGGCCCGCGCCGACGACGAGGCGATCGAGGAAGCCGCCGAGTGGCTCGCCGGATGGGAGGAGACCCACCGGGCGCATCAGCGGCGGGTCGAGGCCGCGCAGGAGGCCGCCACCCGGGCCGAGCAGTTCGGCGGGCGGATCGAGCCCGCCGAGCGGCGTCTCGAGGCCGCCCGGCGGCGGGACCGGCTCGCCGGGCAGGAGGGGCGGGCGCGCGAGGAGCTGTTGCGGGCGCGGGAGGGTGCCGCCGCCGCGCGGCAGAGCTGGCTCGACCTCAAGGAGGCCCGGCTGCGCGGCATCGCCGCCGAGCTGGCGGCCGGGCTGCGCGCGGGCGAGCCCTGCGCGGTGTGCGGCGCGACCGGGCATCCGAGCCCGGCCCGGCCCGGGGCCGGGCATGTGGACCGTGCGGCGGAGGAGGCCGCGCTGGCGGACCACCAGCGCGCCGAGGAGGTCCGCGAGGAGGCCGAGCGTACGCGGAACGCGCTGCGGGAGGCCCGCGCGGCCGCGGAGGCCACTGCGGAGGGCGAGGACGCGGCCGAACTCGACCGGGCCCTGGCCGAGTTGCGGGCCGCGTACGCCGAGGCCCGTGACGCGGCGGCCGACGGGCACGCCGCCCGCGCGGCCCTGGACCGGGCCGAGGGCGAGCACACACGCCGTACGGCCCAGCGGCAGGAGGCCGAGCGCCGGGCGGCCGCCCGCACCTCGCGCCGCGAAACCCTGGCCCGGGAGCGGGCCGACCTGCTGGCGGAGCTGGAGCGGGCGCGCGGCGCGGACGCCACCGTCGGGCAGCGGGCGGCGCGGCTGGAGCGGCAGGCGGGGCTGCTGGCCCACGCCGCCGAGGCGGCGCGGGGCGCCGAGGCGGCCGCGAGCCGCCTGAAGGAGGCGGACGCCCGGCTCGCCGACGCCGCCTACCGGGCCGGGTTCGAGACCCCGGAGCAGGCCGCCGGGGCCGTCCTGCCCCCGGACCGGCAACGCGAGGCGCGCCGCCGTCTCGACGCATGGCAGACGGAGTCGGCGGCGGTCGCGGCCGAGCTGTCCGACCCCAGGGTGCTCGCCGCCGCGCAGGCGCCGCCCGCCGACCCCACGGCGGCGCGGACGGCCGCCGACGCGGCCACCCGCGCGCTGCGCGAGGTCTCGGCCGCGGACGCCGCGGCCCGCACCCGCTGCGAGGAGCTCGACGCGCTCTCCGCGCGGGCGGTCGCCGACGCCCGCCGGCTGGCCCCGCTGCGCGCGGACCACGACCGGATCGCCCGCCTCGCCGCGCTCGCGGCGGGCACCTCCGCGGACAACGAGCGCAGGATGCGGCTGGAGGCGTACGTCCTGGCGGCCCGGCTGGAGCAGGTCGCGGCGGCGGCGAGCGCACGGCTGCGCCACATGTCCTCCGGGCGCTACACCCTGGTGCACTCCGACGCCCGCTCCGGCGGGCGCGGCCGCTCCGGTCTCGGACTGCATGTCATCGACGCCTGGACCGGCAGCGAGCGCGACACCGCCACCCTCTCCGGCGGCGAGACCTTCTCCGCCTCGCTCGCCCTCGCGCTGGGCCTGGCCGATGTGGTCACCGACGAGGCGGGCGGGGTCCGCCTGGACACCCTCTTCATCGACGAGGGGTTCGGCAGCCTCGACGAGCAGACCCTGGACGAGGTCATGGACGTGCTGGACGCGCTGCGCGAACGGGACCGTACGGTCGGCATCGTCAGCCATGTCGCCGATCTGCGCCGGCGGATCCCCGCCCAGCTGGAGGTCGTCAAGGGCCGCGAGGGCTCGGCCGTACGGCACCGGACGGCCGCCGCGCACTAAGACGTCATCTCATTTGGGCTCGCCGGTAGCCTGGTTGTGTGTTGATGGTTGAACGTCTGGTGCCGGACGGGTTGTGGGAGTTGTTTCAGCGGGTGGTTCCGGAGGTGCCGACCCGTCCGCAGGGCGGTGGCCGACGCCGGTACGGAGATCGTGAGGTGCTGGCCGCGATCATCTTCGTGGCGACCACTGGCTGCACGTGGGCGCAGGTCCCGTCCGTGTTCGGCCCGTCCGGTGCCACCGCTCACCGCCGTTTCACGGAATGGTCCCAGGCGCGGGTGTGGGCGAAGCTGCACCGCCTGGTCCTGGATGAGCTCGGGTCGCGCGGCGAGCTGGACTGGTCGCGGTGCGCGATCGACTCGGTGAACATGAGGGCCCTCAAAGGGGGGACCTGACGGGTCCGAATCCCGTGGATCGGGGCAAGAAGGGCTCGAAGATCCACTTGATCACCGAGCGGACCGGATTGCCCGTCTCCATCGGGATCTCGGGCGCCAACCTTCACGACAGCCAGGCGCTCGAACCGCTCGTGCGCGGCATCCCGCCCATCCGTTCCCGCCGCGGGCCTCGCCGCCGAAGGCCGGCCAAGCTCCACGGCGACAAGGGTTACGACTACGGCCACCTGCGCCGATGGCTACGGCAGCGCGGTATCCGACACCGCATCGCCCGCAAAGGCATCGAGTCCTCCAAGCGGCTGGGACGGCACCGCTGGACCATCGAACGCACGATGTCCTGGCTCGCCGGATGCCGACGACTCCACCGCCGTTACGAACGGAAAGCTGTCCACTTCCTGGCCTTCACCAGCATCGCCTGCACCCTCATCTGCTACCGCAGACTTACCAAATGAGATGACCTCTAAGGGGTCCTTGCACTATGCGCGGCGGCGGAGCCGCACATCGACACGGCCCCGCGCCCCTGCGGGGCGCCACCGAACCGCAGCCGCATTCCGCCGATCCGCTTGGCGTGGGCGGGCCGCACGGATGCCGCCCGCCCACGCCCTCACCAGGAGCTCACCGAGCTCAGAGCGCCGACAGCTCCTCCACCAGGTCGTCAAGCCCCAGCGAACCCTGCGACAGCGCCGTCATATGCCACTTCTTGGCGTCGAAGGCGTCGCCGTGCGCCTTACGGGCGGCCTCGCGCCCGGTCAGCCAGGCCCGCTCGCCGAGCTTGTAGCCGATGGCCTGGCCCGGCATGCCGAGATAGCGCACCAGCTCGCTGTCGAGGAAGTCCGCCGGACGCCCGCAGTGCAGCCCGAAGAACTCGCGCGCCAGCTCCGGGGTCCACCGCTCACCGGGGTGGAAGGGCGAATCCGCGGGGATCTCCAGCTCCAGGTGCATCCCGATGTCGACGATCACCCGCAGCGCCCGCATCATCTGCGCGTCCAGATAGCCCAGTCGCCGCTCCGGGTCCGACAGATAGCCCAGCTCGTCCATGAGCCGCTCCGCGTACAGTGCCCAGCCCTCGGCGTTGGCGCTGACCATGCCGACCGTGGCCTGGTAGCGGGAGAGCTGGTCGGAGACGTGCGCCCACTGGGCGAGCTGGAGATGGTGACCGGGGACGCCCTCGTGGTACCAGGTGGAGACCAGGTCGTAGACGGGGAAGCGGGTCTCGCCCATCGTGGGCAGCCAGGTCCGGCCGGGGCGGGAGAAGTCCACCGACGGCTGGGTGTAGTACGGCGCCGCCGCGCTGCCCGGCGGGGCGATCATCGACTCCACCCGCTTGACCCGGTCGGCCAGATCGAAGTGGGTGCCGTTCAGCTTCTCGATGGCCTCGTCCATCAGCTCCTGGAGCCACACCCGGGTCTCCTCGACGCCCTCGATATGCGCACCGTGCGCGTCGAGGTGGCGCAGCGCCTCCCACGGGTCGGCGCCGGGCAGGATCTTCTCTGCCTCGGTGCGCATCTCGGCGTGGATGCGGTGGAATTCCGACCAGCCGTACGCATACGCCTCGTCCAGGTCGAGATCGGTGCCGTTCCACATCCGGGCCCAGCGGCGGTAGCGCTCACGCCCCACCACATCGGGGGCGCCCTCGATCCCCGGGGCGTAGGTGTCGCGCAGCCAGTCGCGGAGCGCGACCAGCGCGCCCGTCGCCGCCGCGGCCGCCTCGTCCAGCTCACCGCGCAGCGCGTCCGGGCCCTCGGCGGTGAAGTCGGCGAACCAGCCGCCGTCCGTGCCGATCCACTCCGACAGCTGCTCCAGGACCGTGGCCACCTGCCGGGGGCCGCCCGGCAGCCCCCGCCGCAGCCCCTCGGCGAGCGAGGCGCGATATCCGTCGAGCGCGGCCGGTACGGCGCGCAGCCGGGCCGCGACCGCCGACCAGTCCTCCTCGGTCTCGGCGGGCATCACGGTGAAGATGCCGCGCACCGAGTGCAGCGGGGAGCTCAGGTTGCTGACCGCGCGCAGCCCTTCGTCGGCGTCGTGTACGGCGAGTTCGGCGGTCAGCCGCTCCCGCAGCAGCCGTGCGCAGCGGCGCTCTGCGTCGCTGTCCGCGCCCGGGCGCGCCTCGGCCTCGGCCAGCCGGTCCAGGGTGGCGCGGGCCAGGTCGGCGCCGGCCTTGGCCCCCTCGGGGGAGTAGTCCGGAAGGCGCCGGGAGCTCTCGGGAACGCCCAGGTAGGTGCCGGTGATCGGGTCGAGTTCGATGAGGGCGTCGACATAGCTGTCGGCGACCTGACGGGGCAGCGGAGCGTTCTTGGTATCGGACATGCGGCCCATCCTCGTACGTTCCGGGGTGCGGCGTCAGCACCAAGGGGATGTGACGCATGGGAACAGGAGTGTGCTACGGGGCTGCTGAGCCGTCTCGCGCGGGCGGCAGCAGCGGGCCGCAGCTCCACTGCTGGAAGATCAGCCGGGTCTCGACCCGGGCCACCTCGCGGCGCGAGGTGAACTCGTCCAGCACCAGCCGCTGGAGATCGGCGGTGTCGGCCACCGCGACATGCACCAGATAGTCGTCAGGACCGGCCAGGTGGAACAGCGCCCGGGACTCGGGCAGCGCCCGGATCCGCTCCACGAACGGGCCGACCAGCTCCCGCCGGTGGGGCCGCAGCTGCACCGAGAGCAGGGCCTCGAGACCGCGCCCCAGCTTGGTGGGGTCCAGGCGGAGTTCATGGCCGAGGATCACCCCGGAGCGGCGCAGCCGGGCCACCCGGTCCAGACAGGTCGAGGGCGCCACGCCGACCTGGGCGGCCAGATCGCGGTAGGTGGTCCGGGCGTCGTTCTGGAGCAGCCGCAGTATCTGGAGGTCCACCGGATCGAGAGCGACGGTTTCGGGCATCGGCCGAACGTAGCACGGACATCGGCCCGGTGAGCCCGGTCGTTGTTCACCCTTCACCTCATGAACATCAGGGAGAGCACGGGAAGCACAGGGTGTACGCGGACCACACCGAGCACGCGGACCACACCGAGTACGCCCAATCCTCGCGGTGAAGCCGGACGGCAGGCGTTCGCCACCGAGGCCGTCCACGCCGGGCGGGAGGACCTTCCGGCCATGGGCCTGCACGCCGTACCCCTGGATCTGTCGACGACCTATCCCTCGTACGACAGCCGCCAGGAGGCCGCCAGGATCGACGCGTTCGCCGCCACCGGCGCCCGGCCGGACGGCCCGCCGGTCTACGCCCGCCTGGACAACCCCACCGTGGCCCGGTTCGAGACCGCCCTGGCCCGGCTGGAGGGCACCGAGAGCGCGGTCGCGTTCGCCAGCGGCATGGCGGCGCTCAGCGCGTGTCTGCTGGCGCGAGGGGGCCAAGGGCTGCGCCATGTGGTGGCGGTCCGCCCGCTGTACGGGTGCAGCGACCATCTGCTGGACACCGGGCTGCTGGGCACCGAGGTCACCTGGGTGGACCCCGCCGGGATCGCGGACGCGATCCGCCCCGACACCGGCCTCGTCATGGTGGAGACCCCGGCCAATCCGACCCTCGCCGAACTCGATCTGCGGGCCGTCGCCCACTCCTGTGGCACGGTCCCGCTGCTCGTGGACAACACCTTCGCCACACCGGTGCTCCAGCGCCCGGCCGAGCGGGGCGCGGGCCTCGTCCTGCACAGCGCCACCAAGTACCTCGGCGGACACGGCGATGTGATGGGCGGGGTGGTGGCCTGTGACGAGGAGTTCGCCCGGATGCTGCGCCGGGTGCGGTTCGCCACCGGCGGAGTGCTGCACCCGCTCGCCGGATATCTGCTGCTGCGCGGACTGTCCACGCTGCCGGTGCGGATGCGGGCCGCCTCGGCCACCGCGGGCGAGCTGGCCCGGCGGCTGGCCGCCGATCCCCGGGTGGCCCGCGTCCACTATCCGCGGATCGGCGGGGCGATGGTGGCCTTCGAGACCCGCGGCGATCCGCATGCGGTGATCGGCGGAGTGCGGCTGATCACCCCGGCGGTGAGCCTGGGCAGCGTGGACACCCTGATCCAGCACCCGGCCTCCATCAGCCACCGCATCGTGGCCGAGGGGGACCGCCGCTCCGCCGGGATCGACGACCGGCTGCTGCGGATGTCGGTCGGGCTGGAGGACGTCGAGGATCTGTGGCGCGATCTGGACCGGGCACTCGACGGCCGTCCGGCGGGGCAGGAGGACCGCCGGACGGGGTGGGAGGTCCGCCGGACGGGGCAGGAGGTCCCGGCCGGCCTCAGCGCGAATGCGGCGGGGCCGGCAGCGGCAGCGGCAGGACCGGCTCGGGCGCCGGTGCCGGGTCGAGGCGGGCGCTGAGCACCAGCGTGCCCTGCTCGATCTGGTAGTCAAGCGGCAGTTCGAGGGCGCGCATCGCGGCGACCATGCCGGTGTTGGCCGACTGGGTGACGGCGTAGACGCTCTCGCAGCCGGTCTCGGCGGCCATCGCGACCAGCCGCCGCAGCAGCTCCCCGCCGACGCCGCGCCGCTGCCACTCGTCCTCGACGATCAGCGCGACCTCGGTCTCGTCCCCGTCCCACAGCAGGTGGCCGAGGGCGACCAGCCGCCCGGAGGCGGTGTACGCGGCCAGGGTGCGGCCGAAGCGCGGGCTCAGCAGATGGGCGAGGTAGCGGTCGGCGTCGCCGACCGGCCCGTGGTAGCGCAGCCCGAGCGTCGCGGCGGAGCAGCGGGCGTGCATCTCGCGGGCCGCGTCCAGATCGCCGGTGTCGGCGCGGCGCACGGTGATGGCGTTGCCCTCGGGCAGCGTCAGCACATCGCCGTCGTGCGGGATCCGCGGGCCGAGCCGGGCGTCCAGCTCCACCAGCGCGCGGGCCCGGGCGAACTCGGTCGGGGTGAACGGCAGATACGGCCGCTCGATGACGATCGCGCCGCCGGACGGGTCGCGCAGCCGCATCACCGTCTCCTCCAGGATGCCCTCGGCGGGCGGTGTGGAGTCCAGGGAGCGGCCGCTGAGGGACTTGGCGGGAACCGAGTGGATGGTGCAGCGGCCGAACAGCTGGCGCAGGGCGAGCGGGAGTTCCGCGGTGTCCAGGGCGGTGCGGGTGGCCAGGGTCAGCGCCCGGGTCGGCGCGTCCACCAGATCGTGGGTGTCGGCCCGCTCGGTCCAGGTGTCGCGGCCGCCCGCGGCGGCGACGGCGTCGGCCAGCCCGCCGGACGGCAGGGTCTCGGGCGCGCGCAGCAGGAACTCGTCCACCGTGCCGTCCGTCAGCGGATGGGTCTGGAGGGCCAGGATGTCGACCCGGTGCCCGGCCAGCGCCGCGCACAGCGCGGCCAGGGCGCCCGGCTCGTCCCGTACGGTCGTGCGCATCCGCCACAGCGTGGTGGCCTCGGGGGCCGTGGTCTCCGGGGCGCCCGCGGCGGGGCCGGTGTGCGCGTCGGCCGCGGGCGGGGGTGAGGTGTCCGGCGGTGCGTGGCCCTGGCGCCGTGACCACCATGCGACCAGATCGTGCCGCCGGCGGGGGCGGTGCCGGGAAGGGGGCTCGGGGGTCGCTCGAAATGTCATGCAAACACCCTTGCGCAAAGGTGTTGCGTGATCACGAACGGACTGTGACCTATGAGTTAAGAGCGCATCTGATAACAGAAGCTCATTTTGTCCGAAATCAAAAGGTTGAAGTCGGAGGTTTCATTCACCCTACCGCCCATGTGCGTAGTACCCTCCCGCACCGTCGTGCGTACGCCCGCTGGAAGAGCGGCACCATCGGCCCTCCGGCCCGGCTGAACCAGGAGGCCGGGCGGCTGAACGCCGTCACCGTGAGCACCACCGAGCCATCCGGCTCCAGGGTCACCACGAACGACTCCTCGCCCCGCTCCGGATGGCCGGGCAGCGTGCCGTACGCGAAGCCGGTCCGCGTCTCCTCCGCGACCGTCCACACCACCTCGCACGGCGCGCGCAGCCGCAGCCGCCCCACCCCCAGGCCCACCACGACGGGCCGGCCCGGAGTGGCCACCGGATCCGCGGCACGGATCGACACCCCCACCGCCCGGTGCATCCGCCAGTCCAGGACCGCCCGCCCGGCCGCCTCGAACGTGGCCCGCCCATGGCCCACATGGGTCCGTACCCGCAGATGGCGATAGCCGGAGGGCAGCGGCCACCGCCGGGTGGCGCCCACCTCCGGATAGGTGAGCCGGGAGGCCGGACCTGGGGTGTCGGTGGATCCCATGCCCGTACGGTACGCGTCGGCCTTACGGTGAGCGGCGCCGTAACACGACGCCCTTACGGCGCCCGGCACCGGAACGCGGCGGCCTTACGGCGTGGCGGCGCCCACGGGCGTGGCGGTGCCCTTACGGCGTGGCGGTGCCCTTACGGCGTGGCGGTGCCCTTACGGCGTGGCGGTGCCCTTACGGCGTGGCGGTGCCCTTACGGCGCGCGGCCCCGTCGGTGTGCCGGAAGCGGGGGCGCCGCCAGCGCGCCCGATCGGGGCGG
>NZ_JBEZNG010000031.1:0-111435 GCF_040653035.1 Streptomyces malaysiensis subsp. malaysiensis
GGATCGGCGTAGACGGCAACGCTCGCGATCCCGGCATCCCGGCAGGCACGGGCAACACGGACAGCGATCTCGCCACGGTTGGCGATGAGCACCTTTTGCATGCTCTCTCTTCCCTCTTCCCAAAAGTTCCGTCCCGGCGAGGACGGTCAAGGTTGCTACCCCAGGGCCCGCTCAAGGAAATCCAGCACCACGCTCGCGTAGCCTTCAGGATCGGTCTCCAGCCCGAGCAGATGCTCGGCTCCCGGCAGAACGTGCGTCTCGGCCTGGGCATAGCGTTCGGCCAGCGCGTCCACCGAGGACGGCGGCACGATCGCATCGTGCTCGCCCGACATGAACAACAGGGGGATCTTGGCGAACTTGCCCGTCGCGGGCGGGGGCCACTGGGCCCGCAGCATGGCCGGACCCACCGCGCACAGCGTCCGCGCCACCACCGAACGGGCCGGTTCGCCCCTCAGCAGGTCGGGCAGCGGCAGCGCGTCCGCCTCCAGGAACTTGCGCAGCAGCGGCGGGACATCGTGCCCCGGCCCGCTGTCGCACACCAGCGCGTCGAGTTCGAACCCGTCGTGGGTCAGCGCCCACATCGACGAGAAGCACGAGAACGAGAAGCCGTAGAAGGCTATCCGCGCCGAGCCGTACCCCCGCTGGTCGCGCAGATGGGACACCACCGCGGTGACATCGCCCGCGAACCGGTCGCCGAGCCCGAACAGCGCCCGGTCGTCGCTGCTGGCCCCGTGGTTGCGATGGTCGAACAGACAGACGGTGTACCCGGCGTCGTGCAGGAACTTCGCATGGCGGAGGCTGTGGTCCTTCGCCGTGGCCATGCTGTGCCCGAGCACCACCACCTTCTCCGGGGAGCCCGGACACAGCCAGGTGTCGAGGTGCTTGCGCGCCGCGAAGGGGACCTTCAGCTCGGTGCAGGGCAGCCCGTGGTCCCGTGGGTGCTCCCGCTGCTCCCGGCGCCGCGGATGGAAGGCCAGATACGCCAGCGAGACCCCGTACAGCGGGGCGATCGGCAGGGCCGCGGCCGAGAGGACGCGGGCTCCCGGCGAGGGAGGCCGCGCCGACGTCTGGCGTGGCTCGGGCATCTGCGTCCTCCAGGAGGGGGAGTGTCCGTCGGCGGTCAGGGCGTTCTCGTCTCGGTCGGGACGGGCGGTCGGACGGGCGGGGGACAGTCGGTCGGCGCGGACGGGCGGTCGGGCGGTCGGGCGACATCGTGTGAACGAGCGGACGGGCGAAGAGTCAGCCGCAGCCCCCGGCATGGCCCGGATCGGCCGACCGGGCGACGACGAAGTCCGCGTCCGACAGCCCGGCTGCGTCCGCGTCCAACGGCCCGTCGGGCGGCGTGTCCCGGGAGCGCGGGCCGGAGCCGGCGCCCGGCCCGGAACGGGAGCGCACCGAGTCGACGAAGGCCGGCAGCCGGTCCACGCCCCAGAACTTGTCATAGCCGTGGGTGAAGAACGGCACGCCGAACGCCCCGGCGTCGCTGAGCGTGAGCAGGGCCTGGAGCCCCCGGCCACCGCGCAGCTCCTCGTCATCGGCCGCTGCCGCCGCCCGGTCGGCCGGAAGCCCCAGCTCCGCGGCGATGGCCGCGATGGTCGTACGGTCGCAGATGTCGCGGCCCTCCAGCCAGCGCGCACGGTAGACGCGCTCGATCCAGGCGGGGCCGAGCCCCGCGTCCAGCGCGCGGAAGTACGGCAGATGCGGCACCTCCCAGACCGGGCCGCGATCCACCGGCCAGCTGACCGCGAGCCCGCGGTCGGTCGTCAGCCTGCGCACATCCTGGAGGATATAGAGCTGCTTCTCCCGGGACATCGCCGTATACGGAAAGTGATGGCCGTGTTCGGCCATACGGCGCTCACCGTCCGCGTCCGGCTCCCACCAGGGGTGCCATTCCACCGCCTGTGCGACATCCGGATAGCGGTCCATCAGATCACGGTAGGCGATCCAGCTGTACGGGCTGCGGAAATTGAAATAGAAGCGCGGTGCTTTGCTGCGCTTGGCCGCCACGTCCGTACCCCCTCCCTCTTCCGTCTCCTGCGTGACGCTCTCTCAGCTCGCGGGCACCGCTCGACCGACGGTGCCCGCGGTGCCCGTCAGAGCACGATGCCGCCGTCGACCTGGAACACCGCGCCGGTCACATACTCCGCTCCGACCAGGTACGCGACCATGTCGGCGACCTCCTCGGGACGGCCGAAGCGGCGCAGCGGAATGCTCTGCTCCGCCTCCTTGCGCACCCGCTCGGACAGCTCCGATGTCATATCGGTCTCGACGAAGCCGGGCGCCACCACATTGGCCCGGATGCCGTACCGTCCGACCTCCTTGGCGAGCGACTTGGTGAAACCGATGACCCCCGCTTTGGAGGCCGCGTAATTGCTCTGGGTCGCATTGCCGTGGACACCGGCGACCGACGAGATGTTGATGACGCATCCGGACTTGCGTTTCATCATTCCGAACACCACGGAACGGCACAGGTGATAGGTGCCGTCCAGGTTGACCTCCAGAACCCCCCGCCACTCCTCGTCCTTCATCAGCAGCAGCGGATTGTCCCGGGTGATCCCGGCGGAGGTGACCGCGACCTCGACCGGGCCCAGCGACTCCTCGGTGAAGGCGACCAGTTCGCGCACCGCGTCCGCGTCGCGGACATCCGTCTGTCTGCCGATCACCCGCCCGCCGCCGAGCCGGGCCGCCTCCTCCTCCAGCCGATGCGCGGCGTCGGGGCTGGAGCGATGGCAGAACGCCACGTCGAAACCGTCCCGGGCCAGCCGCAGCACGGTGGCCCGGCCTATGCCGCGGGACCCGCCGGAGACCAGCGCGACGCGCGGCGTCGGCTTCTCGTCACCGGATGCGCGGCCCGTGTCGTCGGATATTCGGTCGGACATACGGTGAGGTCCTTCTCCCGGAGGGTGGTGTGGATCAGAGCGGGTCGGGCACAGGGGGGTCGGGCACGGGCGGAGCCGCAGGGGGGTCGGCCGGGGGCGGGCCGGTCACCGGCGGGGCGGTCAGTTCGGCGGCCGGGCGCATGGTCATCGTCAGCCGCCCGATGGTGAGAGCGGTCTCCTTGCCGACCAGGCTCTCGCCCTCGAAGACGAAGGTCTCACCGACCCGGCGGGCCAGCCGCACATGGTGCTCCACCACATCGCCGGGCACCACCGGGCGGTGGAACTCGGCGTCGGTGATGCCGCCGAGCAGCATCGCCTTGCCCGCGCGCACATCGGGGTTGGGCCGGTCCCAGGTCACCAGCACCCCGGCCACATGGCACCAGGACTCGATGAGCACCGTCCACGGATAGTGGTAGTCCTCCGCGGACGCGGTGTCCGGCATCCCCTCGTACCAGGGCTCATTGCAGGTGACCGCCTTCAGCCCGCGGGCCCGCTCACCCGGCACCAGCTCGGTGACCCGGTCGATCAGCAGCATGGGGTAGCGGTGCGGCAGCAGCCGCTTGATCTCATCGACGGTGATCATCCGGCGTCCGCTCCTCGGGCGCGTACGTCTTGGTCTCTTCGCTCCTCCGCCCCGCCCTCCGCGCCCGGGGCGTCCCGGTTCTCGAAACGCAGCCTTATCTGCGCTGCGGGCCCGCGCCCGGTGGCCGCCGAGGCCCGGCAGCGCCAGGCCCCGTCCTTGCGCGACCAGACGTATTCGCTGGTCAGCTCGTCTCCGGGAGAGACCGGGCTGAGGAAGCGGGAGGACTCCACGGCCGCCAGGACCCAGCGCCCGCCCGGTTCGCGCTCGGGCAGCGTGGCGAGGGCGCCGCGCTGGACGTACTCCACCACACACACCCCGGGGAAGATGGCGAATCCCGGAAAGTGCCCGGCGAACACCTTCTCCGACGCGCCGACCACGGCCACGCACCGGGCGGGCCGCTCGCCGGGGACGCCCGGGTCCACGACCTCCACGGCCCCGTCGACCGGTCCGCACGCGGCCGTCGTCATCTCACTTCCCCATCTTCGAGGCGAGCAGGTCGTGCACCTTCCGGAGCGTGGTGATGTCCTTCATCTCCCGCTCCTCCAGCTTCACCGAGTACTTCTTCTCCAGGACGACCATGACCTCCAGGGCCATCAGGGAGTCCACGCCCAGCGTCTTGACGAAGTCGGCGTCGTCGGTGACGTCCTCCTCGTCCACATCGAGCACATCCGCGACAAAGGTGCGCAGCTCGTCCATGTCCAGGGCGGCGGTGGCGTCGGCCATGCGGGGTCTCCTTCCGCTCTCGGGGGGGGGTGGGGCTCAGGGTTCGGGGGTGGTCAGCTTGGCGAGCGCGGCGGCCGACTCGACCGGGACGGTGAGCGCGCCGTCCGCGATCCGGCGGATCATGCCGGTCAGCTGGCGCCCGGGACCCAGCTCCACGAACCGGGTGCAGCCCAGTTCACCGGCGAGCGTGCGGACGCTCTCCTCCCAGCGCACCGGGCTGGTGAGCTGGTTCAGTTCGAGGTCGCGCCAGCGCTCGCCGCTCGCGTACGGGCGGGCGTCCACGTTGGCGACGACCGGGAGGTGCTCGGGGGCGAAGCGCACGGCGGCCAGGGCCTCGCGCAGCTCATCGGCGGCCGCGGCCATCAGCGGGCTGTGGAAGGCGCCGCCCACGGCGAGCCGGATCACCTTGCCCTCGCTCTCCACGGCCAGTTCGGCGAGCCGGTCGACGGCCTCGGTGGTGCCGGAGAGCACGATGGCGCCGGGTGCGTTGACGTTGGCCACCCAGACCTGGCCGCCGTCCTCCTGGACCCGGGCGACCAGCACCTCCACGGTCTCGGGGTCGAGCCGCACCACGGCGGCCATGGTGCCGGGCGACCGCTCGGCGCACGCACGCATGGCGCGGCCGCGGGCGGCGACGAGGCGGGCGGTGTCGGCGAGCGGCACGGCCCCGGCGGCGTACAGCGCGGTGTACTCGCCCAGGCTGTGCCCGGCGCAGGCCACCACCTCGCCCAGCAGCCCGGCGGCCGCCGCCTCGCGGTGGGCGAGCACCTCGGTGGTGAAGACGGCGATCTGGGCGAGGTCGGTGCGGCGCAGCGTCTCGTCGTCCGCCTTCAGCAGGAGTTCCTCGACGTCGACACCGGTGTGGTCCGAGATCTCGGCCACCAGCGCCCAGGAATCGGTGTCCCGCCACGCCTGGCCCATGCCCGACTTCTGGGCGCCCTGCCCGGGGAAGACCAGCGCCGTACGGGGCGCGCCGACGTGGGCGGCTCCGCCCGTCGTCTCTCGGTCCGTCATCTCAACCAGCTCCTTCAATTCAGGGGGCGGCCGGCCCGTCACCGGATCCGCAGCAGGGCCGCGCCGACCACGCCGTCCCGGTCCACTGTGGTGACCAGAGCGGTCGCGCCGGGGGAGATCTCCTTACGCTCGGCCATCGCGAGCACGGCGGCGATCTGGAAGGCCGCAGCGGCGGCGCAGGTGTCGCCGATGGTGTCGGCGGCCGTGATCCGCGGCGGCTCCTTGCCGTCGAGGGCGTCGGCGAGCGCGGCGCGTTCGGCCTCCCCCTCGGCGCCTGGGGCGCCGGAGTCGGCGACGGCGCTCAGCTCGCCGGGGGTCACACCGGTGCGGTGCAGCAGCCGGCCGATCGCCTCGGCGAGCACCGTACGGGCCGCCGTCGCGTCCGGGGCGCAGCCGAACTCCAGGCCCAGCACCTCGGCGAGCCCCTTACGGCCGTGCTCGCGCGCCGAGGCGTCGGGCTCCAGCAGCCATACGGCCGCGCCCTCCCCGAGCACGGCGGCGCTGTCGGCGCCGTCCCCGTCCGCGCGGGCGTGCCACTCCAGCCAGGCGCGGGCGGAGGAGAACTCCTCGACCGCCCCGCACAACACGGCCCTGGCCCGTCCGGCGCGCTGGAGCCGCATCGCGTACCGGAGGGCGAGCAGCCCGGTGGCGCGGCCGCCCGCGATGGTGGTGTTGGGGCCCCTGAGCCCGTGCCAGATGGCGGACTGGCCGGCCGCGCAGTTCATCACGGTGTTGGGGAACCGGGCCGGGTCCACGTAGAAGGGCTTCTCCCCCACCAGCGAGTCCCGGGTGAAGTCCATGATGCTCTGGGCGGAGCCGGTGCTGGTGCCGAGCGCGAGGCCGGTCTCCTCGTCCACCCCCGGCAGCCGCTCGGCCTCGGCGAACTCCCGCTCCCCGGTCAGCAGATGGCGGATCGCGGTGACGGCGAGCCCGGTGGCCCGGTCCATGGAGCGGGTGCCCTTGCGGCCGAGGATCTGCCGGATGTGGAAGTCGGGCACGAGGCTCGCCTCGCGGAACGGCACCGACCACTCCTCGGGGTCCAGCGGCCGGCCGGCCGTGCGGCCGGACCGCAGGGCCGCGGCGAAGTCGGACCCGCGCAGTCCCAGGGGCGATACGGCGGTCCAGGCCGAGATGACCGGGGCTGCCCCGCCGGGGGCGTTGACCATGGGTACGGGTGCTCCTTCGGTAGAGGCCAAGGGAATGTCGGTTGCGGCCATGCGGCCGTGGGAGGGGCGGGTCACAGGAACCACACCTGTTCGTAGGAGGGCCAGCGCGCCGCGAGGTCGCCGCCCTCGATGACGCGTACGCCGGGCAGCAGCCGCTCGGCGGCGGTGCGGCCGAGGGCGGCCAGGCCGTCCCGCTCGGCCAGCACGGTCACCCCGGCGGCCAGCAGCTTCGCCACGGAGGCGGGGGCATGGGGCAGGGTGTCCAGGGTGCGGTCGCCCAGCCGCAGCGAAGGCCGGGAGCCGGTGTCGAGGGCGTAGCCGACGGCGGGGCCGCGCAGCGCCACATCGCAGCCGCCGCTCTGCCGGTGCAGATCGGGCACGCAGTACAGCACGTCGGCGTACTGGGTCTCGATCGAGCCCCGGTACGCCTTCTCCACGATCAGCAGCCAGCGCGCCTGGTCGCCCATGGCTCAGCACACCCCCATGAGCAGGCTCTTGTCCGCCGCGTTCACATGCTCGGCGAAGACGAAGGGCGCTCGCGTGCGGACCTGCGGTATCTGGTCGGCGGCGCCCCGCTCCTCGGCGCAGAAGCGGCACACGTACCAGTACAGCCGGTCGGGGTGAGCCTCGATCAGCTCGCGGACGACCCGGGCGGCGGACGGATACTCGCGGCCCAGGTCGGTGTAGTCGCGCGGTTTGGTGTCGCCGAGGGCCGCGCCGGTCAGCCGGGTGGCGTCGCCGCAGGTCCAGATCTGCACCCGGGCGCCCCGGGCGAGCAGCGCGGTGGCCAGCCGCAGCGCCGAGGTGACCAGGTCGCTCTGGTGGGGCGCGCCGAAGAGGTTGAGCAGCACATCGGTACGGGGAACGGGCCTGGGCATCAGTGCCACACCGCCCTGACCCGTGGCTCCAGCAGCTTGGCGGCCACGTCGTCCATCTCCACCAGCCGCGCCCGGGGCGTCAGATCGGCGGCGGGCAGGGCGCGCTGGGCGGCGGAGAAGGTGTCCACCCACAGCTCGCCGCCGTCGCTCAGGAACGTCTCGATTCCGGGGGCGGTACCGGGGACGGCGGCGGTCACGCCGTTCTCGACGAGGAACAGCACCACCTGATGGCCGTCCCTGGCCAGCCGCGCGGCGTCGCCGAGGAACCGCTCGCAGGCGGGTCCGGTCTGCGGCCCGCCGGTCTCGATCAGCAGATGGGCCGTCATGTCAGCAGCTCACCGCCGTCCACGCCGATCACATTGCCGGTGATCCAGGAGGAGTCGGTGCGCGAGAGCAGCGAGACCGCCTCGGCGACGTCCTCGGGCCGGGTCAGCCGCCGGTGCGGATTGAGGTCCCGGGCGTGGACGGCGAGCCGGTCGCTGCCGGGGATGCGCTCCATGGACGGGGTCGGGGTGACCCCGGCGCGCAGCGCGTTGACGGCGATGCCGGAGGGGGCGAGCTCCAGGGCCAGCTGGCGCACATGCGACTCCAGGGCGGCCTTGGCGGCGGAGACCGCGCCGTAGTGCGGCATCACCCTGGCTCCCCCGGCGCTGGTCATCGCGTACACCTTGGCGCCCTGGCGCAGCAGCCCGGCAGTGAACAGGTCCTGGGTCCAGTAGACGAGGGAGTGCGCCATCACATCGAGCGTCATGTTCATCTGGCGGGAGGTCAGGCTGTCCTCGCCCGCCGCGCCGACGTACGGCAGCAGGGTGCCGAAGGCGAGCGAGTGCACCACGATCCGGATGCCCGCGCCGCCGGTCAGCTCCTCGAACCGGGGCAGCAGCTCCTCGCGGGTACGGGCGGAGGCGGCGTTGGCGTTGAAGAAGTGGGCCTCGACGCCGTGGCCGCGCATCTCCTCCCGGGCGACGGCGGCCTTCTCCTGGCCGTCGGTGGTGTCGAAGTGGACGCCGAGGATGTGGACGCCCTCGCGGGCCAGCTCATGGGCGATGGCCAGACCCATCCCGCTGGACGCGCCCAGGACCAGGCACCAGGACCCTTCGAGTCGCGTGATCATCGCTCGCTCGCCCTCCGTCGTCCACTCATCGACTGCTCACTTCCGCCCCGGCGGAGCCGCCGGGGGTGATACCGGGCCCGCCGGGGGTGGCGCCGGGGGCGCCGGGGGTGGCGCCCGGCCCGCCAGGGGCGGCACCCGGCCCGCCAGGAGTGGCACCCAGCTCGCCAGGAGTGGCGCCCGGCCTGCCAGGGGCGGCACCCAGCCCACTAGGAGTGGCGCCTGCTTCGGCCGGGGTGGCGTCCGCCCCCGCCGACGTGACGTCAGGCCCGCCAGGAGTGACGCCCGCCCTGCCAGGGGCGGCGTCCGCCCCCGCCGACGTGACGTCAGGCCCGCCGGGAGTGGCGCCCGGCCCGCCAGGGGCGGCACCCGTCCCCGCCGAAGTGACGTCGGGGCCGCCCGGGGTGGCGTCCGCCCTCGTCGGGGTGACCAGGCATACGGCGGCGTTCCCCTCGGCCGCCGCGGTGATGACGGCGTGGGCGTGCCCGGCCGGTGCGCCGAGGGCGGCGGCCACACGTGCCACCGGCTCCAGGGCGCCCGCGCCCGCCGGGACCAGTTCCGGCTTCCCGGCCGGTGGCCGCCCGCCCAGCGCCTTCTCGTCCAGCGCCGCCGCCATGGCCTCGCCGACCGGCGAGCCGTCGAGGACGGCGGTGACGGCCAGGGGCTGGTCCGGCCGGTGGCCGAGGGCGTCCAGCGCGGCCCGCAGCAGCGCCGCGGCCCGCTCGGGCCCCTCGGCGGAGGCGGCCGCCTTCGGCGGCAGGAAGAACGAGCGGACGCCCACCCGGCCCAGCGCCGCCACCCCCCGGCTCCGGGCGGCGGGTTCGGGCTCCAGCACCAGCGCGACGGCCCCGGCCTCCGAGGTGCCGGCCCCCGGTTCGCCCTCGGGCAACGCCTCCTCGGTGGCCCCGGCCAGCAAACGCCGGGCCCGGCCGGTGAGGAGGGCGCGCTGACCGGTCTGGAGCGCCTCCAAGCCCGCGACCCGGGGGCTGGTGAAGGTGAGGTTGAAGCCCTTGAGGTCGTGTTCGGTGGCCAGGCGGCTGCCGAAGAGGTTGATCGAGAAGTAGGGGGCGGTGACCGGGGACAGATCGCCCGCCCCGGAGGTGGTGACCGTACGGTCCATCCTGTGGTGCAGGGCGACGGCCGCGCTGTTGGTGCCCACCGCGGCGCCGCGTTCCTCAGGGCCTACCGCCTCCAGGGCCTCCGGGCCCGCCTGGGCCAGCGCGCGCTTGGCCGCGGCGAGGAAGTACTGGGAGGCGGCGGGCAGGTACTTGTAGCCGTGACGGCCGAGCGCCGCACGGAAGTCGAAACCGTCCGCGTCCACGGTGCCGATGCCCGTCACCACCAGCCCGACGGCCGGATCGCCACCCGCCGCCCCCTCGTTCGCTTCTCCGCCCACACGGCGCAAAGGCGCGCCATTCATCGCCACCCCCGGCCCGGCGGCCGCACCTGCGTCGTCCGCCGCCTCTCCGCCCACACGGCCCAGAGACGCGCCTCTCGTCACCATCCCCGGCCCGGTGGCCGCGTGTGCGTCGTTCACGCGGCGGCCTCCCCGAAGACGAGTGAGATGTTGTTGCCCCCGAAGGCATAGGCGTTGACCAGCCCGTACGCGCCGGTCATGGGCGCGGAGCCGGACGGCAGCGGCACCCCGCACTCGGGGTCCCGCTCGCCGACCGGCACATTCGGCGGCAGCGTCTTGTGGTGCAGCACCAGACTGGCGGCCAGCGCGGCGAACGCGCCCGCCGCGCCGCCCGTGTGCCCGATGAGCGCCTTGACGCTGTAGAGGGGCGTCCGGGGCGTCAGCGCGCCGAGCACCCGGCTCTCCACCACGTCGTTGAGCTCGGTGCCGGTGCCGTGCGGGATCACGAACCCCAGCCCGCCGGAGCCGGACTCCGCCCCGGAGCCGGTCCCCGAGCCGGTCCCGACCTCGGCCCCGGTCCCCGCTTCCCGCAGCGCCTCGCGCATCGCGCGCTCGATCTGCTCGCCGGAGGGCTCGGGGGCGGTCGCGTGGTAGGCGTCGCAGCTCCAGCCGGCGCCCGCCAGACGGCCGTAGACGGTGCGCGCGCCGCGTGCGCGGGCGTGCGTGGCGGACTCCAGGACGAGCACGGCGGCACCCTCGCCGAAGACGGTGCCGCGCCGCTCGACGGCGAACGGGCGGCAGCGCTCGGGGTCGATGGCGCCCAGCCGGTTGAAACAGGCCAGGGCGACCCGGGAGTACGCCTCGGCGCCACCCGCGATCACCACATCGGCCTCGCCGGAGCGGATCAGATCGGCGCCCACCGAGAGCGCGTAGCCGCTGGCCGCGCACGCGTTGCTGACACAGGTGTTGACGCCCTGCGCGCCCAGCCATCCGCCGACCACCGAGGCCAGGGGGAAGGCGGGCGCCCAGCGGCCGGACTCGGGGGCCTCGCCGGTCCACCAGCCCTCGTGCAGATCCGTGTCGCCCATACCGGTGCTGAGGGCGACGGCCACCCGGCGCGGATCGACCCCGCCGCCCAGGGCGCCCGGCCCGGCGTCCGGCCCCGTATCCGGTCCCGTATCCGGCCCCATGTCCGGCCCCGGCGGCGCGGCCAGCCCCGCGTCGGCGACCGCCTCCCGCACCGCCGCGAGCGCGAACTGGGAGCCGCGCCCCAGCGGCAGCCCGTCCCGCTCCGGCGGCCCGTCCGGAAGGTCGGCCTCCGGCACCAGGTACATCAGCGGATGGTCCATATGGGCGAGCGGGTCGGGGACCCGCGTCGGCCCGGTGTCCGCCGCGTGCATCCCGCGCCAGAAGGCGTCGACGCCCGCGCCCAGCGGGGACAGCGCGCCGAGGCCGGTGACCAGTACGTCGTCCATCAGGTGCCGCTCTGTTCTCCGCCGAGCGCGTCCAGCACCCGCCGGTCGAAGGGGACCAGCCGCCAGTCGCTGCGGTTCTCGATCACCGCGTAGCCATGGGTGATCCGGCCGGTGGCGGTGAGGGTGAGCGCGCCGTCGCGGACCACGAAGCAGTCCATCCGGGCGGTGTAGGTGAGGTCCTTGAAGATCTCCTCGACCGTGTAGACGGTGTAGAGGTCCTCCTCCATCACCGCCTCGTCGATGACGCGCACCGAGGACTGGGGAACGACCGGTATCCACTTGCGGTCGTCCAGCAGGGTCTTGATGGAGATGCCCCGGTCGAACACGAAGCGGTCCTTGGCCTCCTCCATCAGCCGCAGATAGCCGGACATCTGGAGCCGCTCGGTGAAGTGGCAGTACGGATAGGGGATGTTCCACTTCCAGGCGTAGGCGTTGCGGCCCTCGGTCAGCGAGGCGAGGACGGCGCTTTCGTCGCCGTCCGGCATCTGCACCCGGATCGGGGCGAGCTCGTCCGGGCCCGCCTCGGCGCCCAGCCGGTCCACCACGAAGGGCGCGAACTCGGCCGAGGGTTCACCGTGCTCCGGCAGATAGGAGTCGGCGCGCAGCGAGACCCGCACCTTGGCGGCCACGGCCTTGAGGACCGAGCCGTCGCGGTCCACGCGCAGGGTCACCCGGAAGCCGAGGGTGCGGTCGTCCTCTGCGGTGTCCGGCACCACCTCGGCCTCGGCCACGTCGTCCATGTGGAAGGCGTGCAGGATGCGGGTCTCCAGGGCGACGATGTCCAGCCCGAGACCGTGCTCCTCGTACAGCCGTCGCGCGGGCGCCCCGGACTCCGCGAAGTGCACCAGCACGGCTTCCTCGACGAGGTAGTTGACGTGTTTGAAGCCGATCCAGGTGCAGATGTTCGAGCCCTCGTAGCGCGGGCGCAGCCGGACGGTGGTGACGTCCGTCAGCAGGGCTTTGGTCGACATCGGCGGGGCGGCGGCGGTCATCGGGAACACTCCATGGAGATAAGGGGGGCACGTGCGGGGTGCGGGTGGCTCCGGTCGGGCGTGGGGCGCAGCAGCAGTCCGGCCACGGCGTCCGCGGTGTCGTCACCACTGGTGATCAGGGCCTGCCGGGACACGGGCACCGGGTCCCGCGCGCTCCCGGGACCGGCGCCGAAGGCCGTACCGCTCCCGGCTCCCGCGTCCGGCTCGACCGGCTCGGCCGACTCGACCCGCTCGACCCGCTGGACCGGCTCGACCGGCTCGGCGCCGGTCGTGGCCGCGGCGCGGGCCAGCCAGCCGACGGCCGCCACACACTGGAGCACCCCGAGGGCCCCGGAGGCCCGGCCCACCGCGCCGGTGACGTCGTAGCGCGGCACGGCCCGCGGCACCGGTACGGCCCCGGCGGGCCCCTCGGCGTAACGCTCGGGGGTGAACCAGACGCCGGGGGCGGCGGCGTCGGGCAGCAGGGCCTCGACACAGCCGGTGAGCCCGGCCCGCCGCTCGTACGGGCCGAGGGCGGCGACTCCTCGCGTCCCCCGGGCCTCGGCCCAGCGGGCGCCCTCGACGACGAGGGCGGCCGCGCCGTCCAGCAGCTCACCGGCGGACCGGCCGAGCAGATCCTCGACGACGGCGTTGTGCGTCTCCGCGCCGACCACCACCACGCGCCGGACCCGGCCCGCCGCGACCAGCGCGGCGCCCCAGTGCACGGCGTCCAGGCCGGATGTCGGCCCGTTGCACAGCATCAGGTTGGGGCCGCGCAGACCGTGGCGGATGGCCACCCAGGAGGCGATCACATTGCTGGAGGCGTTCGGCAGGCTCATGGGGCTGAGGTCCACGGCCGAACGCTCGGCGATGGCGGTGGTGGTGAGGCAGGCGGTGTCGAGGTTGCCCAGGTTGGAGCTGGCGACCACGCCGACGGTGTCGCCCGGCACCGTCACCGTCTCCCTGTCGGAAGGACTGTCGGAAGGGGCGTCGGCAGGGCCGTCGGCAGGGCGGTCGGACTCCCCGTCCGAGGGGAGCAGGTCGGCGTCCCGCAGCGCCTCCAGCGCGGCGCACAGCGCCAGCCGGGTCGCCCGGTCCTTGTAGCGGTGGCCCCGGCGGCCGATCCGGGCGGCGGTGTCGAACGGCTCCGGGTCGGGCCCGGTGACGGGGCAGGCGGTGCGGCGCAGCAGCGCGTCGGGGGTGCTGGCGCCGGGGACGGCCAGGCCGACGCCGGTGATGACGACTTCACCGGGGCCATGCGTCATCGGTCGGCCCTCTCCACGATGGCGACCGCGTTGACACCGCCGAAGCCGAACGCGTCGATCTGCGCGACCCGCAGATCCCCGCCCTCCCGCGCCTCCTCCCGGACGAACCGGAACGCCTCGGCCTCGGGCAGCGGTTCGGCCAGGCCCAGGGTGGGCGGCACCCGGCCGGAGGCCAGGGACTCCAGCGCGACGATCAGGCTGAGCAGACCGGAGCCGCCCGAGGTGTGGCCGGTCATGCACTTGATGGCGGTCATCAGGGGCCCGCTCACCTCGGTGCCGAAGACCTCGGCGATGGCGGCGGCCTCGGCGGCGTCGTTGAGCTGGGTACCGGTGCCGTGCAGCAGCACCAGATCGATATCGCCCGGTTTGACGCCCGCCCGCCACTGCGCCTCGTGCACCGCCCGTGCGATGCCCTGGGGGTCGGGGGCGGTCACATGACGCGCGTCGCAGTTCATGCTGACGGCGCGCACCCGGCCGAGCGCGCCGGTGCCCGCGCCGGGCTCCTCCCGGCGCAGCACCACAGCGGCCGCGCCGTCGCCCATGAGCACCCCGCGGCGGTCCCGGTCGAACGGGCGGACGCGGTCGGGGGGTTCGCTGTTGACGCGGTCCAGCAGCCCGTACATCGACTCGGTCACGGTGTCCACACCGGCCACCACGACCGTGTCCTCGGCCCCCGTGGTCAGCAGGTCGGCGGCGAGTGCGAGCGCGTAGAGCGAGGCCGAGCAGGCCCCGGAGAAGGTGTGGGTGCGGACCGCGCCGAAACGTGTCCGCAAGGCGGTGCCGAAGTGCAGCCGGCCGATGTCGAAGGGCGCTCCGTCGCGCCAGGCGAGTTCGGCGGAGCGCAGCTCCCGCAGCCCGGTGCCGACGAGGACGGGCACCTCGCTCAGGTCCTCGCCGAGCCCCGCCTGGGCCACGGCCTCACCGACCGCGCGCAGCAGCCAGTCGGTGGCGCGGCCCGGGAGGTCGGCGCCGGGCGCGGGGCGGTCGTCGATCTCGTAGGCGTGGCGGGTCCGGTACCGCTCCTGGTCGAAGCCGCGCAGCTCACCGAGGCCGCTGATGCCGGCACACAGGGCCCGGAAGACCTCGTCCACGCCCTCGCCCACGCTCGCCACGGCACCCGCCCCGGTGACCAGCTGACTCATGACCAGTCCGCTTGGCTCTTGCCGAAGATGACGACGGCGTTGTTCCCGCCGAAGGCCAGCCCGTTGTTCTGGACCACCTTCAGGTCCGCCGCCACGGCCTGGTTGGGCACACAGTCCAGACCGCATTCGGGGTCGGTCTCGTCATGGTTGATGGTGGGCGGGATGAAGCCCTCGGTGAGCGCGAGGGCGCAGGCGATCGAGGCCAGTGCCCCGGCGGCGCCCATGGAATGGCCGATCATCGACTTGATGGAGACCGTGCGCGGCGCGGTGTCCCCGAACACCTGGCGGATGGCGCGGGCCTCGGTGATGTCGTTGGCCTTGGTGCCGGTGCCGTGCGCCGAGATGAAGTCGACCTCTTCCGGCTTGACCCGGGCGTTGTCCAGCGCCAGCCGCATACAGCGGACCACGCTGTCCTGGTTGGGGGCCACGGGGTGGTCCGCGTCGCAGTTGAGTCCGTAGCCGAGGACCTCGGCGTAGATACGGGCGCCCCTGGCCAGCGCCGACTCCAGGCTCTCCAGCACCAGGATGCCCGCGCCCTCGCCGGTGAGGATGCCCTTGCGGTCCTTGTCGAAGGGCTGGCAGCGCTCGGGGGCGATGGTGCCGAGGCGGTAGAAGCCGGTGAAGGTCTTGCGGCACAGGGCGTCGGCCCCGCCGCACAGCGCGAGGGCCACGTCCCCGGCGCGGATGGCGTCGAAGCCGTAGCCGACCGCGTAGTTCCCGGCGGCGCACGCGGTGGGGAGGGTGACCGCCTCGGCGCGAGTGAGGGCGAACTCCTGGGCGATCGCGCTCGACAGCCGTCCGGCGGGCACCCGCCGGGCGACCGTGGGATCCATCCGCTCGGGCCCCAGGTCCACTTCCTCCTCGACCAGATGGTCGAGGTCCCTGGACTCGCCGTCGGTCGTGCCGACGGAGATCAGGGACGGTATGTCGCGCAGTGCGCTCCCCGACTCGGGGAATCCGGCGTCGGCCACCGCCATACGGGCCGCCGCGACCGAGAACCGGCTCGCCCGGCCCAGGGTCCGTGCATCGAGATTTCGAATCCACCGGTCCGGCTCGAAATCCTTGACCTCACACGCCGTAGATCGGTCGAAGCCCTCCGTGTCGAACGCGGTGATGGGCCCAGCCGCGCTCTTCCCGGCGCGCAGTCCGGCGAGGAATTCCGCCACGCCGACGCCGATGCCGGACACCGCCCCGAGGCCGGTGACAACGACCCTGCGACCCGGCTCACCACGCATTTCGCCCTGCCTTCCGAGGAGTCCGCCAGGTCCGGCGGTCACCAGCCCGCCGCGTCGGAGACAACCTCGTAAACACCCTGGAGGTTTACCATCCGGGCAAGTTCGGACTGGTCTATGACGACGTTGAAGGTCTTCTCCAAAGCCGCGAGTATTTCAATGGCACGCAGTGAATCCGCGTCATGCTCTTCTTTGAAGAGACTGGTCTCGGTGACCTCGTCGGGGTCGATCTCAAGAATATCGGTGACGATTTCCTTGATGGTTTCACGACGCTCTTCGACGATGGCGGTCATTACCGCGCACCTCCATTTTCGGGCATGGGCAAAGCGACGAAGCTCCCGCTGACGCTAGGCGCCGGTCCGGGAGGGGACAACCCCAGAGTCCACTAGCTGTCACGTGCCCGGTGAACACCAGCGTTCGACCAGTTCACGTGTCATAAAGCTGCACAGGGCACCCGGTTACCCCACGGTCAGAACATGGATTCGGCAGGAAGCTGCCAGGTCGTCAGTGGACAGAAGCGTTCCAATAACGTTCAAACCGCCAACAACCCGGCTGTCGCTCCTCCTGATGCGCGGCCCGCCCCTACTCGGGCTCGGACTCCATCAGCCCGGCGCGCACGGCGCGCACTCCGGCCTGGAAGCGCGATTCGACCTGGAGGTCACGCATGATGTCGGCCACATAGCGACGGTAGGTACGCACCGAAAGGCCGAGTTTGCGAGCCGCGGCGTCGTCCTTGTAGCCCTCCGCCATCAGCGTCAGCACCTCGCGCAGCACCCGGCCGCGCGCACCGCCCTCGAACGACAGGGGCCGCATCGGGCGCTGGGCCGTGTCCCACATACCGCACAGCAGTTGGTGCAGCATATCGGCCACGGTGGAGTTCTGGATCATCGAGGCGCGGGAGCCGCCGGGCTCGCCCGGTGAGGCGTCGGGCGCGATGACCGCCGCGCCGTCCACGACCACCAGCTCCTGCCGCACCCCTTCGGTGACACGCACCTCCAGCCGCGCCACGGTCCCCACCGAGCGCTGCCAGGCCGCACCCCGGATGACCTCCGGCGGGCAGAGCATCCGGGTCCTGACCCCCTTGCCCGCCAACTGGGCGAGGGTCTGCGCCACCAGCCGGGCGTGGTCCTCGCCCGTCACCTCCGGCAGGCTCCAGATCACATCCCGCTCGGCGCGCAGCACCAGCCGCGCCACCCACCCGGCCACGGCCTCGCCGGCCACCGGCAGTTCGGCGGACGCCGAGGCCAGCGTGGAGCGGCGGTGGTGGTGCACGGCCGACTCCAGGAGGCGTAACGCCTGACCCAGAGTCTCCTCCAGGTTGTCCGACCCCATGTCCGGCTCCGTTCGGACCGCTTCCCCCGTACCCGCCTCCCCGTCAAATCCGTCAATAGGCACTCGCCCATTTGGTTGAATTCCGAAATGGCTCAAAGGACACCCCCGTTCCCTTTCCGGGAACAGTAACGAGCCCCCTGGCACAGGGCAAGGAAGATCGTTCCTTATGGGACACTTCCCGCCGGGAAATACCCTCGCGTTCCGGCCACGACACCTCCCCGTGCCGGCAAGGGGCTGCGCCTCCACTCGGCGGATTGGTAACTTCCTCTAGAGCCAGCAAGCCATCCCTTGCCATACGACGCGGACCCCCCACCTTGCTCTGGGTCCCGAAAGGCGCCGCCCCCATGGCTGCACAGAACACCGCGACCACCGATGCCACGCAGGTTGATCCCTCGCACTCCCCCACCGGTCGGCAATGGCTCGCGCTTTCGGTGCTCGTCCTGTCCCAACTCGCGGTGTGGCTCGACAACACCGTGCTCAATGTCGCCCTCAAGACCCTCGCGGACCCCACCGAAGGTCTCGGTGCCAGCCCCAACCAGCTCCAGTGGAGCATCAGCTCCTACACCCTGGTCTTCGCCGTGCTGCTGTTCACCGGCGGGGTGCTCGCCGACCGCTACGGCCACCGCCGTCTGCTCCTGACCGGCATGGTGCTCTTCGGCGCCACCTCCGCCTGGGCCGCCTACGCCGGCTCGGCCACCGAACTCATCGTGGCACGCGGTGCGATGGGCATCGGCAGTGCCCTGATCATGCCCGCCACCCTGGCCCTGATCGCGCAGGTCTTCGACGAGCGGCACCGGGCCACCGCCATCGCCATCTGGTCGGGCTCCAGTGGAATCGCGATCGCCACCGGGCCGATGCTCAGCGGACTGCTGCTCGACCACTTCTGGTGGGGATCGGTCTTCCTGGTCAATGTGCCGATCGTGGTGCTGTGCGTGGCCGGTTCGTTTCTCTTCCTGCCCGGTGTGGTGACCCGGGTGCGGCAGAAGTTCGACCCGCTGGGCGTGGTGCTCTCCACCGCCGGGCTCTTCGCCATCGTCTGGGGCGTCATCGAGGGCGGCCACCGCAACGACTGGACCGATCCCGCCATCGTGGGCTCGCTGGCCGGGGGTGTGGCGCTGGTCGTGGTCTTCGTCCTGGTCGAACTGCGCGTCGCCAACCCCAGCTTCGACGTCCGGCTCTTCCGCGACATCCGCTTCACCGGCGCCAGCGTCGCCGTCATGCTCACGTTCTTCGGGCTCAACGGCTCGATGTACTACACCAGCTTCTATCTCCAGGGCGTCCACGGCCAGACCCCGCTGGAGTGCGGGCTGTCCATCGCCCCGGTCGCACTCGGTGTGCTGCTCGGCGCCCCGCTCTCGGCCAAGCTGGTGCGGGCCTACGGGGTGCGCCCGGTCGTCACCGCGGCCATGCTGATCGCCACCACCGGATTCATCGCCTACGTCTTCCTCGACGAGACCAGCGGACTGCCGCTGTTCTGGGTCTTCCTCATCCTCCAGGGCCTGGGCATGGGCGCCGCCGTCGCCCCCACCACCGAGGCGATCATGGCCATCCTCCCCGCCGACCGGACCGGCGCGGGCTCCGCCGTCAACAACTCGCTGCGGCAGATCGGCGGGGTCCTCGGGGTCGCGGTCCTCGGCTCCGTCCTGGTCAGCGTCTACCGCGACCAGGTCACCCCGCGCCTGAGCGGGCTGCCGTCCGGTGCCGCCGACAGCGCCGCGGAGTCCCCCGAGGCCACCCGGCTGCTCGGCGCGAAGATGCGGCTGCCGCGGCTGTCGGACATCGCCGACGAGGGTTTCGTCCACGCCATGCATGTGGCCTCCGTGGTCGGCGCGGCCGCCGCCGCGGCCGGAGCCCTGATCATCTGGTGGGGCTTCCGCCGGACATCTTCCGGAGCACGATCCAGCATGTGATCTTTCTTCCTTGCCACCCCCGTCGCCCCGGCATAGCCTCCCGGCACAACATCCGTATCCCGGAAGGCAGTTCACATGCGTACAGCTGTCATCACGGCGGCAGGCCAGGTGGAGACCAGAGAGATACCTGACCCCGACATCGGTGACTCCGAGGTGCTGGTACGCATCGCGGCCTGCGGCATCTGCACCATGGAGGCCAATCTCTACGCCGGGCGGATGACGGTCTACCCCGCCGCCGCCGGACATGAGATCTCCGGCTGGGTCGAGCGGATCGGCGCCAAGGCCGCCGACCTCGAGGACATGCCCGCCGTGGGCTCCCTCGTCACGCTCGACGGACTGCCGCGCTGCGGCGCCTGCCGCAGCTGCCGGCGCGGCCAGACCGCCATCTGTGTCGCGCTCCAGGGGCACAAGCGCGAGGACGGCGCGATCACCATGGGCGCGGGGCTCGCCGAATACATCGCCCTGCCCGCGTCACGGGTGTGGTCGGTCGGCGACACCGACCCCGCCGTCGCCGCCATGGGCGAACCGCTGGCCTGCGTGGTCCACTCGCTGCGTCGCGGCGGTTTCCGCGCCGGGGACCGGGTCACCGTCATCGGCGCCGGCTATATGGGCCATCTCCACCTCGCCGTCGCCGCCGAGCTCAAAGCCCGCAGTGTCGCGGTGGTCGAACGGGACGAACAGCGGCTGGCCGCCATCGCGGCGGCGGGCGCCGACGCGGCCGTCACCCCCGAGGACGTCGGCCAACTCCCCCCGGCCGACGTGGTCTTCGTGACCATCGCCTCCAAGGAGGCCATCGCCGCGGCCCTCGCCGCGGTCGCCGACGGCGGCACCATCGTCCTCTACGGCGGCGGCCCCGGCGGCCCGCCCGCCGAGCTCCCCGGCTATGAGGTGCACCGCCGCCAGCTGACCGTCACCGGCTCCTTCAGCCATGAGCCGGACGACTGGCGCGCCGCCGCCGAACTGCTGCGCGGCGGGCGGCTGTCCGGGCGGCTGGAGACGCTGGTGACGGCGCGCTACACCCTGGACGAGGTCGAGAAGGCGCTCAAGCAGGCCGCCGAGACGCCCGTCTACCGCGTGGTCGTCACGCCGTAGCCGCCCGCGGCCCGGCCCGTACGGCGCTCCCCGCACGAACGGCGTTCCCGTCCGAACGGCGCTCTCCGCGCCCGAATCGGCGAGTTCTCCGGCGCATCGGCGAGCCCCTCGCGCATCGGCCAGCCCCCTCGCATCGGCGAGCGGCCCAGAGACTCAGAGATCAAGAGACCCAGAGATCAAGAGACAAGCGAAAGGATTCCCCTCCGTGTCCCTGCGCGTAGGCGTGCAACTCCACCCCCAGCACACCGGAATCGCCGAGCTGCGCACCGCGTGGCGGGAGGCCGACGCCCTCGGGGTCGACTCGCTGTGGACCTGGGACCACTTCCTGCCCCACACCGGCGACCCCGCCGGGCGCCACTACGAGTGCTGGTCGCTGCTGTCCGCGATGGCGGTCGAGACCCGGCGGGCCACCATCGGGTCCCTGGTGAGCTGCACCGCCTTCCGCAATCCGCATCTGCTGGCGGACATGGCCCGCACCGTCGACCAGCTCAGCGGCGGACGGCTGGTGCTGGGTCTTGGCGCGGGCTGGTTCGAGGCCGAGCACACCGAGTACGGACTGCCCTTCCCCGGCCCGGCCGGGCGCATGGACGCCTTCGCCGCGTCCGTCACCGCCGTCAAGGAGCGGCTGGCCAAGCTCAACCCCGGCCCCGCGGGCCCGCTTCCGCTGCTGATCGGCGGCGCCGGGCGGCGGCGCACCCTGGAGCTGGTGGCCCGCGAGGCCGACTGGTGGAACTGGTACGGCTGGGCCTCCGAGGACCCGGTCGCCGAGTTCCGCGAGCTGAGCGGCGTCCTGGACCAGTGGTGCGGACGGGTCGGCCGGGACCCGGACCGCGTGGCCCGTACGGTGATGATCAACCCGGACCAGCTGCCGCTGGTCGAGGGGTTCGCCGAGGCCGGTGCGGTCCATGTGGTGCTCTCCCTCCCGGCCCCGTACGAGCTGCGGCGGGTCGAGGAGCTGCTCAAGGTGCGCGCCGCGCTCGGCTCGTGACGGCCCTCGGCGAGACGGCGCCCCGTACGCCCCTGGGGCGCCGCTTCGGCCTGCTCATGGGCGCGCTGCTGCTGTCCAGCCTGGGCAACGGGCTGTGCTTCCCGTTCACCTCGATCTACATCAGCCAGCTGCTGGGGCTCGGCGGCCGGGCGGCCGGCGGCTACTTCATCGCCATGGCCGCCGCCAGCTTCGCCGCCGCCCTGGCCGGCGGGCCGCTGGCCGACCGGGGCAGCCCGCACCGGGTGGGCGCGCTGGGCGGCGCCGCGCTCGCCATCGGATACGCGCTGCTGGCACCGGCCGACTCGGTGGCGCTGGTGCTCGCCTCGGGCATCTGCGTCGGGGCCGGTTTCGGGCTCTTCTACGCCTCCATCGTGGGCGTCGTGGACAGGGCCGTCCCCGAGAGCGGCCGCCGCGCCGCCTTCGCCATCCGGCATATCGTCAACAACGCCGGGATCGGGCTGGGTTCGGTCGTGGCGGGGCTCGCGCTGCACGGCGCGGACACCCCGGTGGGGGCGCTGCGCTGGCTGTACCTGGCCAACGGGCTGGCGGCGCTGCCGCTGATCGCCGTGATCCTGGGCGTACGGCCGCGGACCCGGCCCGCGCCGGGGAACCGGCCCGCCACCGCGGAGCGGTCCGAGGCCGGGCCGACCTATCGCACCCTGCTGCGGGCCCGCCCGATGGCGCTGCTGATCCTGGCGCAGGCGCTGTTCGCGATCGTCGGCTTCACCCAGATCGAGGCGACCGTACCGCTGCTGATGCATGACCGTATGGCGGTCACGCTGGGCTGGGTCAGCACGGTGGTGGCGGCCAACTCCTTCGCTCTGATCGCCCTCCAGCCGCTGCTCCGCCGCCACCTGGAGCGGCTGCCGGAGACCGTCGGCCTGGCGGCCGGTCCGGTGCTGTGGGCCATCGCGTTCGGCTGCGGCCTGGGCGCGGCGCTCGCCGGGGATACGGCCCCGGCCGCCGTACGGTACGGGCTGCTGCTGGCCTTCGCGGTGGTCTTCGCGGCGGGCGAGCTGATGTACTCCTCCGCCTTCTATCCGCTGCTGCTGCGCTGGTCGGGCGAGGAAGCGGTGGGCCGGGCGAGCGCCCTGGCCTCACTGGCCTGGAACCTGGGCACGGCCTCCGGGCCGCCGATCGGGCTGTTCGTCGTCGCCCACGCCTCGGCGGCGGGCAGCTGGCTGGCGCTCGCGCTGGGCGCGGCGGCCGCGTTCACCGTGACCGCCGCGCTGCACAGCCGGGCAGGGAAATGATCAGCCACCCGGAACTCCGCGTACGGACCTACGACTTGGGCAGGAACGACGTGTCGTAGGCGTCCTCAGGTGTGACGGTCTTCTCCAGGAGTCCCTGGTCGTACATGAAGTCGGCCATCCGGGTCCAGGTCTGTGGGTCGATCGCACCCAGCTCGCCCTGGTCGTTCTTCATCAGCGACGCGGTGGCCTTGAGCACGGCGCGGGCGTTGTCGCGCTGCTTCTCGCCGCGCAGCCCCGGTACATACTTCTCGCTGAGCTCGATGGCCTCGTCCTGGTGGTCGATCGCATAACGCAATCCGCGCAACGAGGCGTCGACGAACTTCCTGATGTCGTCACCGCGCTTGTCGAGCGTCTTCTTCTTGGCGCCCAGACCCACACCGACCAGCTGATCCCCCGACGATCCCGAGTTGAGGGTAATCGAGCGGACTTCCTTACCGGCCTCCTTGAAGGAGATGGCGTCATTGTTCAGATAGCCCATGACCCCCTCGACCTTGTTTCCGGTGAGGGCGGCCTGCTGGGTGAAGCCGATGTTCTGTACCTTGGCCTCCTTGGTGGAAAGGCCGCCCTCCTTGAGGAGCGCCAGCAAACCGAAATAGGTCTCGCCGAAGGGGCCGGGTGTGCCGATCTTCCGGCCCTTGAGGTCGGCGGGGGTCCGGATCTCGGAATCCTTGGGCACGATCAGCCCCACCGGGTATTTCTGGTAAAAGGTGGCGATGTCCACGACGGGTACATTCTTGGCGCGCGCCTGGAGCATCTCGTCGCCGCCCGCGTAGATCACATCTTCCTTGCCCGAGGAGAGGGCTCCGAAAAGATCTTCGGCGGCGCCGTGATGACGTAGCGTCACCTTGAGTCCGGCGTCCTTGTAGTAACCCTTTTCAGCTGCCACATAGAACGGGGAGAACTGGATGTTGGGGGTGTAGGTCAGCCCCACCGTGATGCCTGCGCCGCCCTTGGCCCCCGCGTCATTCGGCTCCTCGGCGCACGAGGTCAGGGTGGCCAGTGCCACCACCGAGGCGAGGGCCGCACCCGTGACCCGGTGTCTGCGGGCACACCTCATGGACGTCTGCACGAAACGCACGTACTTCTCCTCTTGGATGAAAGTTGGTCAGTCGCGCTGAACGAGCCGCTCGACCAGACGAACCACTCCGTACAGGACGGCGGCGAGAAGGCCGAGCATGACGAGCGTGGAGAACAGTCCGATGGTGTCGGCCTCCTGGCGCTGCACCGACAGCAGCTGCCCCAGACCGTCGCCGCCCATCACGAATTCGCCGACGACGGCGCCGGTGATGGAGAGCGTGAGGCCGTTGCGCACCCCCGCGAGAACGCTGGGCAGGGCGAGCGGCAGCTCGATGTACCAGAGCATCCCCCACCACCCGACCCCGTCCACCCGCGCGGCCCCCATCACATCGGGGTCCAGTGAACGCAGCCCCAGCACGGTGTTGACGATGATGGGGAAGAAGACCAGCAGCGCGCAGAGGACCGCGATGGGCAGCAGTCCGTACCCGATCCACAGGGCCAGCAGAGGGGCCAGCGCCACCGCGGGCATGGCCTGCGAGGCGGCCACATACGGCTGGAGCGCCGCGGCGGCGATCTCACTGCGGGCGATCAGATAACCCAGCGGCAGCGCCACTCCGATCCCGATGCCACTGCCCGCAAGCGCCTCCCACACCGTCTCCTCGGTGTAGTCGACAAGATCACCGTGGAACACGTCATCGAGGAAATGCCGTGCGAGGTCGAGCGGAGCCGGAAGATAGAACTCCGCAACGGCGCCGGTCCGGGTCACGATGTCCCAGACGACAAGCAGCGACAGCCCGAATACAAGCGGCGGCAGCACACCCCGGAACAGCGTTCTCCGCCGGTCGGCGAGGGCTCCACCGGATGCCGCCGCGGTCATTTTCCGACCGCCTTCGCTCCGCGGTCTCTCACCATTTCCGGCGTCGTCACCGGTCTTTCGCGCATGTCCCGGTCGGGGTGAATGCGGCGCCTCCGTACTCGGCCCGCCGTCCGCGCCCGCCGTGGCGGTCGCGCCCCTTCCGTGCCCTTCGGTCATCCCCAAATCCCCTTGCATTACCGGCTGTTGCCAGATCTCGGCACGCCCGCAGGCAACCTATCGCCAGCACGCTCCGGATCACAATGTCGATGGGGAAAACGAAATTATCATGTGGACGTATTTCCAAGGATGCCGAGCTCAGTGGCGCGCACCCCCGCCTGGAAACGGGAGTTGGCCTCCAGCAGCTCCAGGATCCCGGTGACATAGCGGCGGTACGTACGCACCGAGATCGCCAGATCGCGGGCGGCGGCCTCGTCGGTGACCCCGTCCCGCAGCCGGGCCAGCACCCGGCGCACCATTTCGGTACGGGCGCGATTGCCGAAGTCCAGCGGACGGGCGGCGGGCACCGCACCGCCCCAGATGGAGCGGAACATGCCGTACAGGGTGGCGACCACCACCGGGTCCTCGATGACCGAGGTCTGCCGTCCCTCCTCGGCCTCGGTGCACACCAGGGCGGCCCGGCCGTCGGCGATCACCGCCGTGGGCAGCGCCACCGCCGCGATCCGCACCTGCGCGGGGTGCGCGGCGCCGGACGCCCCTGCGGGCGAAACGGATGACGCGGGACCGGGGATGGGCCGTGGCACCGGCCCCGGCGACGCTCCGGCGGTGGCGCCGGATCCCGCCCCGGGCCCTGATCCGGATCCCGCCCCGGGCCCTGGTCCGGATCCCGCCCCGGGCCCTGGTCCGGATCCCGCCCCGGGCCCTGGTCCGGGTCCCGCTCCTGCCGCTGATCCAGGAGCCGATCTTCCGCGCAGCACCCGCACCCCGACCGGCTCGCCGAGGTCCTCCAGCAGTGCGCCGAGCGCGGCATGCGCCGGCGCCATCCGGGCCGAGCACTCGGGGAAGACGGCGTCCACGCTCCGCCCCGCCTGGCCGATCACCTCCTCGGCGGCGGCGAGGAACGCGGCGTCCTCCACCCCCACCTCGGTGAACCGCGCGTCCCGGGCCCGCCGGGCCCGGTGCTGGACCACCGTGGACTCAATGAGGTCCCGTACCTCCCGTAATGTCCCCTCCAGGGTGTCCACCGCGAGCGCGGCCTCCGGCCCCGGATCGCGTCCGCGGTCCATCATGTCGGCATTCCCGCACTTTCCGCCTCGTGACGTGGTCAAGGTCTCGAGCACCGTCAGTGACGGCTGGGCAGCAGTCCCAGTTCCACCGCCCGCACCCCCGCCTGGAAACGGGAGTTGGCCCCCAGCTCCCGCATGATCTCCGCCACGTACCGGCGATAGGTGCGCAGGGAGACCTGCATCGTGCGCGCCGCCACCTCATCGGTGTGGCCGGTGCGCAGGCACTCCAGGATCCGCCGCACGGAGTCCGGGCACAACCGCCCGCCCAGCCGTGGGTAGTCGGCGATCCCCACGGCGTTCCCCCAGGTCCCGGCGAACATCATCTCCAGGGCCCGCACCGTGGCGGGGTCTTCGACGAGCGACGCCTGCCCCGGACCCCGCCCCGGCTCCGACGGCCCCCGTCTGAGGTAGACCACCTCGCCGTCGATGAGCAGCGCCTCGGGTAACGCCGGCAGTCCGCCGTCGCTGATCCGGATCTCGCACCGCGGATCGGTGCGCGCCAGCGCCCGTACCGCGCTCGATTCCAGCACCCGCTCCTCGCACAACAGCCGTACGACCACGGCGCGCCGGGCTCCCCTGGCGGGGCGGGCGAGCGCGGCGCAGACGGCCCGCGTCTGCTCCTCGTTCCCCGGCAGCACCACGCTGACGGTCCGCTCGGCGCAGTCGACCAGCGTGTCGACGACCTCGGCGAGCGGCACCTTCCCCAGAGCCGTCCCCGCCCAGGAGTCCTGGGCCAGCTCCCTGCGGTGCCGGGTGACCGTCGACTCGATCAGATCACGGGCGGCCAGCAGCGCGTGCTCGACGTAGTCGATGGCGCCTGACGAGGGAGTCTCCGTGCTCTCCGTGCTCATGGGAGAAGGCTCGGACACCCTCACAAGACCAACCATGACTTCCCCTGCCGGGCGACAGTGACCTGGTTATGCGAATACCGGCCTGATTCTCGTCAATTCCTCTGCCCCGAAATGCGCGGGCAGCATTGTGCGAAATCCATGACGACACTAATTCGCACACAGCGACCACGTCAACGCGGGGCGTGAGGTAAAGAGTTGACAAAACCGCGTGCGGTAGCGCGCGCCATGCGGTGGCACCACCGATGCGCCGGGGGCGCATGTCCACAAGTTACCGGTGAGTGTGCCGCCCGGACGAGGCGGGGCTACGGACCGCAGCGATCCGGCCGGGTTCGGCGACGCGGAGTGGGGACCAGTGTCCGGTTGCTGCCAGCTCGCACCGGGTGCCCGCTCCCCCCGTCCGGGGGTGCCGCCGGCCTCAGCCGAAGTTGATCGGCCCGTGGAAGTCCCGTCCCTGGATGACCGGCCCGGTGATACGGGCGTCGCCCGAGACGCTGTTGTGCACGGTCCCGGCCGCCCCGGCCGGTTCGCCGTGCTCATGCATCCAGGCGGCCAGGTCACGGCCGAACTCCGGGTCCCGCCTGGCCCGTTCGACCAGCAGATCGGCCAACTGACGCAGCCGGTCGCCGTCGTCGTACGGAATCGCGACCGGCTCCGGCTCACCGGCCGGTTCGCCCTCGCCCCGCCGCAGCACCCTGCGGACCAGCGCGCCGAAGGACTCCAGGGCCCGCCGCCCGGCCTCGCCACCGGCGCCCGACGCCGCCGCGTTGACCGCCGTGACCAGCGCTCCCGCCGTCACCGGGTCCATGGCCCACCCCCTGCCCTCGACCGGAGCCCCACGCTACCGGCGCCGCCGCTCACGGTTCCACCTCTTCCGCGTGCAGGGTGAACCAGACCGTCTTGCCCGTCGGGGTGAGATCCGTGCCCCACGCATGGGCGGTCTTGCTCAGCAGGAACATCCCCCGGCCGCTCTCGGAGAGGAAGTCCGGCTCCTTGACGACGGGCAGCGCGGACTCGGTGTCGCCGACCGCCGCCTGGATCCCGTTCGGAAGGTTCTCCAGGGTGAGGACGCATTCGGGAGAGGCCGCGTGCTTATGGACGTTGGACAGCAGCTCGGTGACGCACATCCCCGCCGCGCTGATCAGCTCCTCACGCCCCCACAGCCGCAGCCGCGCCGCCACGGCACGGCGTACGTCCGCAAGGATCCGCGGATGGGCACGGAGGCGCAGTTCGTATCGCTGCGAGATGTTCTCAGCCATATGATCCGGGGCTCCTCCAAAGCACGGCGCGCTGCCGCGTCCCCTAGCGATCCTGGCCTATGGGACGTCCCACTCGCAATGTTTCGACCCAGTCGTACAAGACTGGCATATGCCGGGCTGGTAGGCGTAGTTGGCAATACGACAGACTGGCGACATGTCCTACCAGCCAGTGCCCACCGTTCGGCGCAGGCGCCTGGGGTCCACACTGCGACAGCTGCGCACCGAAGCGGGGATGACACTGGACGCGGCCGCCGAGGCGCTCAACGCGACCGCGAACGGATCGGCCGATGCCCGCCGCTGGACCGCGCCGAAGCTCTCCCGGATCGAGAACGCCAACGCCACGATCCGCACCACCGAAGTCGAAACCCTGCTGAGGGCCTATGCCGTCACCGACCCGGGCACCCGTATCGCCTTGGAGGGACTGGCCAAGGACGCGGGCAAACGCGGCTGGTGGCAGACCTATCGCGGTGTCGTCGCGCCCGCCTACGCCGACTACATCTCGCTGGAGAGCGACGCGGAGAGCGTCCGCGACTACGCCCCGCTGGTCGTCCCCGGTCTGCTCCAGACGGCCGACTACGCCCGCGAGACCATCGCGGCGAACGCCGTGGCCCGTACCGCCGCCGAGGTCGACGCCCTCGCCGAGGTGCGCCTGGCCCGCCAGGCCGTCCTCACCCGCTCCTGCCATCCGCTGCGGCTGTGGGCCGTCATCCACGAGGCCGCGCTGCGCCGCCGGTTCACCGGCCGGCCCGGCGTCATGGCCGCTCAGCTGCGACGACTGCTGGACGTGGCCGACTGGCCCACGGTCACGCTTCAGGTGATGCCGATCGACACGGCGCCCAATCCCGGGGACGCGGGCGCGTTCACACTCGTGGCCTTCCCGGGCCCGATGCCGGATGTGGTCACGCAGGAGAACCTGCTCGGCCCCTCGTACGTCGAAGGAGTCGACGACGTCACCGTCTTCGCCGACGCCTTCGGCCATATCGTGGACTGCGCGCTGTCCACGGATGCGACGAAGGCCCTCATCGCTGGTCTGGTATGAGAAAGAGGGCCCCACATATGAACACCTCTGCAATGACCGCGCATCGCCACCTCCACTGGCGCAAGTCCTCCTACTCCGTGGGCGAGGGCCAGTGCGTCGAGGTCGCCGCCACCGACGGCCGCGTCCGGCTGCGGGAGAGCGACGACCCCGGCACCGTTGTGACCACCGTGCCGGCGGTCCTGGCCGCCTTCGTCCGGAGCGCGAAGGCGGGTGCGCTGAACGTCTGACCGTGCCCCCTGAGGTGTGGTGCCGCCCGTGGACGGCACCACACCGGCGACGTCAGAACTGGACGTCGGAGCAGGCGTAGAAGGCGTTCGAGGTGTCCGCGATGGTCCACACGGCGAGGATCAGGTGTCTGCCGGTCTTACCGCTCGGGATGGTCCCCGAGTGGGAGAGCGTGGACGGCGGGCGCTGGCCGTTGTACGGAACGGTCAGGAAGGGCTGGGAATCCAGGCTCGCACGGGTGAGCTTCTGGCTGGGGTTCCAGCCGTTCTTGGTGATGTAGTACTTGAAGTCCGTGGTCGCGTGGGAGGCCGTGAACCGCCAGTTGAAGGTGTAGCTCTGCCCGGCGGTCAGCCTGGTCGTGGGCCAGCCGCCACCCCGCGGGTCGTCGAGCTGCGAGAACCGGCTGTTGCCGCCCGCGCAGATCGAACCGTCCGCGGGACCGCCCGCCGGGAAGCCCTTCGGGCCCTCGACGCTCTGGGGTTCCCACTGGATGTCGCCGCAGCCCGTCACCGTGCCGTTGGCGCACAGCTTCTGGCGGCTGATGGGCGAGTCGGTGTAGCCGTGGCTGGAGGCGCTGCCGCCGGTCGCGAGGACGGAGATCGCCGCGAGACCGATGCCGATGACGGCGGCGCTGATCTTCTTGCGCATGCTTCGCTCCTGAAGACGTGGGGAGTGCTTCGACGAGCCGTGCACGGCGGTCTAGACCAAGTTGAGAGTATCCAGGGGCAATAGTCATGTCCATACCAATGGCGTGGAGTTGAGACGGCCTGAGCACCCTCCGGGGTCGGGTAGGATTTGCACGTCAGCGGGCGCCGCTAGCTCAGTTGGTTAGAGCAGCTGACTCTTAATCAGCGGGTCCGGGGTTCGAGTCCCTGGCGGCGCACCAGTGCTTACGTCGCTGACCTGGGCGTCCTTGGTTTCCGAGGGCGCCCATCGGCGTTTGACGATCAAGGACCGCGGCCTCCGGTGGCCACGGATCGCCCCCGTAAGATGCGCTTATGTCTCTGTCGCACGCACTGCTGGGCCTCCTCGCCATCGAGCCCGCGAGCGGCTACGAACTGAGCAAGGAGTTCGAGCGCGACCTCGGGCGGTACGCCTGGCAGGCCGGCCACACCAGCGTCTACCCCGAGCTGATTCGATTGGCGGAGCAAGGGCTCGTCGAGGTGACGCATGAGGGCGCCCGCCGAAGCCGGACCTACGCGGTGACGGACAAGGGCCGCGAGGAGCTGAGGGAGTGGCTGCTCTCGCCATGGGGGCAGGGCGTGGTGCGCAACGAGCAGGTCCTGCGGCTGTTCCTGCTCGAAGCGCTGGAGCCGAACGAGACCGTCACCGCACTGCGCGGCGTCGTCGAACACGCCGAGGGGCGCATGTCCGAACTCCGCGCGCTCCGCGAGAAGCGGGACGTCGAGCCCCCGGAGGGCCTCGACGTCCTCGGACAGCTCGCCTCGGAGTACGGCCTGCGCCAGTACCAGGCCCTGCGCGACTGGGCGCTATGGGCCATCGAGCACGTCAACAAGCGCCAGGGGTCCACGGACAGCGGGTCGCCGCGCCAACGGTGACCCGCTGTCGCGCGAGCTCATCACCATGAGCCCCGCGGGCCGTCATCTCCAGCCGCCGAACCGGCGCGCCCGGCGCCGCTGTCCGCGGCCGCGTATGAGGTCCAGCCGATCGCCCTGACCCGGAGGACATCACACACGGGACGAGGACGAGCGCCTGCCCGAGCCGATTCGGATTGGCGGGCGATGAGGGCCGCCGCGACCGCCGCGGCGGCCAAGACCTCGAAGAAGCTCATACACTTCAACCTACATGTCAACTTCGACACGTCAAGGCTGGAGGAGGCGCTGATCGCCCAGTCGCTCCAGCAGGCGGTGGGTGTCGCGATCGTCTTCGGAAGCTCGGTGCCGGTGGCGATGGTCTCGCCCGACACGGCGGAGTACTGCTGGCTGCTGGCCGTTCCCGTGCGGTTCTGCCTCGCACGGCACCACACCAGAAGGCACAAGCACGCGGCGTGGACCGCTTCCTGACGGACCTTCACCGCCGTCGGGGCGCCCGCCCCTCTACTACATCTTCGAGAAGTACAACAGGATGACGCGGTGAGCGAAGCACCTTCATCCCCTTCATCCCCTTCATCGATGGCGGCCGATTCGGCTGGCGGACACGACTCGATCCTGCTGCTCTTCATCTGCCTGATCGGGGTCATCGTCATCTTCACCCTGATCGGCATGGTCGGCTCGGGCATCGCCAAGCGCACCGGCCGCCGGAAGACGCAGGACGAATGGCTCGGGGGAACCGCCCTGCTGTCCGTCTGCGCGACCGTCGCCCTGTACATATGGGGCGCGCTCCATGTGATGTTCATGGAGAACGACAACATGCGCGAGGAGTGCGCCAAGGCGGGCGGGGCGGTCAAGGCGGCCCAAGTCGACCGCTATGAGGCGCACTACTTTCCCCTTCGTTTCACCTGCCATATCGACGAGGGCGGGAGTTATGACGCCGCGGTCCCCGGATACATCAACCCCGCGATGACCATCGCCTTCGTCCTGGCCATCGCCACGGGCGCGGTATCCGTCGTGACCCGCGAGCGGCGCGTGGTCACCTGAGCGAAATTGCGCGGAGAACTGAGGAGAACCGCGGAAAACCGGGGAGCCCCCGGCGCGCGGGGGCGCCGGGGGCTCCCTTACGCGATCAGTCGCAGGAGGGACAGGGCGTGCAGGAGCTGACCCTGACGTCGTCGATGACCGGCCCGTAGGCGCCGCTGTTCGTGCTGGCGAACGCCAGCGTCGTGGAGGTGCCACGCGCCACGAAGGTCACCTCCCGGGTCACATAGCCCATGTTCGTCCACGTCTTGCCGGTGACGTCGAAGCTGAAGTCCTGGAAGGTCTGCCCGTCCACCAGCACCTTTCCGGTCCGCACGGCCGGGCCGCCACCCGGGTTGCCCGCCAGGGAGTACGTCACGGAGTACTTCTTGCCCGGCACCGTGGCGAAGGTCTGCGCCACGGTGCCGGCGCCCCCACCATTGAGGTCCACGGACTGGTTCCCCTCGGCCGCCTGCCAGAAGCCGTCCCCGATCAGGTCCACGTTTCCGGCCGTGACCTTCCACGGTCCGATGGACGCACCGGTCCCCAGGTTCACGAACGTGTTGGCCCCCACCGTGGGCGTCTCAAAGCTGCCGTCGTCGAAGCGGCTGACGGCGGCGGCCGTCGCGGTGCCGGCCCCCATACCGGCCAGCACGCCGGCGACGGCGAGCGATGCGACAAAGATGCGAATAGGCGACATGTTCCCCTCCAGTGCGACACATTCGGCAATGCACCGAATTGATGGCGCAGCAGAATCTTCCGCACCGGAGGGGCACACGCCAGGGCCCGGCCCCCGGCGCACCGTGGTGCGCCCGGGGTCGGCCGCCGCTGGTGCGCCGGTCGATCACACCGAGCCACGCTTCGGGGGGCGGGAGTGGTTTGGGGTGCTCCGTTCTGTCGGGTGCGGCGCCGTCTCGCGCCTTCGGCGCAATTGAGCAGCGGGGCAGGGGGTGGGGGGCGTGGGTTGCGTCGCCGGGCGCCGGGCTTGCCGGATGGGGGCCGCCGGTGGCGGCTACGGTCGCGCGTGGCAAAGGCCGTTGCCGGACTGCCGGACCCTGGCACCTGCCGCACTCGCCCCTGGGGTACCCCCTTCTCGAAACTGTTTGACAAATTAGTTGCTCCAGATCAAGCGTTTTTCGAAGGGGCACCCGGAGAGGCCGCCACGGGGCCCGGCGGCCCGCACTCCGGATCGGCCCCGGCCCCTGGACACGGAAGCCGCCACGGCACCGACCCCCACGGACCCGGCGGCCGGCGGCGAGGCCCCCGCCCCCACCCCCCGACCCCATGCTCAAAGCCACCTCGCCTCGGTAATCCGCACCCATACGCTCTCGCCAGGACCCCGGCGCTCCCCGATACCCCAGCGGCCCGCGAGCACCTCGACCAGAAGCAGGCCCCCGTAGCCTGGACGGCCTTCCCCCCACACGCACATCTGACCTGCTCGCACCCCCGCCGCTAAGCTGTTCGGATCGGAGGTGGCGGTGGCGGCGCACTCACATTCGCATTCCCATTCACGGGGGATGACGAACGACATCCAGGAACGCATCAAGCGGCTGATCGTCGACCAGCGGCTTCCCTCGGGCGCCCCGCTGCCCACCGAGACCGAGCTGATGGAGCTGCTCGGCGTGAGCCGCAACTCCGTACGGGAGGCGCTCAAGGCGCTTCAGGCGATGGGGATCGTGGAGATCCGGCACGGCTTCGGGACGTATGTCGGGCCCATGTCGATGGCGCCGATGATCGAGGGGCTGATCTTCCGTACCGTCGCCGGGCACTACCGGGGCGAGGACAGCCTGCTGGAGCTGCTGGAGCTGCGCGAGGCCGTGGAGACGGGGCTGATCGCGCGGCTGGCAGGGCGGATCCCGGAGGCGGATCTCGCCGAACTGGACGCGGTCGTCCGGCGGATGGAGGCGGAGGCCGCGGAGGGCTCGGTGCGGGCCGAGACGGACCGGGCGTTTCACGCCGCGCTCTACGGGAGCCTGGACAACACCCTGCTGAGCGAGGTGCTGGAGGCGTTCTGGGACGCCTTCCACCGGGTGCGCACCGACCTCGTGGACGTGCCCACCGACCCGAAGGTCACCTGCAAGCAGCACCGGGAGATCCTGGAGTCGGTGCGCTCGGGGGACGCCCTGCGGGCCGAAGAGGCGATCCGCGACCACTTCGGGAACATCCGCATCCGGCTGCGCTCGGCGCACCGCGACTGAGCGGATCGGCGGGAGACGCCGACTGGCGCAGTGCTGGCGGTCGGAGAGGGGCCGAACGCCTGGACGGGCTTCTTCACCCAGCAGCTGCGCTGGTCACGCGGGACCTACGAGACGATCGTCAAACAGCTCTGGAAGGCGCCGTTCTCGCTGCCGCCCGGCAGGCTCTTCAACTAGATCTTCGGCGGGTCGCTCGCCTCTTCCTCCTACTTCGGCCACAGTCATCCAGCGATGACCGTTTGGGCATCACTTGCCCTGGCTGTCACAGCCGCCCCGATCATCGCCTGGCGGTGGACCGTCCGCCAGGAGAAACGGAACACGCAGCCCGCCTTTGGGGGACGATAAGAAGTGAAGTACCGACCGACTCGCCGCACCCGCCGCTTCGGGATCGGTGCGGCTGCTGTGATCGTGCTGGCCGGGATGAACGGCCCGGCCCTCTACCGTTTCAGTTCGGACAAGTACCACGCCTACAAAATCAACCAACCGGAGTACAAGGCGGAGAACGGCCACTGGGATGTGGTCAATGTCCCCGACCAATACCGGATCAATACGATCCACGCGGCCCTGCTGCACACCGGAAAGGTGCTGCTGGTGGCCGGCTCCGGGAACAACGCCAAGAACTTCGCCGCCAAATCCTTCCGCAGCGTTCTATGGGATCCGGAGAAGAACAGCTTCACGAACATTCCGACCCCCAAGGACCTCTTCTGCTCCGGGCACAGCCAGCTCCCGGATGGAAAGCTGCTGGTCGCGGGCGGCACCCAGCGCTATGAGAAGCTCAAGGGCGATGTCGAGAAGGCGGGCGGACTGATGTTCGTCCACAACGAGAGCCCCGACAAGCCGAAAACCCTCCCCGCCGGGACCCGCTTCACGGGCAAGGAGAACGGCAAGACCTTCGAGTCCAAGGATCCGCTGCTCGTTCCGCGCGCCAAGAAGACCAAGAATCCCAAGACCGGGAAGGTCACCGTCACCGCGAGCACGGCGCGGGTCTATGTGGAGGCGCTGCGCAAGGGCAAGAAGTACCAGACCGGCACCGAGGACAATTACCGGATCGCCGGGCTGAAGGGCAAGGACCGGCAGAACTTCTACGGGATCGCGCAGAAGCTGTCGTTCGACAAGAAGGACTTCCAGGGCATCAAGCAGGCGTATGAATTCGACCCGGAGGGCGAGCGGTACATCCCGGTCGATCCGATGAACGAGGCCCGCTGGTACCCGACCCTGACCACCCTCAAGGACGGCAAGGTGCTCGCGGTCTCCGGACTGGACGAGATCGGCCAGGTGGTGCCGGGGAAGAACGAGATCTACGACCCCAAGACCAAGAAGTGGAAGTACCTGCCCAAGCAGCGCTTCTTCCCGACCTACCCCGCACTGTTCCTGACCGACAAGGGCCGGATCTTCTACACCGGCTCGAACGCCGGATACGGACCGGACGACAAGGGCCGCACCCCCGGCATCTGGGATCCGAAGAGCAACCGGTTCGACGTGGTCCCGGGCATCAGCGCCCCGGACGCCCTGGAGACGTCGATGTCCGTACTGCTGCCGCCCGCACAGGACCAGCGGTTCATGGTGCTGGGCGGGGGCGGGGTCGGCGAGGACCCCACGTCCACGGCGAAGACCCGGATCGTCGATCTGCACGCCGATAAGCCACGGTTCAAAAACGGTCCCGATCTATATGCGAAGGCACGCTATCCGAGCAGTGTGATCCTCCCGGATGACACCGTTCTGACCACGAACGGCTCGGGCGACTACCGGGGCCGCGGCGCCAGCAATGTGCTCAAGGCCGAGCTCTACACCCCGAGGACCAACACCTCGCGCGGCGTGGCCGACCCGCTGGTGGGCCGCAACTACCACTCGGGGGCGCTGCTCCTGCCGGACGGCCGGGTGATGACCTTCGGCTCGGACTCGCTCTTCGCCGACAAGGCCAACACCACACCGGGTGAGTTCCAGCAGCAGATCGACCTCTACACCCCGCCGTATCTCTTCCGCGACTCCCGTCCGAAGCTGGCCGGCGGCGCGCCCAAGACCGTCAAGCTCGGCGCCAAGACCACCTATCGGACCGCGCACGCATCGGCCATCACCAAGATGCGGCTGATCCGGCCCGGCTCCTTCACCCATGTGACCAATGTCGAGCAGCGGTCGATCGCACTTGACTTCACACGGACCAAGGACGGGGTGACGGTGACCCTCCCGAAGGACGCGTCGGTGGTGCCGCCGGGGTGGTACATGCTCAACGCGGTGGACGACCAGGGCACTCCGTCGAAGGCGGTGTGGGTGAAGGTGCCCGCGGCCGCGAAGAAGTGAGCACGGCGGCTGCCGGCGCCGACACCGCCGCCGGCAGCCGACAGCCGAGCCGTCCGAGGTCTACCGCTCGGGCGCGGTGAGCGCGTGCCGATGGGCGTAGACGATGGCCTGGGAGCGGTCGCGGCTGCCGGTCTTGGCGAAGATCTGGTTGATATGGGTTTTGACGGTGGATCTGCTGAGGTAGAGCTTGGCGGCGATCTCCGCGTTGGACAGACCCTGGGCGATCAGCGCGAGCACCTGCGCTTCGCGCCCGGTCAGCCCGTCGGGCAGGGTGTCGGCGGGCCCGGGCCCGGGCCCGGGCCCGGGGCCGGCGTCCTGGCGGCGGGCAGCGCGCATCACGCGAGCGGCGGCGGCGGGGTCGAGGATGGTGTGCCCCGCGGCAGCGGCGGCGATACCGCGGTGGATATCGGCGGCGGAGGCGTTCTTCGTCAGATAGCCGATGGCCCCGGCCTCGAGGGCGGCGAGGATGGAGTCGTCATCGGTGTAGGTGGTCAGCACCACCACGGCCGTCGACGGCAGCTGCTCGCGCAGTCGGCGGGTGGCCTCGATGCCGTCGGTCCCGGGCATGTGCAGATCCATGAGCACGACGTCGGCCTCGTGCTCGACGGCGAGGGCGACGGCCTCGGCACCGTCCTGGGCAGCGGCGGCGACCCGGATCCCGTCGAGCGCGCCGAGAATGGTGACCAGGCCGTCGCGGATCACCCGCTGGTCGTCGGCGACGATCACGGTGATCGGCGCGTCGCTCATCGAAGCCTCCGTCGGTAGGGGATACGGGCGGTGACCGTCCAGCCGCCGTCCTCGGACGGCCCGGTGGAGCACTGGCCGTCGGCCTGGAGGACGCGTTCGCGCATGCCCGCGAGGCCGAAGCCGCCGCCGCTTGTGTGCAGTGGGCCGGGTGCGCCGGGGTCCGGTGCGGCGTTGTGCACCGTCAAGGCCGCCTCCTCGGGGCCGTGGACGAGACGGACGGTCACGGGAGCCCCGGGGGCGTGTTTGGCGGCGTTGGTCAGCGCTTCCTGGGCCACGCGGTAGAGGGCGAGGGTGGCCTGGGCCTCGAGCCCCCGCACCTCCCCCGTGATCTTCAGATCGGCCCGGTGCAGTGTGCAGAGCCGTTCGAGCTGGGCGGGCAGCGGCGTGTTGTCCTCGCGCAGAGCGTGCACCGCCTGGCGCGCTTCCTCCAGACCCGAGCCGACGAGCTCGGTGCCGCGTCCGATCTGGGTGAGGAGCGGATCGGGTACGTCGGCCTTGCGCGCGAGGGTGTCGATCACGGTCAGCTGGATCGAGAGGGCGCCGAGGGTGTGGGCGAGCACATCGTGCAGGTCCCGGGCGAGCCGGTTGCGCTCGGCGGCGAGCTCGGCCTCCTGCCCGGCGAGCGCGGCGCGCCGCGTCTGGTAGGCGACCTCGGCGCTGTGCGCGGCACGCTGGGTGATCTCGCGGCGGCTCGCCCCGCCCACCAGGCCGATCAGAGCGGCGGTGCAGACCGCGAACAGCTGTCCGGGGAACTGGTGCTGGGCGAGCGCGGTGAGGGCGAAAACGGCCGGGCCGATCGCGGCGAGGGCGAGCGCGGTGGTGATACCGAAGGCCACACCGGCGCTGCCGGCCGCCACACCGGTGAAGATCAGGCCCTTGGCGTCGGCCACCCCGACCACCGCGCCACCGGCCGCCGTCACGGCGATGGCGGCGAGTGCGGTCCGGCCGGTGGCGACGGTGGCCAGAGCCAGCCATCCCGCGCCGGCCGCCGCCAGCGCGATCAGCGCGGCGGCGCCCGGGTGCGCGGGCAGCGAGTCGACCGTGATCCACAGCGAGATGGCAAGGCCGATGAGCGACACCGCGGAGCGGGCGCGCGGGTCGGGGAGGAGAGCGCTCACCCCGATCCCGGGTTGCTCCGGGGCCGGTCCGAATCGGCTGATGAGAGTCATTGGAGCGGGATTATCGCAGGCCCGTGTTCCGGCCCAAGCGGCCGGCGAGCTTCTTGACGGCCGTGGCGATCACGCCGATGAGCGAGATGATGATCATGGTGTTGTCTCCGATCCGCATGGGTTGGCGGTGGTGTGTGTCAGGCGTGGGCGGGAGCGATGCCGGCCTGGACCAGATGAGTGCGGGCGCGGGCCCACAGGCCGAGGCTGCGCACCAGGTCCATGGCGATCGCCAGCAGGATGAACGCGTTGGCCAAGGCGTCGGCGGACAACTGCTGGTCGACCAGGAAGCGGCCGAGGGCGGCGGGAAAGATGTGCTCGGAGCCGTAGGCGAAGCCGAGCCGGGCGAGGGTGACCGCGATCCAGACCGCCGCGTACCCGGCACCGGCGTGGCTGACCACGGCCGGTTTCGCGGGGGTGGTGGCGGTACGGAAGTGGCGGCGGCGCCAGGCCGGGTCGTGGCCGACCGACATCAGCAGCGGGCACACCGAGAACGCCCCGAGCAGTGCCCCGGTCAGCGCGCCCGCGCCCTGGAGGATCAGGTCGTTGCCGCCGGTCGGCACGGTGGTGAAGAAGAACGGGACGATGGCGGCCACGGCGATGACCGGACGTGCGAAGCGGAACCACCCGATCTTGCGGCGGCCCAGGTCGGATTCGAGAACCACGGTCAGGATGACCAGCTGAAGGATCACAATGTTCGCTGTCACGGCCCTTACTCTCGCCGCGCGGCGCCCATGTGCCATCGGCTCCCGGGCCGGTGCCGGGTGGAGATCCCGGCCAGGGGGTGGAGACCCGCCTCAACCCCCCTGAGCGGGTCGGGACCCGACACCAGGACTCTGACTCTTGCTGTCCTTATGCTCCTTACGGTCCTTACGGGCTTCACGGTCGGCACGGCCGACGTTACGGGCGAGATCGAGCGCGTACCGGGGCCACCACCGGCCCGCGGTGGGACCGCCCTTGCAGGTGCCGTCCGACTCGCCCGGCCGCTTGATCCACAGATAGGCGTCGACCGCCTTGTCCCCGGTGGCGACGGTCGGCGTCTCACCCAGCGCCCGGCCCTTCGGATTGCACCACGCTTGCGGGTCGTTCTTCCCCGGGGCCGGGCCATTGCCGTTACGGCTGGTGTCGATCACGAAGGGCTTGCCGCCGATCAGCGCGGACAGCCGCTTGCCGTACGCCCGGTTCTCCTGGGTGGTCTGGTAATTGGAGGTGTTCAGCGCGAAGCCGTCGGCCTTACGGATACCGGCCCGCTTCAGCGGCTCGACCATCCGCCGCGGGTCCTTGATCCAGCGGGGGTTTCCGGCGTCCAGATAGACCTTGGTGTGCGGCAGCCCCTTGAGCTTGTCCACAGCGCCGGTCAGCAAGTCGTACCGCTCCTCGAGGTACCGCTTGGGCGTACAGCCGTCCACCACATGCGGCAGCGCGTCCGGCTCCAGGATGACCGTCGTCCGACGGTCGCCGATCCCCCGGATCACCCTGTCCAGCCAGGTGCGATAGGCGTTGCCGTCGGCCGCGCCGCCCTTGGAGTACTGCCCGCAGTCGCGGTGCGGGATGTTGTAGAAGACGAGCAGCGAATCCCGGTTCACATGGTCCGCCGCCGCGGTGAACCCCCGCGCCTGCCCCTCCGGGTCGTCCACCCCGAGCCACTCCGCGACGGGCTGCTCCGCGATCTTCTGTATCAGCCTGGCCTCGCTGTCCGCCCCCTTCTTCCGATACGCCGCCACCTGCCGCGCCGCGCTGCCGTCCGGATTCACCCAGTAGGGAATCGTCGACTTGGGCCGCTGCTTCGGCTCCCCGGCGACGGAGGCATGATCGCTGTCCTCCTTGGAGGTCCCGAAGCAACCGGAGAGCACCACGCAGGAGAGCAGCACCCCGGCGGCGGAGAACGCGCGGATGCGAATGCGATTGCGATCGCGGGTGCGGGCGTGAGTACGGGTGCGGGCGTGAGTACGGTCGCGACCACGGGCAACGTCACGCGAACGGCCGGTATAACTGCCGTACATCCACTCCCCCTTGGGTGCACGCTCCGGGAACAGACGGTAATCCCCCGGCAGGACAAGACCGGTCGAATCAATCCTTACACACCGCCCCCAATCACCCTGCGCTCATCCACAACCCACCCAATTTTTCGCCCGTACGACACGGCAAGCCCCGCCCGGCAGCGGGGACCCCGCCCCGGGGCGGGGCCTGGGGCGGAGCCCCGAGCGGGGGCCGGTTGCGGAGCCCCGGTCTGGGTTCGGTTCGGGGCACCGCGCCGGGTGGGGTCTGGGGGCGCGGCCCCTGGTTTTGGGGAGGGGTGGGGGCTTGGCCTGGCGTGGGCGTCCGCCCTCGTCGGCTATCGCGCGTTGCGGCTGCCCGCCGAGACGCTGTGGGGGGAGCCCGTGGTGCCGGTCAGGTACGCCGAGACGACGACGTTCGCCGAATACGTCCGGGTCGAGCGGTTGAACTTCCCGCCACACGTGATCAGCCGCAGCTCCGCGCGGTCATGGGACCGCGACCCGTACACCCGCCGCGCGTCGAAGTGCTTCTCGGGCACCACCTCGACGTCCTCGACCGTGAACTCCGCCGTCGTACCGTCCGACCGCGCGACCCGTACCCGCTCCCCCCGCTTGAGGTCGCGCAGATCGTGGAAGACCGCCGGTTTGCTCTTGGTGTCCAGGTGGCCGACGAGCAGCGCGGCGCCCGGGGAGCCGGGCTCGGGGCCGGCGCGGTACCAGCCGACCGCGCCGGGGCTGCTGAACGGCGGGGGTTTCACCGCGCCGTCGCGGTCCAGACCGCTGGCGACGATGGGCGCCCGGACCCCAGCCGCCTCGATGACGACCCGCTTGGGCCGGGCGGACGTCAGCGGCGCGTGCGCCGGGGGCAGCGGATGGGCGGGCGGCCGACCGACCGCGGCCACGTCCCCGGTCGTCGGCGCCGGACCGCCCGTGCCCTCCGTGGTGTCACGGCCCCACATCCACAGGCCGAGCAGCAGCGCCGCCCAGGCCACTCCCATGGCCAGCCGTCCGAGGCCGGAGAAGCGATTGCCGTCCACGTTTCCGTCCATCCCGGTGTCCATATCCATGGCGTCCATGGCGATCAGCCCGCAGCACGGGAGGGGTGCCGGCGGCGGTGGACCGCCAGGCCGCCGACGGCCACGGCCGTACCGCCCGAGAGCACCAGGCCGTACGCCGCCGCGCCGCCGATGTCATCGCGTGCCCGCTCCTCCTCGCGCGCGGTGCCGCCGCCGCCCGCGCGGACGGGGGCGACGGGCGAGGGCGGGCGTTCCACGGCGATGGAAACCCCGTCCATGCCGCCCTTACGGTCCTCATCCGTTTCGCCCTCGCGCGTTCCGCCCCGGCGCGCGAGGCCGTCCGCGCAGTCCAGGGTGACCCGGTGCGCCCCCTTGGCCGCCGTCGAACGGATCGTCGCCTCGCTGAAGAGCGCGTCCCCCTCGGGCGTCAGCTCCGCGTCGTCCACGAACACCGGTGACGAGGCCGTGGCCGCCCTGTCGTCGGGGCAGCCGAAGGCCCAGACCTCGACCTCCGCGCCGGGCGCGAGGGCCTGCGGACTGATCCGGATCGTGGTGGTGACGGAGTGGCGCTGGTCGGCGAGGGCCGGAGCGGCGGCCGTCACCGCCGCGACGGCGGCACACGCTCCGACACAGAGGGTGAGTGCGACAATGCGCATAGTGAGAACCTCCCGATACCAAGAGGCTCACGCGCCCGGCAGGGGCCCGCATCCGCTGCGGGCGCCTACTGCGCCATACGGGGCACAGGGGTCACCGACGGCTCATCGACGACTCATTGACGACTCTTTGGCGGATCGCCGGCAGGCCGGTCACCGGCGGGTCAGGCGATGCGCTCCACGAGGTTCGCGATGGATTCGACGACCGTGGACGGGCGGTACGGATACCGGTCCACCTCGCCCGCCTTGGTCACCCCGGTGAGCACCAGGAAGGTCTCCATACCGGCCTCGAGCCCGGCCCGCACATCCGTGTCCATCCGGTCGCCGATCATCGCGCTGGACTCGGAGTGGGCGCCGATCGCGTTCAGCCCGGACCGCATCATCAGCGGATTGGGCTTGCCGACGAAATAGGGCCGCTGGCCGGTGGCCTTGGTGATCAGCGCGGCCACGGAGCCGGTGGCGGGCAGCGCACCCTCCGCGGAGGGCCCGATCTCATCGGGGTTGGTGGCGATGAACCGCGCACCGTCGTTGATCAGCCGGATGGCCTTGGTGAGCGCCTCGAAGCTGTACGTACGGGTCTCGCCGAGCACCACATAGTCCGGCTCGACATCCGTAAGGACGTAGCCGATGTCGTGCAGCGCGGTGGTCAGCCCCGCCTCACCGATGACATACGCGGTGCCGCCGGGCCGCTGCTCGTCCAGGAACTGGGCGCTGGCCAGCGCCGACGTCCAGATGTTGGCCACCGGGACGTCGAGCCCGATCCGGGACAGCCGGGCATGGAGGTCGCGCGGGGTGTAGATGGAGTTGTTGGTGAGCACCAGGAAGGGCGTGTCGGATTCGCGCAGCCGCTTGATGAAGGCGTCGGCACCGGGCACCGGTATGCCCTCGTGCATCAGCACACCGTCCATGTCGGTGAGCCATGACTCGATCGGCTTGCGCTCTGCCACTGGTTGCTCTCCGCTCGAAATCGGCCTCTGCGACGACCTTCAGCCTAACCGGGGAAAGCGCCGGTGAGACCGCCCTGTGTCCGGGCGCACGATCCGTTCGCCGTCCGTTCGCGCTCCGTCCCAGCGCGACAGATCCGCACAGCTGTCCGATCCTGAGGGAGGGGCGGACTCCGCCCTCCCTGGAACGAGCCGGACCGTAAGGAGGCCGCGATGGGCATGATGGACAAGCTCAAGGGCGCGATCAGCAAGAACCCGGACAAGGCTCGGCGGGGCGCTCGCAAGGGGGCCGAAACCGCGGACAAGAAGACGGGCGGCCAGTACTCGGAGCAGATCCAGTCCGGCTCGGACAAGGTCGACGACGAGCTGCGCCGCCGGGGCGAGGGGCCCCGGGGCCAGTAGCTCGAACAGTTCGGACAGCTCGGAAAACTCGGATACGGATACCCCGGACTCGAGGGCGTCGGGGCTTCAGGCCCCCGAGCGCCGGGACTTCACCACGAGGACGGTGCCGCAGGTCACGAGCGCGGCGCTGATGACGCCGAGCCCCGCGAACAGGGCGGTGTGACGGCCCGTCGCGGCGAGTTCGGGCATCCGCTCGCGCTCGTGCTCGCGGTCACCGCCCTCCTCGTGACGGCCGTCGCTCCCGGTGCCGGTGCCGGGATCGGTTTCGGTGCCCAGGTCGGATTCGGCGCTGGGGTCGGCCCCGGTGCCGAGATCCGTGTCGGTGCCGAGGTCGGTTTCGGTGCCCAGGTCGGTTTCGGTGCCCAGGTCGGTTTCGGTGCCCAGGTCCGTGTCGGCGCTGGGGTCCTCGGTGTCCGTGCCTAGCCCGGTGTCCGTGCCGAGGTCGGCGTCCGTGCCTGCGTCGGCACCGAGGTCGGTGCCCGTGTCCAGGCCCTCGTCGGTACCGGTGTCGGTACCCGTCCCGGTCTCGGTACCGGCATCGACGTCAGCGCCCACGTCCGAGTCCAGGCCAGTGTCGGTGTCCAGGCCCGTGTCGGTGTCGGTGTCGGTACCCGTGTCGCTGCCGGTGTCCGTGCCCGCGCCGAGGTCGGCGTCCATGTCCGTGTCGGTATCCGCGCCCAGCTCGGTATCGCTGCCGCTATCGGTGCCGGTACCAGTGCCGGTATCGGCATCAGCTCCGGTCCCCGTGTCCGTTTCGGCACTGGGATCGGTGTCGACGTCGGCCTCCGCGTCGACGTCGGCCTCCGCCTCCGTGTCGGCATCAACGTCGCTGTCGGCGCGGGGCGGTACCGCGGGCGGACGGCTCTCCTTATGGCTTGCGCCGGGGCTTCTGGTGCCATCGCTCGGCGAGGCGGAGGCGGAGGCGGAGGCAGAGGCAGAGGGCCGGGGCTTGTCGGGCGTACGCGTCGGAGTGGCCGTGGGGCTCTTGGAGCGGGTGGTCGGCGGCGGAGCGGGCTTTGTCTCCGCATCCCCTTCGGCAGCGGCTCCGGAATCACCGGCATCCGCCGTCTCCGTGCCCCTGCTCGTGCCCGTATCCGTGCCCGTATCCGTATCCGTATCCGTCCCCGCAACGCGGCCGGTGCGGGTAGCCGCCCTCGTACGCGTTCCGGGATCCGCGCTCGTACCGGCCCCGGTGCTCGTACCGGCCCCCGTGGCCGTCGCCGCGCCGCCGACGCGGAACTGGTAGTCGTTCGACTGCCCCACCCAGTCGCCGTCGTCCGCGCGCCGCTGTACGGCGATGGCGTTGGCCGTCACCGGCCCCTCGGGCGCGTCCGCGGTGAACCGCGTCCGCACCTGGACGTCGACGGTCTTGTGCGCGGGCACGGTGAAACCCTTGAAGTGGTCGTCGAAGACCCCGATGTTCTCGTCCTCGTCCGTCGTCTCGAAGGAGACGGTCCGCCAAGTGGCGCCGCCCTCCGCGTACGGGTCGAGGAACTCGAATCCGATATGGCGGGGCCGCAGTTCATGGGCCTGGTCGACCAGGACCGCGATGGGGTGGATGGCGCGGCAGCCGGTATCCGTGGCGTTGCGCAGTTCGAGGTGCCAGCCGCGCCAGCCGCCGCCCCGGGCGTACTGGTCCGGCCCGTCGCGCAGATGGGCTTCGATCGGGAAGTCGGTGGCGTTCCGGTCCCCGCAGGTGGCGGGCTGGGCCCCGGCGGCGTACGCCGGAACCCCGTAGAGGGCCGGGGCGAACGCGAGCGCGGCCGCCGGAAGGACTGCTCGTAGGGACAGTGCGGTGGGCAAGCGCATGAGTGAACCTCTGCTGTGCTGCGGTTTTCCCCGAGCACTCCGCTACATTCCGCGTCCGCACGCCGACACACCGCACAAGGCCCGGATTGCCCCCGACTGGCCCTCACGATCCCCCTCGATCAGCCCAGTGCGAACAGCGGTGCGAGCACCAGGCGGGCGGCGCCCTCCACGACGGCCCGCCCGCCCCGCTCCACGACGTCCACGGGCACCGTGGGACGGCTGGCGCGGGCGGAGTCCTCGGCGATCAGCGCGGCCACCCCGCGTACGTAGGGCTCGGGATCGGCCAGCACCACCCGGCCGCCCAGGAGCACCCGGTCGATGTCGAGGAGCCGTACGAGGTTGGCGGCGCCGATGCCGAGCAGCCGCGCGGCGTCCTTACGGTCGCCACGCGCGACGGCGGCGAGGCACAGCGCCTCCAGGCAGCCGTGGTTGCCGCAGCCACAGGGCGGCCCGTCGAGCTGGATCACCTGATGCCCGAACTCCCCCGCGTCGGTCCGCGCCCCCCGGTAGACGTCCCCTCCGAGCACCAGACCGGCGCCCAGGCCGGTGCCCAGATGGAGGTACGCGGCCGACTCGGTGGTCCCGGCGGTCGCCAGGCCGAGCGCCGCGGCGTTGGTGTCCTTGTCGAGGACGACGGGCAGGGCGAGCCGCTCGGCGAGCGCGTCGCGCAGCGGGAAGCCGTCCCACTGGGGGAAGCCGGTGACGCGGTGCAGCACGCCAGAGCCGTGGTCGAGCGGTCCGGGCGCGGCGACGCCGACGCCGAGCAGCCCGCCGCCGCCCGCGGGCCCGGCGGTTCCGGCGGTTCCGGCGGTACCGGTGGTTCCGGTGGTTCCGGCGCTTTCCGGGTCTCCGGCACCGCCGCCCGCCCTACCGCCGGTCCCGCCCGCGGCCGCGGCCGCGGCCGCGCCGCCCGTCGCACGCCCGGTCCCGGCCGTGCCCGCACCACCGGTCCCGCCACCCGCGGCACCACCGTTCCCGCCGCCGACCGACCCTGCGGTACCCGCGTCCACGGCGCCGCCGGTCACGCCGTCCACCGCGCCGCCGTTCCCACCGCCCGCCAGGCCACCAGCCACACCGCCCGCCGGGCCACCGGTCACACCGTCCGCCGCACCGCCGGCCCCGCCGCCCGCCGCGCCCCCACTCTCCGTACCACCCGCCCCCGCATCCGCGAGGAGCGCCCTGACCTCGGCGGTGGCGGCCGCCATCGCCTCGTCCGCCGCCGCGCCGAAGTCGAAGGGTGCCGTACGGGCGGCAACCGGTGTGCCCGCGAGGTCGACCAGGACCGCCGTCAGCTCATCGCGGTCGAGGTGCAGCCCGATCGCATGGCGGGCGCCCGGGACCAGGCGGAGCGCGGTGGGCGGTTTGCCGCCGGTCGAGGCGCGCTGACCGGCCTCCGCCGCCAGCCCCTCCGCTCTCAGCCGCGCTGTGATCTTGCTGACGGCCTGGGGGGTGAGGCCGGTGCGCCCGGCCAGCTCCAGACGGCTGACTCCATCCTCGCCCGCGTCACGCAGCAGACGCAGGACGAGTGCGGCGTTATGGCTGCGCAGGGCGGACAAATTGGCTCCGGGCCCGGCCGCCCCCGACATCGTGCTGTTCACCCATCCATTGTGGCTCCCGCTTGAACTTTCGCAACAGCGTTGCCAAAGTGAACCACATGGATGCCACGCATGACAGCAGCACCACCGTCCGAGTGGGACTGATCGGCTATGGCCTGGCCGGATCCGTCTTCCACGCCCCCTTGATCGCGGCCACCGAGGGGCTGACCCTCGACACCATCGTCACCTCCAGCCCGGAGCGGCAGCAGCAGGCCCGCGCCGAATTCCCCGACGTCCGCCTCGTCGACTCCGCCTATGAGCTGTGGGGCCGGGCGGATGAGCTGGATCTGATCGTCATCGCCTCCCCGAACCGCTCCCATGTCCCGCTCGCCCGTGCCGCCCTGGAGGCGGGGCTGCCGACCGTCGTGGACAAGCCGCTGGCCGCGACCGCGGCCGAGGCCGAGGAGCTGGCCGCGCTCGCCGAATCCCGCGGGCTGCTGCTGAGCGTCTTCCAGAACCGGCGCTGGGACAATGACTTCCGCACCCTCCGCAAGCTGCTCGCCGAGGGCGCGCTCGGCGAGGTGCAGCGCTTCGAGTCCCGCTTCGAGCGGTGGCGGCCGCAGCTCAAGGGCGGCTGGCGGGAGTCCGGCGACCCGGCCGAGATCGGCGGGCTGCTGTACGACCTGGGCAGCCATCTGGTCGACCAGGCGCTCACCCTCTTCGGCCCCGTCGAATCCGTCTACGCCGAGGCCGATGTGCGCCGCCCCGAGGCGCGGACCGACGACGACACCTTCATCGCCCTCACCCACACCGGCGGGGTCCGCTCCCATCTGTGGATGAGCGCGACCACCGCCCAGCTCGGTCCGCGCTTCCGGGTGCTGGGCAGCGAGTCGGGCTATGTGAAGTACGGCCTCGACCCGCAGGAGGCCGCCCTGCGCGACGGGCTGCGCCCCGGCGACCCGTCCGCCGAATGGGGCGCAGAGCCGGAGGGCGACTGGGGCCGGCTGGGCGCGGGAGAGTCCCCGCTGACCGGCGGCGGAACCCCGGTGCCGACCCTCCAGGGCGACTACCCCGCGTACTACGCGGGCATCGCCGCCGCCCTGCGCGACGGCACCCCGCCGCCGGTCACCGCCGCCGAGGCCGCGGCCGCGCTGCATGTGCTGGAGGCGGCCCGGCTGTCGGCCGCCGAGCGCCGTACCGTCCGGATCGAGGTCCCGGCATGAGCGAGCACACCGACTACACCGAGCTGATCGGCCGTCTGGAGGAGCAGGAGCGCCGGCTGCGCCTGCCCCGCTTCGGCAACGACGACGCCTGGCGCCTGGGCTGCCTCATCGCCGATCTGGCCCAGGAGCGCGGCGCCGCCGTCACCATCGGCATCCACCGGGCCGGTCAGCGCCTGTTCCACCGCGCCCTGCCGGGCACCTCGCCGGACAACGACGCCTGGCTGGAGCGCAAGTGCCGGGTCGTGGAGCGCTACGGGGCCAGCTCGTACCTCGTCGGCACCCGCTTCCACGCCAAGGGCACCAGTTTCGAGGAGTCCTCCCGGCTCGACCCCGACCGGTACGCCGCGCACGGCGGCGCCTTCCCCGTCCATGTGACGGGCACGGGCGTCATCGGGGCGGTCGCGGTCTCGGGGCTGCCACAGGCCGAGGACCACGCGCTGGTGGTGGAGGCACTGGAGCGCTATCTGCCGACGACGGCCTGACAGCGCACGTGCGAAGGGGCGGCCCCGGCGGGGCCGCCCCTCATCCACGCATCGCACCCGACATCAGGCGTCCTTGAACTCCTGGCGCTGGCGGCCCAGTCCATCGATCTCGAGCTCGACGACATCGCCGGCTCGGAGGTACGGCTTGGGCTCGGGGCGGCCCATGGCCACGCCCGCCGGGGTGCCGGTGTTGATGACATCGCCGGGGTAGAGGGTCATGAACTGGCTGAGGTAGCGGACCACCTCGGCCACTCCGAAGATCTGGTCCGCCGTGCTGCCGCTCTGCTCGAGCTCGCCGTTGACCCAGAGGCGCAGGTCCAGGGCCTGCGGGTCGGGGACCTCATCGGCGGTCACCAGCCAGGGGCCCAGGGGGTTGAACGTCTCGCAGTTCTTGCCCTTGTCCCACTGGCCCCCGCGCTCGATCTGGAAGGCGCGCTCGGAGACGTCGTGGGCGATCGCATAGCCCGCGACCGAGGCGAGGGCGTCCTCGTGGGAGTCGAGGTAGCGGGCGGTGCGGCCGATGACGATGGCGAGCTCGACCTCCCAGTCGGTCTTCACGCTGCCACGCGGCACGAGAACCGTGTCATCGGGGCCGACGACCGTGTCCGGGGCCTTCATGAAGACGATGGGCTCTTCGGGGATGGCGGCACCGGTCTCGGCGGCGTGGCCGTGGTAGTTCAGCCCGATGCACACGATCTTGCCGATACGGCCGAGCGGCGGGCCGATCCGGATCCCGCCGTCCTCGATCGCGGGCAGCGCGTCGTCGGCTGCGGCCGCCTCGCGCACCCGCGCGAGAGCGGCCTCATCGGCGAGCAGGGCGCCGTCGATGTCCGGGACCAGGGCGGACAGATCGCGCAGGGTGCCGTTCTGATCGAGCAGCGCGGGGCGTTCGGCGCCCACCGGTCCGACTCGCAGCAGTTTCATCCCAAGACTCCCGAGATCACACGCCGGTGCGAGGCGCCTACCGGCTGATCGATCCTCTCTTCAGGGAGATCCAGCCCGCAAGAGCTCGTTCACGGACTGGGACGTCGAAGAGAACGGCTTCACGGGCACCGCCATAGGGCGCCGCCCTGAGCTGCCGCCTGCGTCGCCGCTGGCCGCCGTCATCAGCGGTGCAGCAGCGCCCGTTCCACCGCCGTCCAGGTCGCGCTGGTCGCCAGGTAGAGCGCCGCGGCCAGCGGGACCACGGCGGCGGTGACGAGAGTGCCGAACGAGAGCAGCGGCAGCGCCCGCGCCACTCCGGGCGCCCCGGGGACGGTCGCCTTACGGGCGCGGAGATACGTCCAGGTCGCCACGGCCGCGATCAGCGCGAAGAGCCCGAGGTAGACCAGGCCCGGCCCACCGCTGAGCACCCCGCCCCACCGGGCGCCGAGCGGAGCCCCGGCGAGCGTGTGGTCGAGGAGGTCCCCGGCACCGCTGCCGGTGGAGAACACGTGGTACATCACAAAGAAGAACGGAAGCTGGGCGAGGGTGGGCAGACAGCCCGCCAGCGATGACGCGCCCTCCTTCGCCTGGAGTTCCGCCATGGCGCGCCGCATCCGCTCGGGGTCGCCCTGGTGCTTGCGGCTCAGCTCCGTGATCTTCGGCGCGAGCGTGGCCCGCGCCTTCTCGCCGCGCACCGCGGCACGGGCGAGGGGATGCAACGCGGCGCGGACGCACAGCGTGAAGACAACGATGGCGGCCGCCGCCGCGGACGCGCCGAAGAGCGGGTCCAGGCCGTCGGCCATGGTGGTCAACAGGGTGCCGAGAGAAGAGAAAAGGGAGGAGAAAAGGGACATGGGAGCCCTCCGCGGGTCTCGTCGTACCGGAGTCGCCGGAGCTACCGGAGTTGTTGAAGTAGCCGGAGCTACCCGAGTCACCGGAGTTGCCGGAGTGAGAAAGACATCGGCGTGACGAGCCGCGTGGCACGGCGGTACGAGGAAGGACGTACGAGGAGGTCCGCCGTACGGCGATGACGACGTACGACGGTACGGATGCGCCCGGTGCGCCTACGCGGCCGTCGGCAGACGGCGGCCCGGCGCTCGTGGCCTCGGACGTCCGGCGGCGTCGGGATCCCGCTGCGGCAGGAACGCCGTACGGCGCTCCCGGTCCCGTATCGCGGTGCGAATCCGCCCGGCCGGGACGGGTATTCGGCCGCGGGAGGCGAGGACCGCGCAGGTGAGCAGCGCTCCGGCGACGGCGGTGGTGGCCGCGACGGCGGCGGCGAGGGCGACGGCGCCGACCGCCCCGCTGTGGGCCAGCAGAACCCCGGTCAGCAGGAACAGGCAGACGCCGAGCCGCATCCGCAGCGCTTCGACGCGATACGTCATCCGGGCCCCCTTCCGCTCCGGCCGGTCTCCCCTACTGGCGTCGCCAGTCTAATCGGCCCCACCGACAGACCGCGGCTCGGCGGCTTTCAGCCGGGCCCAGACCACCAGGCGGTAGCGGGAGGTGAATTCGGGGGTGCAGGTCGTCAGCGTGAGGTAGTAGCCCGGTTCGGTGTAGCGGTAGCGGGGGTGGGTCGAGCTGAAGGGCACCCGGGCGATCACCGTGCCGTCGGCCGGCGAGGTGCGCGGCAGGGTGCGCTCGACCGCGTACGTGTAGCGGGCGTCGGCGGTCTCGATGCGCACCGTGTCGCCCGGGCGCACCTCGTCCAGCTGCCGGAAGGGCTCACCATGCGTATTGCGGTGGCCCGCGAGGGCGACGTTGCCCGCCTGCCCCGGCTGGGCGGTGCGCGGATAGTGGCCCACATAGCCCTTGTTGAGCACCGCCGCCCGGCCGATGCCCTCGGCGATGGGCACCGTAAGGCCGATGCGCGGGATCCTGAGCACGGCGTACGCCTGGTCCCGGCGCGGCCCTTGGCCCCCGCCCCCGGTCGCCCGGTCGCGTTCGTCCCCACCGGAGGAGTCGGCCGTACCCGATCGCGGCGCCCCCGGCGCGGGCGTCGCGGCCTCGGCGCCCTCGGCAGCCCGGTCATCCCATCGCCGCTCCAGCGCCGACACCTCGTGCCGGGCGTCCGCCCGCGCCTGCCGATTGGTCCACCACAGCTGGTGGACGACGAAGAGCAGCACCACGACCCCGAGGGTGACGGCGAGTTCACCGGCCGTCCACAGCCCCCGGGCGAGCACGGCCCGCCCTCCACGACGTCGCACGCGCGCACCATAGGCCAGGCCGCGCGCACCTTCCAGAGACGGGGCGCGGCTATCCGCCCAGCGCCCGCGAGACCGTGTAGATCACCAGCCCGGCCAGGGCACCCACCACCGTGCCGTTGATCCGGATGAACTGAAGGTCCCGGCCGATATGGGCCTCGATCTTGCGCGAGGTGTGCTCCGCGTCCCAGCTCGCCACCGTCTCGGTGATCAGCGAGGTGATCTCGTCCCGATAGGTCGTCACCACATAGACGGCGGCGTCCTCCAGCCAGCCGTCGACCTTGTCCCGCAGCCGTTGGTCCGTCACCATCCGCATGCCCAGGGACAGAATGGCCGCCCGCGCCCGCTGTCGCAGTTCGCTGCGCTCGTCCTCGGCCGCCGCGACGATCATCGAACGCACCGAGCCCCAGGCCGAGGCGATGAGGTCCTGGACGTCGCCGCGCCCCAACACCTCGCTCTTCACCCGCTCCACCCGCACCCGGGTGTCGGTGTCGGATTGCAGATCCCCGGCGAAGTCGGTGAGGAAGCGGTCCAGGGCGCCGCGCGCCGGATGGTCCGGCATATCGCGCATCTCGGTCACGAAGCGCAGCAGTTCCTTGTAGACGCGCTCGCCGACCTTGCGGTCCACGAACCGCGGTGTCCAGCCGGGGGCGCCGCCGGTCACCGCCAGCATCACCGAGTCGTTGTGCTCCACCAGCCAGTCGTGGGCGCGCAGACAGACCAGGTCCACGGCGCGGTGGTGGCCTCCGTCCGCAACGACCCGCTCCAGCAGCTTGCCCAGGCCCGGCGCGATCTCCTGGGTGTCGGCCCGGCGGGTGATGGCCTCGCCCACCACCGCCTGCACATCGGAGTCGCGCAGCACCGTAAGGGCGCCGCGCAGCGCGGTCGCCAGCTCGGCCGTCACACGGTCGACGTGCTCGGGTTCGGCGAGCCAGGCGCCGAGCCGGCTGCCGATGCCGACCGCGCGCAGCCGCATCCGTACGACGTCGCCGGAGAGGAAGTTCTCCCCGACGAATTCCCCGAGGCTGACCCCGAGCTGGTCCTTCTTGGTGGGGATGATCGCCGTATGGGGGATGGGCAGTCCCATGGGCCGCCGGAAGAGCGCGGTGACCGCGAACCAGTCGGCCAGGGCGCCCACCATGCCCGCCTCCGCGGCCGCGGCGACATAGCCCGGCCAGCCGCCGATACCGGAGGAGCGCGCCCAGGTGGCGAGCACATAGACCAGGGCGACGCCGAGCAACAGGCCGGTGGCGAACGTCTTCATGCGGCGCACCCCGCGCCGCCGTTCCACATCGAGGGGGCTGTCGGTGACGAAGGGCACAGCCGTGCCCCGGGACGGCGGGGCCGCCGTCTCACCAGTCGTTCTTCGCTCCATACGCTCCACCTGGTCGGCCCGTCCCCTCATGCATTGTCTCTTTCCGGTCTCAGTCGCCCATGGGTGGAACGAACGGTGAGTTCCCGTCGTCTGTCTGGGGGAGCGACCCAGCACATTGGGGGCAGGCCGACAGGCGGAGCCGGGTCCCACCATGGGATCATGAGAGACCGACCGGACCGTATCGGCGCTGTCGGATAAAACCCGCCGTTCCCGTCCACTTCCGGAGCCTCGGGGCTCCGTCTGCCCGAGGAGAAAACCCGCACATGAGCGTGCCCCCAATGCCCAGACGCACGGGGTATGCCGTGCTCGCTGCGCTGGCGGCTGTGGTGATCCTCGTCTCCACCGCGATATTCATCGGGCTCGGGGGCGACGACGGCGGTACGGATCCCCGTGCACAGGGGGCTCGCGGCTCGGCCGCCCCCGCCTCGGCCGGGGCCTGGGTGGGCACCTGGTCCACCTCGGCGGCGGCCGCGGAGCCGAGGACGCTGCGCGGTCTGTCGGGCATGTCGGTACGGAACGTGGTGCACACCAGCATCGGCGGCACCAGCGCCCGCATCCAGCTCTCGAACTTCTTCAGCAGCCGTCCGCTGACGATCACGCATGCCTCGCTGGCGCTGGCCGCCGCGCCCAGCAACCCCACGGCGGCGGCCGGCACCATGCGCCGCCTCACGTTCAACAATCGCACCTGGGTGACCATCCCGCCCGGCAAGGCGGCCACCAGTGACCCGGTGCGGCTCGCCGTCCCGGACTCGGCCGATCTGCTGGTCACCACCTACACCCCGCAGGCGTCCGGCTCCGTCACCTACCATCCGCACGCCCGCCAGACGTCGTACCTGGCCCGTGGCGACCGTACGGAGGACACCGCGGGCGCCGCCTACACCCAGCAGAGCCCGTACTGGCGCTATCTGACCGGTGTGGACGTGTGGTCCAAGCAGGCCGAGGGCGCGGTCGCGGTGCTGGGCGACTCGATCACCGACGGCATCACCTCCACCGCCGGGGCCAACCACCGCTGGACCGACTTCCTCGCCGAGCGGCTGCGCAGCGAGCCCGGGGCGCCCCGCTTCGGCGTGCTCAACCAGGGCATCAGCGGCAACCGCGTACTGAGCGACGGCACCCAGTTCCCGCCCAACAACCCCAGCGGGCTCTCCCGCTTCGACCGCGATGTGCTGTCCCGTACGGGCGTCAAGGCCGTGGTCATCGAGCTGGGCGTCAACGACATACTCCGCATCCCCCACCAGACCGACCCCGACCGGATCGTATGGGGCCTGAAGCGGCTGACCGAGCAGGCCCACGCGCGGGGCCTGCGGGTCATCGGAGCCACCCTGACGCCCTTCTACGGGCACCGCGGCTACACCCCCCAGCTGGACGCCGTGCGCGAGCAGGTCAACGCGCAGATCCGGGCCGGGAGGGTCTTCGACGAGGTCGTGGACTTCGACAAGGCGCTGCGCGACCCGATCAGCCCGCTGCGGCTGCGCCCGATGTTCGACTCGGGCGACCATCTGCACCCGAGCGACAACGGCTACCGGGCGATGGCGCGGGCGCTGGACCTGGACCACCTGCGGGGCCGCACGGCGGCCGAGCTCTGAAAGGGCTCTGAGTCGGGCTCCCTGGGCCCCTTGAAGGCCCCGTAAGGGCTCAGTAGTCGTCGCGGCGGCGGTCCTTCTCCAGGGAGAGCCGACGCTCGTCCCGCCGCTCGCGGCGCTCGTCCCGCAGCTCCCGGCGCTCGGCGCGCAACTGCTCCCGGCGCTCCGCCTTCACCTGCCGGCGCTCCTCCTTGAGCCGCTTGTGCTCCTCCTTACGGAGCTTGCGCTCGACGCCGACCCCGCCGAACAGCGCGAGGCCGGTGACGGTCACCCGGGGACCGGCGGGATCCCCGTCGGCGGACCCAGTGTGGTCGAAACCACCCATGAGACCGATGCCACCGACATGCGTCTCCAGGTCCGGCGGGACGATGATCTGCACCCCGCTCATGAGGGCGAAGCAGCGGATCACCACATCGCGGTCCTCGAACCGGGCCTCGCGCAGATCGATCTCACCGCCGCCCATCAGGGCGAAGGCGGTGAAGGCACGCGGGACGGTCCAGGTTCCCTTGCGCTGGAAGCCGCCCATGATCGCCACGGCCCACTTCGAGGTCGGGGGGCCGCCGATCCGCTCCCGCCAGCCCGTGTGGTCACCGGGGGACGGCGGGGCGGGAACGGCGCTGCCGGGCACCGGGAGGTCCCGTACCAGCGGCTCCAACTGGCCATGGGTGCGCGCCGCGTAGGCCGCGCCCAGCCGCTCCTCGAACTCCTCCATGTCCAGGCGGCCCTCGGCGACGGCCTCGCGGAGCACCTCGGCGATCCGCTCACGCTCGGCGTCGGAGGCCCGCATCCCGGCCGGGTCCGGGAGGTCGGGACCGGACCCCTGGGAAGAACCAGCGCTCGTCATACGGACAGACTAATGGCGGGCACCGCCCCTGGCCCCTCTCCCACACCGTGCCCCTGGCGGTCTCTCACCCACACCGCGCCGCGCCCCCGCCCTGGCCACGCCCCGCCCTAAGGGGTCCTTGCACTATGCCCGCCCGGGTCGCGCGGCCTGGCACCGCACCTCGCCGCGTTGCCGAAAAGCCCTAGTAGCTCCGCTACGAGGGCTCTCCGGCGCCTTGCGATGCACGGCACCAGACCACGCGGCCTCATCGGGCGCTCATAGTGCAAGGACCCCTAAGCCCCGTGCAGCATCCTCGCGATGACGTCCTCGATCTCGGGCTCGCGCACCGAGAGGTCCACCAGCGGATAGCCGTCGGCGACCGCCGCGACGATCGGGGCCGCGCTGCTGGTGGCCGGGAAGGCCAGCCACTGCCGGGGCCCCTCGACCCGCACCGTCCGGGCGCCGGGGATCTCGATGGGCGGCAGCTCGCGCTCCAGGTCGACCACGAGCGTGCGTTCGCTCTCCCCCACCGCGTGCAGCCCGTCGAGCCCGCCGTCGTAGACCAGCCGGCCGTGGTCGATGACCATCACCCGCTTGCACAGCAGCTCGATATCGGTCAGATCGTGGGTGGTGAGCAGGACGGTGGTGCCCTGCTCGGCGTTCACATCGCGCAGGAACTCCCGCACCTTGGCCTTGCTGACCACATCCAGCCCGATGGTCGGCTCGTCGAGGTAGAGCACCTCGGGGTCGTGCAGCAGGGCGGCCGCGATATCGCCGCGCATCCGCTGGCCGAGCGAGAGCTGACGTACCGGCACGTCCAACAGCGCGCTGAGGTTGAGCAGTTCCACACACCGGTCCAGGTTCTGCCGGTAGCGGTCGTCGGGGATCCGGTACATCCGCCGCACCAGCGCGTACGAATCGCGCAGCGGCAGATCCCACCACAGGGTGGTCCGCTGCCCGAAGACCACCCCGATCCGGCGGGCGAGCCTCGTCCGCTCCTTGGAGGGGTCGATTCCGGCGACCCTCAGCCGCCCGCCGCTGGGCACCAGGATCCCGGTCAGCATCTTGATGGTGGTGGACTTCCCGGCGCCGTTCGGGCCGATGTAGCCCACCATCTCGCCGCGCGGCACCCGGAAGCTGATGCCGTCCACGGCGCGCACCTCGCGGCGCTCACGGCGCATCAGCCCGGCTTTGCGCCGCACCTGGAACACCTTCTCGACACCGTCGAGCTCGATCAGATCGTCCACGCCAATGCTCCCCTCCACTCCCCGTTCAGCTCCCCGTGCTCTGATACGCCCGCAGCCCCGCCCGCCAGGCCAGCCCCGCCACCGCACAGCAGGCGGCCGCGACCAGCGGCGCCGCGAAGCCGATCCGGGCCGGGAGCCCCAGCGGATCGGGTCGGCCCAGGATGTGCAGCGCGGGCAGCCAGTTGACGAAGGCCAGCGGGATGACGAAGGTGACGCCCCGCAGCAGCTCCTTGCCGAAGACCGTCGGCGGGTACTCCAGCAGCGTGGTCCCGCCGAAGGTGAAGGCGTTCTGCACCTCGGAGGCGTCCTTGGCCCAGAACTGGAAGGCGCCGCCGAGCACGAACAGCGCCCCGAAGATGGCACCCCCGCTCAGCAGCATCACCGGCATCAGCAGCACCCGGTCCAGCGTCCAGTCGATGTCCAGCCGGGCCAGCGACCAGCCGAGCAGCAGCGCCCCCTGGGTGATCCGGCCCAGCCGGCGCAGCGCGAAGCGGTCGGCGGCCACCTGGGCGAGTATCGGCACCGGCCGCACCAGCAGGGTGTCCATCGTGCCGTCGCGCACCCGCTGGCCCAGCCGGCCCATGGTGCCCAGCACGAGGTCGGCGAGGCCGAAGGCGACGCTGGTGGTGCCGTAGAGGAAGGCGACCTCGTCAAGGGTGAAGCCGCCCAGCTCCCCGATGTGGGTGAACATCAGCGCGATCGCGACAAAGTCCAGCCCGGTCGCGAGGAGGTTCCCCACCGTCATGATCAGGAACGAGGTGCGGTACGCCATCGTGGAGCGCACCCACATCCCGACGATCATGGCGTAGGCCCGGAGCCCAGAGGCCACGGCGGACTCAGCCACCTTGGACCACCACCTTCCGCGTCGCCGCCGACTGGAGCGCCCGCCCTGCCGCCAGCAGCGCCACCGCCCATCCCACCTGGAAGGCGAAGGCCCCCAGCAGCCCCGGCCCCCGGCGCTCCTCCAGGAAGACATCCGCGGGCACCTGGAGCATCGCCGCCCAGGGCAGCGCGCGGGCGATCTCGCCCAGCCGCCCGGGGAACACATTGAGCGGCAGGATCATCCCGGAGAAGAACAGGCACAGCAGCCCGCTCAGCATCGACAGCCCCGTCCCGTCCAGCAGCCAGAAGGAGGCGAGCGACACCAGATAGCGCACCGCGAAGCCGACGCACACCGCGAGCACCACCGCCAGCAGGAACCACAGCCAGGTCAGCGGTGAGGCGGGCAGGCGGAGTTCGAAGACCAGCGCCCCGATGGCCATCGGCACCACACCGCGCCCCAGCAGCTGGAACAGCGCCCGGCCGAGCTCGGTGGCCAGCCACCACAGCTGGAGGTCGACGGGGCGGTAGAGGTCCACGGCGATGTCACCGGACCTGATGCGGTCCTGAAGCTCCTCCTGGAAGCCCCCGCCCATCAGCGCGACGGCCGCCAGCAGCGCCTGGCCGAGCCAGACGAAGGTCAGCGCCTGGGCGAGGTCATAGCCGCCGAGGTGCGGCCGCTCGTCCCACAGCGCGGTGTAGGTGTAGGCGAGGATGAAGCCGAAAATGGTGTTGGTGAACACCCCGGCAACCGTGGCGACCCTATACGTCGCGTAGCGTTTGAAGCCGCTGACCGCGACGGCCGTGTACAGCCGCATCCGCCCGTGCCTCCCTCCCCGACCACACCGCCCGACCGGCGCCAAAATCCGGAGCCTAGTGGGGTGGCGGGAGGGACGGCCAGGCATTATTCACCGGATGGTGTGAGCGGAATCATCCATTCGACCGGTCACAGACCAGTCACAGGTGCGCGCCACGTCCTCGGCCCGGAACGGATGATGCGACAGTGTTTTATCGGGCGTACGACGCGAATCGCCCGACCGTGCACGATCCTGCCGCCGCACAACCCTCGACGGCGGCCGAGGAGTCTCAGGAGACATGAGCGACGAGCCCCAGTTGATCGATGGCGGCGCGGCCGGAACGGGTGACCGGCCCGGCATCGACGATGGCAACCACGACACGCCGCACCGTTCGGACGGCTTCCCCGAGGGCAAACCGGCCAAGGGCAGAAAGGGGCGTCCCCAGCGCACCGGATGGCGCCGTCTGCTGCCCACCTGGCGCATGGTCCTCGGGGGCTTCCTGCTGATCGTCCTGCTGGTCGCGGGCGGGCTCGTCACCGGCTATCTGCTCGTCGACATCCCCCCGGCCAACAAGGCCGCCATCGCCCAGAGCAATGTCTTCCTCTACTCCGACGGCTCCCAGCTGGCCCGCGAGGGCACCGTCAACCGGGAGAGCGTGCAGCTCAGCCAGGTGCCCAAGCGGATCCAGCGCGCGGTGCTCGCGGCCGAGGACCGGGACTTCTACTCGGAGTCGGCCATCGACCCCCAGGCGATGGTCCGGGCCGCCTGGAACACCGCCACCGGCAAGGGCAAGCAGTCCGGCTCCACCATCACCCAGCAGTATGTGAAGAACTACTACCTGGACCAGGAGCAGACGGTCACCCGCAAGGCCAAGGAGTTCTTCATCGCGATCAAGCTGGACCGGGAGGTGAGCAAGGACAAGATCCTCGAGGGCTACCTCAACACCAGCTACTTCGGGCGCAACGCCTATGGGATCCAGGCCGCCGCCCAGGCGTACTACGGCAAGGACATCGGCGAGCTGAGCACCGCCCAGGGCGCGTATCTGGCGACCCTGCTGAACGCCCCCAGCTCCTACGACATCGTCGCCCACCCCCAGAACAAGGGGCGGGCCATGGCCCGCTGGAACTACGTCCTGGACGGCATGGTCAAGAAGGGCTGGCTGAGCAGGGCCGACCGGAAGGAGATGACCTTCCCCGGGCCCTCCGAGGCCAAGGCCCCCTCGGGCATGTCCGGCCAGCGCGGCTATCTCATCGAGGCCGTCGAGGACTACCTCACCAGCAACGGGATCATCGACGAGCAGACCCTGGCGCGCGGCGGCTACCGCATCACCACCACGATCGACAAGAAGAAGCAGGACGCCTTCGTGGAGGCCGTGCGCGACCGGCTGATGAGCAAGCTCAGCCCGGACCGCAAGGTGGACCGCTACGTCCGCGCGGGCGGCGCCTCGATCGACCCCAAGACCGGGAAGGTGGTCGCCCTCTACGGCGGGATCGACTACACCAAGCAGTTCGTCAACAACGCGACCCGCCGTGACTACCAGGTGGGCTCCACCTTCAAGCCATTTGTCTTCACCTCGGCGGTGCGCTATGGGGCCACCACCCAGGACGGCCAGACGATCACCCCGGACACCCTCTACAACGGCGACAACAAGCGCGAGGTCATCGGCTCGGACGGGCCCACCGGCTACGCCCCGGCCAACGAGGACGACGTCGACTACGGCGACATCGACGTCACCACGGCCACCGATAACTCCGTGAACTCGGTGTACGCGCAGATGGCCGAGGACGTGGGGCCGTCCAAGGTCAGGCAGACCGCCCTCGACCTGGGCATCCCCAGGAACACCCCCGATCTGCACGCCTCCCCCTCCATCGCGCTCGGCCCCGCCACCGCGAGCGTGCTGGACATGACCGAGGCGTACGCGACCCTCGCCAACCACGGCGAGCACGGCCGGTACAGCCTGGTCGAGGAGGTCACCAAGGACGGTGCGCGGATCAAGCTCCCGGAGCGGGAGAGCCGCCAGGCCATCCCGCGCGGCGCCGCCGACACCACCACCTCGATACTCCAGAGCGTGGTCGACGGCGGCACCGGCACCGCCGCCCAGGCCGCCGAGCGCCCCGCCGCGGGCAAGACCGGCACCGCGGAGGAGGACAAGGCCGCCTGGTTCGCGGGCTACACCCCGGATCTGGCGACCGTGGTCGCGGTGATGGGCCAGGACTCCAATACGGGCGTGCAGAAGCCGCTGTACGGGGCGACGGGCCTGGAGCGGATCAACGGCGGCGGGTACCCCGCGGAGATCTGGGCGCAGTACACGTCGGGGGCGCTGGAGGGCAAGGAACCGGCCGAGTTCGATCTTCGGCTGGAGGACGGTGCGGACAACCCCGACGGCTCCCAGACCAGCCCCCAGCCCCCGGGCTCACTGCCGCCGGTGGTCACCACTCCCCCGACCGACGCCCCGCCGGACACCTCGGTCCCCACGGCGCCGACCGACACCCAGCCGACCCTGCCGACGGACGAGCCGACGATCCCCACCCCGCCGACGGACTTCCCCACCGGCGGGCCGACGACCGAGCCCGGTCCCGGCGGGCCCGGCGACCCGGGTGGGCCAGGGGATCCGGGCGGCCCAGGGGGTCCGGTGGGCGGCTGAGGGGCGCGCTCTGAAGGGGCGCGGGGAGCGCTTACGGGGTTACGGGGTGCCCGGCGGATCTTGACGCCTGCGGCGGGCTGTTCCCCTCCCCGCCCCTTCCCGATACCAAGGGCTCCGCCCCTGGACCCCGGGCTCGGGGGCGGAGCCCTCGCGGTCCGGGGAGTGGGGCGACGGGGCCCCCAGCGGGTCTGGGGCTCAGCCCCGGCCCGGGGTCAGAGGTCTGGGGCGCAGCCCCGGCCCGGGGTCAGAGGTCTGGGGCGCAGCCCCGGAGTCTGGAGCGGAGCCCTCGCAGTCCGGGGAGTGGGGCGACGGGGCCCCAGCGGGTCCGGGGCGCAACCCCGGCCCAGGGCCAGGGGTCAGGGGCACAGCCCCGGAGTCTGGAGCAGAACCCCCGGGCCGGGGACTGAGGCGACGGGGCCCCGGCAGGTCCGGGGCGCAGCCCCAGCCCAGGGCCAGGGGTCAGGGGCACAGCCCCGGAGTCTGGAGCAGAACCCCCGGGCCGGGGACTGAGGCGACGGAGCCCCAGCGGGTCCGGGGCGCAGCCCCAGCCCAGGGCCAGGGGTCAGGGGCACAGCCCCGGGGCCCGGGGCGGAGCCCCCGTCCGGGGTCTGGGGCGGAGCCCCAGTTGAGGGAAGGGGCGGGGAGGGGAACAGCGCGCCGCAGGCGTCAAAACCCGGCGGGCGCCCCTGGGCAGCCCTACAGATACAGCCCCGTGGAGTCCTCCGCGCCCTCCAGCCGCTCGGCGGCCACGGCGTGCAGATCGCGCTCCCGCATCAGGACGTAGGCGACCCCGCGGACCTCGACCTCGGCCCGGTCCTCCGGGTCGTAGAGCACCCGGTCACCGGGCTCCACGGTCCGTACGTTCTGCCCGACCGCGACCACCTCGGCCCAGGCCAGCCGCCTGCCGACCGCCGCGGTGGCGGGGATGACGATTCCGCCGGACGACCGGCGCTCGCCCTCCGGAATGTCGGTGCGGACCAGCACGCGGTCGTGCAGCATCCGGATGGGCAGCTTGTCATGGGTCGTGTTCGCACTCACGCCATGACCGTACCTGGCCGGACGGCGGGATGACGCCTCAGGGCGGGGCCCGGCCGCCCTCACCTCGCCGGCGTCCCTACCTCACCGGTGCCGCTTGGTGCACCGCGAGGAGCGGGACGTCTTGGCGGACCTGGAGGACCTCGCCGAGAGCGCGAGCAGCCCGACCAGCCCGGCCACGAGGAGCGCGGCCGGCACGATCCGCTCCATACGGGGCTCGCCCTCCTCCGACACCAGCTGGCCCCGCACGCCCGTCACCACTCGGTTGACGGACACATAGGCCCGCCCGGCGGTACGGTCCACGGCGGACGCCGCCTTGGCCTTCGCATCCCCGATGATCGTCTTCGGGTGCACCCGCACCCCGATCTCGTCGAGCGTCACGGCGAGCTCCTGCCGCCTGCGGGCGATGTCCGCCTCGATCTGCGCAGGGGTCCTGGCATCCGACACCGCGCTGCCTCCGTCAGTCTCGATGATTCGTAGTGGACAGTCTGTCAGCTCGCCCTGCTCCCCGCCCCACGGCACCCCCGGACGAGAAGCTGGCTAATGTCGGGTGGGTACCGCCCGATGCCACGAGGAGCACCAGACCATGAGCGAGCGACTGAAGCCCGGCGACACCGCCCCCGCCTTCACCCTCCCCGACGCGGACGGCAAGCAGGTCTCGCTCGCCGAGCACGCCGGCCGCAGGGTGATCGTCTACTTCTACCCCGCGGCCCTCACCCCCGGCTGCACCAAGCAGGCGTGCGACTTCACCGACAACCTCGAATTCCTCTCCGGCCACGGCTACGACGTCATCGGCATCTCCCCCGACAAGCCGGAGAAGCTGGCCAAGTTCCGCGCCCAGGAGGACCTGAAGGTCACCCTCCTCGCCGACCCCTCCAAGGAGACCCTGGAGGCGTACGGCGCCTTCGGCGAGAAGAAGCTCTACGGCAAGACGGTCACGGGTGTGATCCGCTCCACCGTCATCGTCGATGAAGAGGGCAAGGTCGAGCGCGCCCTGTACAACGTGAAGGCCACCGGCCACGTAGCCAAGATCATCAAAGACCTGGGGCTGTGACGGACCCGGGGCTCCGGCCCCGGCGCCCCGTCACCAGGCAGTACCATGACCGTGCCGAGCGGCCGTGATGGAATTGGCAGTCATGCTGGGTTTAGGTCCCAGTGGGGTAACTCCCGTGAGGGTTCGAGTCCCTCCGGCCGCACGCCACGCATACGCGAGCCCGGCCCGCCTCGTCGCGGGCCGGGCTCGCGGCGTCCTACGGGGGCGCTCACCCCAGGAGTTCGCGGACGATCGGGGCGATGGCGCGGAACGCCTTGCCGCGGTGGCTGATGGCGTTCTTCTCGTCGGGGGTCAGTTCGGCGCAGGTGCGGGTCTCGCCGTGGGGTTCGAGGATGGGGTCGTAGCCGAAACCGCCGCCGCCCACGGGCTCGCGGCGCAGCGTGCCGGTGAGCCGGCCGGACACCACGCGCTCGGTGCCGTCGGGGAGGGCGAGGGCGGCGGCGCATTCGAAGTGGGCGCCGCGGTGTTCGCCGGGGACGTCGGCCAGCTGGGCGAGCAGCAGGTCGAGGTTGGCGCGGTCGTCGCCGTGCCGGCCCGACCAGCGGGCGGAGAAGATGCCGGGGGCGCCGCCGAGGACGTCCACGCAGAGGCCGGAGTCGTCGGCGATGGCGGGGTGGCCGGTGGCCCGTGCCAGGGCGTGGGCCTTGAGGAGGGCGTTCTCCGCGAAGGTCACGCCGGTCTCCTTGACGTCCGGGATCTCCGGATAGGCGTCGGCGCCGACGAGTTCGACATCGAGGCCGGTCTCGCCCAGGATCGAGCGCAGTTCGGTGATCTTGTAGACGTTGCGGGTCGCGAGGACCAGACGGCGGGGGTGCGAGAGGTGTCCCTCGGTGCTGTGCTGCATAGCTCTCGATTATCGAGGGGAGGTCCGGGCTGTCGACGGCAGGTCAGGGGGTGCAGACTTTGGTCAGCTCGCCCGCCGCGTCCCTGACCGGGGTCAGATCGGGGCGGTCGCCGCTGTCGACGGACTTCTGGACGTTGTCCACGGCCTTCTGGAGGTCGTCCACGGCCTTGCCGACGTCCGCGTTGTCGGTGCGGTCGTCCATCGTGTCGATGTCCTTGTCGAGGGCGTCCAGGACCTTGTCGGCCTCCTGCGGGTCGACCGCGGCACCGGTCAGGGCGTCCTGGAGGTTGTCCACGTCGTTGGATATGTCGACCGCGAGCTGGGCGCAGTCCAGGGCCTTCTCCACCGCGCCACAGCCGACGGTGACCGGCACGACGAGCGCGACGGCGGCGAGAGCGGTGACGGCGGTGGTGCGGCGGTGACGGTGACGCGGCGCCATGGAATGGGTCCTTCCCCGGGAGCGGTGCTGGTACCTGACTAAACGCCAAGCACCGCCCGGCGGTTGCCCGGTGCCGCCGTCAGCTCTCCTCGGCCAGCGCCGCGCGCTGGATTCCGGACAGGGCGTCACAGCCCGCCACGGCGAGGTCCAGCAGTCCGTTCAGCTCCTCGCGGGCGAAGGGCTCGCCCTCCGCCGTGCCCTGCACCTCGACGAAGCGACCGTCACCGGTGCAGACCACGTTCATATCGGTCTCGGCGCGCACGTCCTCCTCGTAGCAGAGGTCGAGCAGGGGGACGCCGCCGACGATGCCGACGCTGACGGCGGAGACGGTGCCGGTCAGCGGCTGCCGGGTGGCCTTGATGAGCTTCTTCCCCCGGGCCCAGCCGATGGCGTCGGCCAGGGCCACATAGGCGCCGGTGATGGCGGCGGTGCGGGTGCCGCCGTCGGCCTGGAGGACATCGCAGTCCAGGACGACGGTGTTCTCGCCGAGCGCCTTGTAGTCGATGACGGCGCGCAGCGAGCGGCCGATGAGCCGGGAGATCTCATGCGTACGGCCACCGATCTTGCCGCGGACGGACTCGCGGTCGCCCCGGGTGTTGGTGGAGCGCGGCAGCATCGCGTACTCCGCGGTGACCCAGCCCTCGCCGCTGCCCTTGCGCCAGCGCGGCACGCCCTCGGTGAAGCTCGCGGTGCACAGGACCCGCGTATCGCCGAAGGAGACGAGGACCGAGCCCTCGGCATGCTTGCTCCAAGCGCGCTCGATGGTCACGGGGCGGAGCTGGTCGGGGGTGCGGCCGTCGATACGAGACATGGGATGAGCCTATCGGCATCGCGAGGACCCCCGGTCCCCGTCGGGCGCGGGCGCCGCCCCGGGGGACGGCGCTGGAGGCTCAGCAGGTCACATCAGGTCTTCGATCTCGGCGGCGACGGGGTCCGCGTCGGTGCCGATGACCACCTGGATCGCGCTGCCCATCTTCACCACGCCATGGGCGCCCGCGGCCTTGAGGAGCGCCTCGTCGACCAGGGAGACGTCCTTGACCTCGGTACGGAGCCGGGTGATGCAGCCCTCGACCTCGACGATGTTGTCGATGCCGCCGAGCCCCTCGACGATCTTCTCAGCCTTGCTGGCCATGTTCGCTCCCTGTCGTCCTGCTGTCCGCGTTACAACCAACCGAGAATGGTCTACACCATTATGCGGGGTGGAGGGTCGGCCGTCACATGGAAGGATAGATTCCTTTATCGGACCCCTACGTGTAACGGAGTCCTACGTGCTACAACAGGTCTACACCACATGTGGTTTAGACCATAGCGCGGGCCGCCCCCATCCCCTGAGAGCCCGCCTCACCAGGAGGAACTCGTGACGACGGCCAGCGCCGCCCCCGCGGCGGAGAAGAAGAAGGGCGCCAGCGTGATGGCCGCGCTCCAGCGCATCGGCCGCAGCCTGATGCTGCCGGTGGCGGTGCTGCCCGCCGCCGCCCTCCTGGTGCGCCTCGGAAACACCGACATGCTCGGGCGCCCGGAATTCCCCGCCTTCCTGACGAAGATCGCCTCATTCATGGCCGCCGGCGGTAACGCGATCCTGGACAACATGCCGCTGTTGTTCGCCGTGGGCATCGCGATCGGCTTCGCGAAGAAGTCGGACGGCTCGACCGCGCTCGCCGCGGTCGTCGGCTACTTGGTCTTCAAGAACGTGCTCGGCACCTTCACCGACAAGAGCCTGCCAAAGGTGGCGACGGCCGTCGACGGCAAGGTCGTCATGGTGGACGCCCCGGCCGACGCCAAGGTGCTCGGCGGTGTGGTGATGGGTCTCGCCGTCGCGCTGATCTACCAGCGCTTCTACCGCACCAAGCTGCCGGACTGGGCAGGCTTCTTCGGCGGCCGTCGACTGGTCCCGATCCTGGCGGCCCTCGCCGGTCTGATACTCGGCATCGTCTTCGGCTACATCTGGCCGGTCCTCGGTACCGGTCTGCACAACTTCGGTGAGTGGTTGGTGGGTTCGGGCTCCATCGGCGCCGGCATCTTCGGTGTCGCCAACCGCGCGCTGATCCCGATTGGCATGCACCACCTGCTGAACTCGTTCCCCTGGCTACAGGCGGGCGACTACCACGGCAAGAGCGGCGACATCGCGCGCTTCCTGGCCGGCGACCCGACCGCGGGCCAGTTCCTGACCGGCTTCTTCCCGGTCATGATGTTCGGCCTCCCGGCCGCCTGCCTCGCCATCGTGCACTGCGCCCGCCCGGAGCGCCGCAAGGTGATCGGCGGCATGATGCTCTCGCTCGCGCTGACGTCCTTCGTCACCGGCGTCACCGAGCCGATCGAGTTCACCTTCATGTTCATCGCGCCGGTCCTGTACGCGATCCATGCGGTCCTCACCGGTATCTCCATGGCTCTGACCTGGGCGCTGGGCATGCGGGACGGCTTCGGCTTCTCGGCCGGCGTGATCGACTGGGCTCTGAACCTGGGCATCGCAAGCAATCCATGGGGACTGATGCTGGTCGGCCTGTGCTTCGGCGCCGTCTACTACGCGATCTTCCGCTTCGCCATCACCAAGTTCAACCTGCCAACCCCGGGCCGCGAGTCGGACGAGGAGCTGAAAGAAATTCTGAAGGCCGAGGCCAAGTAGGACTTTCCCGAAACTCGATCACGCCGAATTCCCCGGCCGCACTGCGGATCGGGGAATTCGGCGTGCCCGTTCCATGAATCCCGCCGAAAGCGCCCTGTTTACCAGATGCAATTTCCGGCCCGGAAGATCCAGTGATCATAATCACGGATCCTCTCCTTGATCACACCGAAATCTTCAGCCTACGGTGTCGACCGGGTCAATTTTGGCCTAGACCAACGACAAACTGGGGAAACTATGAGCCTGCAAGCTCTGCGTGAGCTGAAGTTCGCCGCACTCAGCGACGAGGAGGCGGCCGCCGCCTCCGGCGAGGGCAAGAAGCCGAGCCGCGCCCAGTGCGAGTGGATTTTCGCTCAGATCGGCAATCCTATGGGTTGCAGCTACGGCGATTACTACAAGCTCTGGAAGTCGCTGGGCTGCGACAAGCTGTAGTACGGATCCGCGCCCGCCCCGTCCGGCGGCGGGCGCGCTCTTTTCCCCGCCAGGAGTTCTTCGGTGAAGTGGCAGAGATACCACACCCATCAGTCGGGGGACACCGACTGCGGCCCGGCGTCTCTGCGCGCCGTGCTCATGCGGCACGGGGTCGTGGTCGACGCGGCACTCCTGCGCGAGTCCACGGGGCTCGGCGAACGCGGCTCCAATCTGCTCCGGCTGCGCGAGGTCCTGCGGGGCTATGGCGTCGACAGCGAACTCCTCCGGCTGGACACCGACCAGCTGCGGCAGGCCGTACGGCTGGCGGGACCGACGATCATCCTGCTGGACGAGGACGGTGACCGGCACTTCGTTGTCGTCCACGAGGCCACCGACAGCGGCCACTTCATCGTCGGCGACCCACTGCTCCAGCGTCCGATGCGCGTCGCGCCCGAGGTCCTCGCCGAGGTCTTCCACGGGGAGGCCCTGGTCACCGACAGGCCGATGGCGCGGCTGCCGCTGGGGGCCCGGATCCGCGCCTCCCGTGCGCAGGGTCTGGTGTGGCAGGCCGTCCGCGCCCATCGGGGGCGGCTCCTGCTGATCCTGGCGGCGACCGTCGTCGTGGCCCTGGTGGCCCTGCTGAACAGCCTGTTCGTCCAGATGGCCGTGGATCGCGTCATGCGGGACGGCTCGCGGCGGGCACTGGCTGTCATGTCGGCCGAGTTCATCGGGATCGCCCTGGCGGCAGCGGGCGTCCAGTATCTGCGGGGCCGCGCCATCGTGGCCCTGAGCCAGTCGCTCCAACGGCAGTTGTCGGAACGCTACCTGCATAAACTCCTGCGGCTTCCGGCCGGTTACTTCAAAAGCCGCAGAGCCGGTGACCTGGTGAGCCGGATCGACGATGTGCAGGAAATTCAGGGGCTCGTCACCGCGGCCTCCGTCAGGGCGGCCATCGACATCTGTGTCGTCCTCTCGGTCGGCGGCTATCTGCTCGTGACCGGGCCCTCGCTCTTCCTGTTCCTGATCCCGCCCGCCGCGGTCAACGTGCTCAGCTCCGTCCTCCTCTACCCGCACATCAGGAATGCCGCGGCGGAAGCTCTCCAGCGGGACGCCACACTCAAATCCGAGACACTCAACTCCCTGCGGGGACACATGGAGTTGACCGGTTACGGCAGGGGCGACTACGCCTTCGGCCGCATGAGCAGGGCGTTGCGGCGCAGAATCGAGTCGGAGACGCGGCTCGGCCGTCTGGAGAACGTCAACTCCGTGATCAAGACGGCCAGTCAGACCGTCTTCACGGTGGTGGCGGCCTGGGCGGGGCTGAGCCGAATGATGTCCGGGGCGCTCACCGTCGGCCAGGTCTTCGGATTCCTGACCATGGCCGGCTACTTCCTCGGCGCGATGGACTCCGTCGCGTCCTTCCAGGTGACCGTTCAGCGCACCTCTGCCGCCCTGGGCCGGTACCGGGACGTGGTGATGCAGCGCGACGACGCCCGGCTCTCGCTGCCGGCGGAGCGGGCGCAGACGCCACGGGAGCCGGCCGACCTCTCGATCAGGTCCCTGCACTTCCGCCATCCCGGCGCCCGGCAGGACACGATCCGCGGACTCGACCTCGATGTCCCGTACGGCGCAAGCATGCTCCTGCGCGGTGCGAACGGCTCGGGCAAGAGCACGCTCCTCACCCTGCTCGCGGGCGCGCACGCCGGGTACGAGGGCAGCATCACCCTCGGTGGCGCCGAGATCAGCCATATCCCGTCGGCCGAGTTGCCGCGCCACGTCCTGTACGTCCCGGAGACCCCGGTCCTGCTCACCGCCTCCCTGCGCGAGAATCTGACCCTGGGCGTACCGCACAGCACGGCCGACGTTCTGGATGCCTGCCGCGTGGCCTGTTTCCTGGACGTCGTCGACAGCCTTCCTGAAGGGCTGGACGAGCCGGTACGGGAGACCGGCGCGGGGTTCTCGCGCGGCCAGATCCAGCGTCTGTCGATCGCCCGAGCCATCCTGCACGGCCCCCGGATCTATCTCTTCGACGAGACGTTCAGCGGCATCGACCGGAACACCCTCACCCGGATCTGGGACGCGCTCCAGACGGTCGAGGGGACGAAGATCGTGGTCTCGCACGGGCACGTCGGGGACTGCGCGTTCGTCCTGGAGCACTCCCTCTCCCCCTTGTCCGACCTCTGCCAGGAAAGCCCTCTGCCGCGATGAAGTTCTCGCATCTGCTCGATCTCGTCCACGTGCCCGGAGGCATCGCCGCTTCCCGCCTGTCGTCCGACCTGGCCCTGGTCACCTCCGTGTCACTGGACCTCGCGGACACCCCGCTGTCCTCCGCCGACCCCGCGGACCTGGCAGCCGGCTACGCCTCGTACCGTCCCCGCCCGGTGACCGCCGTCGTGCTCACCTACAACGAGGAGGAGCGCATCGCCGGCTGTCTGAGCGCGCTCGCCGACGACGTCGACCACTGTCTACTGGTCGATTCCGGGTCCGTCGACGGCACCGCCGGGCAGGCGCTGCGCGCCCGAGGCGACGCGCGGATCCTGTCCGCGCCCTGGGCCGACGACTTCTCCCGGCAGCGCAATCTCGCCTTCGGCGAGGTCACCGACGGCTGGCTGTGCCATGTGGACGCCGACGAGGTCCTCGCGATGTCGCACGCGGGCCGGCTCCGCCGTGCACTATCGGTGCTCGACTACCTACTGCCCGACTCCGATTTCGTCGTCTCCCCCGTCATCGCCGACGTGGGCGGCCCGGTGTACACCAATACCCAGCGGGTGCTACGGGCGGACGGCCCGTTCCGATTCCGGGGACGGGTCCACGAGCACCCGTACGACCCCGACGGCCGCGCCCCGGCCCGGGTGCAGGTCGACGTCCGCTTCGACCACTCCGGGTATCTGCCGGAAGTGGTCGACCAGAGGGGCAAGCGCGAGCGGTACGTCAGGCTGGACCGGCTGGCGCGGACCGAGGAGCCGGACAATCCGAAGTGGGTGTATTACGAGGTCCGAGACGGGCTCGACCACCGATCGGCGTCCGAGGAGGAGCTGCGCGCGGCGTTCGTGCTGCTGGCCGCGCATGCGGGCGAGACCCCCCTGCCCGCCGGTCCGCCCGGCTACCGCTCCGAGCGGATCGTCGACTCCTGGAGTCTGCTGTGCGAGTTGGCCCTCGGGCTCGGCGAGGCCGACGCACTGCGGACGTACGCGGCCCTGCTCGGCGAGGCGGGACGGACCGTGGAGGCCACGTACTATCGCACGCTGCTGGAGTCGAGCCGGCTCCTCGGCCGGCTCTCGGCCCTCGTCGACGAGATCGGGTCGGTACAGGGCGCCGAGGAACCGGCCAATCGCCATCTCATGGCCCGTCTGTTCGAACTACAGTCGACGCTGGCCCTCGCCAGCGGCCGCTACGAGACGGTCCTGCCCGCGTACCAGAAGTCGGTCGAGCGAGGCGCCGGTCACAATGTGACCGAGGACTTCGGGATGCTCGCCCGGGTGCTGGCACAGCTGCCGGACGGGGCCGCCTGACCCGGCATGGTGCCCGCCCGCCGGCTCCCGGGACGGACCGTTCCAGGACGGTCCGTTCCGGGAGGGCCGGGGCTGGGCTCAGACCTCGTACGTGATCCCCGGGGCGGCCAGCTCCACCGGGCCGCCGAAAACCGCCTGTGCGTCGCGCTGGTTGATCTCGGGGTCCGTCCACGGCGGGATGTGGGTGAGCACCAGGGTCCCGACCCCTGCCCGCAGCGCGTGCTCACCCGCCTGGCGGCCGTTGAGGTGCAGCTCCGGGATGTCCTCCTTGCCGTGCGTGAAGGCCGCCTCGCACAGGAAGAGGTCACCGCCGCGGGCCAGGTCCACCAGGGCCTCACAGGGGCCCGTGTCGCCCGAGTAGACCAGCGTGCGGCCGCCGGACTCGATCCGGAACCCGAACGCCTCCACCGGGTGGCAGACTCGCTCGGCGTGGATGGTGAAGGGGCCGATCTCGAAGCCGCCGGACGTCAGGGTGCGGAAGTCGAAGACCTCGCGCATCGACTTCTCGTCGGGCACGTCGTCGTACGCCTGGACCAGCCGCCGCTCGGTGTCCTCGGGGCCGTAGACGGGGATCGCTTCGGCGCGGCCCCCGTCGTGCCGGTAGTAGCGCGCGACGAAGTATCCGCACATGTCGATGAAGTGATCGGGGTGGAGATGGGAGAGCAGCACGGCGTCGAGGTCGTAGAGACCGCAGTGGCGCTGCAACTCGCCAAGGGCGCCATTGCCCATGTCGAGGAGCAGCCGGAAGCCGTCGGCCTCTACGAGGTAGCTCGAGCAGGCCGATTCCGCGGACGGGAACGACCCTGAGCATCCGACGACGGTGAGCTTCATGAAGCAGGAACCTCCTTGAGGGGTCCCCATGCCGAGGGCCATGGGCAGGTGCGGGGGGTCATGCGGTGCCCACGAGCGTAAGGCGCAAAAGCCCAGGCAGCTCCTCCACAGGCCCGCGTTGTGGGCGGAATCACCAGGACGGAGCCGGGTGGCGCCCGGCCCTGCCCCCCGCCGGCCGATCGGCCCGGGCTATGCCCAGAGCTGGCCGTGCAGCGTCTCGATCGCCTCCTCGGTGGTGGCCGCCGTGTAGACACCGGTGGAGAGGTACTTCCAGCCACCGTCGGCGACGATGAAGACCACATCGGCGCTCTGCCCGGCCTTGACCGCCTTACGGGCGACACCGAGGGCGGCGTGCAGCGCGGCCCCGGTGGAGACGCCCGCGAAGATGCCCTCCTGGGCGAGGAGTTCCCGGGTGCGGGCCACCGCGTCCTCGGAGCCGACGGAGAAGCGGGTGGTCAGGACGGACTCGTCGTACAGCTCGGGGACGAAGCCCTCGTCGAGGTTGCGGAGTCCGTAGACGACGTCGTCGTAGCGCGGCTCGGCGGCGACGATCTGGACGTCCGGCTTGTTCTCGCGCAGATAGCGGCCGACGCCCATCAGGGTGCCGGTGGTGCCCAGACCGGCGACGAAGTGGGTGATGGAGGGCAGGTCGGCCAGGATCTCCGGGCCGGTGGTGGCGTAGTGGGCGCCGGCGTTGTCCGGGTTTCCGTACTGGTACAGCATCACCCAGTCCGGGTGCTGCCCGGCCAGCTCCTTGGCCACCCGGACGGCGGTGTTGGAGCCGCCGGCGGCGGGCGAGGAGATGATCTCCGCGCCCCACATGGCGAGCAGCTGACGCCGCTCCTCGCTGGTGTTCTCCGGCATCACGCAGACGATGCGGTAGCCCTTGAGCTTGGCCGCCATCGCGAGCGAGATACCGGTGTTGCCGGAGGTCGGCTCGAGGATGGTGCAGCCGGCGGTCAACCGGCCGTCCTTCTCGGCCTGTTCGATCATATGGAGCGCGGGGCGGTCCTTGATCGAACCGGTCGGGTTGCGGTCCTCCAGCTTGGCCCAGACCCGTACCTCGGAGGAGGGCGAGAGCCGCGGCAGCCGGACGAGCGGCGTATTGCCGACCGCGGCCAGGGGGCTGTCGTACCGCATCAGAGCCTGCCCACCCGTCGCCCGGCCACCACCCCGGCAGGACGGGGCTCCGCCCCGAGAGCCCCACCTGCGACGGCCGGGAGAATCGTCACGCTGTCGCCGTCCGAGAGCTTGGTGGAGATGCCGTCGAGGAAGCGGACGTCCTCGTCGTTCAGGTAGACGTTGACGAAACGGCGCAGCTCACCGCCGTCGACCAGGCGGTCCTGGATCCCGGAGTGCCGGGACTCGAGGTCGGCGAAGAGTTCGGCGAGCGTGGTCCCGCTGCCCTCGACCGCCTTCTGGCCGTCGGTGTAGGTGCGGAGGATGGTCGGGATGCGGACCTCGATGGCCATGTCTGAGCTCCTGTCGGAGGGCGGGATGGGCTCCCGGACCGGAGCGGCCGGGAGGACGTCGTCGAAGGGCGTCGGGCGTCTGGGGCGCGCGCTCAGGCGGCCACGGCGCGGCGCGGACACATCGCGCTGGCGAGCCGGCACAGGTCGACGTGGAGCCGCGCCACGAGCAGCGTGCCCGGCGTCTTCTCGCTCACGTCATCGAAAACCATGGACTCATCGTATCGATTCCCGAACCGGGCTCCGGTAGGCAATCCCGGGATACGGACGGGTAGCGACCGCGATACGAGACCAGGCACCGGTTCAGCCGCCCGGGACGATCTCCACCTCTTCCTCGGTGACCTCACCGTCCACGATCCGGAAGGACCGGAACTGGAAGGGGCCCTCGTCATTGCCGCACTCCGCCGTGGAGATCAGGACGTAGTGGGCGCCGGGCTCATTGGCGTAGGAGATGTCGGTACGGGAGGGGTACGCCTCGGTGGCGGTGTGCGAGTGGTAGATGACCACCGGTTCCTCGTCCCGGTCGTCCATCTCGCGGTAGAGCTTGAGCAGGTCACCCGAGTCGAACTCGTAGAAGGTGGGGGAACGGGCCGCGTTCAGCATCGGGATGAACCGCTCCGGGCGGCCGCTTCCGGCGGGGCCCGCGATCACACCGCATGCCTCGTCGGGGTGGTCGGCGCGGGCGTGCGCGACGATCTTGTCGTGGAGCGCCTGGGTGATGGTCAGCATGAGCACACAATAGGAAAGAAAAAGGGGGCGGCGCGCAGCGCCCTCCATTGAGGGTGGTGGTGGGAGACGGGCGGGCGGGCTCCGGACAGTGGTCCGGAGCCCGCCTACTGAGATGCGGTGCCCAAAAGGCGATACGGATTCGCGGCGGACTTACTTGCGCGCGTACTCCGGCTCCACCGCGTCCGACTGGCCGAGCGGCTGCGCACCGCCGCGGGCCTTGAGGACGTACCAGCCGATCACCAGGCAGACGGCCCAACCGGCACCGATGTACAGGGAGACCCGGGCGTCCTTGTCGTAGGCGACCAGGCAGGTCACGAAGAGCAGGAAGACCACCGCCACCCAGCTGAAGAACGAGCCGCCCGGGGCCGGGAAACTCGAGGCGGGCAGCTGGCCGGCGCGGAACGCGCGGCGGTACCGGATGTGGGCGAACAGGATCATCAGCCAGGTGAAGATACCGCAGGCCGTGGACACCGAGGTGACGTAGGTGAACGCCTTCTCGGGGACGACGTAGTTGAGGAGCACGCCGATGCCCATGAAGAGGACGGAGAAGGTGATGCCGAGGGCCGGGGACTTGCGGAGGTTGAGCCGGGCGAAGATCCTCGGCCCCTCACCGCTGGTCGCCAGGTCGCGCAGCATCCGGCCGGTGGAGTACATGCCGGAGTTACAGGAGGACAGGGCCGCGGTCAGGACGACGAAGTTGACGATACCGGCGGCGAGGGGGATGCCGATCTTGGAGAAGCCGTGCACGAAGGGGCTCTCGCCGGCCGAGAACTCGGTCCACTTGACGACCGCCAGCAGCACCGTCAGCGCACCCACGTAGAAGATGATGATGCGCCACGGCAGCGTGTTGATCGCCTTGGGCAGGGTCCTCTCCGGGTCCTCGGACTCGCTCGCGGTGACGCCGACGAGCTCGACGGCGAGGTAGGCGAACATCACGCCCTGGAGGGTCATCAGGCTGTCGCCGATGCCGTTGGGGAAGAACCCGCCGTGCGACCAGAGGTTCGAGGCGGCGGCGGTGTCACCGGCGTCGGAGAAGCCGAGGGTGAGCACACCGAGGCCGATCACGATCATGCCGATGATCGCGGTGACCTTGACCATCGAGAACCAGAACTCGATCTCACCGAAGACCTTGACCGAGATCAGGTTGACCCCGAAGAGCACCACCAGGAAGACCAGGGCGCTGACCCACTGCGGGATCGAGGGGAACCAGAAGTTGATGTAGATGGCGGCGGCCGTGAGCTCGGCCATGCCGGTCACCACCCACAGCAGCCAGTAGGTCCAGCCGGTCACATAGCCGAAGAACGGGCCCAGGAACTCCCGGATGTATTCCGCGAAGGAGCCCGAGGACCGCCGGTAGAGGAGCAGCTCACCGAGCGCTCTCATGATGAAGAAGACGATCACACCCGCGAGGGCGTACATCAGGATGATGCTCGGGCCGGCCTTGGCGATGTTCGCCCCGGCGCCCATGAACAGGCCGACGCCGATGGCGCCGCCGATCGCGATCATCTGGACCTGGCGACTGCCAAGGCCCCGCTCATAGTCCTCTTCAGGAGCCGCTGAGGTCATTTTGCTGCGCCTTTCTCCCTGTGGCGGCTGGTCTGGCGATCGTGAAGATTTACCACGGCCACGCCATCGATCGAGCGGGCCACGTGTGGCACAGACCACAGGAAGAAGTGGACAAAAGTTACCGCGCTCAACAAAGTTGATGAGCGCGGTGATGCGATCGTTATCCGGAGTTGAGCATCCTCTAAACGAACACTCAGTAATTGTCGGAGGAGATCATTCCGGCATCAGCGTCTCGACGAGGGTCTCCTGGAGCCCCCCGAGCCAGAAGTACGCCATGACCATCGGCTTGCGCGGATCGGAGTCCGGCAGCCGCAGCAGCTCACCGCCGTCGTCCTCGTCGCTGACCTCCAGCCGGGTCCCGATGGCCAGCCGCAGGTCGTTGAGGGCGCCCAGCCACTGCCGGGACCTGTCCGGCGCCAGCTCCAGCACGGCCGGGCCGCCCGCGGACGGTCCGGGGGTCAGCGCGTCCAGGTCGCGCACCACCGTCAGGACGTCCTCGCGCTTGCGCGCCCGCAGGTCGTTCTCGGTGAAGCGGCGGAACTCCGCGGACGCCTCACGCGCCGCCTTCTCCTCCCGCGGCCCCAGCTCCTGGTCCGGGGGGCTGTAGGCGTCCGGGAACAGCCGGGCGAGCGCCGGATCGGCGGGCGGCTTGCTGGGGCCGTCGGCGAAGAGCGCGTCCAGCGGGTCGCCGCCCCCGGCGGGCTGGTCACCCGGGCCGATCAGCTCGGCGAGCTGCATGGCCAGGCTGCGCAGGATGGAGATCTCGACCTCGTCCAGCGTGATGGCGGCGCCGCCGTCGGGCAGCGGTTCGAAACGTCCCGACATCAGCGCTCCTGCTGGAGGGTCGCCCACAGGCCGTAGCCGTGCATCGCCTGTACGTCGCGCTCCATCTCCTCGCGGGTGCCGCTGGAGACGATCGCGCGACCCTTGTGGTGGACGTCGAGCATCAAACGGTGCGCCTTGTCCTTGGGGTAGCCGAAGTAGCTCTGGAAGACGTAGGTCACATAGCTCATGAGATTGACGGGGTCGTTATGGACCACCGTCACCCAGGGAACGTCGGGCTCGGGCACCGACATCGGTGCCTCACGGGATTCAGGACGTTCGATCTCCACGGGCGTGACACTCACACGTCCCATGCTGCCACCCGGTACGGGCCGTCGCATAAACCGGCACCACATCTCGTCACTCTGACGAGTACGGGAGGTAGCATCGTCAACCATGGACACTGCGGACTTGGGACTGCCGGTGGACGTGCCGTCGACCGCACTCTTCACCGACCGGTACGAACTCACCATGTTGCAGGCCGCGCTGCGGGCGGGCACCGCCGACCGCCGCTCGGTCTTCGAGGTCTTCACCAGGCGCCTCCCCGAGGGCCGCCGCTACGGTGTCGTCGCGGGCACCGGGCGGGTGCTGGACGCCGTCGAGAACTTCCGCTTCGACCGCGATGTGCTGGACTTTCTCGCCCAGCAGCGGATCGTGGACGAGCGGACCGTCGACTGGCTCGCCGACTACCGCTTCCGCGGCGACATCTGGGGCTACCCCGAGGGCGAGGTCTACTTCCCCGGCTCGCCGATCATGCGGGTGGAGGGCACCTTCGCCGAGGCGGTGCTGCTGGAGACCGTCATCCTCTCCATCCTCAACCACGACTCCGCGGTGGCCGCCGCCGCGTCCCGGATGTCCACCGCCGCCGGCGACCGGCCGCTGATCGAGATGGGCGCCCGCCGCACCCATGAGCTGGCCGCCGTCGCCGCCGCCCGCGCCGCCTACGTGGGCGGCTTCACCACCACCTCCGACCTCGCCGCCGGATTCCGCTACAACATCCCCACCGTGGGCACCAGCGCCCACGCCTTCACCCTGCTGCACGACAGCGAGCGGGACGCGTTCATCGCGCAGGTCCAGGCGCACGGCAGCGACACCACCCTGCTCGTGGACACCTATGACGTCGTCGAGGCGGTGCGCAGCGCCGTGGAGGTGGCCGGGAAGGACCTGGGCGCCGTGCGGATCGACTCCGGCGATCTGCTGCTGCTCGCCCACCGGGTGCGCCAGCAGCTCGACGAGCTGGGCGCCAAGAACACCAGGATCGTGGTGACCAGCGATCTCGACGAGTACGCGATCGCCTCGCTGGCCGCGGCCCCCGTGGACGCCTACGGGGTGGGCACCCAGCTGGTCACCGGCAGCGGCCACCCCACCTGCTCGATGGTCTACAAGCTGGTGGCGCGGGCCGGTTCGGACGATCCGGGGGCGCCGCTGCTGCCGGTGGCCAAGAAGTCCATGGGCGCCAAGAGCTCGGTGGGCGGCCGCAAATGGGCCGCGCGGCGGGTGGACGAGCACGGTGTGGCCGAGGCCGAGGTGGTCGGCACCGGGGAGGTCCCCGGGGAGCTGGCGGACCATCAGCTGCTGGTGGAGCTGGTGCGCGGCGGTGAGATCGTGGCCCGGGAGCCGCTGGACGCGGCGCGGGACCGGCACAAGGCGGCCCGGGCCGGGCTGCCGCTCTCGGCCACCCAGCTCTCGCGCGGGGAGCCGGTCCTCCCCACCGAGTACCTGCGGGCCCGGGGCGGGTCATGAGCGGGAACGCGGGGCACGCCCACTGCCGCAATCGACGTGAAGTGTCTACCCTCGGTGACATGCACCGGGCACTGATCGTCGTCGACGTCCAGAACGACTTCTGCGAGGGCGGAAGCCTCGCGGTGACGGGGGGCGCGGACGTCGCCGCCGCGATCACCGATCTGATCGGGGAGGCCACGCCCGGTTACCGCCATATCGTCGCCACCCGTGATCACCACATCGACCCGGGCGATCACTTCTCGGACAACCCGGACTACGAGCACAGCTGGCCGGTGCACTGTGTCGCGGGCACCGAGGGCGTCGGCTTCCACCCGAACTTCGCGCCCGCCGTCGCCTCCGGCGCGATCGAGGCGGTCTTCGACAAGGGCGCCTACCAGGCGGCGTACAGCGGTTTCGAGGGCAGCGACGAGCACGGCACCCCGCTCGCCGAGTGGCTGCGCCGGCGCGAGGTGACCGAGGTGGACGTGGTGGGCATCGCCACCGACCACTGTGTGCGGGCCACCGCGCTGGACGCGCGCCGCGAGGGGTTCGCGGCGCATGTCCTGCTGGACCTGACCGCGGGCGTCTCCCCCGGCACGACCGAGCGCGCCCTCGGGGAGCTGCGGGCGGCCGGGGTCGAGCTCAGCGGCAAGCCGGTGGTCTGAGGGCACCGGCCGGTCGTCGCCCGAGGCAACCTGGCCCGTTGAGTCCGGCGGCCCCGTCCGAGGGCGCTGGGGGCGCTCTGGGCGCCTCCCAGCCTCCCCCTGGACCCCGGCCCTGGCCCCGGCGCTACGAGGCCGGGGCCGGCGGTCTGAGAAGGGCGGCGATCGGATGCCAGAGCTCCCCTCCGTGATCCGGCGCGGTGCGCCAGACCAGCCCCTCGGGATGGTGCAGCACCGCCGTCACCTCGTCGGGTGTCGGCGGCGCGCTGTTACCGCGCAGATAGACGGCGCGAAGCCCGAGATTGCGCAGCCTGGTCAGGGCGCGCTGGCGATTCGCGGCGTGTACGAGTACGCGGACGCCGCCGTCGCCCAGCGGGCGCGGCAGCGTCAGTGCGACCACCACGCTGCCGCCGGGCAGCTTGGTGAATCCTCCATCGGCCATTGCGGGTCATGTCCCCCGTGAGACGTCGTGTCAACAAGAAGGTCGTAGGGGCATCTAAACGCTAACGGCCGCCGCCCGCTAGGGGGCGACGGCCGCTACCGCTCTGACCTGCGAAGACGCAGACTGGTGTGGATCTAGGAGGCGGACGGTCCCACCTGGACGGTCATCGTCGAGCCGCCCGGGAGCTCCTTGCGGATCTTGATCCGGGTGTTGGTGTCAGCAACCTTCACACTGCCGGTCGGGTTGCTCTCGTCCCAGTACGTCCCCTTACGGTCGTCGAAGACCGAGATGCCGGTCTTCGGCTTCACCTTGGCGGCCTTGCCGTCCTTGTGCAGTGTGAAGCCGTCCGAGGGGAGCCGGCTGAAGGGCGAGTCGTACGCCTGGATCCGGTTGCGCATCAGCGTGCCGTCCGCCCACTTCTCGACGCCGGGGTGCGCGTCGATCGGCAGGATCTGACCGCTGCCCGGGTGGACGCCGACGTTGTTGTCCGGCTGCGAGGTGTCCCACTGCCAGATCAGCAGCCCGTTCTGGTACGGGAAGTGCTCGACCCAGTTGGGCCGGGTGGAGGGCCAGCCGAAGTTGTACGGACCGGTCTTCAGGGTGGTGTCGTACGACACGTACTGCCGGTTCTCGGCGATGTAGTACTGCGGGTAGTCCTTGCTGAAGGACTTGCCGATGCGCGAGAAGCCGTTCGCGGTCCAGCCGTTGTCATCGCCCTCGGCGCCGTCGCTGAAGACCGGGGCGCCGTCCGCGGTCAGGGTGATCGCGTCGGCCGCGAAGCCCTTCTGCGCCACACCGCCGTCGGTCTGGTAGCGGAAGCGCAGGTCGACCTTCTTGCCCGCGTAGGCGTCCAGCGGGAAGGAGAGCTTCTGGTACGCCCCCGAGGTGCCGGTCAGCGCGGGCTTGTCACCGGCGTCGCGCGGGATGGCCTTGCCATCGGCGGTGCCGTCGACGGGCGTCCAGTTGGCGCCGCCGTCCGTGGAGACCTCGGCGTAGAGGTAGTCGTAGTTGTCCTCGATGTCCCACCAGCCCTGGAGGTCCAGGCTCGCCTTGGACTTGCCGGTGAGGTCCTCGGACCGGGTCAGGGTGTTCTTCAGGTCGTCACCCATCCCGCTCCACCACTGCTTGGTGCCCTCGGCGGGGGCGACCACCTCGGTGGTGACGGGCTTGGCGGGCAACTCGACGACCAGCGCCTGCTTGTCCTTGGTGTTGTACTCGGCGACCCCGAGGGTGTGGGTGGACTTCTTACCGGCCTTGGCCGTGGCGTAGTTCAGCCACCCCAGCTGGAGCTTGTCCCAGGCGCCCATGTCGCCGGGCAGATCGCCGATGGCGTCCTTACCGGTGCCGAGCCAGGAACCCGAGGACATCAGCGACCAGTAGGCGACGGACGACTCACCCTTGCCGGTGGTGTCGTACTCGTCCGGCAGGCCCAGGTCGTGGCCGTACTCATGGGCGAAGACGCCGAGGCCGCCGTTCTCCGGCTGCATGGTGTAGTCGCCGACCCAGATGCCCGTGTCGCCGATCTGCGCGCCGCCCGACTTGTTGTCGGCCGGGCCGGTCCTGCCCGCGTCGGTGCCGTACGCGTACCAGCGGTGCGCCCAGATCGCGTTCTCGCCCTGGACGCCGCCGCCCGCGGACTCGTCCTCACCGGCGTGGACGATCTGGAAGTGGTCGATGTAGCCGTCGGGCTCGTTGAAGTTGCCGTCGCCGTCGTAGTCGTAGCGGTCCCACTGGTCGTACTGGGACAGGTCCGCCTTGATCTGCGCGTCGGTGCGGCCGGCCGCCTTCTGGTCCTTGGCCCACTGGTTGACGCCGTCGCGGATCAGGTCCCAGGCGTTGGCGCAGTTGGTGTCGCCGCAGTAGTTGGAGCCGTAGCGGGCCTCGTTCCAGTCGACCTTGACCCAGTCGGAGACCTCGCCGTCCACGGAGTAGCGGCCCGAGGACTGCTTCTCGTAGTACTTCTTCAGGGACTGCTTCTTCTTGTCCGAGGAGAAGTAGAGGTCCTGGAAGTGCTCGCGGTTGAAGTCCTTCTGCCAGTCCGTGCTGTTGTCGTCGGCGCGGTCCGGCTCGGCGATGGTGTTGTGCGCCGGGCCCGGGTCGCCGCCGTACTTCTTCACCGGCGGCTCGGGGCCGTCCCCGTCCGGGTCGTACATGGTGGTGTCGTCCACCTTGTCGCCGAACTCGACCAGGATGGTGAAGATCTTGTCGGTCTTCTCCCGGGCCAGCTCGACGTACTTGCCCTTGCCCAGCTTCACCACCTTGGACGCCCCGCGCGTGGTGGCCCGGGTGTCGCCGGAGATGACCTGACGCAGCGCCTCCTGGCGCTGCGCTTCCTGCCGCTTGCTGTACGGGCCCTCGAGATCGTGCTCGACATCCGTCTTCGCGGGCGCCGGGTCATGGCGCTCGACACGCGTAGACGGTGCGTCCGCCTGAGCCATTCCGGTTGAGAGTGCCGCCGCTCCGAGCGCGGCCACCACTGTGGCTATGGCGGCCGATCTGACCGTCCTCCGTTGGCTGTTCACTCGCTCAGTCCTCCCCTTTCCACGCCAGTGCCGGACATTTGACCGGAGTGGCAGGAGAAAAGACAGACCTTGACTTGGACTGATGAGACAAGTACGTTCTGCGATCCCGGCGTTCCGTTTAACGGACGGCAACGGGCGCGCCCCGCACGCCGGTTGGAACACCCGGTGATTCCGTGCGCCCCCTGTGCAACGGCGTCGTGGGTGAGGTCACGCTTACTTCCGTTCCCCCAGGGCATTCACCACCGTAGAGTCAGCGCTGACGGTGCACATCAGCCCGACTCATGCCCCCTGCATATCGCCCCCGAGGACGGATCCCGTCATGCCGCGTCCGACTCCTGCACAGCTCGTCTATGGTTCGGCCACCGTCGTTCTCTCGACCTTCGCCATGCTGCTGCTGTCCCAGACCCGATCGGGGCTCGGCGTGGGGGTGGTCACCGTGGTCGGGCTCGCGTCCGGGCTCCTCGTCGCACTCACCGTGCCGGTGGCTCGGGTGTCCCGCACCAGCCGCACCAGCCGCACCGTCCGCACCAGCCGCCCCATGACGGGGTCGGAGCGCGCCCGCACCCGGGCGCACGCCGACTCGATCCACGGCTGACAGCGACCACCACGGTCGGCGGCACAGCGGCTCACCGCACGGCGGCTCACTGCACGGCTGACACCACGACGGTCCGTGCGGCCTTGTCGTGCAGACAGCGCTGGAACGGCTTGTCCCACAGCAGCGATGCCGAGTTCACCAGCCAGAACACCGTGCCGATCAGCAGCGGGATCAGCATCCCGGGCAGTACGTAGACCGCCGCGCGGACCCAGCCCTGACCGGCCGGCACATTCCCGTCGGACAGCATCGCCACCCGGATGCGCAGCGCCTTCTTGCCGAGCGTCTGTCCGCTGAGGGCCAGCATGACGCCCTCGTAGACGAAGTAGAGCGCCATGGTGATCACCAGTGCGGCGGTGACCTTCCCCATGTGCTGCTCGCCCGGGTGGTCCATCGTGTACTGGAGCGCGCCGGTCGATATGAGCGCCACCGTCCAGATCGCGCCGAGGATGACGATGTCGACGAGCCGGGCGGCGAAGCGCTGACCAGGGGTGGCCAGCGGGGGCATCCCTGGGGGGAACATCTGTGGGGGCGAGGGCAGCGGATCGGGGGCCATGCCCCGATTACATCAGCGCCCCCGGTGGACCGGAAGCTCAGGGTGGCTTCGCCGGGGGCCGAGGGGGTGCTCAGGGGCTCAGGGAACGGCCGAGACCACGAGGGTCTTGGCCGCCTTGTCGTGCAGACACTGCCGGTAGGGCCGGTCCCAGGTGCACCACAACACATTGATCAGCCAGAAGAAGAAGCCGCAGCAGGGCACGATCTCCGGCAGGGCGTACACCGCGGCCCGCACCCAGCCCGCCTGACCGACCGGGGGCTGACCGTTCTCCAGCATGGCCACCCGGATCTTCATCGCCTTCTTGCCGACGGTCTGGCCGTCCCGGGTCAGCATCAGCCCCTCGTAGAGGAAGTAGACCAGGACATAGACCAGCGTGACGGTGGTCGAACGGGCGCTGCCGTCGATCGGGTCGTAGCCGCCCGCGATCGCGGTCACCACCAGCCCGACCGGGATGCCGATGAGCAGCGCGTCGATGATCCGGGCGATCAGACGGCGGCCGAGGTGCGCGAGCGGCGGCATCCCGCGGTACGGCTCGGCTCCGGCGGTGTGGTCCTCGTACGGGGAGCCGTTCGCCCGCGGATATTTCGCGAACGGGTCGCGGCTGTCCCCGTCCCGGGGCTCATCGGGCCCGGGGGGCGGCTGGTCGGTGCTCATGGCCCGAGTCGACCCCGGAGCCGGGGCTGTCGCATCCGGCGCGCCCCGTTCGGGCGACCGGGATCGTCCATCCGCCTCAGCCGAGGCGGATGTTCGGTCCGGGGAAGGGCCGCCGGGGCAGAAGGGGCGGCCGGGGCGGAAGGGGCGGCTCAGGTGGCGGACGCGACGAAGGTACGGGCCGCCTTGTCGTGCCAGCACTGCCGCCAGGGGCGGTCGAACAGGCACCACAGCACGTTCAGCACGCCGATGACGAGCACCCCCAGCACCGAGTAGAGCAGCCAGCGGCGCAGCGCGGCACCGAACGACGGCTTGTCGTGCCCCTCGATGTCCAGCACCCGCACCCCGCACAGCCGCTTGCCCAGGGTGCGGCCCCACTTGGCGGTCGGCAGCGCCTCCAGGACGACGCCGAGGACGAGCAGCAGACCGAGGACGATGGCCAGGTAGCCGCTGGTCGTGCCGTCCAGGAAGTAGACCGTGACGGTCTCGCCGCTCTGCTTGGCCGTCTCGACCTTCTCGTCGATGTGGTCGCTGGCCTTGCCCCACAGCGGGAACGCGACGGCGCCGACGATGCCGAGCAGCACGGCCGTGTCGACCAGCCGGGCGGCGAGGCGGCGGCCGAGCGGGGCGGGCCGTCCCTCGGCCTGGGCGGCCCGCAGGAAGGGGTTGTCGACGGGCGGCTTCCAGGGGATGACGCCTTCGGGCGCGCCCTGCGGCGGGCCGGGCTGCTGGGCGAACTGGTGCTGGGGCCCCTGCTGCGGCCAGACCGGGCCGCCACCGCCCTGGGCGGGGATCCCGCCGAAGGGCTGCGGGGGCTGGTGCGGCTGCGGGGGCTGCTGGGCCTGGTGCGGCTGGGGAGGCTGCTGAGGCTGGTGGGGCTGGTGCGGGGGCTGGGCCGGGGGTGCCGCTCCGGCGCCCTTGCGCGAGCCGCGGCGGCCGATCGCCCGGATCGCCATCGTCCCGTCGTCGCGGCCGGGCGCCTGGTTCCGGCCCTGGCCCTGCCCCTGACCCGTCGTGGGCGCCGCTCCGCCGCCCTGCCCCACCGCGCGGATCGTCATCGTCCCGTCGCCCGCCACGGGCGGCGTCTCCCCCTCGTCCGCCGGGGGCAGTTCCGGGGCCCGGCGCACCGGCGGCAGGGCCTGCGTCGAGCGGTCCGCCGTCCGTCCGCTCCCGCCCGCGCGCATCGTCAGCGTGCCGTCGTCGCGACCGCCGCCCTCACCCGGGCCCGCGCTCCGCGGATCGGGCACCCCGGGCCGCAGCCCGCCACCGGGCTGTCCGCCACCGGCCCGGGGGTCGCCGGGGGCGTCCGTCTCCGAGCCCCAGGAGATCCGGCGGTCCTGCTCCCCGCCGAACCCGCCCTGCCGGGAGGCGTCCGCCTGCCAGGCCGACCCGGCCTCGGGGCGGGTGCCGTACAGCCGCTGCGGGTCGTTCCAGTCCACGGACGCCGGGACGCCGCCGGGCGGCACCGGCTGGGCCCCGATACCACCGGCCGCCGCCTCGGGCGCCCCGCCCGCGCCCCGGACGTCCATCTCGGCGCTCCGGCGCAGCTCGGGCAGTGCGCTGCCGGTCTCCTCCGCGGCCGACGGCGCCGGGTCCTCGTCCAGGAACATCGGGCCCGTCTCGTCCGGCGGCGGGCTGATCACCTGGGTATGGGTGACACCGGGCGGCGGCGCGGGCATGGCCTCGCCCTCGGCCGGGGCGGGACGGCTGGTGCCGGGCACCCAGGCGGCGCCGTTCCAGTACCGGATGTAGCCGGGGATGGACGGATCAGGATAAAAGCCAGGGATGGAGCTGCCGTCCGCGGATCCTGAGGTAGGGGCGCTCATGATCTCCGATGTCCCGTATCTGCTCGGCCGTGCTGTACTGCGCTGCGCCTTTGCGGTGCCTCGCGGTGAGGGTGGGCGGTAAGCAGTTTGCCGTACAGGAGCCGCAGTGCAACCCGGAGCGCGCTGTCAAGGTCTATCAGACCGGTCCAACGCCTCCAGCCCACAGCTTCCCGCCACCACTCTCCCGTGCGAGCCCCACGAAGCCGTACGAGCGGCCACGGCCCACCTGGCCCCGCCCGGCCTAGGTTCAGCAGACCTACTTTGGCACGCTCAGGTGCCTTTTCCGTTGCCAATACTGGAACCCATGGACCGCAATACCGAGCTCAGTGAGTTCCTGCGGAGCCGCAGGGCCCGTCTGGGCCCCGGGGACGCGGGCGTGCACGTGAGCAACGACAGCCCCCGCCGGGTCCCGGGGCTGCGCCGGGAGGAGCTGGCGCAGCTGGCCGGGGTGAGCACGGACTACTACACGCGTCTGGAGCAGGGCCGCCATCTCAATGTGTCGGAGGCGGTGCTGGACGCCGTGGCCCGTGCGCTCCAGCTGAACGACACCGAACGCGCGTACCTCTTCGAGCTGACCCGGCCGCGCCCCCGGCGCACAGTGCGCCGCCGGCCGCCCCGCGCCCAGCGGGTGCGGCCCGGGGTGCATGCGCTGCTGCGCACGCTGGACGGGGTCTCACCGGCCTTCGTCCTCGGGCGCAGGGGCGATGTCCTGGCCTCCAACCGGCTGGCCAGGGCGCTGATCATCGACTTCGAGGCGCTCCCGTACCACGAGCGGAACATGGCCCGCTTCATGTTCCTCGACGAGGCGGCCCGTTCGCTGTGGCCGGAGTGGGAGACGGTCGCGGCGGAGATGGTGGCCTCCCTCCGGCTGGAGGCCGGGCACCATCCCGAGGACCCCCGGCTGACCGAGCTCGTGGGCGAGCTCACCATCAAGAGCCCGGAGTTCCGCACATGGTGGGCGGACCACAACGTCCGTGAGAAGACCCACGGCGTCAAGCTCTACCACCATCCGGTGGTCGGGGACATGACGCTGGCCTACGAGAACGTGATCGTCCCCGGCGATCCCGACCAGGCCCTGTGCATCTACACGGTCGAGCCCGGCTCCCCCTCCGAGGCGGCCCTGCGGCTGCTGGCGAGCTGGACCGCGACTCCCTCGGCCGATCCTTACGCGCCCCGTTCCGAAGGGGCCCCTTCCGACGGGTCCCGCTCCGACGGGTCCCGCTCCGACGGGTCCCGCTCCGACGGGTCCCGCTCCGATGCGCGTCCTTCGCGGGGGCCGTCCTCCGACGTTTCCCCCTGATCCCACCCATCACCCCTTCACCCCTACCTCCCGATTCGCGCGATGAGCACCATTCGCCCGACCACCCCTACCCCCGCCTGCCCTCTCATCCAGCACATTCCTCGCGTTCTTCGCATTCCTCCCAGGGAGACATCTCTATGACCACCAGCGTCACCGCCTACGCAGCCCCCGCTCCGAAGGCCCCGCTGGAGAAGACCACCATCGAACGCCGCGCACTGCGCGAGCACGACGTACTGATCGAGATCGCCTACGCCGGTATCTGCCACTCCGACATCCACCAGGCCCGCGAGGAGTGGGGCACCGCCCTCTTCCCGATGGTGCCCGGCCATGAGATCGCCGGTGTGGTCGCCGAGGTCGGCCCCGGTGTCACCAGGTACGCCGTGGGCGACCGGGTCGGCGTGGGCTGCTTCGTCGACTCCTGCCGCGAGTGCGAGAACTGCCTCGCGGGCGAGGAGCAGTTCTGCCTCAAGGGCGAGGTGCAGACGTACAACGCCACGGCGTACGACGGCTCCCCCACCTATGGCGGCTACAGCACCCACATCGTGGTGGACGAGAACTACGTCCTGCGCATCCCCGAGGGGATTTCGCTGGACATCGCCGCCCCGCTGCTGTGCGCCGGGATCACCCTCTACTCCCCGCTGGCCCACTGGAACGCCGGGCCCGGCAAGAATGTGGCCATCATCGGCCTCGGTGGCCTCGGCCACATGGGCGTGAAGATCGCCCATGCGATGGGCGCCGAGGTGACCGTGCTGAGCCAGACGCTCCGTAAGAAGGACGACGGGCTGCGGCTGGGCGCCGACCACTTCTACGCCACCGGCGACGAGGCCACCTTCACCGAACTGGCCGGCACCTTCGACCTGATCGTCAACACCACCTCGGCCAACCTCCCGCTGGACGGCTATCTCTCGCTGCTGAAGCGGGACGGCACGCTGGTGCACGTGGGCGCGCCGGAGAACCTCAGCGCCTTCAACCAGTTCTCGCTGATCGGGGCCCGTAAGACGATGGCCGGCTCGAAGATCGGCGGTATCCGGCAGACGCAGGAGATGCTGGACTTCTGTGCCGAGCACGGGCTCGGCGCGGAGATCGAGCTGATCGACGGCGAGCAGATCAACGAAGCCTACGACCGCGTCGTGAGCAGCGATGTGCGGTACCGCTTCGTGATCGACATCGCTTCCCTGAAGGCGTGATCGACGCCGCCTCACCGGCGGCGTGATCAGGCCGAGGCCGTCCGGACCACCCCCGGGTCCGGACGGCCTCAGAACAGCTTGCCGGGGTTGAGCAGGCCCAGCGGATCGAAGACCTGCTTGATACCGCGCTGCAACTCCACCCCCACCGGCCCCAGTTCACGCGCCAGCCACTCCCGTTTGAGGACGCCGACGCCGTGCTCACCGGTGATGGTGCCGCCCAGCTCCAGGCCCAGCGCCATGATGGCGTCGAAGGACTCACGGGCGCGCCGGGACTCATCGGGGTCGGCCGCGTCGAAGCACACCGTGGGATGGGTGTTGCCGTCCCCGGCGTGGGCGACGACGCCGATGGTCAGGTCGTACCGCTCGGCGATGGCGGCCGTGCCGTCGATCATCTCGGCGAGCCGGGAGCGGGGCACACAGACGTCGTCGATCATGGTGACGCCCTTGACCGCCTCCAGCGCCGGAAGCGTCATCCGACGGGCCTGGAGCAGCATGTCGGACTCGGCGGCGCTCTCGGCCGGAACCACCTCCGTCGCCCCGGCCGCCGTGCACAGCTCGGCGACGGCGGCGAGGTCGGGGGCCGGGTCCGGGGTGTCGAACGCCGCCATCAGCAGGGCCTCGGTGGACTCCGGCAGGCCCATGTTCCCCATCGCGTTGACCGCGCGGACGCTCGTACGGTCCATGAGCTCCAGCAGCGAGGGCGCGTGGCCGCGCTCCATGATCCGGCAGATGGCGTCGCAGGCGGACGCGGTGGAGGGGAACTCGGCGGCGAGGACCAGCTGTTCGAGCGGGGCGGGCTTGAGGGCGAGGACCGCGCGGACGACGATGCCGAGGCTGCCCTCGGAGCCGACGAAGAGCCGGGTCAGGTCGTAGCCCGCGACTCCCTTGGCGGTGCGGCGGCCGGTCGTCAGCAGCCGGCCGTCGGCGAGGACGACATCGAGCCCGAGGACGTATTCGGCGGTGACGCCGTACTTCACACAGCACAGCCCGCCGGACGCGGTGCCGATGTTGCCCCCGATGGTGCACTGCTCCCAGCTGGAGGGGTCCGGCGGATAGTAGAGGCCCTTTTCCATGACCGCGCGGGACAGGGTCGCGTTGATCACGCCCGGTTCGACGACCGCGATCCGGTCCACCGGGTTGATCTCCAGAATGCGGTCCATCTTGACCAGGGACAGCACGATGCAGCCGTCGGACGCGTTGGCCGCGCCCGACAGACCGGTGCGCGCGCCCTGGGGCACGACCGGGACGCGCAGCGCGGTGGCGGTACGGCAGACGTGCCGCACCTGCTCGACCGTGCGCGGGAGGACGACCACGGAGGGCGCGCCCGCCTCGCAGAAGCTGGCCATGTCGTTGGCGTAGGCACCGGTCACATCGGGGTCGGTCAGCACCGCCTCCTCGGGGAGGCCCTCCCGCAGCAGCTCGATGAGGTCCGTCATATCTCCAGACTCGCACCCGGGAAGCGCCCGGGGAAGATCGCGGGAGCGTACGGATTACCTCGGGGAACCGCCGGGAGGGCCGTGGGGAAGGCCGTGGGGTGGCGGGCTTCGTGGGCGCTACTGCGCCTTGAAGTAGACGCTGACCTTACGGTCCCCTGCGGCGCCCGAGGCGAAGCCCATGCACAGCCGGCGGGGGCTGGACAGCTGGACGGCCATGCCCTCGGGCTCGCGGTAGCCCAGCGAGTAGGCGGCCTCGGTACGGGCGCGCTGGACGAGCTCACCGGTGCGCAGATCGATGCACGAGACATAGGTGTTGCCGTGGCCGGAGGGCGGGTTGGCGCCGCCCTCGTCGGTGTAGGCGGTGCCGGTCATCTGGTAGGCGTAGTCGCCGAGGACCGTGAAGCCCTGGAAGACCTCGCCGTCCTCGACGCCGGTCTGGGGTATGTCGTCGTACACGGCGGTGTAGTCGCCCGCGCTGACCCCGGAGAGGCTCATCAGCCGGTAGCGGGCCTCGCCGTCGAGGCGGTAGCGCAGCAGCAGCCGGCGGTTGAGCATGTCGACGGCGGGCTGGTTGCTGGTGGAGCCCGCCACGGGGCGGTGCTTGACCAGCGAGGACGAACCGGACGACAGCACGGTGCCGTCGGCGAACTTGAAGCGGCTGATCGCGCGCCCATAGCCGGAGTCGGGGTTGGCGTCCGTCTCGGTCCACAGATAGGCGGTGGAGCCGACCGGCTCACAGCCCATGGCGACACCGTGCCCGAATCCCTTGAGGTACATCGAGCCCAGCTTCGCACCGGCGAGGGAGAGCTTGGTGACGCACAGATCGCCGTGGGCGGCGCGGTCGGCGCCGGAGACGGGGGCGGACTCCCCGCTGAGCTGGATACCGCCCTCCATCAGCTGGACGGTGTAGAGATGCCCGTTGATGTCGTCGAACGCGAAGGACTGCACCACGGTGGAGTTGTGCGGGGTCTTCTCGCGGATCAGCTGGGTGGAGGGCACCGACAGCTCGAACCGGCCCCCCGCCACGGTGGCGGCCCCGGCGCGGGCGGCGAAGGCGCCGAGCGCGCCGGCGGCGGCGACTCCCCCACCGAGGGTGAACCTACGCCTGGTCAAACGCCCCGCAGTGTACTTTTCCGTGTGCATTGATACTCAACAACTCCCGTGTGAACACGCCGTGTTGGAGTGAACAGATCGCCGTGAGTGTAGACCTTGGGGAAGCGCTCCCATTCAGGTGTTCGCTTTTTCTGGCATCAGCGGCGCAGGTGCACGGGAGTCGACGGGATTTGACCGGAATTGAGGGAGGGGACGGGCGGGGCCGTGCCGATACGGGGCGGGCTGCCGTGCCGATACGGGCGGGGCCGCGCCGACGCCGTCAGGCCGCCGAGCCGACGCGGGCAGACGGGCGGGCCGTGGCCCGCCTGCCCACGCGGCGGTCGCGTGGCGGTCAGAGGTTGCCGCGCTTGGCCTGTTCGCGCTCGATCGCCTCGAACAGCGCCTTGAAGTTGCCCTTGCCGAAGCCCATCGAGCCATGCCGCTCGATCAGCTCGAAGAAGACGGTCGGCCGGTCCTGGACCGGCTTGGTGAAGATCTGGAGCAGATAGCCGTCCTCGTCCCGGTCGGCGAGGATCTTCAGCTCACGGAGGGTCTCCAGCGGGACGCGGGTGTCGCCGACCCACTCTCCCAGGGTTTCGTAGTACGAGTCCGGGGTGTCCAGGAACCGCACCCCGGCCGCGCGCATCGCCCGCACCGTGGCGACGATGTCGTTGGTGGCGAGCGCGATGTGCTGGACGCCGGGGCCGCCGTAGAACTCCAGGTACTCGTCGATCTGGGACTTCTTCTTACCGACCGCGGGCTCGTTGAGCGGGAACTTCACCTTGCGGGTGCCGTCCGCCACGACCTTCGACATCAGCGCGGAGTACTCGGTGGCGATGTCGTCGCCCACGAACTCCTTCATATTGGTGAAGCCCATGACGTCGTTGTAGAAGCGGACCCACCGGTCCATCCGGCCGAGCTCCACATTGCCGACGCAGTGGTCGATCGCCTGGAAGTTCCTGCGCGCCACCGGTTCGACGATCGGCTCGGCCTCCTCGTAGCCGGGGAGGTACGGGCCGTCGTAGCCGGTGCGCTCGACGAGGGTGTGACGGGTGTCGCCGTAGGTGCGGATCGAGGCCACGACCACCGTGCCGTGCTCGTCCTTGAGCTCATGCGGCTCCTCGATCCCGGAGGCGCCGTGCTCGACGGCGTACGCGTACGCGGCGCGCGCATCCGGCACCTCGACCGCCAGGTCGATCACGCCGTCGCCGTGCTCGGCGACATGCTCGGCCAGGAAGCGGCCCCAGGCGCTCACCGGTTTGATGACGGAGGTGAACACGAAGCGGGCGCTGCCGGAGACGAGGACGTAACTGGCCGTCTCCCGGCTGCCGTTCTCCGGGCCGGAGTAGGCGACGAGCTTCATACCGAAGGCGGTGGCGTAGTAGTGCGCGGCCTGCTTGGCGTTTCCGACGGCGAAGACGACCGCGTCCATCCCCTTCACAGGGAACGGGTCGGCGTGCCGTGCGTCTCCCTGCTGCATCATCTCTGTCGTCTCAGTCATACTTCGCAGCGTCCCCCTATGGCTCAAGGTGCGCAACACTTCGCGAAAATGCTGGTCAGTGTGTATAGGTAGAGCCTGCCGCGACAGCGCATCCTGTACAGGGTGACTACCGTCACAGAGAACGCCTCAGGAGAACCCGGAGCCCAAGGGGGGACCGCATGGGAATCGACGCGCTCGACGCCCGGCTGATCGAGCTGCTCGCCGAGGAACCGCGGATAGGAGTGCTGGAGGCGTCGCGCCGCCTCGGCGTCGCCCGTGGTACGGCACAGGCGCGGCTGGACCGGCTGCGGACGCAGGGGGTGATCCGGGGCTTCGGGCCCGATGTGGACCCGGCGGCGCTCGGCTATCCGGTCACCGCGTTCGCGACGCTGGAGATCAAACAGGGGCAGGGGCCTGATGTACGGGCTCATCTGGCGACCGTCCCGGAGGTGCTGGAGCTGCACACCACCACGGGCCACGGCGACATGCTCTGCCGCCTGGTGGCCCGCTCCAACGCCGATCTCCAGCGGGTGATCGACCTGGTGGTGGGGTTCGAGGGGATCGTCCGGGCCTCGACGGCGATCGTGATGGAGAACCCGGTTCCGCTGCGGATCATCCCGCTGGTGCGGCAGGCGGCGCGGGACTGAGCATCGAGGTCCGGGGAGCCCTTGAAGCGGATCCAAAGACTCCGTTGCAAAGAAGATGTTGCAACTGAGTCTTTGCATGCTTAGGCTGCCGCGCATGGCAGAGAACGAACAGCCTGTGTCCGACGAAGTCCGAGTACTCGACCCACGCTCCCTGCGCGGCCTCGCGCATCCGCTGCGAATGCGTCTGCTCGGTGCGTTGCGCGAGTACGGACCGGCCACCGCGTCCCAACTGGCCGACAGATTGGGCGAGTCCAGCGGCGCCACGAGCTACCATCTGCGACAGCTGGCCACCCATGGCTTCGTCAAGGACGACCCGGAGCGGGGCAAGGGGCGGGAGCGGTGGTGGAAGGCGGTGCACAGGGGTACGCGCTGGAACGCCGAAAAGTTCCTGGCCCACCCCGACCCGGCCGTGCGGGGAGCGGTGAACACCGCGTTGCACGAGGTGGCCACCCAGCACACGCAGGAGATGTCCACCTTTCTGGGCACCCTGCACGACTGGTCGGAGGAGTGGCGGATCGCCTCGGACCTCAGCGACTTCTATATGCGCCTCACCCCTGAACTCGCCCGCGAAATGCGCGACAGGGTGCACGAAGTGATCGAGAGCTACCGCGAGAAGGAAGTGGACCGGGACACCGAGGGCTCCGCCCCGTACCGCGTCCATCTGCACGCCTTCCCGCGCGACGAGGACTGACCGATTCCTGGGGGGAACCACATATGTACGGCGACGACATCCATCTGTGGCTGCACCACATACGCGCCGAGGAACTCCACCGCGAGGCCCGCGAGGCGCCCCGTTCCCGCCCCGCCCGCGCCGGGGTGTTGCGCGCCCGGGTCGGCTGGACGCTGGTGGAGGTCGGGCTGCGGCTGGCCACCCCACGGCTGCCGCAATCCGGTCTGACCGCCCGGTTCGACCACTGACATGGACTCCGACGACAGAGGAGACAGATCGCGCCGGGGGAACAGCGGGGGCCGGAACAGCGGGGACCGAAGACCTCTCTTACTCGTCCTCGCCGCCAACACCGTCTCCATCGCGGGCAATTCCCTCACCCTGATCGCCGTCCCGTGGTTCGTCCTGGAAACCACGGGCAGCGCCGCCAAGGCCGGGCTGGTGTCCTTCTGCGCGACCCTGCCGGTGGTCGTGTCCGCCGTCATCGGCGGGCCGGTCATCGACCGGATCGGCCGCCGACGGGTGTCCATCGCCTCCGACTCGCTGTGCGGGGTAGCCGTCGCCGCGATTCCGGTGCTGCACTTCGCGGGTCTGCTGCGGTTCTGGCAGCTGTGCGCGCTGATGGCGTTCTCCGGGCTGCTCCACGCACCGGGCGAGACCGCCCGCCAGGTGCTCGTCCCCGCGCTGGCCGAACGGGCGGGCACCACCCTCAGCCGTGCGGCCAGCTTCTACGACGGGGCCTCGCGCGGGGCCCGGATGATGGGCGCGGCGCTCGGCGGGCTGCTGATCGCGCTGCTCGGCCCGCCCGCCGTGCTGCTGCTGGACGCGGCGACGTTCGCGGCGTCCGCACTGCTGATCATGGCGGGGCTGCGCGGGCTGCCCGCCGCCGCGCCACGGAAGCCCCTCGTACCGGTGTCCGCGCGCGCCTACCGCGCGGAGCTGGCCGAGGGGTACCGCTTCCTGCTGCGCCATCGGCTGCTGCTGGCCATCGTGCTGATGGTCATGGTCACCAACGGGCTCGACCAGGGCCTGTCCTCCGTGCTGCTGCCCGTCCACGCCGAGCGGCACCTGGGCGGTTCGGTGGAACTGGGGCTGCTCACCGCGCTGTTCGGCGGCGGTGCGCTGGTGGGGGCGCTGCTGTACGGGGCGGTGGGCGACCGCTTTCCGCGCCGGACCGTCTTCGCGGTGAGCTTCCTGGTGTGCGGGATGCCGCGCTTCCTGGTCGCCGCGTTCGTCCCCGGTGTGTCGCCGCTCGCCGTGACGATGGCGGCCAGCGGGGTCGCGGCGGGGATGCTCAACCCGATCCTGACCACGGTGACGTACGAGGCCGTACCCGATGAGCTGCGCAGCCGGGTCTCGGGGGCGCTCACCGCGGGGGTGTGGGTGGTGATGCCGCTCGGCGGGCTCGCGGCCGGCTGTCTGGTGGAGGGGGTGGGGCTGACCGCCGCCTTCCTGGTGACCGGCGGCGTCTACTTCCTGGCCACGCTCAGTCCGCTGGTCTTCCCGGCCTGGCGCGGGATGGATGTGGGGACTGCGGCGGACGAAGGCGCGGCCGCGGACAAGGGGACAGCGATGGACAGGGAGACGGCGGTGAGCAAGGAGGCTGCGGTATCGCTCAGCAGTGCGGGACGGCTCCGCCCGACCGCAGCGTCCGCAGAGCCGTCACGGCACCCTTGAGGGTGGTGACGGGGATCAGCCGCAGCCCCTTGGGCAGCTCGGCCGTGGCGTCGGCGCATTCGGCCTTCGGCACCAGGAAGACCGTGGCGCCGTCGCGCTTGGCGGCCTGCGTCTTCAGCGGGACCCCGCCCACGGCCCCGACCTTGCCCTTGGCGTCGATGGTGCCGGTGCCCGCGATCGTCCGACCGCCGGTGAGATCGCCGCCACGGCCGTCGCCGTCCAGCTTGTCGACGATGCCGAGGGAGAAGAGCAGCCCGGCGCTCGGACCGCCGACGTCGGCGAGGCGCAGGGTGACCTTGACCTCGCGCGGGGAGCGGTGGAGATAGCCGAGCGCGGCGGTGGTGGCCGAGGACTGGGACTTCTCCATCTCCTCGGCGTTGTGCCGCTCGATCTCCTTGGTGGTGCCGCCGACGTAGACCGAGTCGTGCGGCATCACCGCGCGGTCGGTGGCGAACCAGCCGCTGATCACGTCCTTCAGCCGGACGGTGGCGTCCGGGCCGGTCGCCAGGATCGTCGTCATCCGCAGTTGCCCGGTGGTCTTACGGGTGCCGGCCCCCGAGACGCTGATCACCTGCTTGCCGCGGTTGGCACCCAGGACATTCACGGTCGAACCGGGCTGGGCCACGGTGAACGGCAGCGGCGCGAACACGGCCACCGCGAGCAGGGCGAGCACGGGCGCGGAGCAGAGCGCGAGGAGGCGGGCGCGGGGGGAGACGGCAGGCATGGTGCGAATCTAGTTGACCGCCGGGACGCATGAGGCGCCGCCCCGGCCCCGGGGGCCGCCGGACGGCGCGTCGCCATGCCCTGGACACCGCCGTGTCCTGAATGCCGCCACGCCCCGGGCCCCACGCGCCTACGGCGCATGCTCAGCTCAGGGCGTCCGAGACCTCCCGGGCCGCGTCCACCACGCGTGGGCCGACCCGCTCGGGCACCGAGTCGCAGAGCATCACGACCCCGACGCTGCCCTCTATCCCCGTCACCCCGATGAGTGGGGCCGCCGCGCCGCTCGCGCCCGCCTCCAGTTCGCCGTGGGTGAGGGCGTACCCGGGGTCGTCGGGGCGGCCGGCGCGGGCGGCGAGGATCGCGCGCCCGGCGGCGCCCCGGTCGAGCGGATGCCGGAATCCGGCCCGGTAGGCGACGTGGTAGTCGGTCCAGGTCGGCTCGACGACCGCGACGGCGAGCGCCTCGGTGCCGTCGACCAGGGTGAGATGGGCGGTCGCGCCGACGTCCTCGGCGAGGGAGCGCAGCGCGGGCAGCGCGGCCTCCCGTACGAGCGGATGCACCTGGCGGCCCAGTTGGAGCACGCCGAGCCCGACGCGCGCCCGCCCGCCGATGTCCCGGCGGACGAGGGAGTGCTGCTCGAGGGTGGCCAGCAGCCGGTAGACCACGGTGCGGTTGACGCCGAGCTTGTTGGACAGCTCGGTCACGGTCAGCCCGTGGTCGGTGTCGGCGAGCAGTTTGAGGACGCGCAGTCCCCGGTCGAGCGTCTGAGAGGTCTCCGCGGTCACGACGCCCCCTCCTCGGTGATGAGTGGCGGCCCTTCGTGAGGTGCCCCGCCGGTCCCGACGACGGCGCGCGAAGAGGCCGCCGGTCGCGGTGGTCACGCACCGGCTGCGCTCCGCGGCGGCGCTGCCACGGGGCGTGTGCGTGCCCGAACGCTAGCGAGCCGGTCCGTTTTGCGGAAGGGTTTGTCCAGAATCCGAGCGGACCTGCCAAAGTGTGCGACATCTGCGCACCCCAGATCACCCCGGTTCGCCCGGGTTCGCGAGGAGGGTCTGCGACCGGTTCATGAAATTTTTCGAAAGGGGGTTGCGCAGTACGAGCCGCCTGCGGCGGGCCGCTCCCCTCCCCGCCCCTTCCCGAAACCGGGGCTCCGCCCCGGACCCCGGGACCACGCGGAGACGCCGCAGAAAGGAGCGGCAAGAGGCCCCCGGTCGAGCTTTGCCCAGCCCCCGAGCCCCAGAGGCGAAGCCCTGGAATCGGGAAAGCGCGGCGAGGCGAAAAGCCACCCGACACGCCACCCCAGCCACCAAGACCCACCACCCTGACGCGCCAACCCACCACGGGGCATCCGGGGGCTCCCCCGAACCCGGGGCCTGAGGCGAAGCCCCAGGAATCGGGAAGGCCCGGGGACGGGAAAAACCGCCCGATGCGCCACCCCACCAAGCAGTACCCGAAGGCTCCAACCCCGGACCCGGGGTCTGGGGCGAAGCCCCAGGTTCGGGAAGGGGCGGGGAGCGGAAAAACCGCTCGGCACACCACCCCAGCCACCAGGACCCGCCACACTGGCGCGCCAACCCACCAAGGGGCACCCGGGGGCTCCACCCCCGGACCCGGGGTCTGGGGCGGAGCCCCAGGTTCGGGAAGGGGCGGGGAGGGGAAAGAGCCGCGCCTCAGCGCGCCCGCGTCACCGCATCCGCGTCGCCCACTCCTGAACCTTCTTGATCCGCTCGCGGATCTGCCCCGCCGTCGCCTCCGCGCTCGGCGGACCACCGCAGACCCGGCGCAGCTCGGTGTGGATCACGCCGTGCGGCTTACCGCTCTGGTGGACATACGCGCCGACCAGCGAGTTGAGCTGCTTGCGCAGCTCCAGCAGCTCCTTGTGGGTGACCACCGGCCGCCGCTCCGCCGGAAGCTCCAGCAGATCCGCCTCCGTGTCCGGCCTCTTGCGGCTGTGCGCGATCTGCTTGGCCTGCCGCTTCTGGAGCAGCATCTGCACCTGGTCGGGTTCGAGGAGCCCCGGGATGCCGAGGTAGTCCTGCTCCTCGGCGCTGCCCGGATGCGCCTGCATACCGAACTCGGCGCCGTCGTACAGCACCCGGTCGAAGACCGCGTCCGACTCCAGCGCCTCGAAGGGCAGTTGGTCCTGGTCGCCGGTGTCCTCGTCCTGCTGCTTCTCGGCCTCCTCGAGGAGCTTCTCCTCCTCCGCGTACGGGTTCTCCTCCTCGCCGTCCTTCTTCGGCTTGTCCAGGACGTGGTCGCGCTCGACCTCCATCTCGTTGGCGAAGCCGAGCAGCATCGGGATGGTGGGGAGGAAGACGGACGCGGTCTCGCCGCGCCGCCGCGACCGTACGAAACGGCCGACGGCCTGGGCGAAGAAGAGCGGGGTGGAGATGGTGGTCGCGTACACCCCGACCGCCAGCCGGGGCACGTCCACCCCCTCCGACACCATGCGGACGGCCACCATCCAGCGGTCGTCGGAGCCGCTGAAGTCCTCGATCCGCTGGGAGGCCGCCGCCTCGTCGGACAGCACGACCGTCGCCTTGGTGCCGGTGATCTCGCGGATCAGCTTGGCGTACGCACGGGCCGAGTCCTGGTCGGCGGCGATGACCAGCGCCCCCGCGTCCGGGATGCCCTTACGGACCTCGCTCAGCCGCTGGTCCGCGGCGCGCAGCACATTCGGCATCCAGTCGCCGCGCGGATCGAGCGCGGTGCGCCACGCCTGGGAGACGGCGTCCTTGGTCATCGGCTCGCCGAGCCGCGCCGCGATCTCGTCGCCCGCCTTGGTGCGCCAGCGCATGTTGCCGCTGTAGGAGAGGAAGATGACGGGGCGCACCACACCGTCGGAGAGCGCGTTGCCGTAGCCGTAGGTGTAGTCGGCGGAGGAGCGCCGGATGCCGTCGTTGCCCTCTTCGTAGGTGACGAAGGGGATGGGGTTGGTGTCGGACCTGAACGGGGTGCCGGTGAGCGCGAGCCGCCGCGTGGCCGGCTCGAACGCCTCCAGACACGCCTCGCCCCAGGAACGGGAGTCGCCGGCGTGGTGGATCTCGTCGAGGATGACGAGCGTCTTGCGCTGCTCGATCCGGTTGCGGTGCAGCATGGGCCGGACGCCGACGCCCGCGTAGGTCACGGCGACCCCGTGGTACTCCCGGCCCAGCGGGCCCGCGCTGTACTCCGGGTCCAGCTTGATGCCGACCCGCGCGGCGGCCTCCGCCCACTGCTTCTTCAGATGCTCGGTCGGCGCGACGACCGTCACCTGCTGGACGACATGGTGGTGCAGCAGCCAGGAGGCGAGGGTCAGCGCGAAGGTGGTCTTACCGGCGCCGGGGGTCGCCACCGCGAGGAAGTCCCGCGGCTGCTCCTGGATGTACTTGTCCAATGCGCCCTGCTGCCAGGCGCGCAGCTTGCTCGCGGTACCCCAGGGAGCCCGGCCGGGGAAGGCGGGCGAGAGGTGATGGCTGGTGGAGGCGGCAGTAGTACTCACGGTCTCCGTCGGGCTGGCTCGGCGAGGTCGATCGGGAACCGCGTCAGCCTACCGGTGCCGTCCTTCACGCTTCGGGGTACGCGGGGATCCCACCCGAGGGTGGGATCAGACTCACATTCTTTCCGTGAACCGGGTCAGCCCCTCCGCGATCTTCGCCACGTCCAGCTCGCCCTGGCAGACGCTCAGTACGAAGCGCTCGGCCTCGTCGACGTCGAAGTCCGCGTGCAGTGGATGCCCATTGATGTGGAGGAAGACCCAGGTCGCGTACCAGGAGAGCCGCTTGTTGCCGTCCACCAAGGCGTGGTTGCGAGCCGACGACTCCATCAGCGCCGCAGCCTTCTGCCACACGTCCGGGTAGGCGTCCTGCCCGAACACACTCGCCTGCGGACGGGCCAGCGCGGACTCCAGCAACCCGTAGTCGCGCACTTCGCTCTCCCCGAGGCGCTCGGCGAGGTTCAGCAGCTCGGGCAGCGTGAGGTAGTGCATCAGGCGAGCCTCCGGTTGAGCTCTTCGCTCACCCGCAACACATGGTCGGCGGCCTCGTCGAACCGCCGGGAGTGCTCATTGATCGCCGCCATCACCGCGTCGTGGGCGAACGACTGCATGCTCCGGCCCTCCGCCTCCGCGCGCTTGCGCAAGGCGTCGAGCTCTTCGTCCGTAAAACGTAGATTCAGCGCGGCCATGCGCCTGATGGTACTGCGTGGTACTACGTGGTGCTATCGGCTTTCTGGCCGCAGCCGCGTCGTCACCCACGCCCCCACCAGCGCCACCGCCGCCATCGCCACGTAGACCGCCCCGAAGGCGGCCGGCTGGTGGGAGGCCGTGGGGCCGGTGACGGCGATGTCGCCGCCGCCGAAGGTGACGAAGAGGACGCCGCTGAGGCCGACCAGCGTGATGTTGCCGAGGGCGTCGGAGACCTGGAGGGAGGCGGAGTTGCTGCCCGCGTCCTCCGGCCGGGAGAGCTTCAGCAGCAGCACGCTCCCGCTGGAGATGGCCAGCCCCATCCCGTAGCCGCCGATCACCCAGGCCACCGCCACGATCCAGGCCGGGACGGAGTCGGTGAGGGCCAGGAGCACCGTGGCGATGGACACGGCGATGAGCAGCATGCCGAGGCCCATCAGCCGTTCGCGGTGCGGCTCCAGACGCGGGCGGCTCTGGGTGTACGAGCCCAGGGCCCAGGTGAGTCCGCCACCGGTGAGGGAGAGCCCGGCGGCGGTGGCGGACAGGTCGCGCTGGGTCACCAGCATCAGCGGGACGAAGCTCTCCGCGCCCAGGAAGGACCCCGCCGCCACCCCGCGCAGCAGGATTACCGACGGCAGTCCGCGGGCGGCGCGGAAGGTGCCCTTGGGCAGCAGCCGCAGTACGCAGGGGACGAGCAGGGCGAGCCCGGCGGCGGCCGGGACGAGGGAGAGCCAGCTGAGGTCCTGGCCCGCGTACTGGAGCAGCCCGGCGCCGACCGCGACGGCGAGCGCGAGCAGGATGCGGCGGCGGTTCATACCCGCGGAGCGCTCGCTCGGCGGCAGGGCGCGCAGCGCGGGGAGCATCACCGCGAGCGGCGGCACCACCAGCACCGGGATGGCGAGGAAGACCCAGCGCCAGCCGGCCTGCTCGGTGACGGTCCCGGCGGCGAGCGGGCCGACGATGACGGGCAGCACCCAGGCGGCGGAGAAGGACGCCAGCACGGCGGGCTGAAGCCGCTGCGGATAGGCGCGGCCGACCACCACGTACAGCGCGACGATCACCAGCCCGCCGCCTATGCCCTGTATCGCGCGCCCGCCCACGAACATCCACATCCGCTGTGCCGAACCGGCCACCAGCAGCCCGGCGGCGAACGCCGCGATCCCGGTGAACAGCGGCGTCAGCGGCCCTTTGCGGTCGCACCACTCCCCCGACAGCGCCATCGCGAACAGGCTCGCGGTGAAGTAGGCGGAGAAGGCGTACGCGTAGAGCTCGACCCCGTCCAGCGCGCGGGCCGCGACCGGCATCGCGGTGTTGACCGCGCTCGCCTCGAAGGCGATGAGGGAGACGACGGTGACGATGCCGAGCGTGAGGGCGCGGTAGCGCTTCCCCCATACGGTGTCGCCGCCGCCTTCCAGGCCCAGGTCTCCGCCGTCCGGCTCGGGACGGACGGCGGGGACGGCGGACGCCTGGGGCGGCGGGGCGCCGTCCGCGACGGCGGCGTCGGCGTCATGGGGGTCACGAGGGGTCATGGCGTCAGGGTAAGTGGCGTTCCCGGATGTCACACCTGTCGCGGGACGGAGCCGCGCTCGGCCGTTGGCCCTAAGCAGATCGGCGGAAGTCGGCCGCGGTTCGAGGGGCGCCCCGAAGGGCGCCGGGCTCGGTCGATATGCGGCTGTGCCGATATGCGGCTCCGCCGCGTGGGCGCGGCCGGCCACGACGGCGCCGCGGACGATCGACGGCGTCTCCTCCGGCCGTGGCTATACGCGGTGAGTCCGCCCGTTGGTCCTAAGCGGTGAGTCCGTCCATGGCCCTACGCGGTGAGTCCAGGCGCAGCCCTACGTGGTGAGCAGGACGCCCCCGTACGAGGCCCCCGCGATCACCACCCACGCACACAGCCCCAGCGCGGCGACCCGGGCGCCGGTGCGGGTGAGCGAGGGGAGGTGGACGGCGCTGCCGAGGCCGAAGAGGGCGGCGGCGAGGAGGAGTTCCTGGGCGGTGGCGGCGGTGTCCAGCACGGCGGTGGACAGGACGTCCGTACTGCGCAGGGCGGTCATCGCGAGGAAGCCGAGGACGAACAGCGGCACCAGCGGCGGCCGCCGCTTCGCCTCCTGACCCCCGGCCTCCTGGCCCCCGGTCTCCTGGCCGCCGATCTCCTGGCTCCCGCTGCCCCCGGTCCTCTTGACGCGCCCCCGCGCCCGTACGGATGTCGCGAGCACCGCGACCAGCGGGGCGAGCAGGGCCACCCGTACCAGCTTGACCAGCACCGCGTCGCCCAGCGCCGCCGGCCCCGCGGTCTGCGCGGTCGCCACGACCTGGCCCACGTCGTGCACGCCGGCCCCCACCCACCGACCGAACGCCGCGTCGCCGAGCCCCAAGGGGTGCTGGAGCAGCGGCAGGACGGCGATGGCGAGCGTGCCGCACAGCGTCACCAGCGCCACGGAGGTGGCCACATCGCGCTCATCGCTGTCCGACACCTCGCTCACCGCGCCGATCGCGGACGCCCCACAGATCGAGTAGCCGGTCGCGATCAGCAGCGGCTGATCGCCGCGCAGCCCCATCCGGCGGCCGAGCCACCAGGTGCCGCAGAAGGTGGCGGCGACCACACCCAGGACCATCGCCACGGTGGCCCAGCCGAGGCCCAGCACATCGTTCAGGCTGAGCTTGAGCCCGAGCAGCACGATGCCCAGGCGCATCAGCCGCTTCCCGGCGAGGGAGAGCCCGGCGCGGCAGACGCCCCGGACGAGTCCGCGGGCCCCCGGCAGATGCGCGGCGACGATGCCCAGCACCACGGCCGCGGTCAGCAGGGGTACGGCGGGGAGCAGCCGGTGGACGCCCCAGGCGGCCGCGACCCCGGCCACGGCGAGCCCGAGCCCGTACGACGTGGCGGGCGGCCGCCATCCGGCGGCCTGCCGCGCCCGGCCGGGCGCGGCGGTCAGCGTCACTGGCCGTCCGCCGTCGGCAGCTCGTAGACCCGCCGGACGCTGCTGCCCAGGCGGGCGATGTCCGCCCCGTAGACATGGATCGAGATCGCCTTGGTCCCGCAGGCGTTCCACACCCTGTGGATATCTCCGGGCGGCGCGAAACCGCACACCGCGCCCCGCGGGTTGACCACGTCCTCGACCGCGATCAGCCGTGAACCCGGACCGTCGGGGACGAGGCGGTAGCGCCGCTCGTGCTCCTCGCCCTCATGGACGCCGGTGACACACCAGGACACATGGTCATGGATCGCCGTGCGCTGACCGGGCAGCCATACCAGCGCGACGATCGAGAAGCTGCCGTCGGGCTCGGCGTGCAGGATGTGCTGGCGGTAGCGGTCGGGGTCGCCCTCGCGCTGTTCGGAGGTGAGCAGATCGGCCGCGCCGAGGTGGGGCGCGAGCCGCTCGCCCACCAGATAGGCGGTCACATCGGGTGCCAGGCCCCGTCCGACCACCTCGCGGACGTCGCCGACGAACGCGCCGAGGCGTGCCGTGAGAAGGCGGGAGGACGGATACGCGGTCGGGGTGGTCATGGTGGCAGCGTCCTGCCGCCCGCTCCATCACGTCCAACGACAGGTTGTTGAGCCGCCCCCAAGCTCCGCTTATGGATGGGTGGTCAGGGCATAGGCGGTCAAGGCACGGGCGGTCAGGCCATGGGAGGTCCGGGCACGGACGGTCAGGCCACGAACGGTCGGCGCACCGCCGCTCAGCATCCGACCCGGTTCGCGGCCACCGTCTTCAGCTCCTCCAGCACCCGCGCGGTGGCCGGTATCCCCAGATGTTCGCGCAGCACATACGCCGAGACCCGGCGGCGCGAGGCGGGGTCCAGGGCGCGCCCGGTGACCTTCTGATGGCACAGGAACGACAGCACCAGACCCGGCATCATCGCCACGCCGAGCCCCGCCGCGACCATGCTCTGCACCACCAGATTGTCGTCGGTGGTGAAGGCTATGTCGGGGGCGAAGCCCTGCTCGGCGCATTCGTGCAGGAAATTGGCGCGGCACCGCAGACATCCGGCGATCCAGCGCTCCTCGCTCAGCTCCGCCAGCTTGACCGCCCGCCGTCTGGCCAGCGGATGCCCGGTCGGCAGCAGCACCGTCAGCTGGTCCTCCAGCAGCGGGATCTCCACCAGCTCGGCGGGGGTCTCCTCGCGCAGCCCGGGATAGGTGAAGGCGAGGGTGATGTCGCACTCCCCGCGCACCACCCGCCCCAGCGACTCCGGCGGCTCGCCCTCCAGCAGTTCCACCCGCACCCCCGGATGGGCGGCGGCGAGCCGGGCCATGGCCTCGGGGATGAGGGTCGCGTTGGCGCTGGGGAAGGCGCAGACGCGCACCCGGCCCGAGCGCAGCCGGGTGATGGCGTTCATCTGCTGCTGGGCGGTGGAGATGCTGGTCAGAATGGTGTCGGCGTGACGGGCGAGGGTCTCCCCCGCCTCGGTGAGCCGCATCCCCCGGCCGACCCGGATGAACAGCGGACTGCCGACGGCCCGTTCGAGCGCCTTCATCTGCTGGGTGATGGCCGGCTGGGTATAGCCGAGTGCGCGGGCGGCCCCGGAGTAGGAGCCGGAGCGGACCACCTCGTGGAACGTCTTGATGTGCCGGGAATCGAACACGTTCGCATCATACGGAGAGACGGAGAGACGGAGAGGGGGACGGAAACCATAAGCGCGATTTGGGGCCGCACAAGATCACCCCTACCGGCGCTTTTCCGTCACCCGGGCCGCCGCGGCACGTCGCGGCGCCACACCGGTGCCCGGGCTCACCGGGTCGAGCACGGTCAAGACGGCGATGCTGGGGCAAGCTGACCCCATGCCGCACTACACCTCGTACGACGGAACCGAGCTGGCCTACCGCGTCCTGGAGGCCCGGGACGGCTCGGCCGGGCCACCGCTGATCTGCCTGGCGGGCGGGCCGGGGCGGGACGCCGCGTATCTGGGCGACCTCGGCGGCCTGAACGCCCATCACACCCTCGTCATCCCCGACAGCCGCGGCACCGGGGACTCGCCACCGGCCGTCGACCCCAGCGGCTACGCCTTTCCCGGGCTCGCCGAGGACCTCGAGGCGCTCCGCCGCCATCTGGACCTCGCCCGCTTCCCGCTGCTCGCCCATGACGCGGCCGCCGCCACGGCCCAGGCGTACGCGGCCGCCCACCCCGAGCCGCTCAGCCGGCTGATCCTGGTCTGCCCGGGCGCCCGGCTCCAGGGCGAACTCCCCGAGGACGCCCGGGAGATCTTCGAGTCCCGCGCCGACGAGCCGTGGTGGCAGGAGGCGTACACGGCGGTCCAGCTGCTGCCCGACACCACCGACCTCGCCGAGATGCGCGGACTGCTGCTCCAGGCCGCCCCCATGGCGTACGGCCGCTGGGAGGAGCCCCAGCGGGCCCACGCCGAGAGCGAGGGCGAGCAGCTGGGGCCGGTGGCGCGGGCCGGCTTCTGGCAGGGCGTCGACGAGGCGGGACGGCGCGCGGTGCTGACCCGGCTGCGCGAGGTGCCGTGCCCGGTGCTGGCGGTCACCGGCGACCGGGACGCGGTGACCGGGATGCGCGCCGGGGAGCTGGTCGCCGAGTCCTTCCCGGACGGCCAGGTGCGGCCGCTGCCCGGGGTGGGCCACTATCCATGGGTCGACGAGCCGGATCTCTTCCGCCAGGCGATCGAGGACTTCCTGACCCAGCGCCCCACGGCGTGAACCGGGTCTCTGCCGCCGTGAACCGGACCGCACCCGACGGCGTGACCTGGCACATCGCCCCACACCGTGATCCGGGGCGCCGCCCCACGGCGTAACCGGAAGCCCCGCACCGCGCCGCGAACCGGGGCCCGTCCCGTCCCGGGCGGACTCCCCCGGCCGCCATGAACGCAGTGTGTCAGTCGTATGGCGGCCCCCGCCGCGCCGTTGTCCCGGCCCCGCCCCCGCCCTATCGTCGAGAACACAGCACGACATCGGCCGTGTGCCCGAGTGGTTGAGGGGCTCGACTGCAAATCGAGTTACGTGGGTTCGATTCCCGCCACGGCCTCCACGCACCAGCGCGGGCGTCCTCACCGGACGTCCGCGCATTGGGTTGCCTCTCGGCGAACTCCCGGACATCCTCTGGACACACGCGCCCGCGGGGCGCATGCTCGTGGACGCCATCCGGCCGTCCCGGAATCGCGGTGTGCACCAGGTAAATCCCTAGGGGCGCGGCGATTTTCACAGTCTCGCCACCGAACGGTCTCCTGACCCCCGCACTGAGTGCAATTCCGTCTCATAGGGTCGCGATGTAGTGCCTGCGACCGCGCGGAATAACGACTCCCGGTCATCGGCCATCTTTTTCGACCGCGTCCCTTTCTCAGTGGGGGAAATGTGCAGCCCGCCGTACCGGCCGCCCGACTGCCGCTCACGACCGGCCAGAGTGAGATCTGGTTCATCGAGCAGCTGGAGCCGCCGGAGAGCACCACCTTCCGGGTCGGTGAGTACCTGGAGATCCAAGGACCGATAGACACCGAGATATTCGAGCGGGCCCTGCGCCGGGCCGTGGCGGAGGCCGAGCCCTACAACGTGCGGGTCGGTGAGGACAACGGGGAGCCCTGGCAGATCCTGGACCCGGTGACCGACTGGGAACTGCCGAAGCTGGACCTCACCGGCGAGCACGACCCCTGGGCCACGGCCGAGCGGTGGATGAAGAACGACCTGGCCACGGGGGCGCTCAAGCTGGGCGACTATCCGGCGTTCTCGTTCGCCCTGCTCAAGGTGGAGCCCGAGCGGTTCCTCTGGTACCAGGGCACGCACCACATCGTGTCGGACGCCGGATCGGCGGCCCTGCTGGGCCGGCGGGCCGCCGAGGTGTACACCGCGCTCATGACGGGGACCGATCCGGCCGAGGGGGAAACGGCCTTCGGCTCGCTGCGGGCGATGGTCGACCAGGACGCGGAATACCGGGCCTCACCGGATTTCGCCAAAGATCGAGCGTACTGGCTGGAACATTTCGGTGATTCTCCGCGTCCGGCACGACTTTCCACCCACCCCACCAGGGAACTTTCCACCGTTCTCCGGCAGACCGCCTACCTGACCGAGGCGGAAGCGGTCGAGCTGCGGGCCGCCGCGCGTAAATACGCCACCCACTGGTCGGCTATGATCATCGCGGCGACCGCGTTGTATCTGCATCGATTGACCGGTAAATCCGACATCATTCTGACGCTGCCGGTATCGGGCCGTACCGATGCCATCGCCCGTGCCATTCCCGGGATGTTCGCCAATGTCGTGCCGCTGCGCATACAGGTGCGCACGGATATGCGAATACGGGAGCTGATACGGCAGGTCTCACGGGAAGTCAGGCAGGCCCTTCGCCATCAGCGCTACCGCCGTATCGACCTGGCCCGGGATCTGCGACTCCCGGACGGCGGAAACGGTTTGCTCGGCCCGCACGTCAACATCATGACGTACGACTACGACTTCCACTTCGCCGGTCACCGGGTCAAGGGCCACAACCTCTCCAACGGAACCGTCGAGGACCTCTCGATCATGGGGTACGACCGGTCCGACGGCACCGGTATCCGGATCGACCTCAACGCCAACTCCAACCTCTACACCGAGGACGCCCTCATCGCCCACCGGGAGCGCTATCTCGGCCTGCTGCGCTCCCTCTCCGACACCTCCGACATGGGGCGCACCGTCGGCTCCCTGGAGCTGCTGTCCGCCGAGGAGCGCCGGCAGGTGCTGGGCGCGCCGGGCGACACGGCGCATCCGATCTCCGGCGCCACCCTCCCGGAGCTGCTGGCGGCCCAGGCCGCCCGGACCCCCGGTGCCCAGGCCCTGGTCCGCGACGGCACCGCGGTCACCTACGCCGAGCTGGACCGGGCGGCGAACCGGCTGGCCAAGGTGCTCATCGCGCGCGGCGCCGGGCCCGAGCGCACCGTCGGAGTGGCCCTGCCCCGCTCCGCCGACCTGGTCATCGCGCTGATCGCGGTGCTGAAGACGGGGGCCGCGTATCTGCCCCTGGACCTGGACTACCCGGCCGAGCGGCTGGCGTACATGCTCGACGACGCGGCGCCCGCCCTCGTCGTCACCCGTGCCGACAGCGCCGCGGCGCTGCCCGCGCGAAGTGGTGTGCGGCGGCTGCTGCTGGACGTCGTGGACACCTCGGGCCCCTGGGACGCCACGAGGGACTCCACACCCAAGGTGGCGATCGACCCCGAGCACCCCGCTTACATCATCTACACCTCGGGCTCCACCGGCCGCCCCAAGGGCGTCCTCGTACCGCACCGGGCCGTGGCCAACTGCCTGGAGTGGATGCAGGACGCGTACGGCCTCACCACCGGGGACCGGATGCTCCAGAAGACCCCGGCCGGGTTCGACGCCTCGGTCTGCGAGTTCTTCTGGCCGCTGCTCAGCGGCGCGACCCTGGTGGTGGCCAGGCCCGGCGGCCACAAGGACCCGGCGTACCTGGTCCGCACGGTGCGCGAGGAGGGCATCACCACGCTCCAGTTCGTGCCGTCGATGCTCCAGGCGTTCCTCGCCGAGCCGGACGCCGCCGACGCGTGCGCGGGTGTGCTGCGGCGGGCCTCCAGCGGCGGTGAGGCGCTGCCGCGGGAGACCGCCGAGCGGTTCCACGAGCGGTTCCCCGGTGTGCCGCTGAACAACCTCTACGGGCCCACCGAGACCACGATCCAGATCGCCCACCACCCCTCGGCGCCCGGCGGCGAGGGACCGGTGCCGATCGGCCGGCCGGTGTGGAACACCCGGATGTACGTCCTCGACACCGCACTGAAGCCCTGCCCGGCCGGGGTCACCGGCGAGCTGTACGTATCCGGGGCGCAGCTGGCCCGCGGCTATCTCAACCGGCCCGCCCTGACCGCCGAGCGGTTCGTCGCCGACCCCTACGGCCCGCCCGGCACCCGGATGTACCGCACCGGCGATCTGGCCCGCAGGCTGCCGGACGGCGATGTCGAGTACGTGGGCCGCACCGACGGCCAGGTCCAGCTGCGCGGCTTCCGCATCGAGCTGGGCGAGGTCGAGGCGGCGCTGCGGGCGCTCCCGCAGGTCGCCGGGGCGGCCGCGGCGGTCCGCGCCGACCGGCCCGGCGACCAGCGGCTGGTCGCCTATGTGACGGCCGCCGGAGACACCCCGCCGGACGCCGCCGCGGCCCGCGAGGCGCTGGGCGAGGTGCTGCCCGAGCACATGGTGCCCAGCGCGCTGGTGGTCCTCGACGCCCTTCCGCTGGACGCCAACGGCAAGCTGGACCGCGCCGCGCTGCCCGCGCCCTCCTTCGAGGCCACCACGGGCGGGCGGGCGCCCCGCACCCCGCGCGAGGAGACGCTGTGCGCGCTCTTCGGCGAGGTCCTGGGCGTCGACGGCGTCACCATCGACGACGACTTCTTCCTGCTCGGCGGCCATTCGCTGCTCGCCTCCAAGCTGGCCAGCCAGGCCCGCGCCGCGCTGGCCACCGAACTGTCGATGCGCGACCTCTTCGAGGCGCCCACCGTCGCCCGGCTGGTGGCCCGCCTGGACGCCGCGGGCCCGGCCGGGGCGCACCAGGGCCAGCCGCTGGACATCCTGCTGCCGCTGCGCGGCGAGGGGCCGCGCCCACCGCTGTTCTGCGTCCACCCCGGCGGCGGCCTCGGCTGGTCGTACACCGGGCTGCTCCGCCATCTCGCCCCGGACCAGCCGGTGTACGCCCTCCAGGCGCGCGGGCTGACCGAGCCGGACGTCCTCCCGGCGAGCGTCGAGGAGATGGCCGCCGACTATCTGGAGCAGATCCGCACCGTCCAGCCGTCCGGTCCGTACCACCTGCTCGGCTGGTCCTTCGGCGGGCTGATCGCACACGCCATGGCCACCCGGCTCCAGGACCGGGGCGAGGAGGTCGCCGTGCTGGCCGTGGTCGATGCCTACCCCGACAACGCCCAGGCGCTGCCCGGCGCACCGGAGCTCAGCAAGCGCCAGTGGCTGGGGGTGCTGCTCGACGACATCGGGGGCGGCGACATCTTCGCCCCGGGCTGGCTGGAGGCACACCCGGACGGGGCCGAGGGCACCGCCGATCTGGTGGCCGACCTCTGCCGGGAGACCGGGCTGCCGCCCCGGCTGCTGGCGGGCGAGACCAGCTTCCCGCTGCTGGACATCCTGCTCAACGACCAGGAGCTGATGCGGAAGTTCGCGCCCGAGCGGTTCCACGGCGACATGCTGATGTTCCGGGCCATGGAGGAGATCCCCGGCTACCGGCGCGACGCGCTGCATGTGGCGGACGGCTGGCTGCCCTTCGTGGACGGCGCCCTGGTGGTGCACGGCATCCCCGATCACCACTACCGGATGATGCGGGAGGAATCCCTGGACCGGATCGGCCCGGTGATCGCGGCAGCGCTGGACCGCGCCGGAAGCTGAACGGCCGGGCTCGGTTCCGGGCCGGGGCCGCTCCCTCGGGGCGGCCCCGGCCCGGCGAACACCTCGCCGGGGCCATAGGCGGGCGGTGGGAGGTGACGGCCCGTCCCGTCCACTGGGACGGGCGGCCGGCGGATTTCGCCGATCGGCCCTTGACGATCACAATTCAGCCAGGCGACCCATCTCGTTCTCCTGCTCTCCTACGCAGGTGAGCAGGGTGGGCGCCTTCGAATGCGGAGAAGGAGATGAGCTCCCAGCGAGGAGGCAGGTAGTTGGAAGGAAGGCTGGCCATGACAGTGGACGCACGTGACGAGGTGGAGCGGTTCATTCTGGGGGACCGGTTCGCCTGCCTGGCGGGACGGTCCGCCTGGCGCAAGGGTGGCATCACCCATCGTCACTACGACCTGATGGGATCCGATGATTCGGCCCGGCTGATGGCACTCGATCTCGCGGATTTCGTGGACTCGGCCGACTGGAGCCACCGGTCGTTCACGAGCTTCATCGCGACCTTCGAGCGGCCTCGCGGGGTGGATGAGCTGCGGTTCGAGGAGCTGCTGTGGGAACAGCTCCAGCTGCTCCACGAACAGGACTCCCGGTCCTATCGCTGGGCCGCGGGCCGTTCGTCCGATCCGCAGGCCAGGGAGTTCGCCTACAGCGTCGCCGGTCACCCCTTCTTCGTCATCGGTCTGCACGAGACCCACCGCCGCTGGGGCCGCCGTCCTCCCTTCCCGATGCTGGCCTTCAACTCGCATGAGCAGTTCGACCGCATCAAGGCCGCCGAGATGTGGGACCGGCTCGCGGAGAAGATACGCAAACAGGACATCCAGCTCCAGGGCGATATCAACCCCAACCTGCTCGAGTACGAGGAGCTCTCCGAGGCCCGCCGCTACTCCGGCCGCCCGAAGCCGGCCGACTGGCAGTGCCCGTTCACCGCCCGCGAGGGCGAGCGCGAGCCCGCTCTGACGGGTCCGCCCCCGGCCTGAGCGGAGTGTCCGTCGGCGGCGGGCGCCATCCGCCCGCCGCCGACGGACACGGTGACCAGGATCGTTCCCGGGGGCTCGCGCCGCGCGAACGGCCATCAGCGCACGGGGAAACCGAAGCTGTACCCCTCCTGCTTCAGCCACGGCAGGACCTGGCGCAGCGCTTCGACCGTCTGGCCGCGGTCGCCGCCCGCGTCGTGGAAGAGCACGGTGGGGCCGCTGGAGATCTCGTTCTTGACGGTGTTGACCATGGCCTCGACCCCCGGCTTCTCGAAGTCCTTGGAGTCCACGTTCCAGCCCAGCGGCCGCATGCCCCGCGAGGCGGCGATCTGACGGCTGTACGGGGTGAACGCACCGCCCGGAGCACGGTAGTAGAGCGGCTTGACGCCCCCTGACGCCTTGGTGATCATTCGCTGGGCGTCGAGGATCTCCTTGGACTGGTAGGCGGATGACTTGGTGTCCATCGCCGTGTCATGCGACATGGAGTGGTCGCACAGCCGGTGCCCGTCCGCGACCACGTCCTTGACCAGGTCCGGATGGGCCTGGGCCTGCGGACCGACCATGCAGAAGGTGGCCTTGACGCCGTTGGCCTCGAGCACCTGGAGGACCTGCGGGGTCCAGGTCGGATCCGGACCGTCGTCGATCGTGATGTTGACGCCCTTGGCGCCCTTGTCGGAGGCGTGGGCGATGTCCATGTTGACCACGGGAGCGGGCAGTTCGGGGTCCGGCTCGGAGGTCTGGCCCACGATCGGCGTCGGCTTCCGCGCCGGTGACGCACCCGGATCCGCCTCGGCGGTTCCGGCCTGGGCGGTCCACACGGCGGCCAGGGCGGTCACCCCCACCACACCGAACGCCGCGACCAGTACTCGGCCGTTCGCCCCCAGGACCCGGTGCCGTGCCATGTCCGCCTCATTCCCCATGTCGCCTGTGTCGCTTTCGCATCCATGAGGAGGGGATTGGGGCGGGGAGGGATCCCTCTGTTACACGTCTCGCACAATCCCGTGCCGCGGACGGGGAGGCGCGGACAGCCGGGCGCGGTCGGCGGGGGCGCGGCACCTTGATCCGCCGATGCTGAGCGACGCGGGAAGGGAGTAGGCCGATCACATCGCCAGGCGGACAGGACGAGCACTTCGGCAGCACCCACTC
>NZ_JBEZNG010000032.1:0-90707 GCF_040653035.1 Streptomyces malaysiensis subsp. malaysiensis
CGCCGCGGATGAGCCGTTGGATCGATTCGGTGACGTCCCAGACGTTGACGTTCATGCCCGCGAGCAGCCGGCCGTCGTTCAGCCAGAAGTCGATGTGCGGCTCCGGCGCGCCTGTGTCGATATGCGGCTCCGCCGCGTGGGACCGGCCACGACGGCGCCGCGGACGGCCGACGACGCGTCACCGCACTTCCGGCGGAGCGCTCAGCCCCGGTTGACGACCGCCGCCTGGGGGCGGATCGGAAGGCGGTTGACCGGACGGCCGGTGGCCGCGCGGACCGCCGCCGCCACCGCCGCCGGGGTGGTGACCACCGGCACCGCGCTGGCCGGTTTGGCGCCGAAGGGGGCCACCACGTCCCGTTCCTCGATCAGCTTGACGATGCGGACGTCGGGGACGTCCAGGGCCGTCGGCAGGGCGTAGCCGGTGAGGTCCGGGTGCCGGACCACACCGCGGGAGGTGCGCAGGTTCTCGGTGAGGGCCGCGCCGATGCCCTGGGCGACGCCCGCCTCGATACGGGCCCTGAGCTGACGCGGGTTGAGGATCCGGCCCACGTCCTGGGCCACCGTCACATCGACGACCCTTACGGCGCCGATCTCGATGTCGACGTCCACCACGGTGCGCACCGCGCAGTAGGCGAGCCCCACGAAGGCGTCACCCTGGCCGGTCTCGTCCAGCGGCTCGGTGGGGTGCGGACGGCACTGCGCGGTGGCCCACAGCTCCTTGCCCTCCAGGGCCTCCTCGACGGTGGTGCTGAGCACCCCGTCATACGAGGTGATCTTGCCGTCGGCGATGCTGAGCAGCTCGGTGGACATGCCGAAGGTGTGCGCCAGGGGCTGCAACAGCTGGGTGCGGACCATCTTCGCCGCCCGTTCGACCGCACCGCCCGAGACCCAGGTGTGGCGGCCGCGCGAGGCGGGCCCGGCCGGGGGCTGGTCGGTGTCGATGGGCGCGACATGGACCTCCTCGATGCCGAGGACGTCCTGGACGATCTGGCGGGCCAGGGTGGTGAAGCCCTGGCCGGTCTCCACGGCCGCGCAGATGACGGTGGCCACCGGGCCGGTGACCTTGACGGTGGCGGTGGAGACCTCGTCGGCCCCCTCGGCGCCGAGCATATGGACCATGCCCAGGGCGTAGCCGACCCCGCGCCGCACCGCGACCGGATCGCCCGCGCCCTCCAGACCGCCCGGAAGCAGCCACTCCTCCTCGGGGTCGTCCTTGGGCAGCACGGGCAGCGGTGCGTCCCTCACGGCCTGGAGGAGCTCGGCGACCGGGGCCGGGCAGGTGACGGTCTGCCCGGTGGGCAGCAGATCGCCGGTCGCCATCACATTGCGCATCCGGATCTCGACCGGGTCGAGGCCCAGCTTGGCCGCCAGCTTGTCCATCTGGCCCTCGTACGCGGCGCACACCTGCATCGCGCCCTCACCGCGCACATGGCCGGAGGGCGGGTTGTTGGTACGCACCGCCCAGCCCTCGATGAAGGCGTGCGGAACGACATAGGGGCCGCAGGCGAAGGAGACGGCGGCGGCCAGGGTGTCCGCCGAGGAGTCGGCGTAGGCGCCCGCGTCCAGCAGGATCTGCGCCTCGACCTTGACCAGCTTGCCCTGGGAGTCCGCGTGGTGGCGGTAGCGCAGCAGGGTGGGGTGGCGGTGGGCGTGGCCGAGGAAGGACTCCTCACGGGTCGCGGCCAGCTTCACCGGATGGCCGGTGCGCAGCGCCAGCAGCCCGAGCGGCAGCTGCATCCCGGGGTCCTCGCGCTCGCCCATGGCGCCGGGGACGCCGGTGACGACGACCTTCACCCGCTCCGGCTCCAGGCCGAAGCAGGCGGCGGCCAGGTCGCGGTCGGCGTGCGGATCGGTGGAGGCGGTGTAGATCTCCACGCCGCCGTCGGGGCGCGGCACGGCCAGGCCCGCCTCGGCGCCGATGGGCGCCGGGTCCTGGCGGCCGATGCGGTACAGCCCCTCGACGATGACCTCGCCGACCACGTCCGGGTCGCCGAAGGACAGCGGGATATGGCGGACCAGATTGCCGTCGGGGTGCAGCGGCTCGGCGGAGAACGCCTGCTCGGGGTCGGTGACCGGCTCCAGCACCTCGTACTCGACGGCGATGGCGGCGGCCGCGAGACGGGCCGTGTCGGGGTGGTCGGCGGCGACCGCGGCGATGGGCTCGCCGTGGTGGCGGACCAGGTCCTTGGCGAAGACCGGGCGGTCGGCGACCCGGCGGCCGTGGGAGGCGTCGCCGGGCACGTCGTTGTGGGTCACCACGGCGCGTACGCCGGGCATCTCGGTGGCCTGTGTGGTGTCGATGGAGACGATGCGGGCGTGCGGGTGCGGGGAGCGCAGCACGGCGGCCCACAGCAGCCCCTCGGCCCACAGGTCGGCCGCGTACGGGAAGGTGCCCGAGGTCTTGGCCGCCGAGTCGGCGGGCGGCAGGGACACGCCGAGGCCCATGGTGGACGGCGGCTGGACGGGCGTTCCGGCGGCGGGGGTGGCGGTGACGGCCCCCACGCCGTCCGCGATTCCGGTCATGCCGATGCCCTTCCACTGCCGCTTCCGTTGACGCTCCCGTTGCCGGTGAAGCCGTGCGGTCCCGTCTGGTGCGGGATGCGGGCCGGGTCCTGGTGGGCGTCGTGTGCCTCCGCCTCGGCCTCCGCCGCCTCGTCGGCGGCCTCGCGGTCCGCGACGACCTGGTGGACGGCGTCGAGGACCCCGCGGTAGCCGGAGCAGCGGCAGAGGTTGCCGGAGATGGCCCGGCGGGTCTCCTGGTCGGTCGGGGCGTGGTTGCCCTCCAGGAGGTCGTGCACGGTCATCGCGAGGCCGGGCACGCAGAAGCCGCACTGCACCGCCCCGCACGCGGCGAGCGCGCGCTGGACGTCGGAGGGCTGTCCGCCGTTGGCGAGGCCCTCGACGGTGCGGACCTCGCTGCCCGCGGCGGTGGCGGCGGGCACCAGGCAGGAGGCGACGAGCCGTCCGTCGACCAGGACCGAGCAGGCACCGCACTCGCCCTGGGAGCAGCCGTCCTTGGCCCCGGCCAGGCCGAGGCGCTCGCGCAGGACGTAGAGCAGCGACTCGCCGATCCAGACGTCGGTGACAGGGCGGTCGGCGCCGTTGACGTGCAGCACGTACGAGGCGAGCGGATGCTCGCTGTGGGTCGGGTTCTCGTCGACGGCCGGAACGGCGGGGGCGGCCTCGGCGGTGCCGGGGTCCGCAAGGGGCTCGGCGGGGGCGTCAGCGGCCTCCGGGGCGTCCTCGGGGGTCCGGGCCGGGGCGGGCGCCGCGGCGGCGTCAGCGGCCGCCGTGAACTCGCCTTCGGCCGCGGCCTGTTCGGGCTCCACGGGCTCGGGCCCGGCGGCGTCCGGCATCGCCTCGGCGGGAGCTTCGGCGGGGTTCGGAGCGAGGGCGTTCAACGCGACGGCGTTCCGCGCGATGTCGATGTGGCCCGTGCCGTCCTCGGGGCCGGGGTGCGGCGCGTGCCCATGGGCGTCACCCGCGAACCGGTCGTCCGCGAACGCACCGTGCCAGACCGCCTCCTGGGGCAGCCCGGGCGCCGGGCTGCCGTGCGGCGGGGTCTCCAGCCCGGTGTGCTGACCGTCGACCGCGAACTCGCCGGAGTCCCCCGCGGCCGGATCGCCCGGCCGCGGGTCGGGGCCGCCGGCGGCGGGGCGGCGCTCGGCGGGCGCCGCGCCGCCGTGGGGCGCGCTGCCGTGGGGCGGGGTGTGCAGCCCCTGGTGTCCCTCGGTCGCGAACTCGCCCGAGTCCCCGGCGGAGGGGCCCGGCCACGCCGGATCCGCGGCCGGGGCCGGTTCGGCACGGTCGGGCATGCGCAGCCGGCGGCGGGCGGGCGGCGGCATGGGCGCGGGCGCGGCCGGTGGCGCGGACGCGGCAGGCGGGGCGGCCGGGCCCGGGTGGCCCTCGACCGCGTACTCCCCCGACTCCTCCGTGCCCTCGTCGGCGGCCGGAACCGACCACTGGCCGCTGTGCCCCTGCTGCTGCCCGGTTTGGTGCGGCTGGGGCTGGTGGGGCTGCGGCTGCGGCTGGGACTGCCGGGGCATCGCCCCGGCGAAGGGCATCCGCAACTGGGCCGTGGTCTGCGGGTCCTGAGGGCCCTCAGCATGGCCGCCGTACGGAGGCGCGGCCGGGCCGGGGTGGTCGTCGACCCGGTACTCCCCGGTCTCGTCCACCGCTTCGTCGCCCGCGACCGGGATGGTCCACTGGGCGGTGTGCACGGGACCGCCGGTGCCGTCGTCGGACGGGGCGGGCACCGGCCAGTCGTCCACCGGCTCCTCGGCCGCCGGCTCCGGCCAGTGGCCGGTGTGCGCCGGGTGGTGGCCCTGCTGGTCCTCGGCGGGCACCGGCCACTGGCCGGAGCCGTGCTGCGGATCGTGGTGGCCGCCGTAGAGATAGCCGCCGTCGGTGTCCGCGGTGGTCCAGTGCCCGGTCATGCCCTGGTCGTGCGGGGCGCCCTGGCCCTGCGCGGACGACGGCCACTGGCCGCCCTGGGCGGGCTCGCCGTGCCCCGGGTCCATCGGCGGGGGCGCGTAGCCGGTGCCGGGCGCCGCGAGCGGGTCCCAACGGCCGGACGGGTCGGTCGGGGTGGGGTGGGCGTAGTCGGGCGGCAGCTGGACGAAGGCCGTCGACTCGGCGTCGTACTCCGGGCCGTGCGGCATCGGCTGCCATCCGCTCCCCGGCTCCGGCCGGTGCGGCTGCTGTTCATCACTCACGCGAGTGCCCTCCCCAGTGCTCGGCGGGCCAGGGCTGCCACGGTACGCCTCAGGTGGATCGCGGCGGGCGGCAGGGGGATCGGCTCGCTTCCGTCCTGCGGGGGCAGCGGATCGGGGATGCACGCGGCGGCGACGTACTCGCCGAAAGCGGCGGTGACCTGCGGGTCGAGACCGCCGCGGTCGCCGTCCCAGTCGATGAGCGAGGCGACCCAGCGCTCGGCCTCCAAGGGGCGCAGCGGCATCGGCGCGACCGCGCCGACCGCACAGCGCACCCCCCGCCGCGCGGGGTCGAGGACGAGGGCGACGGAGGCGGTGGCCCGGCCGGGCCCGGTGCGCCCGGTGGCCTTGAGGAAGGTCTGCGGGGCGTGCAGCAGCGGAACCCGGACGAATCCGACGAGTTCACCGGGGTTCAGCAGATCGACCCCGGCGAGCAGATGGCTGACCGGGATCTCGCGGCGGGACCCCTCGGGCCCGGCGATGATGACCGTGGCCTCCAGGGCGGCGAGCACCGGCAGCGCGTCGCCGGTGGGCGCCGCGGTGACGATGTTGCCGCCGAGGGTTCCGGCGTTGCGGATCTGCGGCGGTCCGGCGGCCCGCGCGGCCGCGGCCAACGCCGGGATCAGCGCGGCGAAGTCGGGTCTGCCCATCCGGGCGTGGGTGAGTCCGGCGCCGAGGAGGGCGTGCCCGTCCAGATAGCGCCAGCCGCGGATTTCGCTGATCCGGCCGAGGCCGACGAGCGCGGCGGGCCGCAGCAGGCCGGAGTTGACCGCGGCCATCAGATCGGTACCGCCCGCCACGGGCACGGCGGCGGGCATGGCGCCCAGTGCCGCCACGGCCTCGTCGAGCGTGCCCGGCAACGTCACCGTGTGCGCCGCCTGCGGTGCGTGCGTGGTCAACCCAGCTGCCCCTTCCCCGGTATCCCGGCTGTTGCGCCGTACGGTACGTGCTGACAGCCCGGACGTGGCAACTCTGGCACATCTTGAGAGCCCGCCGTCGCGGGGGTCCGTGATCCGTGGATCCGTCCCTGACCTGGGGGATGGTACGGATTTCTGGCGACGTCTCCGTCGGGAGTGGATTGCCACGTTTCAGGGACCCTTGTGCGATTTGGGCTTGCGCCGGTGGGACTACGCTCCCAGGGGCAGAGGGGCGCGGTGCGCACCTTACGGGCGGCTCACACGATCGGGGGCGCCCCCTCGCGCGGGCGTCCGAGAAGGCCGGGGCGGCGCTGCCAGGGGAGCGGCCCGGCGGGCGGGCGGTAGCTCACGCCGAGCGCGTCCAGACGCGCGTAATGTGCCTCCATGCGCCCCTGGAACGCCCCGAAGTCCCGTTCGGGGGACGGCGGCAGCGCCGACCAGACGACCTCGGCGAAGGCGGCGAGCCGGGGGAAGGTCTGGTAGTCCACCCGTCGGCGGTCCTCCATCACCTCGGTCCAGACATTGGCCTGGGCGCCCAGCACCCGGTCCGCGTCGGCGCCGGTGAGCTGCGGTGGAACCGGTTCGAACCGGTAGACGTCCTCCAGGGTGCGGACATAGCCGATCGGAACCGGCTCGTCCGCGCCCGCGGCCTGCCGGTGGTCGAGGTACACCTGCTGCTCGGGGCACATGACCACGTCATGGCCGGCCCGCGCGGCGGCGATCCCGCCCGCGTAGCCGCGCCAGGAGGAGACCGCGGCGCCCTCGGGCAGCGGGGCGCCGGGCGCGCCGCCCTCGAGGATCTCGTCCCAGCCGATCAGCCGGCGGCCGCGCTCGGCGAGCCAGTGGCCGAAGTGGCGGATGAACCAGCTCTGCAACTCGTCCTCGTCGGCGAGGCCCAGCGCGCGGATGCGCTCCTGGGCGGTCGCGGACGCCTTCCACTGGTCCTTGGGGCACTCGTCGCCGCCGATGTGGACGAAGGTGCCGGGGAACAGCTCCAGCACCTCCTCCAGCACCCGCTCGTAGAAACGGAGCGTGTTGTCGGTGGGGGAGAGTACGTTCGGGTTGACGCCCCAGGTGGTCCAGACTCCGAGGGAGGCGGTGTCGATGACGTCGGTGTTGCCCAGCTCCGGGTACGCGGCGATGGCGGCCTGCGAGTGGCCCGGGATGTCGATCTCGGGGACGACGGTGATATGCCGCTCGGCGGCGTAGGCGACGATCTCGCGGATGTCGTCCTGGGTGTAGAAGCCGCCGTGCGGCCGCTCGTCCCACAGCGGGGACGCCCGGTGGCCCAGCTTGGTGCGCTCGCGCCAGCCGCCGGTCCCGGTCAGCTCCGGATAGCGGCGGATCTCGACGCGCCAGCCCTGGTCGTCGGTGAGATGGAAGTGGAACACATTGAGCTTGTGGGCGGCGAGCAGGTCGAGATAGGCGAGGACGCCGTCCTTGGGCATGAAGTGACGTGCCACGTCCAGCATCAGTCCCCGCCAGGCGAACCTCGGCGCGTCCTCGACCGTCCGCTCCGCCAGGTCCCGGGCGTCCTCCGCGCCCCTCAGCGGGGCGCGCCGGAAGGCGTCGGGGCCCAGCAGCTGACGCAGGGTCTGCGTGCCCCAGTGGACGCCCGCGGCCGTGCCGCCCACGATCTCCACCCGGCCCTCGGCGACCGTGAGCCGGTAGCCCTCGGGCTCCAGCTCGGCGTCGATCCGCAGTGTGACGGTGTCGTGGCCGCCGGGTTCGCCGTCCGGCAGGGCCAGGCCGAGCGCCTGGCCGAGGGTGGTGCGCAGCAGCCGCGCCACCCCCTCGGTGCCGGGGCCCGCGGCCAGGGCGGTGTGCCGCGGGTGGATCCGCGCGCCGGCGCGGCCCGGACGGCTCTGGTCATGGCGGGGCGCGGGGATCAGCCCCGCGGCGTCGTATGTCATCTGCTCCCTTGTCCGCCCCGGACCGGCCGCTGGCCGGTCCGTGGTCAGTCCGTGGCCGGTGGCCGGCCGGTGGTCAGTCCTTCACCGCGCCGCCGAGTCCGGAGACCAGCCGGCGCTGTACGAACACGAAGAAGACCAGCACGGGGATGGTCATGACGGTGGACGCCGCCATGATGCCTCCCCAGTCGTTCCCCTCGTCCTTGAAGAAGACCAGCAGCGCCATCGGAAGGGTGGAGTTCTCGGTCGCGCTGATGATGAAGGACTTGGCGAAGAGGAAGTCGTTCCAGGCGGAGATGAAGGAGAAGACACTCGTCGCGACCAGTCCGGGGAAGACGAGGGGGAAGAGGATCTGCCACAGGAAGCGGGAGCGGCTGGCCCCGTCGAGATAGGCCGCCTCCTCCAGCGCCTCGGGCACCGCCTTGACGAAGCCGCGCAGCATCCAGATGGCGAACGGCAGCGAAAAGGCGATATGCGGCAGGATCAGCGAGCCCAGCGTGTTGAGGCCCACCCCCGGCACCGACTCCCCCAGATCCCGCATCAGGAAGAACATGGGGATGGTCAGCGCCTCGATCGGCACCATCTGGGCGACGAGGAACATCACCAGCAGCGTGGTGCGGAAGCGGAACCGGAAGCGCGCGACCGCCGTCGCCGCCAGGAAGGCGATCAGCGCCGAGGCGATCACCACCACCCCGGCCACGAAGAGGCTGTTGAGGAAGTAGCGCCCGAAGTCCTCCTGCTGGAAGACGCGCCGGAAGGAGTCCAGCGAGGGGGACCCCGTCCACGGCCGGGGCTCGGTGGACTGGATCTCCCCCTCGGGCTTGAAGGCCGAGAGCACCATCCAGTACAGCGGGAAGGCGACCACGGCCGCGACGATCAGGGCGGTGACCTCGGCGGCCAGACGCCAGGGGCGGCGGATGCGCGGCGAGACGCGCGAAGCGCTCCGCTGGAAGTACCCTGACCTGCCGTCGATCGTCCGCGGCGCCGTCGTGGCCGGTCGCGCCCCGCGGCGGAGCCGCATATCGACACGGCCCCGCGCCCCTTCGGGGCGCCACCGAACCGCGGCCGACTCCCGCCGATCTGCTGAGTGGCTCACAGTTCTTCTCCCTGGCGTCGCAGCAGCCGCAGATAGACCAGCGTGACGGCCAGCAGGATCAGCAGCATCACCACGCCGATCGCCGAGCCCAGGCTGTACTGCGAGGACGCGAACGCCTTCTGGTACGCGTACACGTTGAGCACCATGTTCTGGCGTGCGATCCCGCCGCCGTCCGTCATGACGTAGATCTGGGTGAAGACCTTGAAGTCCCAGATGATGGACTGGATGGTCACCACGACGAGGATGGGCCGCAGCATCGGCGCCATCACGGTGCGCCAGATCCGCCAGGTGGAGGCGCCGTCGAGGGCGGCGGCCTCCAGCACCTCGCTCGGGATCGCCTTGATGCCCGCGTAGACGGTGACCATCACGAACGGGAACGAGCACCACACGACCTCGAAGAGCACCAGGGCGAAGGCGCTGTAGCGGTCGTAGGTCCAGGAGTAGTTCTCGAACCCGGAGAGCCCGAACCACACCAGGACCTTGTTCACCGGCCCGAAGTCGGGGTCGAAGAGGAAGACCCAGACCGTCGAACCGGTGATCGCCGGGGTGGCCCAGGCGCCCAGTGCGGCCAGCATCAGCGCGAGCCGCGGAATGGCCCGTACGCGCGTCAGCAGCACCGCGAGCGCACAGCCGACCGCGAGGGTGGACACCACGCAGACGGCGGCGAACAGCAGCGTGGCCACCACGACGTTCCAGAACTCGCCGTCGCCGAACAGCTCGGCGTAGTTGGCGAACCCCTGGAAGGTGGTCGGCTCACCGCCGCTGACCTGGGCCTGGGTGTACTCCAGGAAGGAGATCAGACCGAGCTGGTAGATGGGGTAGACGAGCAGCCCGCCCAGGACGACGAGCGCCGGGGCGAGATAGAGCCAGGGCGTCCAGGCCCCCCGCCGGGTCCCCTTCCCGGCCCGGCCCCCGGCCGGGGCGGCGGGGCCCGGCCGGGACCGGCGGCTCTTGGCGGGGCCCTGCCGGGCGTGCTGCGCGGTGCCGGCACTCACTGCTGGAATGCCTCGTCCATCTTCTTCGCGGCGTCCTTGGTGGCGGTCTCCACGCTCTTACGGCCGCTGACGATCTCCTGGAACATGGTGGGCAGCACGAGCTGCGCGTCGATGGCCGCCCAGCCGGGCGAGGCGGGCACGAACTTGGCGCTGTCGTTGAGGGTCTTCACGAAGGGCTTCACGAAGGAGTCCTTCTGCGCCACATCGCCCCGCACATCGGTGAAGGTGGGCAGGAAGCCCATGGCGTCGTAGAGCTTGCGCTGGGTCTGCTTCCCGGCGAGCGACTCCAGCAGGTCCACGGCGAGCGTGCGGTGCGAGCTGCTCTTGAGCACCCCGACGTTGTTCCCGCCCGCGAAGGCCGGTGCGATATCGCCCCGCTTCACGCCCGGCAGCGGCACGACCTTGAACTTGCCCTTGACCTTGCCCGCCTCGATGGCCTGGCGGTTGAAGTCGCCGCCGATCGCCATGGCCGCCTTGCCCGAGGCGAACGCCTCGACGGTGTCGTTGCCGCCCCACTGGGCGCACTTGGCGGCCGGGCAGTTGTCGTCGCCGAAGAGCGAGGCGTACGCCTTGATGCCCTTCTGGGCGTCGGCGCTGTCGATGGCCGCCTCGTACTCGTTGGAGCCGAACTTGCCCTTCTCGTTGGCGAGATCGCCGCCGTTGGCCCAGATGAAGGGCATCGCGCCGTAGGTGTAGGCGCCGCCGACCGCGAGACCGTACAGATCCGACCGCTCCGAGTGGATCTTCTTCGCGGTCGCAATCAGCTCGTCCTGGGTGGTCGGTGGCTCCAGGTCGAGGTCCTTGAAGACGTCCGTCCGGTAGTACAGCGCCCGGACGCCGACGAAGAGCGGGGCGCCGTAGACCTTGCCGCCGATGGTCAGCGAGTACTTCGCGGTGGGGTCGATGTTGGTGGAGTCGCCCCAGGAGCCGAACTCCTTGCTGATGTCCATCAGCCCGCCGTCCTTGACATAGCCGGCGGTGTCGGTGTTGCCGAACTCGATGACGTCGGGGGCGCTCTTGGGGTCGTTGAAAGCCGCCTTGATCTTCTGCGCCCGGGTGTCGATGGGAATGTAGGTCACCTCGACCTCGGTCCCGTCGTGCTTCTTCTCGAAGTCCGCGACCGCGTCGTCGATCACTTTCTTCTTGGGCGCGTTGTTGACCTCCTGAAAGAGCCAGACGCGCAGCTTGCCGCTCTTCTCATCCTCCTTGGAGCTGTTGTCGGAGGTGGAGGGGGCGCATCCGGTCGCGGCCAGCCCCGCCAGGGTCAGGGCCACCACGGGCACCGTGACGCGGGAGGACCACCGGGAGAACACAGAGAGATGGGACGGCTTCATAGGGACCCTTAAACATTTGGCGTTGCAATATATGCAACGCATGTTTCGCTCAGCACAATATGCGTGAGGCTAGGGAACCTTGAGCGACCTCACAAGAGGTCTGAACCACTCCGTAATAAAAGGAACTTCGCGCTAGCGACGCGGCAACTCCTCACCCGGATAGGCGGGTTCAACATACGGCACGGCCTCGACCCGCGCACCCGCCTCCTCCAGGCACTCGACCGCCCGGCCCCAGTCGGGCCAGGTCTTCCGGATGCGCTCCAGGACATGGTCGCTGGCCACCAGCACCACATCACAGCCCGGGTCGGCGGCCCAGTCCAGAAGTCTGGGCCGGGTCGGCTGCGCGACCGACATCACGCAACTGCCGGCGGGCCGGTAGCCCCGCTCGGCGGCCAGCCGCCCGCACTGCTCCAGCTGGGCGTCCCAGTCCTTCTCGAACTGGCAGTAGGCGCTGGCGCCTTCCACTTCGGGCTCGTCGACCTCACGCGCCCCGAACACCAGATAGGCGGCCCGCGCCGCCCCGTTCTCCGTACGCCCGCTCATGAGCCGACCCTACTGGGGTCGCCCGGCGCGCGGCAGGGCGCACAAGCACGGCACGCCCGGCCCGCGACCCCCGGGCGGGGTCGCGGGCCGGGCGTACCGTCTGTCGCGCGGGGTCTTGCGGCAGAACTGACGGCCGGCGGGCCGGCTACTTCTTGCCGTCGCCGTCCTTGCCCTTGTCCCCGCCGGCACCCATGCCCTCGAAGATCTCCTTGCACATGGGGCACACCGGGTACTTCTTCGGGTCACGACCCGGCACCCAGACCTTGCCGCAGAGTGCGACGACGGGAGATCCGGAGAGGGCGCTCTCCATGATCTTGTCTTTCTGTACATAGTGGGCATAGCGCTCGTGGTCGCCGTCCCCGTGCGACACCTGAGGTGTCGGCTCAACGAGGGTCCCCGTGCCTGCCCCGCGCTCGGGCTCAAGAGTGCTCATACAGCCCTAGGGTACTCATGCCTAGTTGAGAGAAGGGTCGTCCGGATACGTGGCGACCATCGCCAGCTCACTGCGCTGGCGACGCAGCACCGCACGCCACAGCCGCTCGGGGGCCGGCGAGGACACATCGCCCGGCTCGGACTCCACCACATACCACGCGCCCTCGGCGAGCTCGTCCTCCAGCTGACCGGGCCCCCAGCCCGCGTAACCGGCGAAGATGCGCAAGGACCCGACCGCGGCCGCCAGCAGCTCCGGCGGCGCCTCCAGGTCGACCAGCCCGATGGCCCCGTGCACTCTGCGCCAACCGAGTGGCCCGTCCTCGCTGCGCGCCGAGGACCGGCCCGATTCGCCCGGTACGACGGCCACGCCCAGCGCGGAGTCCAGCGAAACCGGACCCCCTTGGAAGACCACCCCCGGCTCCCCGGCCAGCTCGGCCCACGACTCCAGGATGTCGCCCACCCCCACCGGGGTCGGACGGTTCAGGACCACGCCGAGCGAGCCCTCCTCGTCGTGGTCGAGGAGGAGCACCACCGCACGGTCGAAATTCGGGTCAGCAAGCGCCGGTGTCGCGACAAGCAACCGTCCTGTGAGCGAGGACACCTCGGTCATGGCCACATGATCCCCCATATCGGGTCCGGAGGGGGAGTGGAAGACGAGCCCCATATGAGAGCAGGTCGGGGCGCAAGACAGCAGATGCGGCGCACGTGACTGACGGCTTTCCGAGCGAAACGGAACGTGTTGTTACGCATGCCCGCGGGGGCAAAGGGTGCAAGAGCCTTACGGAGGGGGTCTCCAGGGCCATTACTCTTGCCCTTTGGCCCCTGTGCCTTTGGCCCTGCCCGTCTCAGGAACGCGAGACCAGATGACCCGCTCGAACGATGTCCTGCTCGTCCATGGCGGCACCCCGCTCGAAGGCGAGATCCGTGTCCGCGGCGCGAAGAACCTCGTGCCGAAGGCCATGGTGGCCGCCCTCCTCGGCAGCGGGCCCAGCAGGCTGCGCAACGTCCCCGACATCCGCGATGTGCGGGTGGTGCGCGGGCTGCTCCAGCTGCACGGCGTGACGGTGCGCCCCGGTGACGAGCCCGGTGAGCTGGTGCTCGACCCCACGCATGTGGAGAGCGCCAATGTCGCCGACATCGACGCCCACGCCGGCTCCTCGCGGATCCCGATCCTCTTCTGCGGCCCGCTGCTGCACCGCCTCGGCCACGCCTTCATCCCCGGCCTGGGCGGCTGTGACATCGGCGGCCGGCCCATCGACTTCCACTTCGATGTGCTGCGCCAGTTCGGCGCGAAGATCGAGAAGCGGGCGGACGGCCAGTACCTGGAGGCCCCGCACCGGCTGCGCGGTACCAAGATCCGGCTGCCGTACCCGTCGGTGGGCTCCACCGAGCAGGTGCTGCTGACGGCGGTGCTCGCCGAGGGTGTGACGGAACTCTCCAACGCGGCGGTCGAGCCGGAGATCGAAGACCTCATCTGCGTCCTTCAGAAGATGGGCGCCATCATCTCCATGGACACCGACCGCACGATCCGGATCACCGGTGTGGACCGGCTCGACGGCTACAACCACCGCGCCCTCCCGGACCGCCTGGAGGCCGCCTCCTGGGCGAGCGCGGCGCTGGCCACCGAGGGCAGCATCTTCGTACGCGGCGCCCGGCAGCGCGAGATGATGACCTTCCTGAACACCTACCGCAAGGTCGGCGGCGCCTTCGACATCGGTGACGAGGGCATACGGTTCTGGCACCCGGGCGGCAAGCTCAACGCGATCGCCCTGGAGACCGACGTCCACCCCGGCTTCCAGACCGACTGGCAGCAGCCGCTGGTGGTGGCCCTGACCCAGGCGTCGGGCCTGTCCATCGTCCACGAGACGGTCTACGAGTCGCGGCTGGGCTTCACCTCCGCGCTCAACCAGATGGGCGCGCACATCCAGCTCTACCGCGAATGCCTGGGCGGCTCCGCGTGCCGCTTCGGCCAGCGCAACTTCCTGCACTCCGCGGTCGTCTCGGGACCCACCCGGCTCCAGGGCTCCGACCTGGTCATCCCCGACCTCCGTGGCGGCTTCTCCTACCTGATCGCGGCCCTGGCCGCACAGGGCACCTCGCGGGTCCACGGCATCGACCTGATCAACCGCGGCTACGAGAACTTCATGGAGAAGCTGGTGGAGCTGGGCGCGAAGGTGGAGCTCCCGGCCGGCGGCGACACCGCGTAACCCTCGAGGTCAGGCGGCGCGGCGCAGCGCCCCCTGGACGGGTCCCAGGGCCCGTAGGAGCGGCAAAAGGGGCGGCCACCCTCCCGGGTGGCCGCCCCTCTCGTTCGCGGAGGCTTACTTGCCCTTGGCGGCTTCCTTGAGCTTGGAGCCCGCGGAGACCTTCACGCTGTAGCCGGCCGGGATCTCGATCGGCTCACCGGTCTGCGGGTTGCGCGCGGTGCGAGCGGCACGGTGGGTGCGCTCAAAGGTCAGGAAGCCGGGGATGGTGACCTTCTCGTCGCCCTTAGCGACGACCTCACCAGTCACCTCGGCGAGGGCGGCCAGCACGGCGTCGGCGTCCTTTCGGGTCACCTCGGCGCGCTCGGACAGAGCGGCCACCAGCTCACTGCGGTTCATGTTGTACTCCCGTGTTCATCTTGCCAATAGGCGTGAGATCGAAGCCGATGCTGCCAGGGCCCTCGGACAGTCCCCGGACCCGGGTCTGCTGTTCAGACCCTCGCGCCCGGAACGCATCCTGCCCGCACCTGTGGCGGGAAAGCCAATCCGGAGCCCTGGAGAGTCACACGAAAAGCGCCGTGGCGGTCGTTTTCCTGTCCGCCACCCTATGGCCGCCTTCGGGACCCCACAGCGCGCGACGCGCCGTGCCCGGCTCAGACCGCAGTGGTACTGGTCACAGCGCGGGCCGCGTCTCGCACGGCCCCGGCGACCGCCCCCGCGACCTTGTCGTTGAAGACGCTCGGAATGATGTAGTTGGCATTGAGCTCGTCGTCGTGGACGACGTCCGCGAGCGCACCGGCAGCCGCCAGCATCATCTCGGTGTTCACCGTACGCGACTGCGCGTCCAGCAAACCACGGAAAACGCCCGGGAACACCAGGACGTTGTTGATCTGGTTCGGGAAGTCCGAGCGCCCGGTGGCGACCACCGCGGCGGTCTGGCGGGCGATCGCCGGGTCCACCTCGGGGTCGGGGTTGGCCAGCGCGAAGACGATCGCACCGTCCGCCATCGCGGCCACATCGTCGCCGGAGAGCACGTTCGGGGCCGAGACGCCGATGAACACGTCCGCGCCCCGCACGGCCTCGCGCAGGGTGCCCGTGACGCCCTCCGGATTGGTGTTGTCGGCGATCCAGCGCAGCGGGGACTCCGGGTCGGCGGAGACCAGGTCCTGGCGCCCGGCGTGCACCACGCCGTGGATGTCGGCGACCACCGCGTGCCGCACGCCCGCGGCGATCAGCAGCCGCAGGATCGCCGTACCGGCGGCACCCGCGCCGGACATGACGACCCTCACATCCTCGACCTTCTTGTCGACCACCCGCAGCGCGTTGGTGAGGGCGGCGAGCACCACGATGGCGGTGCCGTGCTGGTCGTCGTGGAAGACCGGGATGTCCACGGCCTCGCGCAGCCGCGCCTCGATCTCGAAGCAGCGGGGGGCGGAGATGTCCTCCAGGTTGATCCCCGCGAAGCCGGGGGCGATCGCCTTGACGATCGCGACGATCTCGTCCGAGTCCTGGGTGTCCAGGCAGATCGGCCAGGCGTCGATGCCCGCGAACCGCTTGAAGAGGGCCGCCTTGCCCTCCATCACCGGCAGTGCGGCCTTGGGGCCGATGTTGCCGAGGCCGAGGACCGCGGAGCCGTCGGTGACAACCGCCACACTGTTGCGCTTGATGGTGAGACGGCGGGCGTCCTCGGGGTTGTCCGCGATGGCCTGGCAGACCCGGGCCACACCGGGGGTGTAGACCATGGAGAGGTCGTCACGGTTGCGGATGGGGTGTTTGGACGACATCTCGATCTTGCCACCGAGGTGCATCAGGAACGTACGGTCGGAGACCTTGCCGAGCGAGACACCCTCGATGCCCCGCAGCTTCTCCACGATCTCCTGGGCGTGCGCGGTCGAGGTCGCGGCGATGGTGACGTCGATACGGAGCTTCTCGTGGCCGGAAGCGGTTACGTCAAGGCCCGTTACCGAGCCACCGGAGGACTCCACGGCCGTGGTCAGCTGGCTGACCGCGGTACCGCTCGCGGGCACCTCCAGCCGGACCGTCATCGAGTACGAGACGCTGGGCGCCGTTGCCATGGCCTGCTTCCTCTGCTTTCCCTTGTTCATGCTGTCCGGGCCGCGGGATTGCCGGGCCACGTCCTCAGATGGTTACACCTACCTCTGGGTATGAGGTAACCCGGCCCGACTTTCGGACATATTGTTCTGACATAGCAGAGTGGGGTCAGCCGAGTGGAAAGCCCCACTCCTTCGCGGGAACGCCTGGCGAGGCGGGCCGTGCGCCGCATCCTCCGGCCTAGGCTCTGGCGCGCTACAGCGTCAGAAGACGTCAGAGGAAGAGACAACGAGGAGCGCGGGCATGGCTCAGGGCACCGTGAAATGGTTCAACGCCGAGAAGGGCTACGGCTTCATCGCCCAGGAGGACGGCGGACCGGACGTCTTCGTCCACTACAGCTCGATCGACGGCAGCGGCTACCGCAGTCTGGTCGATGAGCAGCGGGTCGAATTCCAGATCGTGCAGGGCCGCAAGGGCCCGCAAGCGGAAGAGGTCCGCGTCCTCGGCGGCTGACACCGCCCGGCGCGGACCTCTTACGGAAGAGATGAAGGTGGCACCGACCCGCCATGCTCGCCTCGCGGCAAGTGGTCGCTCGAAGCGACGAAGGTTGGGCCCGGGGGCTTGGATCGAGCCGGTGCCACATCAAGGCTAACAAACAGGCCCGGGAAGGGATTCCCCTCCCGGGGGGTGGATTTCCAAGACCTCTCCGGGCCCCCGGCCGCCGGGGTCTTCCGGCCTCCGGGGCCTTCCGGCCGGGGCACCCCCCAGCGGTGGCCGGGGGAGAACCGCGCCTCAGAAGGGGGAGTCCCGCAGCAGGTCCGGGACGCCGTCGCCGTCCGGTTCATCGCGGTTGCCCGACACCACCGTCAGCCGCTGGGTGGCGCGGGTGAGCGCCACGTACAGCACCCGGAGCCCGGCCGGGGACTCGTCGGCGATCTCGGCGGGCGAGACCACGACCGTGGCGTCGTACTCCAGCCCCTTCGCCTCCAGGCTGCCCAGCGCCACCACCCGGTCGCCCAGGCCCGTCAGCCACTGACGGGCCTGTTCGCGCCGGTTCATCGCGACGACGACGCCGACGGTGCCGTCCACCTCGTCCAGCAGCCGGAGCGCCTCCCGGCGCGCGGCCGCGCCGAGGTCGCCGTCGGCGCCCGGGGCGAACCGCGGCGCCACACCCGTGGAGCGGACCGCCTCGGGGGCGGGGGTGCCGGGCATGGCGAGCGTGAGGACCTTGGTGGCGACTTCGGCGATCTCCGCCGGGTTGCGGTAGTTGACGGTGAGGGTGAAGCGGCGGCGCGGGCGGCTGCCGAGCGCCTCGTCCCGGGCCTGCCCCGCCTCGTCCGGGTCGGACCAGGAGCTCTGGGCGGGGTCGCCGACGACCGTCCAGGTGGCGTGGCGGCCGCGCTGTCCGACCATCCGCCACTGCATGGGGGTGAGGTCCTGCGCCTCGTCGACGATGACATGGGCGTAGTCGGTGCGCTCCCGCTCGGCCCGCTCGGCGCGGGTGCGGCGGGGGGCGACCCGGTCGGCGTAGGTGGTCAGCTCATCCAGGCCGGTCAGCTGGTCCAGCGGATCCGTCTCACGGGGGGCCGCGGGGCGGGCCGGGGTGCCCAGGAGGGTGTTGAGCTCGTCCAGCAGCGCCACGTCGTGGACCGACAGCGGACCCTGCCCGTCCGGGCCGAGCCGGCCGAGCGACCGGGCCACCTGACGGACCTCGCGGGGGTTGAGCACCCTTCGTGACCAGCGGCTCAGCCGCTTCTCATCGGCCATGGCGGCGAGGACGGAGCGGGGGGTGAGCTCGGGCCACCAGGCGTCGAGGAAGTCCTGGAAGGAATCCTCGGTGGAGATGTCCTCGTCGAAGCCCTCCCGCGCCTCGGCGGCCAGCTCGGGGTCGGTGTAACGCCTGGGCGCGCCGGAACGGGTCCACAGCGCGTCCAGCAGCAGCCGGCGGGCACGCGGGCGCAGCAGATTGACGGGCGCGGTGCCGCCCAGCACGTTCTGGCGGATGGTGCGCAGCTCATCGGCGCCCAGCTCGATCCGGGCGCCGAAGGCGACCACGCGCAAACGCTCGGGCGGGCCGCCGGGTCTCGATCCGGGGCCCGCGCCGGGTCTGGCGCCGTCGCCCGACGGGGCCGCGGCGGGGGCGCCGAGCGCCATATCGAGGGTCAGCTGGCCATGGTCCGACGACGGGGCCGGGGACTCCGACGACGGGGCCGGGGCCGGGGCCGACGACGGGGCCGGGGCCGATGACGAGGCCGATCCGGCGGTGGCTCCCCGGGGCAGCTCCAGCGCGCCGCGGGCGGCCTTGCGGAGCACCCGCACCATCCGGGAGGAGCCCTTGACGCGGGCCACCGCCGGGGTGTCGTACGTGGTGGCCTCGGCACCCTCCACCAGCGAGCCCACCGCGCGGATGGCCACCTGGCCCTCCTCGCCCAGCGAGGGCAGCACGCCCTCGGTGTAGGCGACCAGCAGCGGGGTGGGGCTGACCACGAGGATGCCGCCCGCGTAGCGCCGCCGGTCCTGGTAGAGCAGATACGCCGCGCGGTGCAGCGCGACCGCCGTCTTGCCGGTGCCGGGGCCGCCCTCGACCTCGGTGATGGAGGCGGCGGGGGCGCGGATCACCTGGTCCTGTTCGGCCTGGATGGAGGCGACGATGTCGCGCATGGTGTGGCCGCGGGCCTGGCCGAGCGCGGCCATCAGCGCGCCGTCGCCGACCACCGGCAGCGCGCCGCCGTCCAGGGTCGCGCTGAGCTCGGGGCGCAGCAGGTCGTCCTCGACGCCGAGCACCCGGCGGCCCTTGCTGCGGATCACCCGGCGGCGGACGACGCGGCCGGGGGCGACCGGGGTGGAGCGGTAGAAGGGGGCGGCGGCGGGCGCCCGCCAGTCGATCACCAGCGGGGCGTAGTCGGCGTCGAGGACGCCGATGCGGCCGATGTGCAACGTTTCGGCGATCTCCGCGCGGTCGCCGTCCGGGCCGGTGCGGATGGCATCGTCGGCGGGTTCGATGGAGGTGTAGGCGCCGTCGGGGCCGCGCTCACCGTCCTTGCCCGGCAGCAGATCGATGCGGCCGAAGAGGAAGTCCTCGAACTCGCTGTTGAGCCGGTTGAGATGGACCCCGGCCCGGAAGACCTGGGCGTCCCGTTCGGCGAGCGCGCCGGGCGTACCGACCTGACCGCGCTTGGCGGCGTCGTCCATGAGGAACTCCGCCTCGTGGATCTTCTCCTCGAGGCGGTGGTACACCCGGTCCAGATGCGCCTGTTCGATCCGGATCTCGCTGTCCCGGATCCCGTCCCCGCGGTCCCGCCGCGGTGCGGTCCGGCCGTCATGCGTGGCGTTCTGCGCGGCCACCCAGGCCCCCTTCTGTGTTCTTAAGGGCAGCCGTCAACCGTACACCTCCGGGGAGGGGGTTTCTCAGAGCCTGACCTCGGCCAGCCGCTGGCCGTCCAGGGTGCGGACCTCGAAACGCTCGATCTCGTCGGTGTTCATGGCGGCGCCGCCCTGGGCGTAGAGCGGCTCCTTGCTCCAGCGGGAGCCGTCCCCGTCCTTGACGCCGTAGCCCGAGGTGGGCACGGCCCAGGTGGTGATGGTCTCCTCATGGCCGTCCTTGCCGATGGCGACCAGGTCGCAGCTGCGCGGCCCCTTGAGGTTGCCCAGCTTGAGGGCGACGGAGGTGCCCCAGCCCTTCTGCTGAAGCGAGACGGACGCGTCCACCTTGGTGACGGGGTCCACCGCGCTGAACTTCCGGCCCTGGTCGAACACCTGCTTGGAGGTGGACGCCACCACCTGGGCCTTGCCGCCGCCGTCGTCGGAGCCCTTGGTGATCGCCGCACCAGCGAGCGGGCCGCCGACGATGAGGACGGCGGCCGCGGCGACGAGGAAGAGCCGCCGTCTGCCGGAGGCTTTACGGCTCGACGAGACATCGTCCAGGAGCCGGTCGAGCAGCTCCGGCCCCGGGCGGGCGGTGACCACCGCCGGATCCGGGAGCGCGGTGCCGTCGGCGGCGGTGGCGTACTCGGCCAGCAGCGGCGGGAGGCCCATCAGCTCGTCGAGCTCGGCGGCGCACCGCTCGCACCCGATGAGGTGATCCTCGAAGCGCGCCGCGTCGGCGGGGTCGAGCACCCCGAGCGCATAGGCGCCGACCGCGGTGTGCTGCTGGTCGTCCGCTGCCGGCATCATGCCGTGACCCCCCGTTCCTCGAGCGAGAGCTTCAGGGAGCGCAGCGCGTAGAAGACCCGGGACCGTACCGTCCCGGCGGGAACGCCCAGCACTTCGGCCGCCTCACTCACCGTCCGTCCCTTGAAGTATGTCTCGACGAGCGCCGCTCTATGTGCGTCGGTGAGGTCATTCAACGCGTCGGAAATGGTCATCTGGCGCAACGCGCGGTCGATGTCGTCCGCGGCGGGCATCGCGTGGAGGGGTGACGCGTCCACTTCGTGGGGGCGTGCGCGACGCTGGCGGTGGCCGTCGATGACGATGCGGCGGGCCACGGTCACCAGCCAGGGCCGCACCGAGCCTCCGGAGCGCCGCAGTTGGTCGGCGTTGCGCCAGGCCCGCAGGAGGGTCTCCTGGACCACGTCCTCGGCTCGGTGCCGGTCGCCCGCGACCAGGCGCAGGACGAAGGCGAGAAGCGGGCCTGCGTGCTCCGCGTAGAGCGCGCGCATGAGCGCGTCGTCCGGTGTCGTCCTCTCGGTCACGAGGGCATCTTTGCGTACGCAAGCCGTCGGGTCGAGGGGGGTACGGGCTGGAAACGCTCGGCGTTCATCGGCCCTCGTGTGATGCACATCCCATTTCCGGACTGAACATCTACCGCCGCGCGACGCGTACTTGAGTCCGAGTAGGCCGACGCCGGGCGGGCGCCGGCCATCAGGAAGGGCTCCCTCCCCAAATCCGCCCCACAGGCCCCGGTCCCCCCATCCGGGGCCTGTGTCATGTCTGAATCCGATTCATGTTTTGCCGATGCTTGGGTTTAACCCGGCGAGGGCGTTTACGGCGGCGGCCTACCCGGCCGCGGGTTCACGGGGGCCGGCGCTACCGGGCGACGTGCCCAGCCGCGGGTCCCACCCGACGGCAGCGCTCACCGCCAACAAACCCAGCCGCGGGCTCACTCGACGGCAGCGCCCACCTGGCGACGTACCCGGCCGCGGGCTCACTCCACGGCGGCGCTCACCCGGCGGCGTACCCGGCCGCGGGTCCCACCCGACAGCAGCGCCCACCCGGCGACGCACCCAGCCGCGGATCTACTCCACGGCGGCGTTTACGCGGCGGCGGTGGCGGGCGACGCGCTCGCGGTTTCCGCAGACTTCGCTGGAGCACCAGCGCCGCCGGCGGCCGCGCGAGGTGTCGAGGTAGACCAGCGAGCAGGTCTCCCCCTCGCAGCGCCGCAACTGCCCGCGCGCCACCGGGTCGGTGAGCAACTGCACCGCGTCCCGGGCGATCTGGGCCAGCAGCGCACCGCAGTCGGGCTTTCCGACGAGGGCGCGTACCAAGGCGCCGTCGGGCGTCCGTACGGCGCGCAGGGCGGGCGGGGCGGTGGCGGCCAGCGCGTTCATCCGCTCCAGATCGGCGCCCGCGGCACGGCCCTCCACCTCGGTGTGGACGATCCGGTGCAGCAGATCCCGGGCCGCTCGGAAGCGGACGAGCCAGCGGTGGTCCACGACGTCGAGAGGGGTGCCGCCGGGTACGAGTCCGGCGCCCAACAGCCAGGCCCTGAGGGGCTCCACCCCGCCGAGCCGCTCGACGGGCGCCTCGCTGAGCCGGCCACCGACCGTGGCCACCAGATCCAGGCAGATCCGCCCCGAGTCGAACCGCAGGTCGTAGGCCGACGCCGACGCCATGTTCCTGTCACCCCTTGGGGAAGGCCCGATCCGGTCACCTTTCAGAGTGCCCGCCCCGCCTGTCCCCCGGAACCCCTCCGGAACCGAGCCCGGGCAAACGCCCGGCGAACCCTTCACACAGCCGAGTGCCGGAACCGACCCCGCCAGCGCTTCCAGCCCCTCCGGCGTTTGAGGAGCGGGGCCGGGGCGGAGCCCCATGATCCAGCCCCTCCGGCGTTTGAGGAGCGGGGCCGGGGGCGGAGCCCCAGCCGGGGCGGCGGGGCGGAGCCCCGTCTTTCGGGAAGGGGCGGGGTGGGGGCTACCGCCGGAGGCACCCCGCACCCCCGCACCCACACACCCCCGCACCCCCGCACCCCCGCACCCCCGCACCCCCGCACCCCCGCACCCCCGCACCCCCGCACCCAAAGCCCCTACTCCCCCGCATACTTCGTTTCGGCCGAAGGATCAAGCGCAAGCCGATACCCCCGCTTGACCACAGTCTGAATGAGCTTCGGCGCCCCAAGCGCCATCCGCAGCCGAGCCATCGCCGTCTCCACCGCATGCTCATCGCGCCCAGCCCCCGGCAACGACCGCAGCAGCTCCGAGCGGGCCACGACCCAGCCGGGGCGGCGGGCCAGGGCACGCAGCAGCGCCATCCCGGCGGGCGGCACGGTGCGCAGCTCGCCGTCGACGACCACGGCGTGGCCACGGATCTCCAGCCGCCGCCCGGCGACGGGCAACGGCCGCACCCGGCCCGGGAGTTCGGCGGTCAGCAGCTGGACGAGCGGCCCGAGCCGGAACCGTTCCGGCTGGGAGGTGGGCACATCGTGGGCCTCCAGCGGCAGCGCGGTGACGGGGCCGACGCACGCGGGCAGCACATCATGGCGGAGCGCGTCCAGCAGCTCCGCGCGCATCCCGCGCCGTTCGGCCCGGTCCAGCAGGCTCGCGGCGGCGGGCGCGCTGGTGAAGGTGACGGCGTCCAGGGCGCGGGCGACGGTGGCGTCCAGCAGCCGGTCCACGGGCCCGATGTCCTCCGGCGGCATCCAGCGGTAGACCGGCACCCCGACCACCTCAGCCCCCGCGGCGCGCAGCGACTCGACGAAGCCGGGCAGCGGCTCACCGTGCAGCTGGACGGCGATGCGGTGCCCCTCGACGCCCTCCTCCAGCAGCCGGTCGAGCACCTCGGCCATCGACTCGGACGCGGGGAACCACTCCTCGGTGAGCCCGGCGGCCCGGATCGCCCCGCGCACCTTCGGCCCGCGGGCCAGCAGCCGCACCTCGCGCAGCCGGTCGAGCAGCGCGTCGCCCAGGCCCCAGCCGTCGGCGGCCTCGACCCAGCCGCGGAAGCCGATGGCGGTGGTGGCGACCACGACATCCGGTGCGCTGTCGATCAACTGCTTGGTGGCGGCCAGGAGTTCGGAGTCGTCGGCCAGCGGCACGATCCGCAGCGCGGGCGCGTGCATCACCTCCGCGCCGCGGCGCCGCAGCAGGGCGCCGAGTTCGTCCGCGCGCCGTGCCGCGGTGACCCCCACGGTGAATCCGGCGAGCGGGCCGACGGGCTCCTCGCCACCCGCGGCTCCGGTCTGTTGTCGCTGCATGGCTCTCGTCCCGATCTCCCGGTCTCCCGATTCGCTCGCGTATGGACACCTCCGGTTCCGCATCCTGTCGCCGTCCGGTGACGGTGGCGGTTCACGGAGGTTTCCCAGGTGTAACGCGGTATACGGCCGAGGGCTTCCCCGCCGACGGTACGTCGACCCCAGGCCCCGGGACCGTACGCAGACCGTACGCCCCACCGAGACCGTACGCCGACCCACGCCCCGGGCCCCGCGGCCGCCCTGGACGGCCCCGGACGCCAGCTCGAACCGCTCAGACGCCAGCTCGGACCCCTCAGACGTCCGCGTAGGCGGGTTGCCGCTCGGACCGCGCATCATGCGTGTCCGGACCGGTGGCGGGCGCCGGGGCCGGGCGGGCGCCGCGGAGGTATACGGCCCAGGTGACCGCGGAGCACAGGGCGTAGAAGGCGAGGAAGGACACGAAGGCGGGGGTGCCGGAGTGGGCACTCGCGAACGACTCCCGGAAGGCGAGGTTGATCCCGAGCCCGCCGAGCGCGCCCACCGCCCCGATCAGCCCCATCGCCGCGCCCGACAGCCGCCGCCCGTAGGACGCGGCCGCCTCGCCCGTCAGACCGCGGGCGACGGCCTTCGCCTGGAAGATGCCGGGGATCATCTTGAAGGTGGAGCCGTTGCCGAGCCCGCTGAGGACGAAGAGGGCGATGAAGCCGAGGAGGAAGACGGACAGCGACTTCTGCGCGGAGGCGTAGACGACCACGAGGGTGGCCGCGGCCATGGCGGCGAAGTTCCACAGGGTGATCCGCGCACCGCCGTGGGTGTCGGCGAGCCGGCCGCCGACGGGGCGGATGAGCGAGCCGAGCAGCGGGCCGATGAAGGTGAGCGAGGCGGCCTGGAGCGGGGTGCGGTCGAACTGGTTCTGGAGCACCAGGCCGAAGGCGAAGCTGTAGCCGATGAACGAGCCGAAGGTGCCGATGTAGAGCAGCGACATGATCCAGGTGTGGGCGTCCCGGGCCGCCTCCTTGGCCGCCCCGGAGTCGTTGCGCACCGGCGCCAGGTTGTCCATGAACAGCGCCGAGAGCACCATCGCCACCACGATCAGCGGGATGTAGACGGCGAGCACCAGCCGCGGCTGGGCCGCCCCCGCGGTGCCGATCACCAGCAGCCCGATCAGCTGGATCACGGGCACACCGATGTTGCCGCCGCCCGCGTTGAGCCCGAGCGCCCAGCCCTTCTTGCGCAGCGGGTAGAAGGAGTTGATGTTGGTCATGGACGAGGCGAAGTTGCCGCCCCCGACCCCGGTGAGCGCCGCGACCACCATGAACGTGGTGTAGGAGGTCCCGGGCTCCATCACCACGGCGGCGACGACGGCGGGCACGAGCAGCAGCCCCGCGCTGATCACCGTCCAGTTGCGCCCGCCGAACCGGGCGACCGCGAAGGTGTACGGCACCCGCAGCACCGCGCCGACCAGAGTGGGCATCGCAACCAGGAAGAACTTCCCGGCCGCGTCGACGCCGTACTCCGGCCCCATGAACAGGACCATCACCGACCACAGACTCCAGATGGAGAACCCGATGTGCTCGGAGAGGATGGAGAAGACCAGATTCCGGGTCGCGATCCGCTCCCCCTTCTCCCTCCAGAAGCTCTCGTCCTCCGGGTCCCACTGCTCGATCCAGCGGCCCCCCTTGCGCACGGCGGTGGTGGTCGGGGCAGTCATCACGCCTCCACAGTTCTCGGTGTCGCTGCCCGACGGTAGGCACGACGCATTACCGCGCTGTGGCGGCAGGTGACACGGACGAAACCTTGCTCTCACCCGGGGGGAGGGGTGGCGGTGAGGGATGTACCGCATGCGGGGGGTGGGGGCTGACGCGCCCGCCTTGTCGCGCATTCCCGGTACCGTACCGGTGCACCGCCCGACCGCCCGCCGGAGGATCGCATGAGCAGCCAGCCGGACCACTCGTACGCCCCGACGACCCCGCAACCGGCCGCCACGCCCGAGGCGCTGCGCGCGGCGGTGGCACAGGTCGCCCCCGGGTCCCTGGCCGCCTTCGACGCCGAGCGCGCGGAAGCCGTCCAGCAGGCTCGCGCCGAGGTGAGCGCGGCCCCGCTGCGCAGCTTCACCCGGCAGTGGGCGGTCAACGTGGCGATCGCGCGCCACCCGGCGCGCGCTGCCCGTCTCCGCGAGTTGGAAGCGCTGATCGCTGAAACGGACGACCTCGTCCAGGCCCGCGAGGCCGCCGCGGAGGTCGGCCGGATCCTGGACGCCGCGTTCGCCGAGGCCGGGGTGAAGCGAGGAGACGCGTGAGCGACGCATGGCGCTGGGAGTACGACCCGGACGAAACGCACGTCGTCGCCGGACTGCCCGGCCACGTGGTCCGAGAGGTGGAGCGCCTCGCGCATGAACTGGTCGACCTCGCCGGCCTGGGTGTCGATGTCACCGATCTGGGCAAGGGTCCGCAGCCGGGTGTCCCGGGTGGGCTGCGCCGCCTCGGTATCGGCGGGGACGGCTGGCTGTATTTCCTGGCCATGCCACGTCTGCGGCTCATCGTCGTCACGCGCGTCATTCCGCCGTACGAAGACCTCTAAGGGGTCCTTGCACTATGAGCGCCCGAGATGAGGTCGCGTGGTCTGGTGCGGGGGGCACCTCCCAGCGGTAGCGGGGGAGCATCGCAAGGCGCCGGAGAGGTGCGGTGCCAGGCCGCGCGACCCGGGCGGGCATAGTGCAAGGACCCCTAAGCACGGCGCCCCGCCTCGGGGCGTGGCAGCCAGGAGCCCGGTGGGCGGGTGAGCCAGTCGGAGGCGGCGGCGAGTGTGCGGGCCGCCGCGTGGAGGGCGTCCAGGCCGGGGTGGCTGAGGCCCTTGCGCCACAGGATGGAGACGGGTGAGAGCGGAACGGGCTCGGTGAGCGGGCGCAGCACCGTACCGGGGAGGCGGATGAACACCTCGCTGGCCAGCACCGACCAGCGGCGCTTGGTCACCACCCGGATGAACTCCTCGTCCCCCTCGATCTCCGGGAACGGCTCCGCCATCGCGATCCCGCGCCCCGCGAAGAGCTGGGCGGCCAGGTCCGTCCACTCGGTGGTGGTGTGGTTGCCCGCCGCCGCGTACAGGGTCTCGCCCGCGAGCGCGGACAGCGGGATCCGCTCGAGCTCGGCCAGTGGGTGGTCCTCGCGCAGGACCACGGCGAGGCGCTCATAGCGGATCAGCCGGTGCTCAAGCCGGGCCAGCACGGCGGGGTCGAGGCCGTGGGCCCGGCCGAAGGAGATGTCGAGACGGCCGGCGAGGAGTTCGGCGGCGGCCCCGGCCAGCCCGCTGTGGAAGCGGGCCACCAGCTCGGTCTCGGGGCCGAGACCGCGCCGCGCCTCCGCCAGCACCTGGCTCCCGGTGCTCACCGGGGCGCTCACGTCCACCAGCAGCGGACGGCGCTCGGCCCCGCTGAAGGCCGCCACCAGATCGTCCTGGGCCTGGAGCACCCGCCGGGCGTACGGGAGCAGCCGCTCGCCCGCGGCCGTGAGGGCGACCTGGCGGGTGGTGCGGACGAAGAGCTCCGCGCCCAACTCCCGCTCCAGACGGCGGATATCGCGGCTGAGTGCCTGCTGGGCGACGTAGAGGCGGGCGGCGGCGCGGGTGAAGTGCAGTTCGTCGGCGACGGCGGTGAAGGCGCGCAGCAGCCGCGGTTCGATGTCCCGGTTCACCGCACCATGGTGGCCGACGCCTCCGACACCCGACCAAAATTGACAACAGATATGCGTGAATGGGCCCGGATCAGGTGTTGGACCGGCCCCGGGTCCGCCCGGGACCGTGGAGAAATGATCCTCTTCCTCGCCTCCCGCCCCATCGTCCCCCGCCCCTCCCACACCACCCCACCCCCACCACGCCGCCGACCGCCCCGCGTCCAGAGCATCGCCAGAGCCCTCCTGACCCTGCCCGGCCTACACACGAGGGCCCGGGACAGCGCGGCCGAGTGACCACTGTCAGGATCTGTCGGCCTCCGTCAGGAAGGGACCGAGCACGGACAGAAGGGGGCTCGGGCGTTCTTCGGGGAGGTAGTGGCCGCTGTCGTCGATCACGGCGCCGCGGGTTGCCGGGGCGACCTGGCCGAGGCTGTGGAGGGGGGCCGGGCCGCCGGCCCGGCCGGAGCCGATGGCCAGGGTGGGCATCGGCAGCGGGGTGCGGGCGAGTTCGGCGATGGCGGCGGTGTCGGCGGGGACGTTGCGGTAGTACGCGAAGCCGTTGGCCAGCCGGCCCGGCCGGGTGTAGCCGCGCAGATAGGTGTCGACGTCGGCGGGGCGGATGGCCCCGGTCTCCATGGCGTGGCCGTAGAAGTGCTCCAGCAGGATCCGTTCCCGGCCCTCGGCCAGCTCCTCCGCGAGGCCGGGCACCGCGAAGAAGCCGAAGTGCCAGAGCCCGGCGCGGGCGATCAGCTCGGTCAGCCCGAAGCCGTGCAGGGGCACGGCGAGCAGGGTGAAGCTGCGGACGTGGGCGGGGTGGGCGGCGGCCCAGGCGTAGCCGATGGGGCCGCCCAGGTCGTGGCCGACGACATGGACCCGGTCCAGGCCCAGCTCGGCGCGCCAGGCGTCGAGGAGGTCGGCGGCGATCCGGACGCCGTGGCCGCGCGGGGAGGAGCCCGAGTCGCCCAGGCCCGGCAGGTCCACCGCGAACACCTCGTGGTCGCGGGCGAGCCGGGGGATCACCTTGCGCCAGGCGTACCAGGTCTGCGGCCAGCCGTGGAGCAGTACGACGGGGGTCCCGGAACCCGCCCGCACCCAGTGCAGCCGTACGCCCTCGACGGTCGTCTCGCGGTGCTCGTGTGCTTCGTCTGTGCCGTTCGTGCCGTTCGTATCGTTCATGTCCCGCAGTCGAGCATCGGAGCGGCGGTACTTTCTCCTTCGATATATGAGACGTGAAGGGATTATTCGCGATCAGATATAGGCTTGGCCCTTATGGAGCTGCGCCATCTCCGCTATGCGCTCGCCCTCTCCGAGCACGCCCACTTCGGCCGGGCCGCCGCCGCGCTGGGCATCCGGCAGCCGCCGCTGTCCCAGCAGATCAAGGCGCTGGAGACCGAGCTGGGCGTACAGCTCTTCGACCGCACCGGGCACGGGGTGCGGCCCACCGCCGCGGGTGAGGCGTTCCTGGCCCGGGCCCGGCAGGTGCTGGACCACCTCGATCTCGCCGTACGGGACGCGGCCGACGCCGGCCGCGGCGAGACCGGCACGCTCGCCATCGGCTTCCTCGGCACCGCGCTGGCCGCCGTGCTGCCCGAGGTGCTCACCGCCTTCCGGATCCGCCGCCCGCAGGTCCGGCTGGAGCTGCGGGAGCTCCCCAGCGCCCGGCAGGTCGAGGCGCTGCTGGACGGCAGCCTGGACGCCGGGGTCATCTGCGGCCCGCCGCCCGCGGCCGCCCGGCGGCGGCTGACCAGCCTTCCGCTGGGCCGGGAGAGCCTGGTGGCCGCGGTGCCGTCCGGCCATCCGCTCACCAGTGCCGCGGCCGTGCCCGTACAGGCACTGGACGGCGAGCCGCTGATCCTCTCCTCGCGGCAGGCCGAGCCGGCCGCCGCCGATGTGGCGCTCGCCGTGTGCCGGGCCGCCGGGGTGGAGCCGAGGATCGCGCATGAGGCGCACAATCTGCACACCCTGCTGGGGCTGGTCGCCTGTGGGCTGGGGATCGGCATCGGACCGGCGGGGATGCGGCGCTTCCGGCATGTGGGGGTGACCCTGCTGCCGCTGGAACCGGCCGCCGCCGGGCTGGAGTTCCACCTCGCCCACCGCTTCGGGCCGGTGCCGAGCGTTCTGGGCGCCTTCCTCCGCACGGTGCGCCAGGTCCATCGGGGCTGACCGCCTCCCCGCCATGTCTCCGGGTACGCCCACCCGTTTCATCAACGGCATTGACTTACCTCCGCCACCCCTCGTATACCTCTCCCCATCGAAGCGCTTCGACGAACGTTGCACGTGCGCCATTCCTTCCAACCCTCTCGGAGGCAGCGGATGTTGACGGCACGGAAACGGACGACACGAACGGTGGCCGTCATAGCGGCCGCGCTCGCAGGAGCCCTGGTCATGGCGGGTTGCGGAGGCGGCGGGGACGAGGCCGGGGACGGCAAGTCGCTCAGGCTGTGGCACTACGAGGCGCCCAACAGCGCCATGGGCATCGCCTGGAAGCAGGCGATCGAGGAGTTCAAGAAGGGCCATCCGGGCGTCACGGTGAAGGTCGAGGAGAAGGGCTTCGAACAGATCCAGAAGACCGCCTCCATGGTCCTCAACTCCGGTGACGCGCCCGATCTGATGGAGTACAACAAGGGCAACGCCACCACCGGGCTGCTCTCCAAACAGGGCCTGCTCACCGACCTCACCCCCGAGGTCACCAAGCGCGGCTGGGACAAGCCGCTCAGCCCCGGGGTGCGCACCACCAGCCGCTATGACGCCCAGGGCGTGATGGGCTCCGGCAACTGGTACGGAATCCCCAACTACGCCGAGTACACGATGGTCTTCTACAACAAGACCCTCTTCGACAAGCACCACATCGAGGTCCCGGCCACCTTCGCCGAATTCACCGCCGCCCTGGAGGCGTTCAAGGACAAGGGCGTCACCCCGCTGGCCAGCGCGGGCGCCGAATACCCCGCCCACCAGTACGTCTACCAGCTCGCCCTCTCCAAGGCCGACCGCTCCTGGGTGGACGCCTACGAGCAGTACAAGGGCAAGCCGGACTTCCACGACCCCGCCTGGACCTATGGCGCCACCACCTTCGCCGACTGGGTGAAGAAGGGCTATATCGCGAAGAGTTCGAGCGGCGCCAAGGCCGAGGACGCGGGCGCGGCCTTCATCGCGGGGAAGTACCCGATGTTCTTCTCCGGCAGCTGGTGGTTCGGCCGCTTCAAGTCCGAGATGAAGGACCAGTGGGGCACGTTCCGCTTCCCCGGCTCCCAGCTCACCCTCGGCTCCGGCGGCAATCTCTGGGTCGTCCCCAAGGGCGCCAAGAACAAGGAACTCGCCTACGACTTCATCGACATCACGATGAAGAAGGGCATCCAGAACACCCTCGGCAACAACGGCGGAGTGCCCGTGGCCGCCGACCCCTCAGCGATCACCGACCCCAAGTCCAAGAGCCTGATCCAGGACTTCACCGCCTACTCCGAGGGCGACGGCCTGGCCTTCTACCCCGACTGGCCGGTCCCCGGCTTCTACGACACCCTCGTCTCCGAGACCCAGAAACTGATCACCGGCAGCGCGAACCCCGATGACTATCTGGACGCGCTGAAGAAGGCGTACGACGCGGGCGCGCCGAAGGGATGAGCTCCCACGGCCACGGCGTACAAGGGCGGCGCCGCGAGTATCCGTACGCCCTGTTCCTGCTGCCCGGCGCGCTGGCCTTCCTCGCCGTCATCGTCGTCCCGTTCCTGATGAACACGGGGATCAGCCTCACCCACTGGCAGGGCGTGGGCAGCCCGAAGTGGGCCGGGCTCGACAACTACCGCGAGCTGCTGGACGACTCGGCCTTCTGGGAGTCCTTCCGGCACAGCCTGGCCATGGTGGTGGCGATGGCGGTGCTCCCCACCGCCCTCGGCCTGGTGCTGGCCGCCGCGCTCTTCGACTACGTGGCCAAGCACATCGGCACCCGTACGGCGAGCGTGCTGCGCGCCTGCTTCTATCTGCCGCAGGTGCTGCCGATCGCGGTGGCCGGGATCGTCTGGAGCTGGATCCTCGCCCCGGAGAACGGCGCGCTCAACGAGGCGCTGGACGCCGTCGGCCTCGGCTCGCTGCGCCATGACTGGCTGGGCGACCCGGACTTCGCGCTCTACAGCGTGATGGCCGTGATGGTCTGGGTCCAGCTGGGCTTTCCGCTGGTGGTCTTCATGGCGGGGCTCCAGCGCGCCGACCCGTCCCTGCACGAGGCGGCCGAGCTGGACGGGGCCTCGTGGTGGCGGCGGTTCTGGCATGTGACGCTGGTGCAGATCCGCCCGGAGATCTATGTCGTGCTGCTGTGGTGCACCATCGCGGCGCTCAAGGTCTTCGGCGCGGTGTATGTGCTCACCAAGGGCGGACCCGGTGGGGCCACCAATGTCCCCTCGTACTTCTCCTTCCAGTCCTTCTTCGAGAAGACGCAGGTCGGCTACGGCTCCGCGGTCTCCACCGCCCTCACCGTGATCATCCTGGCGCTGGCCCTGGTGGCATTGCGTCTGCAAACCCGGGCGGAGGACCGGTGAAGGCCCCAGAGCGACACCGCGCCCCGGTCCGCTATCCGGTGCTGGCCGCGCTGATCGTGGCGGCCGTGCTCATGGTGCTGCCGTTCCTCGTGGTGGCCCTCAACGCGGTGAAGTCGCCCGCCGAGTACTCCGCGAACGGCCCGCTGAGCCTGCCCGAGGGAATCCACCTGGACGGGCTGCGGGACTTCTGGCAGCGGGTGGACTTCGGACAGAAGCTCTTCAACTCCGTGCTGATCTCGGGCTCGGTGGCGGTGCTCGCCGCGCTGCTGTCCGTGCTCAACGCGTATGCGATCGGCGTCGGGCGGGTCAGGGGCCGCCCCTGGGTGCTGGCCTTCTTCGTCCTGGCCAACATGCTGCCGCAGGAGGCCCTGGTCTACCCCGTCTACTACCTGTCCAAGCAGGTGGGTCTGTACGACACCCGGCTGAGCGTGATCATCGTCTTCACCGTGATCCAGTCGGCCTTCGGCACCTATCTGCTCTCCTCCGTGCTCGGCGCCTTCCCCAAGGAGATCATCGAGGCGGCACGGATCGACGGCGCCAACAAATGGCAGGTGCTGTGGCGGGTGGTGGTGCCGGTCAGCCGCCCCACCATCGGGGTGCTGCTGGTCTTCTTCTTCATCTGGACCTGGAACGAGTTCCTGCTGCCCCTGGTGATGCTGATCTCCAACGACAACCAGACGGTCTCGGTGGCGCTCGGTGTCCTCCAGGGCCAGCGGCTGATGGACGCCACCATGACCAACGCGGCCGCCCTGCTGGGGGTGCTCCCCGCGTTCTGCTTCTTCCTGATCTTCCAGCGGACCCTGACCCGTGGCATCGCCATGGGCGCGGTCAAATGACGAGGAGGGCCCCGCATGAAGTTCAGTGACGGCTATTGGAGACTGCGCGAGGGCGTCCGCGCCGCGTACCCCCATGGGGTGCTCGATGTGGAGACCGGCCCCGGCACCCTCACCGTCCACGCCCCCACCCATCCCGTCCACCACCGCGGCGATCTCCTCAAGGGCCCGGCCCTCACCCTGACCTGCACCGCCCCCATGCCCGATGTCATCGCCCTCCGGATCACCCACTTCGCGGGCGGGGTCGAGCGCGGCCCGTCGTTCGAGATCGCCCGCGAGCAGTACGACGCCGAGGTGAGCTGTGACGACGAGGAGGCCCGGCTCACCTCGGGCGCGCTCTCGGTGCGCTTCGCCCGCACCGGCCCCTGGCGGATGGAGTTCGAGGCCGCCGGGCGCGCGCTCACCAGCAGCGGCGTCAAGGACATGGGCATCATGGAGACCGCCGACGGCGGCCACTACCTGCGCGAACGGCTCGCGCTGCGGGTCGGCACCTCCGTATACGGCCTCGGCGAGCGCTTCGGCCCGCTGGTGAAGAACGGCCAGGCCGTCGACATCTGGAACGCCGATGGCGGCACCGCCACCGAGCAGGCGTACAAGAACATCCCGTTCCTGCTCACCGACGCGGGCTACGGCATCTTCGTCGACCACCCCGGCCGGGTCTCCTTCGAGGTCGGCTCGGAGGCGGTCTCCCGGATCCAGTTCAGCGCCCGGGACCAGGAGCTCACGTACTACGTCATCCACGGGCCCACCCCCAAGGAGATCCTGCGCCGCTACACCGCGCTCACCGGCCGCCCCGCGCTGCCGCCCGCATGGTCCTTCGGGCTGTGGCTGTCCACCTCCTTCACCACCTCCTACGACGAGGAGACGGTCACCGGCTTCGTCGACGGCATGGCGCAGCGGGCGCTGCCGCTGTCCGTCTTCCACTTCGACTGCTTCTGGATGCGCGAGTACCAGTGGTGCGACTTCACCTGGGATCCTCGGGTCTTCCCCGATCCGGAGGGCATGCTGCGCCGGCTGCGCGAACGGGGCTTGCGGATCAGCGTCTGGATCAATCCGTACATCGGCCAGCGCTCCCCGCTCTTCGCCGAGGGCAAGGCGGCCGGCCATCTGCTGAAGCGGCCGGACGGGTCGGTATGGCAGTGGGATCTGTGGCAGCCGGGCATGGCGCTGGTGGACTTCACCAACCCCGGCGCCCGCGACTGGTACGCGGCCAAGCTGACCGCGCTGCTCGACATGGGCGTGGACTGCTTCAAGACCGACTTCGGCGAGCGGGTGCCGACCGATGTGGTGTACGCGGACGGCTCCGACCCCGAGCGGATGCACAACTACTACACCCACCTCTACAACCGCACCGTCCACGAGGCGCTCGGCGAACGGCGCGGGGAGCGCGAGGCGGTGGTCTTCGCGCGCTCGGCCACGGCGGGCGGCCAGCGGTTCCCGGTGCACTGGGGCGGCGACTGCGAGTCCACCTACGAGGCGATGGCCGAATCGCTGCGCGGCGGACTCTCGCTGGGTCTCTCCGGCTTCGGCTTCTGGAGCCATGACATCGGCGGCTTCGAGGGCACCCCGGACCCGGCCCTGTTCAAACGGTGGATCGCCTTCGGGCTGCTGTCCTCGCACAGCAGACTGCACGGCTCGTCCTCCTACCGGGTGCCCTGGCTCTTCGACGAGGAGTCGGTCGCGGTGCTGCGCCACTTCACCCGGCTGAAGCTGCGGCTGATGCCGTATCTGTACGAGGCGGCGCGGCAGGCGCACACCGAAGGCATCCCGGTGATGCGCGCCATGGCCCTGGAGTTCCCCGGCGACCCGGGGTGCGCGGGACTCGACCGGCAGTACATGCTCGGCGGCGATCTGCTGGTCGCCCCGGTCTTCGCCGACGAGGGCGAGGTGACGTACTACGTGCCCGAGGGCGTCTGGACGCAGCTGCCCGGCGGGCGGACGGTGCGCGGCCCGCGCTGGGTGCGCGAGACCCACGGCTTCCTCAGCGTTCCGCTGCTGGCCCGCCCCGGCGCGGTGATCCCGTTCGGGGCGGCCGAGGACCGCCCCGACGCCGAGTGGGCGGACGGGATCACGCTACGGGTGTACGAACCGGCGGCGGACCCGGTCACGGTCCGGGTGCCCCGCCCCGACGGCACGACCGCCGCCACCTTCACCGTCGTCCGGGACGGGACGGCGCTGCGCGCCGAGGCCACCGGCACCTCGGCGCCTTGGCGGCTGGAGGTGGCCGGCGGCCCGTCCGCGGACGCGGCGGCGGGGACGGCGGTGCTGACGGTGCCGCTGCCGTAGCGCTGGCGCTGGCGCTGGCGCATCGGCGGAAGTCGGCTGCGGTTCGGTAGCGCCCCGAAGGGGCGCGGGGAACTGCGCGACCAGCCACGACGGTGCCGCGGACGATCGACGGCAGGTCAGGGCACTTTCAGCGGAGCGTTTAGCAGCCCCGGGGCTTGTCCCAGGAGCATTCGAGTCCGGCGTCGGCCGTGGCGGCGGTGGTGGCCGAGTCGCCCCGTACGGCCCGGGGCCGCACCGCCTCCGCATGGCCCGCGCCCGACTTCGCGAGCGTCACCACGATCGCGTCCTCCAGGTTCTTCACCGATGAGGCGAGGTAGTTGTTGAGGACGACGCTGTAGACCAGCTCCCTGCCGTCCGCGTCCGTGACATAGCCGGAGAGCGCGGAGGCGCCGGTCAGGGAGCCGGTCTTGCCGCGGGCGTTGCCGGCCGCCGGGGTGGAACACATCCGCGTGCGCAGGGTGCCGCCCACGAACCGGTCAGGGGCGCAGGCCACCGGCAGCGAGGCGTACCAGTCGGCGTACCAGGGCTCGTCGCGCACCGACAGCAGCAGCTCGGTGAGGCGCCCGGCCGCGATGTTGTCCATCCGGGACAGCCCCGAGCCGTCCACCTGGCGCACCGCGCCGGTGTCCACGCCCCGCTTCTTCAGCCAGTCGGCGATGGCCGCGAGCCCCGCGTCCCAGCTGCCGCGCCCGGCCGTCTCATGGCCGATGGCCTTGGTGAGCGCCTCGGCGTGGATGTTGTTGGACAGCTTCATGAAGGGGATGAGCAGCTCCTTCAGCGGCATGGAGCGGTGCGCGGCGAGCGTCCGGGCGTCCGCCGGAGCGGCCCGGCCCAGGCGGGTGGGCCCGGCCACGCGGACGCCGTGCCGTTCGAGGGCGTCGGCGAAGACCGAGGTGGCGTAGCCGGTGGGCGCCCAGACGCTGACCCACTCCTTGACGGTCGCCGCCCCGGCCGGGAGGGCGCCGCTGACGGTGATGGTGTTGGAGCCGTGCTGCCGCTCGACGGTGAGGGTGCCGCCGCCGGTGGTCGCGCGGTTGTCGATCCGTACATAGGCGTTCGGCGGCGTCACCGTGACCTTCGGCCGGTCGCCCGCGGCCGCGCCCGGGGCCACCTCCACGATGACGCTGCCCGCGTCGTAGTCGGTGTCGGGGGCGAGGGTCAGCGCGGAGATCTGCGCCGCGTAGTACGACGACTCGTCGTCGGCCGCCCAGGAGCGGCCCACCCGCTGCGCGTCGAAGCGGGTGTCATCGGCGATCAGCCGCCCGGTGACCCGGGTGATCCCCGCGTCGGCGACGTCCTTCGCCAAGCGGTCGTAGTCCGCGGCGAGCATCGTGGGGTCACCGGTGCCGCGCAGATACAGATCGCCGCGCAGCACCCGGCCGTTGCGGCTGCCATCGGTCAGGACATCGGTGCGGAAGCGGTGGCCGGGGCCGAGCAGCCCCATGGCGGCGGCCGAGGTGAACAGCTTGGTGTTGGAGGCGGGCATCAGCCGGTCGTCGGGCCGGTGCTGGTACAGAACGGCGCCGGAGTCGGCGTCGGCGACCACCACCCCGGCCGCGCCGCCCTTCAGCAGGGGGTCCGCGAGGATGGTGTCGAGGGCGTCGCCGATCCCGGCGCGGGAGGTGTCCGCACCGGCGTCCGCACCGGCCGGTGAGCTCCAGGTGAGGGTGAAGGCGAGTCCGATGACGAGAGGGATGACGAGGGGCCAGATCCAGCCGTGCGCACGACGGTTCAGGGGTCTGCTCATGTCACGGGAGGATCCCGCACCCCGTCATTTCGCGACAGAGCGCGCGGGCGGCAACCGGAGCTCCGGATCAACGCGTCTCCTGTGGCGTACGGGGATTCGAACACGACGAGAGGCGGTTCAACGATGGCCGTGCCCGGAGCGGATCTGCTGTGCGTCGCGGTCGGATTGTTGCTCTACGCCTGCGCCTGGCGCGACGCCCGGCTGGTGCGACGGCTGCGCCGCGAGGGGTTCCGTACGGAGGGCCTGGTGGTCGCCAACATCGTGGACCGCCACAGCCAGAACGGAAACCGCAGCACGACCCAGACGCCGGTCATCCGGTTCCATGACCACCAGGGCTACATGGTGGAGTTCACGACCGCGGTCCAGGGCGTCGGCCTGGGTCTGGCGAACGGCCGAAGGGTGGACGTGAGGTACCTCCCGGGCGAGTCACAGAAGGCCCGGGTATGGATGCGACGCCACATCATCGGCCCGGCAGCGGCCCTGACCCTGATCGGCACGCTCTTCCTCGGCTTCGGCCTGGTGATCGCCTTCAGCTGACCATCGGGGGCGCCGGGGAACACGACCATGAACGCCAGCCAGCCGGGCACGGCCGTAAACCCCAGCCGGTCCGGAGGCGGCCGTAAACCCCAGCCGGTCCGAACACGACCACGAACGCCAGCCGATCCGACCACGGCCACGAACATCAGCCGGACGCGGCCGTCAGCGCGAGGCTCGCGGGGAGGGCGGCGACGGCCTCGCGGAGGCGGTCGGCCAGTTCCCCGGCGGTGGGCGGCTCGGTACGGGCCGCGCCAACCGCCGCGTCGGCCCCATCCGCCCGTGCCACCCAACTGGCCAGCGCCCCGTGGAACGCGGCGACCAGCATGTCCACCGCCAGCCGCGGCCGGAGGTCGCCCGGCGCCCCGAGGCCGAACCGGCGGTGCAGGATCGCCAGCGCCTCCTGCGTCGTGGCCTCACAGAACTGCAAACCGTGCGCACCCATCGAGGGGGTCCGCTCGGCCAGCCGCCGGCTGAGCAGCATCCGCCGGGCCCAGCCCTCGTCGTCCATCCGCTCCAGCGCAGCCAGCAGCGCATCCCGCCCCAGCTCCACCACCGGCAGCCCGTCCGGCTCCGCGGTCTCCAGCTCCTCCAGGAAGGCCCGCCACAGGTCCTGGTCGGGGGCCATCGCGACGTCTTCCTTGCTGGTGAAGGTGCGGAAGAAGGTGCGCTTGGAGACCTCGACCTCCTCGCACAGCTCATCCAGCGTCACCCCGCCGAAGCCACGCCGGGTGAACAGCTCCAGCGCGGTGTCGATCAGCGCCTGGCGGGTGCGCCGCTTCTTGCGTTCACGCAGTGAGGAGTTGGGAGCGGCAGTCACGGCAAAAAGTGTAGCCCTCATCAACGACGCCACTTGCACGCGTTTGCCACTCAGTGGCATAACTGAGGTCGTCAGCCTCCATCGGAAAGGCGAACCGCCATGCGCGCCCTGCTCGTCGACCACTCCTCCCCCTCCGGCCTCCGCCTCGGCGAAACCGCCGACCCCGAACCCGCCCCGCACCAGGCACTGGTCCGGGTGACCGCCACCTCCCTCAACTACGGCGAGGTCGCCCACCGCACCGAGGCCCCCGACGGCACCGTGCTGGGCTGGGACGCCGCCGGAGTGGTCGAGCGCGCGGCCACCGACGGCTCCGGACCGGCGGCCGGAACCCCCGTCGTCACCCTGGGCGCGGACGGCGGCTGGGCGGAGCTGCGCGCGGTGGACACCGGAATGCTCGGCCTCCCGCCCGCCGGCGCCGACCCGGGCGCGATCAGCACCATCCCGGTCGCGGGCGCCAGCGCCCTGCGCGCCCTGCGCCGGATCGGCGACACCCTCGGCCGGCGCATCCTGGTCACGGGCGCCACCGGCGGCGTCGGCCGGTACGCCGTACAGCTCGCCCGGCTCGGCGGCGCGCATGTCATCGCCACCACCGGCGACCCCGACGCCCACGGCGACGATCTACGGGCGCTGGGCGCACATGAGGTGATCACGGAGCCGGAGGAGCTCGGCGAACCGGTCCACGGCGTGGTGGACATGGTCGGCGGACCGCAGCTGGTGGCGGCGTACGACAAGCTCGCCGCGCACGGCACCCTGGTATCCGTCGGCCATGTCACGAGCCAGCCCGAAACCTTCCCGTTCGGCGCCCTCTACGGCAACGAAGGCCGCCACAACCGCTCGATCGTCACCTTCTACCTCCTCGACCGCCCCGACATCGGCCCGGACCTGAGCTGGCTCGCCCAGCGCGTCGCGGCGGGCGACCTCGACCCCCGCATCACCTGGCGCGGCGGCTGGGACCGCGCCGAGGAGGCCGTCACCGCCCTACTGAACCGCCGCCTCCACGGCAAGGCGGTCCTGGACATCGGCTGACCGCCGACGTCACCGCACCATGACCGTCAGGACCGGCGCCTCCGGCGAGGACTGGGCGGTGCCCATCGTCCGGTAGCCCCATGACACGTAGAGGGCCTGCACCCTCCCGTCCTGGTTCAGGGGGTTGACCATCAACGAGGCTTGCGTCTCGGGCCGCCCGGCCAGCAGGACGTCGTGCAGCCCACGGGCGATCCCCTGCCTGCGCCACCGCTGGCGGACCATCATCTCTTTCACCGCGACCGTGGAAGCCCCCGCAATGGCCGGCTCGGGCTCCGGCCGGATGCGGCGCCACCAGCGGTCGTCCGCTCCGGCGAGCCGGTTGGCGTAGATGTAGCCGATGGGCTCGCCGGAGTCATACGCCACCACGGCCTCCCACCCCGGTTCGGCGGCATGTCGGTGCAGCCGCTCCCCGAATGTCTCCGGGGCGTAGTGCGGCAGGTGGAGCTTGTGCGCCCAGCACTCCTTGTAGATTCCCACCAAGTCATCCCACACGGACTCCACGTCCCCGATCCGGACGAGGCTCACGCCGTCCTCCACCGCTGCTCCCACAAGTCGTAGACAGGTCCGGGCGAGATCCGGCGAAGGTCACGGCTGAACGAGTCAAGCATGGACCGTACCCGGGGGTGCTCCACATCGATGGAGCCAGCGGTGACCACAGCGCGCTCCGCCTCTCCCTGCCCGAGCTGGGCGCGCGCCAGGCGGGCGGTCGTGATGGCCCGGGAGCGGACGAGATGGGGGCGGAACAGGGTGAGGGAGGCATGGGCGTGCGCCTCCGCCTCGGCCCCTCGCCCGGCGGCCAGGTACGCGGTGGTGGCAAGGCTGTGCACTTCGGCTTCGTCGTAGAACGCGGTCAGCCACAGCGGCCGCCGCTCGCGCGGATCGGCTCGGACCATCGCTTCCCGGGCACAGCCCAGGGCACGATCCACACCGGCCTTGTCCCGCGTCAGGCCGAGGATCGCGGCATGCCGGGCGTGGCCGAGGGAGGCGAACAGCGGGTCACGGCGGGTGATGGACAGGCGTCGGGCGACATCGTTGGCGTCGAGGGCATCGGCCGGTCGGCCCAGGTGGCGGTAGAGACTGCCCTTGTGGGACCAGACGCGGAACAGGATGGTCTGATCGCCGGACTCCTGGGCAAGGCTGGCCGCCCGCTCGTGATGCCGTAGGGCCGCGTCGAAACGACGCCCGTCGGTGGCGGCCCACATGGCACTGGACACGCAGGCGGCGGCCGTGGCGTACAGGGCGTGCCTGACGCGCTGGGAACACGAACCACGCTGGCGCAGGGCAACGGCTTCATCCGCCAGAGCCAGGGCAGCGGCCTCGGTCTGCTTGTCCCCGCCCTTCTTGTGGTCGGCGGCGATGAGTTTGGCGAAGCGGCCTTGCAGAGCCCGTACGTCGCCCATGCCGACGCGGTAGGGCGTGGCGGGAGCCGGTGCGGTTACGGCCGCTCCCAGCGCGACTCCCGTGGCGAGGGCCTGGCGGCGGTTCACGTTGTCCTCCGGAGGGGCGACTGGGAGACGGCCCGGCGGGGGAATGAATCCCAGCTCGACCGGTGCCCGGCCCAATGTCATCGTGAGGGCGCGGCGCTGGAGTTCGTGGGGCCAGCGGGTCTGTCCGCTCAGCCACCGCCGCACCACCCGGTCACCGATCCGGCCGGGCCGTCCGGTCACCCGCTCGATGGCCTTGTTCACCGCCTCGGCCAACTTCTCCTGCGTTAATCCAGCATCGTCCAGGGCCATTTGGAGGGCTTGGTTCCCCATGCTTCCACGGTAGACACGCACGCACAGCCCACCAAGAAACTTGGCCAAGGGGAGGCAAAAAGGTCCGGGTGCGTGCGGGTAGGGCGGATTGCACATGCCCTAAACACGGAGCGCTTCCGAGCGTTGACTGGGTGTCATGCAGCGCCAGGCCGTCCACACGAGCAGCCCGTTCCCCGGGGTCTCCGCGCCGCCTGGCCCACTCACCAGAAGGCCGACGAGATGACCACGATGATGACCAGCAAGCCCTCACCGCTCACACCCACTGGCACAGGCCATCCGACCCACACCCAGTCGCTCCCGTGCGCCGAAGAGTCCGTAGGCATCGCGCGCCTGTCGGTCGCCGCGACCCTGCGGGCCTGGGGGCTGGAGGACCTGGTGGACGATGCCCACTTGATCGCCTCAGAGCTGGCCACCAACGCGATCCGGCACGCCACCCGCCATATCCCCGACCCCGAGCGGCGCGGCCGCTTCCGCCTCAAGGTCGAACGCCCCAGCGATCACCTGGTACGAATCTCGACGTTCGACCGGTCCCGCACGATTCCCCGCATCATCGAGGCGAGCGAAACGGCCGAGTCCGGGCGCGGCATGGCCGTAGTGGACGCCGTCTCCTGCCGGTGGGGCATCGACCTCAAGCCGTGGGGCAAAGGCGTCTGGGCAGAGTGTGCCACCCCGGATCACCTGCCGTGACGCGTGACCGCAGCCCGACGCACCCGGTGCCCAGACCGAAGCACCGAACGTCCCTGCCTTCGTAAGGAGATGCACGTGGAAACCACGGACCTTGCCCGGCTGGATACCTACTTCGGCCGCATCGTGCAGCGGTTTCATCTGCCCGACCGGCCCGCTTCGCTCCTGGTCACGCATCTGCTGCCCGAGCGCCCAGCGTTCGTCCGGGCCGTGGCCGGTCTGTCGGACCTGCGTGCCGTACTCCCCAAGCCGAAGTCGATCAGCATCACCGCCCGCCGGGAGGTCGAGCGGTCCTTCCCCTGCGACGCACTGTCCCGGGACCTGTTCGCAAACCCGGATTCCGCCGTGACGTATCTGGAGACGCGAGCGGCGGGCGATGACGTGTTACTGCTCGACGTGGGCGGCTACTTCGCCCCCGCACTGGAAGCCCTGTACGACAAGTTCTCCGGCCGGATCCTCGGCGTGGTCGAGGACACCGAGAACGGGCACCGCCGGTACGCCGTGATCGACAAGCTGCCCTGCCCCGTCGTGTCCGTGGCCCGCTCACCGCTCAAGGACCCAGAGGACTTCCTCGTCGGCCAGTCCATCGTGTTCTCCACCGAAGCCCTGCTACGGGGGAGAGGCGACATCTTGCACGGCCGCCCCGCCCTGGTTCTCGGATTCGGGAAGCTCGGCTCCAGCATCGCCCGCCTCCTGCACGTCAAGGGCATCCACGTCACCGTGTACGACGTCAGCCCCATCCGGCGCGCCCAGGCGCTCTCCCAGGGCTTCGGCGTCGCCCGCGATCGGGACCACGCCCTCACCCAGGCCGGACTGGTCCTGTGCGCGACCGGTTCCCTGTCGCTGCGCGGCGAGGATTTCCCGCAGCTCCGCAACGGCGCCTACGTGGCCACCGTCACCAGCAGCGAAGACGAACTGGAACTGGACGGGCTGCCGGCCAGCTATACCCGCAGCGCCGCCGGAGATGGCATCACCCGCTACCTCGCCACCGGCCACTACTTCTATCTGCTCAACAACGGCAACGCCGTCAACTTTCTGCACGGCGCCAGCGTCGGCCCGTTCATCTTCCTCGTACAGGCCGAGATACTGGCCGCCCTCCGCATGCTGGCGCGGGGAAACCTCGCCCCGGGCATCCACGAGGTGTCGTCCGAGGACCGTGCGACCATCGCCGCGACCTGGCTCAACTACTACAACCGCTAGGGGAGACCCGTGCCCATCACGGCCAACCAAATCCGCGCCGTCATCGGCGACTACACCAGCGCCCATCCCGAGGAGAAGATGACCCTCGCGCCCGTTCTCAATCTGCTGGATAGCGGCGCAGACCTCACCAGCCGGAAGGAATTCCGGGGCCACGCCACTGCCGGGGCCGTCCTGGTCGACGACGACGGGCAGGCCCTGTTCATCGAGCACTTGGCGCTCGGCAAGTGGCTACTGCCCGGCGGCCACCTGGAGGACGACGACGCCGACCTCATGGACGCCGCCCTACGGGAACTGGCGGAGGAGACCGGCATCAGTGCTGGTATCGTCCCGCTCTCACCCGTCCCGGTGCACGTCGACGTACACGCCATCCCGGCCAATGACGCCAAGGGCGAGCCCGACCACCAGCACTTCGACTTCCGCTACCTGTTCCGCACCACTACTGGCAGGGACGTGACCTTGCAGGCCGAGGAGGTCAGCGGTTTCGCGTGGCGGGGCCTGGACACCATCAGCGACGAGCGGCTGAGGAACCGTGTTCGCGCCGCCTTGCGCTGACCGGGACCTTGGCTCCGACGGCCCTCCGCCCGCTCCGGCCTCCGCCTCGACGAGGTCGCCGGCCCCGAACCCGCCCCCACCGGGCGCTGGTCCGGGCGACCGCCACCTCCTTCAACTACGGCGAGGCCGCCCACCGCCCTGCCCCCGGGCGGGGCACCATCAAACTCATGGGGGGTTCGAACGACGCGATGGTCACTCGGTCGTGATGACGAGCTTGCCGCCCTTGGGCGTGCGGTTGCGTTCGAGCTCCGTGAGGGCCTCGATCGCCCTGCCGAGCGGCACGGTGCGGGCGATCGGCAGTCGCAGTATTCCCTTCCCGACAGCCTGTGCGACCGCTTCGAGGTCCTCCACACTGACCTTCGCGATCAGCACCTGATACGGCCCCGGCAGGGCGCTTCTCACGAACTTCGCCGGCGTGGGGGTGATGTCGATGATGCGGCCACCAGGCTTGAGCAACGCCCGTGCCGCCTTGATCGGCAGCGTGCCGGCGGTGTCGAAGACGATGTCGAATCGCCCTGCGAGCTTCATCGCGTCGAAGTCGAAGTCGACGATCGGGGTGACACCGAGGTCGTGTGCCTCCTGCCTGGCGGTACCGCGACAGCTACCTCCCACGGAAGCGCCGTGCGCCAGGGCGAGCTGCACGGCGGATCGGCCGACTCCGCCGAGGCAGCCGTGAACGAAGACGGCTTGCCCGGTGTGCAGCTTGCTCGTGCTGACCATCGCCTGAAAAGCGGTGAGCCCCACGATGGGGACCGCGGCGGCTTCCTCCCAGGAGAGATCCGCCGGCTTCTTCACGACCGCCTTTTCGTCGGCGACGACCATCTCGGCGAACGCTCCCGCCGCCTTGATGCTTGCCCCGCCGAGCACTTCGTCGCCGACGCCGAGTCGAGTGACGCCGTCGCCGACCTCCGCCACGACGCCCGCGAAGTCGTGACCCAAGCCGCGCGGGAACTTCCGGCCGGTCATGATCTTCATCTCACCGCTGCGGATCTTCCAGTCCATCGGGTTCGCGGCCGCCGCCTTCACACGGACCAGAACCTCACCGGGGCCGGGCCGCGTCGGCTCGAAATCCTCGAACCGCATCACCTCGGGACCGCCGTACTGGTGGTACTGGATGCGCTTCATCGTCGTCATGACGAACACCTCCACACGTTGATGTCACCTGATGACATCAACCTACCACGGCGATGTCATCAGATGACATCACCGTGCTGGGCAGCGGACGGCAGCCCTAAACTTGGCGCATGGGACGATGGGAGCCTGGAGCCAGTGGCCGACTGCGCGAGGCCGCACTCGCCTTGTATCTCGAACACGGCTTCGAGCAGACCATGGTGACCGACATCGCCGACCGGGCCGGCGTGACCGCTCGCACCTTCTTTCGCTACTTCGCCGACAAACGCGAGGTTCTCTTCGACGGGGCATCCGAGTTTGCGGAGAAGTCGCTGACCGCGCTGGAGGCGGCGCCCGCCACGGCGTCGGCGCTGGAGGCCGTCGCGGCCGCGCTGGACGCCGCGGCCGAGATCATCGGACGTGACCCTGAGCTCGCCCGGAAGCGGCACGCGGTGATCACGGCCAACGCCGATCTCCGCGAACGTGAATTGATCAAGCTCGCCCATATGTCGGCCGCACTCGCCGATGGGCTTCGACGGCGGGGCGCCGGCGACACCGAGGCCAGCCTGGCCGCCGAGACCGGCTCCGCGGTGTACCGGGTCGCCTTCCAACGATGGGTCGACGCCGCCGACGACCTCGACCTGCGCGACGCCGTTAGCCAGTCGTTCGCCCAACTGCGAACCCTGACCGCCTCCAACTGATCCACACAACACGACGAAGGGCCCCGCCTGATGGCGGGGCCCTTCGTCGTACATGGGATGAGTGGAGATGGCGGGAATCGAACCCGCGTCCAACGGTGCGGAATCAGGGCTTCTCCGAGCGCAGTCCGCTGTGCTTTTCTCGGCCCCGGAGATCACGCGGACAAGTCTCCGACGGGCTCAGCCACTGTTTGATTTCCCACCAGACCCCGTGGCCGGGTCTAGTGGTTTAGTTCCCTAGTCGATGCCAGGATCCGGGTCGGGAACATCCCCGGGCTGACACTTCGCAAGTCGCTACTTAGGCAGCGAGGGCGAAGGAATCGCGCTTGGTGTTGGCGATTATTGGTTGCGACATATGGTTAACGAGATCATTGCCGCTTCCTCGGCTCGCTTCCCCTGCTTCGACAGCCGCTGTCGAAACCGATCATCCCCATGTGTATTTTTCAAAGGTGGTGCCGCGCCCTCGTAGGGGCACAGCGCCATCATAGGTGAACAACGCGCGACGGGGCCACATCATTCCCGTCCCCCCGAGGCGCGCCTTCCGGCTGGTCAGGCCCGCTGACGGCGGCGGGCGGCGGAGATGGCGCGCTCGGCCTCGCGGCGGTCCTGCTTCTCCCGCAGGGTCTGGCGCTTGTCGTACTCCTTCTTGCCCTTGGCCAGCGCGACCTCGACCTTGGCCCGGCCGTCCTTGAAGTACAGGGCCAGCGGCACCAGGGTGTGCCCGGTCTCCTGGGTCTTGCCGATCAGCTTGTCGATCTCCGCCCGGTGCAGCAGCAGCTTGCGGCGGCGGCGCGCCGAGTGGTTGGTCCAGGTCCCCTGGCTGTACTCGGGGATGTGCACGTTGTGCAGCCATGCCTCGCCGCCGTCCAGCTGGGCGAAGCCGTCCGCGAGCGAGGCTCGCCCCTGGCGCAGCGACTTCACCTCGGTCCCGGTCAGCACCAGACCGCATTCGTAGGTGTCCAGGATGTGATAGTCGTGCCGCGCCTTCTTGTTCTGCGCGATCAGCTTGCGACCTGTCTCTTTAGCCATAGCCAGGCCATTCTCGCACTAGGACCCGCCCCCGAGGCCACTCAATACCGTGCGTGCCCGCGCCTCCGCCGAGGGGCCGTCGTCGCCCTTGACCGCCAGGTCCGGGGCGATCCCCTCACCGTCGACGTTACGCCCGGCCGGGGTGCGGTAGTGGCCCACGGTGAGCTCGGCGACCGAGCCGTCCGGCAGTTCGCTCGGCATCTGCACCGAGCCCTTGCCGAAGGTGCGGGAGCCCACGACCACGGCGCGGCCGCGGTCCTGGAGGGCGCCGGTGAGCAGCTCGGCGGCGCTCATGGTGCCGCCGTCGACCAGCACCACCAGCGGGCTGCCGGTGTCGCCGCCCGGCCGCGCGTCGAGAACCCGCTGGTCACCATGGACGTCATAGGTGGCGACCAGACCACCGTCGAGAAAGGAGGAGGCGGCGGTGACGGCCTCGGAGACCAGTCCGCCGGAGTTGCCGCGCAGATCGAGCAGGATGCCGTCGCCCCGGGGGGTGGAGCGCACGGCGTGCCGGATGCGCTCTCCGGTGCCCTTGGTGAACGAGTCGACCTTGATCCGCACGGCGCCCGGCCGGTGGTCGTCGTGGTCGCTGAGCCGGTCCACGGTCACCGGGTCCGTGGTCAGCCGGGCCCGGCGGAGCTCTTCGGTCCACTCGTGCGTACCGCGCCGCAGCCCGAGCTCCACCCGGGTGCCCGGGGAGCCGTCGGCCGGGCCGCGCAGCAGGGCCACCACCTCGGTGACGGGCCGCCCCGTCACATTCTTGTGGTCGACCGTGCGCAGCCGGTCACCGGCCCGGATGCCGGCCTTCTCGGCCGGGCTGCCGGGCTCCACGCGCTCCACCGCGATCCGCCCGTGGGCGTCCCGGCGGGCGGAGATCCCGACGCCGACGTAGGCACCGTCGAGGTTCTGGCGGAAGCCCTCGTACTCACGGGCGCTGTAGACCGCGCCCCACCGGTCCCCACTGCGGCTGACCACCTCACGGGCGGCCTTCGAACCGGACTTCCCGTCCTCCTCGGCCTCGGCCGCGGCCGCCTTGACCTGGTCGCTCTCGACCGCGCCGACGTAGGTACGGGCCGGTATGCCGGCGGCCTCGGGGTCCTTGCGCGGTCCGGGCTCGGCGCCCCAGGAGCCGACGGCCGCCCCCGTGGCGAGCACGCTGACGAAGACCAATGTCAGGGCGGCCCCGCGGCGAATGCGGCGGGGATGGACGAACAAACACGGGCCCGACATGCCGGTGAGTGTAGGGCACCAACAGGCGCCGTACCGGGCGTTATCCGGTACGGCGCCCTAGGCGAATGTCACACCTTGAGGTACTTGCGCAGCGCGAAGAACGCCGCGAGAGCGGGCATGAGCAGGCCAATCGCCAGCACCAGCGGCAGCTTCGCCAACACCGCGTCCCAGCCGATGAAGTTGATCACATCGATCTTGTCCACCAGCCAGTTGTTGACCAGGAAGTACTGCCCGCTCACCAGCAGTACACAGGCGAAGCCCGCGCCCAGCAGCCCCGCGATGGCGGCCTCCATGATGAACGGCATCTGGATATAGAAGCTGGACGCGCCGACCAATCGCATGATCCCGGTCTCCCGGCGACGGCTGAACGCCGACACCCGCACCGTGTTGACGATCAGCATCAACGCGACGACCAGCATCAGCGTCATCACGCCGAGCGCCGCGAAGTTCATGCCGTTGAGCAGATTGAACAGGTCGTCGACCAGCGCCTTTTGGTCCTGGACCTCCTGCACCCCGGGCCGGGCGGCGAAGGCCGTGGAGATGACGTCATAGCGCTCGGGGTCCTTCAGCTTGATACGGAAGGACTCCTGCATCTGGTCCGGGGTCAGCGAGTCGGCCAGCGGTGAGTCGCCGAACTGCTCCTTGTAGTGCTTGTACGCCTCCTCACTGGTCTCGAAGTGCACCGACTCGACGATGTTCATCTGCTTGAGCTCGGACTCGATCTCCTGCCTCTGGGCCTCGGTGACGGCTCCCTTGGCGCAGTTGGCCGAGGTCTCCTTGTCGTTCTTGTTGCAGAGGAAGATCGAGACGTTGACCTTGTCGTACCAGTAGCCCTTCATCGTGCTCACCTGCTCGCGCATGAGCAGGGACCCGCCGAACAGGGCGAGCGACAGGGCGACGGAGACGATGACCGCGAAGGTCATCGTGAGATTGCGGCGGAGACCGACGCCGATCTCCGACAGGACGAACTGGGCGCGCATGGCGTCCTTTCAGTGCTGGTAGCCGTAGACGCCGCGGGACTGGTCGCGGACGAGGCGGCCCTTCTCAAGTTCGATCACGCGCTTGCGCATCTGGTCCACGATCTGCTGATCGTGCGTGGCCATGACGACCGTGGTACCGGTCCGGTTGATCCGGTCCAGCAGCTTCATGATGCCGACGGAGGTCTGCGGGTCCAGGTTTCCCGTCGGCTCGTCGGCGATCAGCAGCATCGGACGGTTGACGAACGCGCGGGCGATGGCCACCCGCTGCTGTTCACCACCGGACAGCTCGCCGGGCATACGGTCGTCTTTACCGCCGAGCCCCACGAGATCGAGCACCTCGGGAACGGTTTTCCGAATGGCGCCGCGCGGCTTGCCGATCACCTCGAGCGCGAAGGCGACATTCTCCCCGACGGTCTTGTTGGGGAGCAGCCGGAAATCCTGGAAGACGGTCCCCAACTGGCGGCGCATCTGCGGCACCTTCCAGTTGGACAGCCGCGCGAGATCCTTGCCCAGCACATGGACCGCGCCATGGCTGGCGCGCTCCTCCCGGAGCAGCAACCGGAGGAAAGTGGATTTTCCCGACCCCGAGGAGCCCACCAGGAAGACGAACTCGCCCTTCTCGATCTCGAGCGAGACATCCCGAAGTGCGGGACGGTTCTGCTTGGGGTAGGTCTTGGATACGTTGTCGAATCGGATCACTGGAGCACCACGGTCGACCTGGATAGCGGTACGGGCTGCCGAAGCGGCTCCCGTCGGTGAGCGTGACCATACGCGAAGCGCGCATGGGCGCGCAGTCCGCCGTCCGGTGCGCGTGGGTTTCTTCACTGCACTATTGGGGTCAAACGGTTGACAATGCGCCTGTCGTGGCGGCTGAAACGGCCACGAAACCGGTACGGATGCGGCACGGAATCGTGCGGGGCGCGCCGAACCGGGCGGAAGCTGGCACAGTGGAAGGGGAACCAACCCATTTCCCCGAGCGTTGGCCCCATGTCTACTGCGGCACCGCCGCGCGGGAGGAGAAAGCGCATGACGTACGACAGGCTCGTCTGCGCCAACTGCGCGAGCCCCGTCAGCGAGGGCCGCTGCCCGGTCTGCCGGGCCAGCAGGGAGCGCATGCAGCAGGAGGGCATCTTCGGCGGGCTGACCCCGGCGGCGCTGATAGCGCTGCTGGTGGCGCTCATCGCGGTGGCCGTCCTCGCGCATGAGATGGCAACGGCGTAACGGAGCGTTACGACCACCATACGTCAAGTGTGGCGCCCCTGATCACACAAACCTGATCGCACAAAGGGGCCGGACATACACACAAGGGGCCCGGAGCGCCGAAGCGCTCCGGGCCCCTTACCGTGCGTAGGGCTCGCGATCAGGCCACGTTGTTGCGGTTCACCAGACGCGGCACAAAGCGGAAGCCAATACCGCCGGCGATCATCGTCGCGGCGCCGACCAGCAGGAACGTGGTCTCGGAGGCACCGGTCTCAGCCAGCTGCTCCTTGGCCTTGCCCTGCTCCACCGGCTTGGAGCCGACGTTGTCGGTGCCGGTGTTGTCGTCGCAGTTGGTGCTGTCGACGTCCACCGTGCAGGTGCTGTCGTCGCCACCACCACCGCTGCCGCCGCCCTGGCCGGGCGAGCTCGGCTCACCGGTGGGCTCGTCCGTCGGCGGCTCGGTCGGCTCACCGGTCGGCGGCTGAGTGGGCTCGTCCGTCGGCGGCTCGGTCGGCTCGTCCGTGGGCGGCTGGGTGGGCTCGTCCGTGGGCGGCTCGGTCGGCTCGTCGGTCGGCGGCTCGGTGGGCTCCTCGGTGGGCTCCGTCGGGATCGACGTCGGCTCATCGGTCGGCTCATCGGTCGGCTTGCCGTGACCGTTGCCGATACCGACGCCGACGTCCAGACCCTTCTCGTCGGCGTTCGCCGAAACGTTCACACCGCCGATACCGACATCGACACCAACAGCCGATGCGGCGCCGGCGGCGGTGAGCGACGCGCCGGCGGCGATCACCGCGCCGGCCGCTATACGCGCGACGCGCAGCCGCGTCTTCTTCGTCATCTGCCTGCTACCCCCAGTAGCTGTACTCGTCAATGGAGCAGCTATGCACGGGGCAACGGCTCGGGGTGTCTCAGTCTCCGCGGGCCCCTATCCCTCCGAGGCGGTCCGCCGGCCCCCGCTCAACACGCGCCCCAGTCATACGCATGCCGCGCGTCAGCCTTCCCAGTTTTCAGATCTTCGTCAAGGCCATTGCATGCGAGATGTCCGCTATGGAAGCGCTTGCCGCATGCATGGGTACAGGACTGTGACCAAAACCGTGGTGTGCGCGGCCGGTTGGGGCGACCAGGGGTCTTACTTCTCCTGCTGCTTACGCCAGCGAATCCCCGCTTCGAGGAAGCCGTCGAGCTCACCGTCGAGCACCGCCTGCGGATTGCCGACCTCGAACTCGGTGCGCAGGTCCTTGACCATCTGGTACGGGTGCAGGACGTACGAACGCATCTGGTTGCCCCAGGAATTGCCGCCGTCGCCCTTGAGCGCGTCCATCTTGGCCTGCTCCTCCTGGCGGCGCCGCTCGAGCAGCTTGGCCTGGAGGACGTTCATCGCGGTCGCCTTGTTCTGGATCTGCGAGCGCTCGTTCTGACAGGAGACGACGATGCCGGTGGGAATGTGGGTCAACCGCACTGCGGAGTCCGTGGTGTTGACGCCCTGGCCGCCGGGGCCCGAGGAGCGGTAGACATCGACGCGCAGCTCGGACTCGTCGATCTCGATGTGGTCGGTCTGCTCGACGACCGGCAGCACCTCGACACCCGCGAAGGAGGTCTGGCGGCGGCCCTGGTTGTCGAACGGCGAGATCCGCACCAGGCGGTGGGTGCCCTGCTCGACGGAGAGCGTCCCGTAGGCGTACGGGGTCTGCACGGCGAAGGTGGTCGACTTGATGCCGGCCTCCTCCGCGTACGACGTCTCGTAGATCTCGGTCTTGTAGCCATGGCGCTCGGCCCAGCGCAGATACATCCGCTGGAGCTGCTCGGCGAAGTCGGCGGCGTCCACCCCGCCCGCCTCCGCGCGGATGTTCACAACCGCCTCACGGGCGTCGTACTCACCGGACAGGAGGGTGCGCACCTCCATCTCGTCGACCGCCTTGCGCACGACCTCCAGCTCGGCCTCGGCCTCGACGCGTGTGTCCTCGTCGCCCTCGGCCTCGGCGAGCTCGAACAGCACCTCGAGATCGTCGATCCGGCCGCGCAGCTCCTCGGTCCGGCGCAGCTGCCCCTGGAGATAGGAGAGCTTGCTGGTGACCTTCTGCGCGTTCTCCGGGTCGTCCCAGAGAGACGGGGCCGCCGCCTGCTCCTCGAGCACGGCGATGTCGGCCCTCATCCTGTCGAGGTCCAGGACGGCCTCGATCGACCCCATGGTCGAGGAGAGGGACTTCAGCTCTTCGGATACATCGACGACTGCCACGGGACCAGCGTAACCGCTGCGGAAGACTGACCGTCCCCGGTCATGGCGTACCGGGATCCTGGGAGGCCGAGTGCCCGCCGTCTCTGGGCGGGTCCCCGTCGTCGTCACCGCCCGCCACGAGCCATCCGCCGACCCCCACCGCGACCAGGGCGGCCACGGTGACCACGGCCACCTTCAGCCGGCGGCGGCGCAGCGCGCCCGCGACCGCGGGGTTACGGGCCGAGCCCGCCCGGCGCTGGCCATGCACCCGGGGGGCGCGGGCGGTGCCATGGGCGCCGCCCGCGAGCTCGTCCGCGCTGGGCACCCGCATGCTGGTGTGGGTCTCGCGGCTGGAGTCCGGCACCGCGCCGGGGACCAGCGGCACCGCGCCGCGCCGCCGCGGGGTCGTGGGTACCGGGCCGGAGCCGGGCCCGGCGGCGGGGACGGAGACACCGCGGCGCGGGGTCTCGGCCTCCGCGCCCTCGCGCTCAGCCTCCTGCTGCTCATCGGGCTCGTCGATGTCCAGCGGCGGATAGCCGGCCAGACCGGGCAGCACCTCGCGCAGCCGGGTGGCCAGCTCGGAGGCGCGCAGCCGGGAGGCCGGCGCCTTGGCGAGGCACTGGAGGAGCAGCTGCCACAGCTCGTCGGGGATCCCGGGCAGCGGCGCCACGGTCTCGGTCACATGGCGGCGCAGGATCGCGCCCGGGTGGCCACCGCCGAAGGGCGTGAAACCGGCCAGCATCTCGTAGAGGACCGTCGCGAGGGCGTACACATCCACGCTGGCCCGGGGCGGCAGTCCCTCGACGATCTCGGGGGCGAGATAGTCCGGGGTGCCGATCACACTGCGCGGGTTCGGCGACCGGCCCTGGGACGACTGCCGGTCGCGGGCCGGCTGGGCGCGGATCGGGGTCGGCTCGTCGACCAGGCGGGCGATGCCGAAGTCGGTGAGCAGGGCGGGGTGCGCACCGCCGGGGCCGAGCGGGCCCTGCATGTCCAGCAGCACGTTCTCCGGCTTGACGTCGCGGTGGACGACCCCGGCGGCATGGGCGGCGGCCAGCGCGTCGGCGACGTCCACGGCGATCGCGACGGCGGCCTCGGGGGCGAGCCGGCGCTCGCGGTCCAGGCGGGTGCGCAGATCCGTACCGCGGATCAGATCCATGACCAGCGCGAGGTCATTGCCGTCGACCACCAGGTCGCGCACCCCGACCACCCGGGGGTGGTCGAGGCCGAGCAGTGCGGTGCGCTCCTGCACGAAGCGCTCCACGAGCTCTTGGTCGGAGGAGAGGTCCTCGCGCAGGAGCTTGATGGCGACGGGTCCCTCGGGCCCCTCGCCCAGCCACACCGTGCCGGCGCTGCCGCGCCCCAGGAGCTGATGCGCGGTGTACCGACTGCCGATCTTCCGTGACAAGACTGCTCCGAATCCTCCGACAAGGGGGGCACGTTGGCGACAAAGCTACGCGGCTACTGGCGCGTTGGGTGCACCAGACAACGCCAACTGTCACTTCTGCGGCGGAAAACACCCTTCGGATGTCGACAAATCACCGGAGACGGAGGTACGGAGGCGGGGAGCGGCCGGGAAACGGGGTCGGCGACCGGCCGGAGGACGGGGTCGGCGACCGGCCGGAGAACGGGGCCAGGAGGGGGGCCGGGAACCGGGACAGGGACAGGGACCGGGCCCGCGCCGGGGAGGATCAGCTGCTGGGCCCGCCCAGGTCCTCGATCCACTGCCCGACGTCCTTGGCCCAGCCCGAGACCGCGTCCCAGTAGCCCTTGCCCTCGGCGACCCAGTCCTTGAGCGGGGTCAGCTCCCAGACCAGCCAGGAGCCGATGACCAGGACCACGATCACGAACAGACAGCCCTTGAGGCACCCCAGCCCCGGGATCTTCATCCGGTTGGGGTTGGAGCTCCGCTGGCGGGGCTCGCGGCGCGGCTCCGGCTGCTGCGGCGGCGGGGCGTAGCGCTGCGGCTGGGGCTGCTGGGGGTGGTGCGGCGCCGGGGCGTACTGCTGCGGCTGCTGCTGGGCGTACGGCGGCGGCTGCTGGCGGCCCCGCTGGCGCTGGGGCGGCTGCTGCTGGGGCTGCTGGTACTGCTGCGGCTGCTGGTACTGCTGGGGCGCGGGGCGTTGGGGGCGGCGGCGCAGCGGGTCCTGGCTGGGGTCGAGGTACTGGACCTGGGTCTGCTCATTGCGGTCGCGGGCCGCGCGCAGCTGGTTCTGCCAGGGGTGCGGATCGTCCTGGCCCGGACCACCGGGCGGCACGGGCGGCATGGCGCGCGTCGGATCGGGGCCTCCGGCCGGTCCGGAGCCGCTGGGCAGCACCTGGGTGGGGTCGGCGTTCGCCCCGGCGGTCGGCATCACATTGGTGGCCGCGGCCGGGTCGTACGAGGGGGAGCCCGCCGGTGCGTTCGTGGGCAGCACCTGCGTGGGCTCGGCCGAGCCCGCGGGCGCGGTGTCCGGCACCGGGGCGGGCGCCGGGTCGGGGGCGAGCAGCGCGGCCACGCCGAGCGCCTCCTCGGCCTGCGCGGCCGAGGCGTGCACCCCGACACCCGCGGCGACCACGCGCAGCCCACGGGCGAGGTTCTCGGCGCTGGGGCGCTCCTCGGGCCGCTTGCGCAGACAGCGCTCTATCACCGTCCACAGCGGCTCGGGCACGGTCGAGGGGCGGCGCGGCTCCTCGCTGAGGTGGCGGTGGAGCACCTCGAGTGCGGTGTTGCCGGCGAACGGCGGACGGCCGGTGACCAGCTCGTAGAGCATGATGCCCGCGCCGTAGATGTCCACCGCGGAGGTCTGCGGACGGCCCTCGGCGGACTCCGGCGCCACATAGGCGGGGGTGCCGACGAACTCCTGGGTGCGGGTGAGGCCGGGCGAGTCGGCGAGGCGCGCGATGCCGAAGTCGGTCAGCATCGGGTGCATCTCCTGGCCCTCGCCGGTGCCCGCGAGCAGCACGTTGGCGGGCTTCAGATCGCGGTGCACCACGCCGTCGGCGTGGCTGGCGGCGAGCGCGTCGGCGATCTGCGCGGTGAGGAGGGAGGCGGCGACGGGGGTGAACGGGCCGTTGCTGCGCAGGTAGTTGTGCAGATCCGGGCCGTCGATCAGGTCCATGACCAGGGCCAGCAGATCGCCCTCGACCACCAGGTCACGGGTGCGGACGATATTGGGGTGGGTGAGCCGGAGCAGCACCGAGCGCTCGCGGAGAAAGCGCATCACGATGTCCGCGTCGTTCGCGAGCTCCTCCTTGAGGACCTTGATCGCGACAGTCTCGCCGGGCTGCCCGGCCACGGCGGCCTCGGCCCCCGCCGGCGTGGTCTGGCGGGCTCGCCAGACGGTGCCCGTGGCTCCGCGCCCGAGCGGCTCCTCGAGCAGGTATTTGCTGCCTACCGGCCGCACGTCATGCGCTCCCTGATCGTGGTCTTACATCGGTGGACTGCGATGGTCCGCTGGATGATCTGCTGTTGGTCGCTGCCTTTTGGTACTCGTCCGCCCCACTGTAATGGCGACGCACGGCGAGCCCTATCCGATCACCACACGAGGGCTCGGGCAGGGGTCGAACACGGGATCGGACACGGGTTCCGGACAACCGGCCCAGGCGGGCCCGGACGCCGGTCCGGATACGGACCCGGACACCGGTCCGGACACCGGTCCGGACACCGGTCCGGCGCGGGGGAAGACGTGTGATCCGGGCAGATGGTTGCCACCGGCGGTCCGGGGCGCTCGATCGCCGCTCAATGGGCGCTCCATCGGGCGCCCCCGAGCGTCTCAAGGGTGGCCGTTCCGGTCGCAATCAGCCACTTTCGGCCGACTAGCCGACCAATCAAGATCATGTAACGGCGGGCGGCGGGCGAAGTGTCGGTGGCAGGTGCGAGGATGCAGACAGCACGGAAGCGCCGAGCGCCGGGAGGCTCACGCTCCGTGACTCGTACGACCCCGTACGGACCTGTACGTGCCGAAGGGCCTGGGGGTGGTGGTGGGGGTCGGCACCCCTGCCCGGCCCCCCGGACAGAAGGGACCGTTGACGGCGATGCAGATTCGGCTGACCGTCCTCGGGCCGCGCAGCGCCCACCCGGGCCGTTCCGGCCACCATCCTGCGCCCGCGTCCGGGCCGCATGCCCTCATGGGCGCGGTGGACGTCCTGGTCACGGCGCCCCCCGGCACGGCCCTCGCCGCGGTGGCCGGCGGCCTCGCCGACGTGGTCGCCGCGGCCGGGTACGAGCCGGGTGGCAGCGGGGGCGGCGCGGCGGTGCTGTACGCGGGGGGCGAGCGGCTGGACCCGCAGCGCTGCGCGCTCGGCGAGCCGCCGCTGGTGGACGGCGCGGTGCTCTCCCTGCACGGCCCGGCCGACCCCGACTCCGGCCACTACCCCGGCTACCCCGGCCTCCCCGAGACCGCCGTGGCCGACGCCACGGTCCATCTGGACGTGGTCGCGGGGCCCGACGCGGGCGGCGTCCACCTGCTGCACGGCGGCCAGGTCCGCATCGGCCGCTCCGCCGACGCGGACGTCCCCCTGGACGACCCCGACGTCTCCCGGCTGCACTGCGCGGTCACGGTCGCCGAGGACGGCCGCGTGACCATCGCCGACCTCGGCTCGACCAACGGCACCGCGGCCGACGGCGTCCCCGTCGGCCCCCAGCCGGTGCCCCTGGAGCCGGGGGTGCTGCTGCGAATCGGCGAGTCCGCGCTGCGGCTGCGCGTCCCGTCCGCCGCCATGTCCGCGCTCCCGTCGGCCCCCGCTCGCCTTCCGGTCCACCCGGACGGAGAGGGCCACCTCCGCGTGACCCCGGCCGGGGACCACCCCACCCACGCGGAGGGCACCTGGACGGGCGCCCCCCAGTCCCCGCCCACCCACACGGCCCAGGGCACGTGGACACCCCCCGCCCGCCACCCCGGCACGGGCTGGACGCGCGTCGCCCAGCCGGGTGAGGAGTCTCACCCCGCGCCCGGGGCGCGCAGAGCGCCCGGCACGTACGACGAGCGCTCGGGCCCCGGCGCCCACGCCCACCCGGGCAACGACGGCCGCCGCCCCGACGACGGGGCCGCCACGGGGACGCACGGCGGCGCGGACGGTCGCGGGTCCGGTCACGGAGGCGGTGCGAGCGGGACGTACAGCGGCACGGCTGGGACGCGCGGCGGCGGGGACGGTCGCGGGTCCGGTCATGACGGCGGTGCGAGCGGGACGCCTGGGACGCGCGGCGGCGCGAGCGGTCGTGGGTCTCGCCACGAGGACCGGGACGGACAGGCCGACCGTTGGCCGACCGGCGGCCCGGGGAGCCCCGCCGGCTCGCCTTACGGCACCGAAGGCGCCAGCGGCCGCGACGGGCGCCCGCGCGGCGAAGCACCCGGCGGCGCGACCGGCGCACACGGCGGCGCGGGCGGACGCGGCCACCGCCCGCAGGAGCCCTACTACGAAGACCGAGGCGGACAGACCGACCACTGGCCGACAGGCGGCCGGAACCCCGGCGGCCCGGGAAGGCCCGACAGCACGCCTTACGGCGCCGAAGACACCAGTGGCCGCAACGAGCGGCCATACGATCAAGCACACGGCGACACGGGCACAAGCGGCCACCGCCCGCAAGGGCCCCGCCACGAGAGCCGAGACGGACAGGCCAACCACAGGGCGACCGGCGGCTCGGGAAGCCCCAGCGGCTCGCCCTACGGCACCGAAGACCCCGCCCGCCGCAGCGAGCGGCCATACGGGGAAGGGCACAGCAGCGCAGGCGGACGCGGCCACGACCCGCAGGGGGCCCGCCACGAGAACCGAGACGGACAGGCCGACCACCGGCCGACAGGCAGCCGGAACCCCGGCGGCCCGGGAAGCCCCGGCAGCACGCCATACGGCGCCGAAGACCCCGCCCGCCACGGCGAGCGACCGTACGGGGAAGGGCACGGCGGCGCGGGCGGACGCGGCCACGCCCCGCAGGGGGCCTCAGCCCCGGGCGGCCAGCCGTACGACGATCCGTCCACCACCCCCACCCGGCGCGGTGAGCGCGCCCCCCGGGCCGGAGCCACCGGACATGGCCCGGCGGGGCAGCCCGCGCGGGCCGACCAGGATCAGTCGGGCACCGGCCCTGGCGGGCAGCCGGGGCAATGGGCCCGGCCGACCGGCAGTCGGCACCCGGACGCCGCCCCGCACCACCGGCCCACGACCCGTGGTGCCTCCGGCGACCCGGTGGGCCCCGGTGGCGGCCCTTACGGCGGTACGGGCGCGGACCCCGGCCGACAGGGCGAGGGCGAGGCGGTTTACGGCGACGCCCCGCGCGGCGGGCGTCCGTACAGCCGAGGGCGCGGCCAGGAGGGCCCGCCGGGGACCTCCACCGGCGGTCAGCCCGCCGACACGGGCTACGACCGGTCGCCTTACGGCGGCCCGGCCGCAGTCCCTGACCAGCGCGCCCCCTCCCCCGGCGGCCGACCGGGCGCCGGGCCGCGCGGCGGCCGCAGCTCGGCCGACCCCGGCCACGCGGCGGGCCATGGCGCGGCTCCCGCCGGTTTCGACCCACGCGACGGGCGTCCGCAGGATGGGGGCGCGGGATACGGCGGCGCCGAACAGCGCAACGACGGCAAAGGAGCGGCGACCAGCGGCGCCGAGCAGCGCGGCGGAGGCACTGGCGCTGGCGGCGCCGGGCAGCGCAACGACGGCAAGGGCGCGACGGCTGGCAGCACCGGGCAACGCGGCAAAGGCACAGGTGCTGGTGGCGCCGGGCAGCGCGGTGGTAAGGGCGCGGGGGCTGGTGGCGCCGGGCTGCGGGGGGCGGTGGATCGTACGCATGCCGGGGGTTATGCGCTGGACGCGCCGGGGGCGCAGGCGCGGCGGCGGGGGATAGGGGCCTGGGTACGGCAGTTGGCCGGGGGGAAGTCGGCCGAGCGGGCCGGGGCGAGACAGGACCAGGGCGCGGCGGCGCGGGCGGCCGCGGAGGCAGAGGCTTCGCAGCGGCGGTGGCCGGACCCGGCCACCGTGCTGATGACGGCGCTGGGGCCGGGCTCCCGGCTGTGGGAGCGCGCCCAGGGCCATCCGGACGCGCTCACCGTGCGGCTCGGCTCGGCCGACCAGCTGACGGCGGAGGGCGCGCCGCTGCCCGCCGCGCCCGTGACCGTCGATCTGCGGCGGTGCGGATCGCTGGGGCTGGCGGGGCCGCGGGCGCGGGTGGCGGGGCTCGCCCGGTCCGTTGTGGCGCAGTTGGCGGCCCTGCACTCACCGGCCGCGCTGGAGATCGTGCTGATCAGTGGCGAGGAGCGGCTGGCGGAGTGGTCGTGGCTCGGCTGGCTGCCGCAGCTCCAGCCGTTGCGCGGGCAGGACTGCCGGCTGCTCCTCGCGTATGACCTGGAGCAGGCCACGGCCCGTACGGAGGAGCTGACCCGGCGGCTGGAGGACGGGCCGCTGGGCCCCGGCTGGGCGAGCGCCTCCCCGGCCGCCGCGGCGTCCGCGGCGGCTCGCCACTTCGGGCCGTACACGGTGGTGATCGTGGACGGCGCCCCCGGTCAGCCCGCGCTGCACGACACGCTCGCCCGGCTGGCGGTGAGCGGCCCGGCGGCCGGAATCCATCTGCTCTGTCTGGCCGAGGCGCCCGCCGCGTCGCCCACATCCCCGCTGCCCATGAGCTACGAGGCCGCGTGCTCCGCGTCCGCGGCCTTCGCGGCGTGCGGGGTGGCGGCCGTGCTGAGCGGCGATGTGGCCACGGGGCTCCAGGTCGTCCAGGGGGACGGGGCGGCGTCCGGCACCACCGCGGTCACCGGGGTCACCGGTGCGACCGACGCCACCACGACCGTGACCGTGGACGCGGTGTCGGCGGCGTGGGCCGAGCGGTTCGCGCGGGCGCTCGCGCCCCTGCGCCCGGCCGCCTCCGCGCAGGACGGCGCGTTCGGCGGCTCCGGCGGCCCGCCCACCGTCCCGCTGCCCGACTCGGCGCGGCTGCTGGACGAGTTGGGCCTGGCGCGGGCCACCCCCGCGTCGCTGATGGCCCGTTGGGCGGTCGCGGCGGACGAGGCCCCGCCGGGCGGCCGGGCGCTGGCGGTGCTCGGCGCCGGGCCGCGCGGCCCGCTCGCGGTCGATCTGGCCGCCGACGGTCCGCACGCGGTGATCGACGGCACGGCGGGCACCGGTAAGACGGAGCTGCTGCGTTCGTTCGCCGCGTCGCTCGCGGCCGCCGAACGGCCGGACCGGCTCGAGCTCATCCTCGTCGATGGCGCCGGAGCCGGGGCGGGCGAGGGGCTCCAGGTGTGCACGGACCTGCCGCATGTCTCGACACATCTGGCGGCCACCGACCCCGTGCGGATGCGGGAGTTCGCGCAGGCGCTCAGCTCGGAGCTCAAGCGCCGCGCCGAGCTGCTGGAGGGGCAGGACTTCACCGACTGGCACACCCGGCCCCACCGCGGCGGTGGCGAGGGCGGCGGGGCCGCCGGCCCGAGCGGCGCCCCGGGCGCACCCGCCTCCGGTACGGCCGGTGCGACCGCGACCGGTACGGCCGGTGCGACCAGTACGGCCGGTGCGACCGGTGCCGCCCGCGTGGTCGCGCCCCGCCCACCCGGCGATATCGACCCGCCGCCCAGCGACACCCTCCACACGCTCAATCTGCGCGCCCAGCGCACCGCGAGCCCGGTGGCCGTCCGCCCCCGCTCGCTCCTCCCCCGTCTCGTCGTGCTCGTCGACGACTTCGACGCGCTGGTGGCCCCGGCCCTCGGCAGTCCCGGCCGCCCGGCGGCCGGTTCGGTCGTCCGCGCCCTGGAGGCGATCGCCCGTGACGGCGCAAGCCTCGGGGTGCATCTGGTCGTGGCGTCCGGCCGCCCGGACCGTACGGCGGACACGGTGGCCGTCGAGCGGGCCGAGCTGCGGATCACCCTGGACCCGCGCCCGTTGAACGCCACGGGTTCCGCGGCATCCGCGGCATCCGCGGCTCCCGCACACCCCACACGCCCCGCACACCCCGGCGAGCCCGAAAGGCCCGGCGCATCCCCCGGCATATCGACACGCTCGGTCACATCCGCCTCGACCGCCGCAGCCGCCCCGGGCGGCGAACCGGCTCCGGGCCGCGGGCGGCTGCTGCGCCCGGATGACGTGGTCGAGACCCCGTTTCAGGCGGGCCGGGTGACCGGACGGATACCGCGCACCGCGACACAGCGGCCCACCGTCGTACCGCTCGAATGGCGGCGCATGGGCGATCCGCCCACCCGCCGACCGCTGCGCGAGCTGGGCAACGGCCCCACCGACCTGGCACTTCTCGCCAGTGCGCTCCAGCGCGCCGCGCAGTCGGCGGACGCGCCCTCCGCACCCGCCCTGATCTGACCGTCGCCTGACCACCCTCGGCCGACCCTGCCCGTTACCGGCGGTTCGGCGCCCGTTCCCTACCCGTTTCTCAACGATCACATCGTTCCTGACCGACTTTCAGATCCGTTCTGCCCATCCTCCCGTGTGCCCCACCTGCCCCGGTCTCGGATGATCGTTCATCACGGCCCGATCACGATCCGTGAGTGAACGCCGAACACAGTATTGCCACGTTCGGTGACGGGGCGTAGGACTACTCGCACGGGACATGGGCCGCACGGGGGCGGTCAGCATCGGAGGGAACACGGGGAATGCACGTACCGCTTCCTATGAAGCGTTCGACACGAACCGCGGTAGCCCTGCTGGCGGCGGGAGGGCTCATGCTCACCGCCGCGGGCTGCGGCGGTGACGACCAGGACACGGTGAGCGGCGGCCCCCCGCCGAACACCGTGAAACTGCCGAATCTCAAAGGGCAGAAACTCCAGGTCACCGCTGTCTGGACGGGCACCGAGCAGGAGAATTTCACCAAGGTGCTCAAGGAGTTCGAGAAACGCACGGGGGCCAAGGTCTCCTTCGTACCCAGCGGCGACGACATGGCCGGCTTCGTCGGCTCGAAGATCGCGGGCGGCGCTCCGCCGGATGTCGCGATGGTCGGACAGGTCGGCGTCATGCGCGAGTTCGCGCAGAAGGGCTGGGCCAAACCGCTGGACGCCGACGCCAGTGCCGAGTTGGCGAAGAACTTCGCCAAGGGCTGGCAGGACCTCGGCTCGTACCAGGGCAAGCCCTACGGGGTGTATTTCAAGGCGAGCAACAAATCCCTGCTCTGGTACAACACTTCCGCGTTCGACTACGCGGGTGCCAAGGTGCCCAAAACGTGGAAGGAGTTCCTGGAGCAGGCACAGCTGATCTCCGACTCCGGCACCGACGCGGTCGCGATCGGCGGCCAGGACGGCTGGACGCTCACCGACTGGTTCGAGAACGTCTATCTCTCCCAGGCGGGCCCGGAGAAGTACGACCAGCTCGCCCAGCACAAGATCAAGTGGACCGATCCATCGGTGAAGAAGGCGCTCGAGACGCTCGCCGATCTGTGGGGCACCAAGGGCCTGGTCGCGGGCGGCCGGGGCGGTGCGCTCCAGACCGCGTTCCCGGACTCCGTCACCAAGGCGTTCGGCAACAAGGCGGAGCCGGACGCGGGCATGGTCTTCGAGGCCGACTTCGTCGCCGCCAACGTGGCCGACGCGGGCGCCGAGCTCGACCAGGACGCGAAGGTGTTCCCGTTCCCCGCGGTGGGCGACAAGGAGCCGGTGGTGACCGGCGGCGACGTCGGCGTGGCGCTGAAGAACAGCAAGGCCGCGCAGGCGCTGCTCACCTTCCTCGCCTCGCCCGACGCCGGGACCATCTGGGCCCAGTCCGGCGGGTTCATCTCGGCGAACAAGAACGTCAAGCTCAGCGCCTATCCCAATGCTTCCATGCGCAAGATCGCACAGGCGCTGATCGCGGCGGGCAATGACTTCCGGTTCGACATGTCCGACCAGGCTCCCGCCTCCTTCGGCGGCAAGCCGGCCCAGGGCGAATGGAAAGCGCTCCAGGACTTCCTCAAGAACCCGAGGAATGTCGAAGGCATCCAGCGCCAGTTGGAAGCGGATGCCGCCAAGGCGTACAAGAACTGACGACTCGACCGGGAGAACCACATCATGTCGACCGCGACAGCGGACGGCGCGGCCACGCCTGGCCGGGCATCGTCCGCCCCACCGGCCAAACGGCCGGGCGCGAAGAAGCAGAAGAGCCTCATGGGCACCCGGCCGTGGCTGGTGGCGGTGTTTCTGCTGCCCGCCCTGGTGCTGCTCGGGGCGCTCGTCGTCTATCCGATCGGCTACTCCGTCTACCGGAGCTTCTTCGACGCCTCGGGCAACGGCTTCGTCGGCCTGGACAACTACCAGGAGATGTTCTCCGACGACGCCACCAAGACGGCGATCAAGAACAACATCATCTGGCTGATCCTGGCCCCGACCGTCTCCACCGCCCTGGGCCTGATCTTCGCCGTGCTCACCGAGCGGGTGCGCTGGGCCACCGCCTTCAAACTGATCGTCTTCATGCCGATGGCGATCTCGATGCTGGCGGCGGGCATCATCTTCCGGCTGGTCTACGAGCAGGACCCGGACAAGGGCGTGGCCAACGCCATGTGGGTGAGCGTGCACGACTCCTTCAGCGAGTCGCCGCCGTTCCCCGGCGCCCATCCGCGCCCCACCGCCGGGCTGGACGAGTCCTCGAACGGCTCCTTCACCACCAAGGACACCGTCCGCGCCGGTGACCCCGCCTCGATTCCGCTGGTCGCGGCCAAGCGCGGTGACATCAGCGGGGCGCAGGACGCCAAGGCCGCCGAGCCCGAGTCCGGGAAGGTGACCGGCACCGTCTGGTTCGACTTCACCAAGGGCGGCGGTGGCGAGCAGGGCGCCATCGACAAGGGCGAGAAGGCCATGGCCGACGTCAAGATCGAGGCGGTCAAGGACGGCAAGGTCGTCGCCCGGACGACATCGGCGGCGGACGGTACGTACACCCTGCCCGCCAAGGCCGAGGGCGCCCAACTGCGGCTGCCCGCCTGGAACTTCTCCGAGCCGTACAACGGCGTGGACTGGCTCGGCCCGTCCATCGTCACCCCGGCCATCATCGGCTCGTACGTCTGGATCTGGGCCGGTTTCGCGATGGTGCTGATCGCGGCGGGGCTCGCGGGGGTGCCGCGTGAGCTCATGGAGGCCGCGCGGATGGACGGCGCCAATGAGTGGCAGGTGTTCCGACGGATCACGGTGCCGATGCTGGCACCGGTGCTCTCGGTCGTCGTCGTCACACTGATGATCAACGTGATGAAGATCTTCGACCTGGTCTACATCATCGCGCCGGGCCCCTCGCAGGACGACGCCAATGTGCTGGCGCTCCAGCTCTTCCAGTCGTCCTTCGGCACCGATGTCAACCAGGGCCTCGGCAGCGCCATCGCCGTGCTGCTGCTGTTGCTGGTGCTGCCCGTCATGATCATCAACATCCGCCGGATCCGAAGGGAGAGCCGCCGATGACCAGCGCGGACACGGTCGTACAGGCGAAGCAGTCCCCGGTCGCGCGGATCGCCGCCCGGGCCGGCGGCGGGGCAATGCGGGTCGTCCTCATCCTGATCGGCCTGCTGTGGCTGATGCCGACCGCCGGACTGCTGCTGTCCTCGCTGCGCGACCCGGCGCAGGTGGACCTCTCGGGGTGGTGGAAGGTCTTCACCGACCCCGGACAGCTCACCTTCAGCGGCTACGACAAGCTGCTGAGCAACCAGCAGATCACCGACTCCCTCTGGACCACGCTCGCGATCACCGTCCCGGCCACCCTGCTGGTCGTGGTGATCGGCGCCCTGGCCGGCTACGCCTTCGCCTGGATGGAGTTCCCCGGCCGCGACTGGTGGTTCCTCGTCGTGGTCGGCCTGCTGGTGGTCCCGGTCCAGGTCGCGCTGATCCCGGTGGCCAAGCTCTTCGGCGAGGTCGGCATCTTCCAGACCACCACGGGCGTGGTGCTCTTCCACACCGCCTTCGGTCTGCCCTTCGCCATCTTCCTGCTGCGGAACTTCTTCGCGGAGATCCCCCGCGAGCTCCTGGAGGCGGCCCGCCTGGACGGCGCGGGCGAGCTGCGGCTCTTCGTGCGCGTGGTGATGCCCCTGGGCGGCCCGGCCATCGCCTCGCTGGGCATCTTCCAGTTCCTGTGGGTCTGGAACGACATGCTGGTCGCCCTGATCTTCGCCGACAGCGGCAACCCGCCCATCACGGTCGCGCTCCAGCAGCAGGTCCGGCAGTTCGGCAACAACATCGACATCCTCGGCCCCGGCGCCTTCGTCTCGATGCTGATCCCGCTGGCGGTCTTCTTCGCCTTCCAGCGCCAGTTCGTGGCGGGCGTCATGGCAGGCGCGGTGAAGTAACGCGCCTCCTCCCGGAACAGCGGGCGGCCCGGCACCCCCTGGGTGCCGGGCCGCCCCTTTTCACCTCACGGCGCACCGTGACAGCCGGACCGCGTCTCGGCGGTCCATCGGCCACTGGGCGAGCTGGATAGCGGAGATCACCCCGGCGCGGAAGACGACGCCGGGGACCGGTCCCGGGCTGTCCTCGTGACCTGCATCGTCGTGACCAGATGAGGGGTCGCGGCCCCAGGACGCGCCCCCGCCGGTGGTCGGGATGGCGTGGGCGGGCACCGGTGAGGTCGGGGGTTGGGCCGAACGGGGGCTTTTGGAGGGTGCTTCGCCATGGCGGCGTTCCATCCGGTGGGCGTTCAGATGATGGTGTGAGAAACCATCCGTGCCGCGTCGACCGATGGGATGCGCCGTGCCCCGGTTCAGCGTCATCGTGCCCGCATACGAGGTCCAGCCGTATCTGAGTGACTGTCTGCGGTCCGTGCTGGACCAGGACTTCGCGGACCTCGAGCTGATCGCGGTCGATGACCACTCCCCGGACGCCTGTGGCGCGATCATCGATGAGGCCGCCGAGCGGGATCCGCGGGTGCGGCCCGTGCACCTGGCGGAGAACGCGGGGCTCGGGCGGGCCCGGAACGCCGGGATCCGGCGGGCCACCGGGGACTATCTGGTGTTTCTCGACGGCGATGACACCCTCGCCCCCGGTTCGCTGCGCGCCATCGCCGACCGGCTGGCGCGGACCGGCGAGCCGCAGGTGCTGGTCTTCGACTACGCGCGGGTGGACTGGACGGGTGAGGCAGTGCGGAACGTACGGGCCGAGTTGCTCCGGGAGGGGGACCCCGAGGGCGTCCGGCAGGTCTTCCGGCTCGATCAGCGGCCGGAGCTGTTGCGGCTGCTGATGGTCGCCTGGAACAAGGCGTACCGCCGGGACTTCGTCCGCGCGCAGGGCTTCACCTTTCCGCCCGGCTTCTACGAGGACACCCCCTGGACCTTCCCGGTGCTGTTCACCGCGGAGTCCATCGCCGTCCTGGACCGGGTGTGCGTCCACTACCGGCAGCGGCGGCGCGGCGGGATCCTGCGCACCACCAGCCGTCACCACCTCGATGTGTTCGACCAGTACGACCGGGTGTTCCGGTTCCTGGACGCCCGGCCCGAGCTGGCCCACTGGCGCCCTGCCCTGTTCCAGCGGATGCTCGACCACCTCGGCGTGATCGCCACCGCGCCGGACCGGCTGCCGGTGGCGGCCCGGGCCGAGTTCTTCCGCCGGGCGGGCGCGCACCACCGCCGCTACCGGCCGTACGGCACGGCCACCCCGCCGGGCCGTGCCCGATGGCGGTGTCTGCTGCTGCGGCTGGGCGCCCGGCGGGCGTTCCATCTGCTGCGCGGCGCCGATCGGGTGCGGCGGGGCGCCCTCGCCCTGGCCTTGGCGGGGTACGCCCGGCTGCGCGCGATCGCGTTGTGGCTGCACTATCGGGTGCAGCTGTGCCGACCCCTCGATCCCGGGCTCGCCGTGTTCGCCGCGTACTGGCACCGGGGCTACGCCTGCCATCCCGCGGCCATCGAGGCGAAGGTCCGCGAGCTGGCGCCGGGGCTGCGCACCGCCTGGATCACCACCTCCGAGTACGCGCACACCCTGCCGCCCGGGGTGCGCCTGCTGCACCCCGGCTCGGCCGCGTACTGGACCGCGCTGGCCCGCGCCCGTTTTCTCGTCAACAACGTCAACTTCACGCCCCGGATGCGGAAGCGGCCCGGTCAGATCCATCTCCAGACCCACCACGGCACCCCGCTCAAGCACATGGGCCTGGATCTGCGGGACCGCCCGGCCGCCGCCCGCGGTATGGACTTCGGCGAACTGCTGGAGCGGGTGGACCGCTGGGACTACAGCCTCTCCGCCAACCGCCACACCACCCTGGTCTGGGAGCGGGTCTACCCCTCCGGCTACACCACGCTGCCGTACGGCTCCCCGCGCGACGACGTCTTCCAGCACGCCACCGAGGACGATGTGGCCCGGCTGCGCGCCCGGTTCGGCATCCCCGCCGGCAGCGTCGCCGTGCTGTACGCCCCGACCCACCGCGACTACCAGCGCCGCTCCGTGCCGCGGCTGGACGCGGAGCGGGTGGCCCGCGCGCTGGGCCCCGGGTTCACCCTGCTGGTCAGGCCGCACTACTTCCACACGCCGGGCGAGGGCGGGGGCGGAGGCGAGGCCGGGATCGGGAACATGGTGAGTTCCGGCGGGCGGGTACTCGATGTCTCGGGGCACGGGCGGGTGGAGGAGCTGTGCCTCGCGGCCGACGCGCTGCTGACGGACTACTCGTCCATCATGTTCGACTACGCCAACCTCGACCGCCCCATCGTCATCCACGCCGACGACTGGGACGCCTATCGCGCCGCCCGCGGCACCTACTTCGACATCACCGCCGCCCCGCCCGGCCCGGTCTCCCGCACCGAGGACGAGCTGATCGCCCTCTTCACCACGGGCGCCTGGTGCGGTCCGCGCTCGGCCGCGCTGCGCGCCGCGTTCCGGGCCCGCTTCTGTCCGTACGACGACGGGCGGACGGCCGAACGCGTGGTGCGCCGGGTCTTCCTCGGCGAGCGCCATGAACTGCTGCCGCCGGTCGTCCCGCTCGCCGAGCGCCGCCCCGCCCCCGCGGCCGTCCGCACCGCTCCGGCCCCCGTCCGCACCACCGCGGTGCCCATCCGCACCGCTCCGGCCGCGGTCCGCGCCGCTCCGGCTGGTGCCGGTCACGACCGGCCCGCCGAGGCCCGGACGGCGCCGAGGGGCGGGGGCGTATCCGTCTCACCGGCCACTTCACCTGCCGCGCCACCCGCGGCTTCACCTGCTGCCTCATCTACCTCATCTGCCGCGCCACCCGCGGCCTCACCGGTCGCCTCACCCGCCACCTCACCTGCGTACGCCCAACCCCCCGCCTCACCGGCGTACCCCTCACCCGCCGCCTCACCGGCATGCCCCGCCGCCGACCCCGCCGTCCCACTCCCCCATCGGAGCCGCCCCCACTAGCCCCAGCCCCCGAGCCACGGGCCACCGCGCCCGTTCCCGACGTCCCGACGCCTCGACCCAGGACGCACGATGCCCCTCACCGCACCGCCCGCCGCCCCCCGCCCCTGGCTCGCCGACCCGCCGCCGCTGGTGCGCGGATACCGGCGTACGGTCCCGCTGCCGCTGCGCCGTGCGGTCGTGGCCGTAACCGGTCCCGGGTTGCGCAGGTGGGCCATGCGGAGCGTGGGCGGGCTGTCGGCGGCCGCCGGCGCGCTGCGGCTGCGCCGGGCCCGGCGGCGGCTGCGCCGGGCGGGGCTGCTGGCGGGGGCCGACCGGATGGTGATCGCGGGCCGACGCGGCGCCCATGTGGTGACCCTGGTCCCCTCCCCCACCCCGCTGTTCGCACGCGCCGAGAATCTGCGGCTGGTGTGCGAGGCCCTGGACCGGGCGCGGATCGACCACTTCGTGATCCGCTGCTACAGCAATGTGGCCTCGGCCGTGGGCGTCCGGGCCGATCAGCGGGCGGAGGTGGTCCGGGCGCTGTCCGCGCTGTGCGCCGAGGAGGCCGGCTATGTCTCGCAGCCCCCGCGGCGTGGCCGGGCGGCGGGCCAGCCCCGGTTCGGGGGTACGCGACGGGCCTGGCGGCCGCTGGCCGCCGCCCCCGTGGTGCGCTTCACCCGCTTTCACGCCGGGCCGGGCGGACGGCTGGTCCTGGGCCCGGCGCACGGCTGCGACATCGAATTCTGGGAGCCGGGCGGCCAGGCCGGGGAACGGGTGCTGATCTCGCCGCGCTTCAACCGCACCACCGGGTCGGTGCCGCTCGTGGGCGAGCCGGTCCGCGCCCCCGACCAGCTGTTCACCCGGCTCGCCCCGGCCATCGGCTGGCAGCCGGGGCCGCTGGTGCGCACCCGCCCGGAGTTCCTCACCCGGCTGCCGGACGAGGTCCGCTTCCCCATCGACGTCGTCTACACCTGGGTCGACGGCTCCGATCCGCAGTGGCAGCGGCGCCGGGCGGCCCTCGCGGGCGAGGGCTATCACGCCCAGGCGGCCAACGCCGCCCGCTACGCCAACCGGGACGAGCTGCGCTACTCACTGCGCTCGCTGTACATGTACGCCCCCTGGGTGCGCCATATCTATCTGGTGACCGACCGTCAGGTGCCCGACTGGCTCGCCGTCTCGCACCCGGGGATCACCGTCGTGGACCACCACGACATCTTCGACGACGCCGATGTGCTGCCCACCTTCAACTCGCACGCCATCGAGACCCGGCTGCACCACATCGACGGGCTCGCCGAGCACTTCCTCTACTTCAACGACGATGTCTTCCTGGGCTCGCCGGTCACCCCGCAGGACTTCTTCCTGGCCAACGGCGTCTCCAAGTTCTTCCCGTCCCGCGCGCTGATCCCGCTGACCCCCGTGGGCCCCGGCGACGTCCCCGTGTCGGCGGCGGGCAAGAACAACCGGACGCTGCTGGAGGAACGGTTCGGCTCGGCCATCACCCAGAAGATGAAGCACACCCCGCACGCCCTGCGCATCAGCGTCCTCGCCGAGATCGAGAAGGAGTTCCCCGACGCGGTCCGCGCGACCATGGCCAGCCGGGTGCGGTCCACGTCGGACATCTCCGTACCGTCCTCGCTCCACCACTACTACGCGTTCCTGACCGGGCGCGCGGTCCCCGCCCAGCTGCGCTACGACTACTTCGACCTGGCCCAGCCCACCATCCGCACCCGGCTGGCCAAGCTGCTGCGGGCCCGCCACTGCCAGGCGTTCTGCCTCAACGACACGGTCTCCTCCGAGCACGACCTCGAGGACCAACTGGCGTTGGTCCGCCCCTTCCTCGATGCCTACTTCCCCCTCCCCAGCCCGCTGGAGCGGGCCGTCACCCGACAGGAGACGCGGCAGCCATGCCCCTCGCCATCACCCTTCCCCTGAACCCGGACGTCCTCGAGGCGGGCGGGCCGTATCCGCGGGCGCTCAATGTGCTCAGCCGCAAACAGACCGCCGTACAGCGGCAGTTGCGGCGCGCGGGGCTCGCGGGCTACGAGCCGACCACCCAGGCCACCCTGCTGGCCCTGGCCCAGCAGGCGCCCGAGGGCAGCGCGGTGTACGACATCGGCGCGCATATCGGGCTGTACTCGGCGCTGATCAGCGCGGTGTACGGGAACGGCGGGCCGCGGGCCATCGCGTTCGAGCCGACGCCGGAGACGGCCGCGCTGTGCCGCCGGATCCGGGAGTGCAACCGCCTCGGCTTCGAGGTGCAGCAGACCGCGCTTGCCGATGAACCGGGCACCGCCGAGCTGTACTTCTCCCTGAAGTCGGAGTCCTCCAACTCGCTCAACCCGGCCCACCGCCGGCACACCGAGTCGGTCGAGGTGCCGGTCACGACGGTCGACGCCTTCACCGCGGAGCGCGCCCTCGCCCCGCATCTGATCAAGATTGATGTGGAGACCCTCGAGGCCGCGGTGTTGCGCGGGTCGTACGACACGATCCGCCGCCACCGGCCGTGGATCGTCTGCGAACTCCTGCCCGGCGCCGATCACAACGCGCTGCGGACCGCCCTGGCGCCGCTGACCGCCATGGACTACGGCCTCCACCCGATCACCCCGGAGGCGCCCTGGCACCGCTACGACGAGACCACCTACCGGTCCGCGGTGAGCGGCCAGTGCCGCGACTGGCTGCTGGCCCCGCGCCCGCTGACCCCCGCGTTCCACCGGGTGGTGCGGCGGTGGCTGATCGCGATCCTGGCGTGCGACGAGACGACCAACATCATCACCACCGACAAGGCGTCCTTCCCCTACGGCTGGAACGCGCCCTACCGCTCGCCGCGCGGTGCGGCACGGGTCCCCCGTACGAGGCTGCTGCGACTGGCGGGCGCGGCCGCCCTCGCCCGCCGCGCCGTCGTCCCGGCCCGACGATCCCCGGGTGCGCATGCCGCGGGGAGCGGCTCACTACGGGGGTGAGGGCGGGGGCAACGGTGGCCCCGGGGGGCTTGGGTCAGGGGTGGCTCCCGGGGGCTTGGGGCGGGGGTGACGGCCGGGGCTCGGGTGAGCGGTGGGTCCCGGGGGCTCGGGTCAGCGGTGACGGCCGCAGCTTGGGCCAGGGGCGACGGCCGGGGCTCAGGTGAGCGGTGGGTCCCGGGGGCTCGAGTCAGCGGTGGCTCCCGGGGCTTTCGGTCGGCGGTGACCCGCGGGCCCTCGGGAGGCGGGGCGGTTCCGGGGGCACGGGCTCGGCTCTTGCGCGCTGGCGGGTGGCGAGTGGTGGCTTTCCCCACCCCGCCCCTTCCCGAATCAGGGGGCTCCGCCCCCTGCCCCCCGCCGGGGCTCCGCCCCGAACCCCGGAACGGCCCGCCACACAGGCGACCACTGGAATCCTCTGGCAGCAGTGCCCGCCCTCGGGGCCCGGTCAGCGACACATCCCCGGGAGCATCGGTTCAACCCGCGGGCCCCGCCCGCACATAGTGCTCCAGCCGGATGCCGGGCAGGCACAACGAGTACGCCAGTCGGAAGCGCCCGGTCAGCACGGCCGCCTTCACCGGGCGCACCCTCGGCTCATCGGCCGCGATCAGCCATGCCGACCGAGCCCCGCCCAGCCGCCGCAGCAGTTCGGTGGGGCCGACGTCGACCCCGTAGAGCGTGCCGGAGGCGGGGCCGGGGGTGCCCAGCGCGATATCGCGCAGCTCGGCGAGGGGGCGCGGATAGGCGATCGCGATCCGCCGTTCCTTGGGCGGGTCGTACAGCACCGGTTCGCCCGGCCGGGTGAGTCGGCCCACCGCCGCGGCCAGCGCCGCCAGATCGTCCTGACGGCTCAACGGCTGCCGCTCCAACTGGTGCAGCGGAAACTGCCAGACGAAGGCGCAGCCGACCGCGAGGACCCCGGCCGCCACGGCGACCACGGCCGGGCGCCTGCCCACCACGGCACGGCGCCGATCGGCCACCACACCGGCGAGCCCGTCCACACCGGCAAACCGGTCCACCCTCGCTGCGGCCCGACGCCGCGTCACTGCCCGGACCAGCCGCGCCGCCGCTGCCCCAGGCAGCGCGCCCACCCCCACGGCGGGCAGTCGAGCGGCCACGGCTCTGGCCAGCCCGTCAATGCCCAACGGGGCCCGACGCCGCGACGCCGCCCGGGGGCGTCTCACCTTCGCCGGGAGCAGCCGAGCGGCCACCGTCTGGACCCGTCGACCCACCACCCCCACCGCCAGCGCGCGGATTTGCCGACCCACCACCGTCCGGACCTGGCGCCCCGCAACCGCCACCGCCCACCGGCTCCCCACCGTCCCGACCAGCCGGTCCACCCCCGCTGCGGCCAGCAGGGGGATGCCCGGGAGGGTGAAGAGGAGATAGCGCTCGTGGAAGCAGGGGCGGTGGAGGGCGAGCGCGAAGAGGAGGACGGGCGGAACGCAGATCAGGGGCAGGGCCACCGCGGTGAGCGACCGCCACCGGGGGCGGGCCAGGGCGAGCGTGATCAGCAGGAGGTTGATGGCGAGGACGAGCGCGCTGGGGCCCGCGAACTCCTCGACCACCGCCCACAGCCGACCCGGTGTCGGGCGCCGCATCCAGGCGAGCTGCGCGCTCTGCCGCCGGGCCACCACCACCAGCGGCACCACCGCCGCCACCGCCCCGGTCGCCGCGATCCCCCAGCCCTGCCACACCGGGCGCCGGGCGCGTGAGATCAGCAGCGTCAGGGCATGCGCGGCGAGCATAAGTGCCGCGAAGACGTGCAGCAGCGCGGTCACGGCCACCACACCCCCGTACGCCGCCCACCGCCACCCCGTCACGCGGCCCCTCCGGCCCGGCGCCGAGGCGGCCCGCGCCAGGCGGGGCACACCGCCGCGGACCGATACGGCCGAACGGACCCGTGTGCCCGGCCCCGGGCCCGCGTCCCGCCCGGCCAGGCCCGCGACCGACGCCGGACCCCGCGCAGGCCGGTCCGCCCAGTCGGCCTCCACAGCAAACCCGCTCGTCAAAGAGGCCGAACCCGACAAGGACCCGTCAGCCCGGCCCGTCCGCGGGCCAACCCCGGCCGCGGGCACCAGCAGATACGTCGCCCAGGCCGCGCCCGCCGCGACCAGTGCGTAGGAGCGGCCCTCCTGGGCGTAGTGGGTGACCACGGGTGTGGCCGCGTAGAGCAGTCCGGCCCACAGGCCCACTCGCGGCCGGGCCAGGCGGCAGCCCAGGGCGGCGACGAGGGCGGTGGTGGCCACGGCGGCCAGTACGGACGGCAGACGGAGGGTCACCTCGGAGGGGTGCAGCGCCAGCAGCGGGTGCATCAGGACGTAGTAGAGCCCGTGGACGGCGTCCACCGTGCCGAGCGCGTCGCGGATCTGAGGGAGGGTCCGCCGGGCCATCTGGTACGTCGCCGACTCGTCGCGCCACATCGTGCCCCGGTCCAGCCCCCACAGACCCAGCCAGAGCATGACGGCCATCGGTACCACGACCGCCGTCCGCACGGAGATCGCCCGCTTCCGCACGGAGATCGCACCCTTCCGGGCAGAGATCGCATCCTTCCGGACGGATACCGCACCCTTCCAGACGGAGATCGCCCGCCTCCGCGCGGAGACCGCACGCCTCGACACGGAGGTCGCCCGCCTCCGCACGGAGACCGCACGCCTCGACACGGAGGTCGCCCACTTCCGCGCGCCCACGCCCACGCGCCCTCTCACGCGCCCACTCACCCCATCCGCACCGAACGACAACAAAAGGCATAAGTACGACTATTCGCCTACAGTGTGCAGTCAGAACGACTCATCCGCCGCGAAGGGCACGCGTCATGAACCGCCTCGGTATCGAAAGCCCCCGCGGTCTCGTGGCCTTCGCCGCGCTGACCGGGTGTCTGGTGACCATGGCGGTGGCGGCGCTCACCGGGGCCGGAGGGGTCTTCGCCGGGGCCGGGCTGGCCGGCTGCGGCTGTGAGCTGTTGCTGCACCGCACCGCACCGGGGCTGATGGCCCGTCTGGGGCGGCTCCATATGGGTGCCACATCACGCTTCGAGTTCCGCTGCGTATTGCTGCTCCTGCTGCTCGGCCGGCTCCATGTCACCGGCCCCATCGGACTGGCCGCGGCCATGACGCTGGTGCTGTGCCTGCTGGCCGGGCAGGCCCTGCACGCCGCGCTCACCACGCTCATCCGGCGGCGCCGCGCCCTCGCGGTCGCGGCCCGCAACATCGATCTGCGCCGGCTGGACATCAGCGACCGGCCGCCCCGCAGACTCACCGAATGGCCCGGTCAGCGGATCCTGGTCTACGAGCTGTCCGCCCTGCTCGGGCTCACCGCGTCGCTGACGACCGGCGACGCCCGCTGGGTGGTGGCGGCGCTCACCCTGGCCGCCGGATCCTGCCTGATCACGGTGGTGGCGCTGGTTCCATACCTGGTCCGGGCCACCCGCCGACTGCCCGGCCCCGCCGAGGTGCTGGCCGAGGTCGACGCCTGGCTGATCCGGCACCGGCCCCGCACGGTGCTGTACTTCTCCGGTCCGCGCGACCGCGCCCACCAGGTGGCCAGATGGCTCGGGCCGGTGGCCGCGCTGCCCACCCCGTCGCTGGTCATCGTGCGCGAACGGGAACTGCTGGAGGCCCTGGAGCCGACCCCGCTGCCGGTGTTGTGCGTGCCGAGCGCCGCCCATCTGTCGCAGCTGGACCTGGGCGGGGTGCGGGTCGCGCTCTACCCCGCCAACACCGGGCGGAACATCCACCTCCTGCGCATCCCCACCATGCAGCATGTCTTCCTGGCCCCCGGCGACGGCGACGAGTCCGCCGCCGTCGATCCGTACAGCAAGGTCTACGACCAGGTGTGGGTCGCGGGCGAGGCGGGCCGTCGGCGCCATGTCCAGGCCGCCGTCGGCGTCGAGGACGCCGACATCGTCAAGATCGGCCGCCCCCAGCTCGACGGCCTGCGCACCGCCGGAACCGGCCACACCCCCGCGCCCCTGCCCACCGTGCTGTACGCGCCCACCGGTGACGCCGCGTCGGGTGAGCCGATCGTACGGGCGCTGCTGGAGAGCGAACGCCCCGTCCGGCTGCTCTACCGGCCGCATCCCCCCACCGGCCACCGCTCCCCCGAGGCCCGCGCCGCCCACCGCCGTATCGTCGCCCTGATCCACGCCGCCAACGAGCGGCGCGCCGCGGACGCCCTCGCCGGGGAGCCCGACGACACCGAGGCGCCGCGCACCGAGGCCGCCCGCAGCCGCGCCGAACTGACCAAGCGCATCGCCGCGCTGGACGCGCGGCTGCGCCGGGCGGACGCCGACGAGGCCATGCTCACCAGGGATCGCGCCGCACCCGATCCGGCCCTGCTCACCGAGGCCGAGGGGCTGCGCCGGGAGTGGCACCAGGCCCACTGGGCGGCCTCACCGCCCTGGCTGCACCAGGTGGTCGAGGGGGACGCGCCCTGCCTCCACTCCTGCTTCGACCAGGCCGATCTGCTGATCGGCGACCTCTCCGAGGTGGTCGGCGACTTCCTCGCCACCCTCAAGCCGTACGCCCTCATCACCCCGGCAGGGCTCGGCGAGGAGGAATTCCGGCGGCAGAACGTCATGGCAAGGGCGGCCTATCTGCTCGGTCCCGGGGCATCAGGAGTGCACAACCTCCTGCGCCCGCTCTTCGACCCGTGCCTCGACGAGCTGCGCACCGCCCGCCACGAGGTGAAGGAGTTTCTCCTCGGCCCCGCCACACCACCGTCCATCCAGCGCTTCACCGACGCCGTCGACGCGCTCGCCGAGAAGGGCGAGGCGGTCGTCCGGCTGCGTGACCTCCACACGGCCCCGCCGCCCGGCGCCGGACGCTGGTCCGTCACCCGCTAACGAGCCCGCTAACGAGACACCCCGGATGCGCCCGTAGCACCATACGCACCCGGTCGCACGACACCCCACATCTACGTCACCCGGTAGCAGCACATCCCACACCAAGACCTCACCCCAGGCCCGCACCATGAGCTTCCACCCCAGGCCCCGTCCACAGGAGCCCCCCTCCGACGCCTCCTGAGCCCCCCGCACCCCCCGGAGCCAGCATGCCGCGCAATCACCGCCCCGGCCCGCCTCCCCGTGTCAGTGTGATCGTCCCCGCCCGTGACGCCATGCCCGGGATCACCCGGGCCGTCACCTCCGCCATGGAGCAGACCCTCGGGCTCAGCCGCCTCGACATCATCGCCGTCGACGACGGATCGGCCGACGGCACCGCGGAGGAGCTGGACCGGCTCGCCGCCGGCTGCCCCTCGCTCCATGTCGTGCGCAACGCCCACCCCTGCCGCGGCGGCGCCGGCGGACCCCGCAACACCGGACTGGCCCACGCCACCGGCGACTTCGTCTTCTTCCTGGACGCCGACGCCCGCCTGGCGCCCGACGCGCTGCGCCGCATGGTCGCGATGGCCGACCAGAACGGCACCGATGTGGTCCTGGGCAAGATGGTCTCCGCGGACGGACGCGGCGTGCCCAAGGCGGTCTTCCGCCACAACCAGCTGCGCACCGACGCCCACAGCTGCCACGCCTACGCCACCCTGGAGCCCTGCAAGCTCTTCCGCCGTTCCCTGATCGAACGGCTCCGACTGCGCTTCCCCGCCCACCTCCACCACGGCGAGGGCAAGCCCTTCACCGCGGCCGCCTATCTCAACGCCTCCGGGATCTCCGTCGTCGCCGACTACGACTGCTACCACCTGGGCCCTGGCCGCGCCTCCCCGGGGCTGGCCGACCGTGTCGAGGCCATGCGGCCGCTGTTCGAGACCGCCGCCCGGCACACCCGGCCCGGCATCCGCCGCGACACGGTCATGCGCCACCACATCCGGCGGGAGCTGTGCCCGGCGCTGCGCGCGCTGGCGCGCGAGGACGAGACCGAGGCCCGCGACCGGTTCCTGCCCGAGCTGCGGCGATGGGCGCTGGCCCACTGCTCCGACGCGCTCTTCCCCACCCTCAGCGCCCCCGAGCGGCTGATGGTCCATCTGCTGCGCGCCGGCCGCTTCGACGATCTGCTGTCCGTCGTGCGCAACGCCAAACGGGACGCCCGGTGCGGCCATCTCGTCGAGAAGGGCAGCGTCTACTGGCTCCACCCGTTCTTCCGTGACCCCGACGCCGAGGTCCCCGACGCCTGCTTCGACGTCACCGACCGGCTGCCGGTCCGCCACCACCTCGCGGGCGCCGGCTGGCACGGCCGCAGCACTCTGCGGGTGCGCGGCCGGGCGGCCATCGACGGGCTGGCGGCCGACCCCGAGGAGGACCGCGCCGAACTGGTGCTGCGCCGCCGCGAGGCCCGGGACGAGGTGCGGATCCCGGTGGAGGCCACGGCGGAGGACGACCCCGCCCAGTTCGCGGCGGACGTGGACATCGCCGCGGGCGACGGCGGCACCCCGCTGCGCCCCGGCGTCTGGGACGTCTTCCTCGACGTCCGCGCCCAGGGCATCAGCCGCACCGTGCGGTTCGGCAACCGCCATGACGACGGCCTCGACATCGGCACCGCGCGCCGGGTGGTGGCCGCGGGGCCGGGGCTTCGGGCCCGGGTCACGCCGTACTTCACCAGCCCGTACCGCAATCTCTCCCTGGACATCGGCCCGGCCCCGCGGGGCGCGCCCTGCGAGGTCACCGAGGCGGTGTGGCACCCGTCGGACAAGGGCACCCTGGTGGTCGCCGGACGGCTGCTGCCGCCCGGCACCCCGGCGCGCGGGCGGCTGCTGCGGCTGCGCGCCGAGCACACCGACGGACGGGTCCTGGACCATCCGGTGCGGTTCGCCGCGGGGCATCCGGCGGGCGCCTTCACCGCCCGGCTGCCGGTGCGGGACCTGGGCCGCGGCCGGTGGACGGTGACGCTCGCCGTCGTCGGCCCCGGCGACCAGGCCCCGGGGCGCACCGCGCCCGCCGCGCCCGTACCGCCGCCCGCCCGGCTGCCCGGCGCCCGCTGGGTGCGCCGCGGCCGTCCGTACTACGCCAAGCCGCTCATGGGGCGCGGCGAGGTCACCCTGGAGCTGCGGGTGGCCCCGGTCCGGCTGCTCGCCGCGGTGCGCAACCGGCTGCGGCTCAACAGCTGACCGGCACGGCGGCGGCCCTGGGACGAAGGCCGCTGTCACGACCACAGCCGTCGCCGCACACCCGTGACGACCTTGATCGGGGCCACCTCCAGGCAGAGGGCCCGCCCCGGGCCCAGGGCCACCGGTTTGGCGTAGTACGGACGGCAGCCGAAGCGGAGCCAGCGGGTCGCGGCCAGCCGGTCGAAGTACGGCACGATCGCGGTGCGGCGCGGTGTGTCCTCGTCCGGGCCGTCCATGATCAGCTTCAGCGTCCAGCAGCCCGCTCCCAGCCTGCCCACCGGCAGCCGGGCGGTGAACACGGTCGAGGAGCCGCCCTGCTCACAGCGCACCAGCAGCTCGTGCACCGCGCCCGTCCCCGTCTCGGCGCGCAGCCGCAGCGTCCCGCCGTCCCGCATGGCCTCCTCGGTCAGCCGCCCGCCGACCACCAGGGTGTTGCGGGTGCGCCAGATGGTCCGGAGCACCTGGCAGGGCGGATCGAGGGGATGGGCCACCTCGCCGACGTCGAGCGAGAGATTCCCGTACGGGGTGAAGTACGGCACCACCACCACGCGCCCCTGGGACGTGGTGACGCCACGCCGGGACGGATGGGTGACCTCACCGCCCTCGCGCCGGTTGCCGAACCGCACCGTGCGGCACACGCCCTGGGCGCGGACGTCCAGGTGGATGTTCCACAGCCCCCGCTCCAGCGGGGCGCCTCCATCAGCGGTGGCCGGGTCGATCTCGGCGGTGAAGCCCGCCATCTCGTACCGCCGTCCCTCCCCGGGCAGCGGATGGGCGGAGAGACACGCCGTGGTGGGCACCCGCACCTCGGGGCGGTCGGACCGGTACTTGCGCAGCACGATCTCGGTGGCCGGGTCGAGGGAGTCCACGTCCTCGATATAGGCGTGGCCGGCCAGCCGCAGCACCCCGCCCTGCCAGTTCGCCGCCTCCAGATGGTGCTGGACCGGCAGCTGGTCGGTCACGTCGAAGCAGACGTCGGGGACGGCGGCGGTGTGGTCCCGCAGATACGGATGGAGCCAGTAGACCCGGCCCTTGTCGACGAGATGGCCGCGCCGCCCGTCCTGTTCGGCGTTCCGGGCCACGGTCAGCACATCGTCGAAGCGGTCGGCGCGCAGCAGATGGACCAGCAGCCGGTCGGGGGCGGCGAGCCGCTGGAAGAGGGCGTCGGTCACCCAAGTCGTCGCCCAGTGGCGGAACTCCGGGAAGAACCGCTCCCGCGCGTCCTCCTCGCTCTCGCGGGGCAGCAGGGCGCGCAGCGGACCGCACAGCTCCCACTCCACATGGCGGCGCATGATCTGGTCCCGGCGCGGGCCCGGCTCCAGATAGCGGGCCACCGTCTCGAAGCACAGCCGGGTGCCGTCCATGCGGTGGGCGAGACCGGAAGCGGTGAGGGTGAGGTTGTTGCGGTTCTCGCGGTAGCGGACGTAGTAGCAGTCGTAGTCGGCGACCACGGAGATCCCGGAGGCGTTGAGGTAGGCGGCCGCGGTGAACGGCTTGTCCTCGCAGTTGCGGTAGGGCGGGAAGCGCAGTCGCAGCCGCTCGATGAGGGAGCGCCGGAACAGCTTCCACGGGCCCAGGGTCAGATAGGCGTGGGAGGAGAAGACGTCCGTACGGGGCTGGTTGTGCTGGAAGACGGCCCGGGGCACGGCCCGTCCGCCCACGGAGGCGATTTTGCCGAGCACGATGTCGGTGCCGTTGGCGTCGGCCATGGCGACCATGCGGCGCAGCGCGTCCGGCCCGAGATAGTCGTCGGAGTCGAGGAAGAAGACGAAGTCGCCCCGGGCGTGGTCCAGTCCGGTGTTGCGGGGGACGCCCGCGCAGCCGGAGTTCTCCTGGTGGATCACATGGAGCGCGGGGCAGGTGCGGGCCAGCCGCTCCAGCTCCTCGCCGGTGCCGTCGGTCGAACCGTCGTCCACCGCGATGATCTCGACCCGGTCCTGGCCCAGGGTCTGGTCCATCGCGGAGGTGACGGCCCGGGTCAGCTCCGGCAGGGCGTTGTAGGCGGGGATGATCACACTGACACGAGGTCGGGACAGAGCGGACATGACGGCCTCCTGACTCCGGGCTCTCGACGGGGCGGGGTCACTCGGCGGGCTCGGCGGACCCGGGACGGGGAACGTGTGGCGGCTCGGGGGTCACTCGGCGGGTCGGCGACGGGGACCACGGGGCGGATCGGGGGCGTCCGGCAGCCAGGGGATCATTCGGTGAGGACGCCGCCGCCGCGCGGCTCCGCCGGGGCGCTGTCGGCCAAGGGCCGCACCTGGGGCACGGGCGGAACGGGAAGGGCCGTCTCGTCCTGGCCGAGCATCAGGGTCCGTACCACCCGCTCGGCCGCGTGGCCGTCGTCGAACGGGCAGAAGCGGGCCCGGAAGGCGGTGCGCAGCGCGGTCGCGTCCGCGTCGCACCAGCGGCCCTCGCGGAAGATCTCCACCAGCTCCCGCTCGGTGCGGGCGACGGCACCCGGGGTCTCGCCGGGGGACCCCGAGAGCAGGTCGAAGTAGACGCCGCGGGAGGACCGGTAGATGTCCCAGTCGTCGGCGTAGATCACGACGGGGCGGTCCAGCAGGGCGTAGTCGAACATCATCGACGAGTAGTCGGTGATCAGTGCGTCGGCCGCCAGGCACAGCTCCTCCACCGACCGGTGGCGCGAGACGTCGATCACCAGTCCGGCCTCCTGGAGCCGGGTCAGATCGTCCTGCGGCCGGTAGGAGTAGTGGGCCCGCACCAACAGCGTGGTCCGCGGGCCGAGTTCACGGCTGAGCCGCTCCAGATCCAGCCGGGGGGTGAACCCCTTCTGGTAGTCACGGAGGGTGGGCGCGTAGAGAAGGGCGGTGTTCCCGGCCGGGATTCCCAACTCCCCGCGAATACGCCGGATATCGTCCCCGGAAGCCGTGAAGAAGACGTCATTGCGCGGATATCCGTACTCCAGCAGCCGGTACTCGGCGGGATAGACCCGCTCCCAGATCTGGCTGGAGTGCGGATTGGCGGAGAGGGCGAAGTCCCAGCGGTCGATGCGCCTGAGCAGATTGCCGAAGCTCATCCCTCCCGCGGCGGCGGGATAGCGCTGCTGGTCGAGCCCCATGCATTTGAGCGGGGTGCCGTGGAAGGTCTGCACATGCACCGTGCCCGGCCGTTTCACCACCTCATTGGGGAAGTTGACGTTGTTGATGAGGTATTTCGCACGGGCCACGGTGCGGTAGTAGTCGCGGGTGCCGGTGACGACGTAGTCGACGCCTTCGGGAAGGGATTCGATCTCCGACTTCTTGACCGCCCACACCCCCCGTATCTCCGGTGCCAGCTCCCGCGCCTTGTAGTAGATCGCCCCCGGATTGCACAGCACCCCACGGCCCCAGTACGCGGAGTAGACGGCCAGTTCGGGGTCGACCGGCCGCTGCCGGTGCAGCCGGTACAGGCCCGCCTTGGCGCGGGCGGCCAGCGGCGGCCGGACGGTGCGGCGCAGCTTACGGGCCCCGGCGGCCGCCCGTATCGCCAGTTCACGCTCCCGGTAGCGGAGGAAGGAGCCGGACGCCAGCGCCTCGAAGCGCCACCGGCCCTCGACCGGCGGGGTGAACCCGGCCGGGAGATGGGCGCGGTACCACTCGGCGGCCCGGGCGAAGAAGCGCGGCCGATCCGCCGTCGCCACCCGGGAGGTCCGGTCCAGGCAGAACAGGAAATGCGATACGGCCCGTTCGAAGAGCAGCGGGCGCAGCGGAGCCAGCTGCGGGCGGTCGTCCAGGAAGTCGAAGAGCCGGGCGTACTGCCGGAAGATGATGAAGTGCTTCTCGCCGGGGCTCGCCGTACTGGCCCCGACCCGCCGCTGCCGGTATTCCAGACCCACCAGGTCCACACACGCTATTCGGCGGGCCGTGAGCATCGTCTTGTACGAGAGCAGGGCGTCCTCGTAGATGCCCTCGCTGAACGCGAAGCCATGGCGGGTGTAGAAACCCCGGTGGTAGACGCGATTGGATGACATCGCGAAGATCCGCAGGAATTCCGGGCGTTCGACGGCGGAGAAGACATCGGTCCCCGCGGAGGCCAGCAACTCCCCGAAGAGACTGGGGGCCCGGCGCTCCGACCAGTAGGTGCGGACGTGGTTGAAGTAGAGGATCTCCGGGTCATGGGTGAGGGCGAGCCGGTCGGCGAGACCCTGGAGGGTGCCCGGGGCGAGGGTGTCATCGCCGTCCAGGAAGAGCAGATAGTCCCCGCCCGCCCGCTCCACACCGGCGTTACGTGCCCGGCCGGGACCGGAGTTGACCCGCTGGTGCACGGGCACGACCCGGCTGTCGCGCGCCGCGTACGCGTCGATGATCGCGCCGCAGTGGTCCGGTGAGCGGTCGTCGACGGCGACCACCTCGAGATCCGGATACGACTGCGTCAGCACGGAGTCCAGACAGGCGCTCAGATAGCCCTGGACGCGATAGGCGGCGATGACGATGGTGAAGCGGGGCATAAGGCTCCTCGGGACGCGATGGCGGTTCGAGGCGCGAAGCACTCACTGACCACCCACGCTAGGTGGGTTCGTCCCGGTATGCCCGCTCGGTCGATTGAGGGGCGCCCAAGCGGGTGACAAACGCCCCCGGCGGACATGAAGTCCACCGGGGGCGCGGAGGCCGTGCGGTGCGCGTCAGATGTGCGTGCGCAGCAGCGTCCGCATCGTCCGCATCGCGACCGACAGATTGGCCAGGTCGAAGGTCTCCGACGACTGGATCTCATCGAGCGTGGTGCGGGCTCGCTGGAGGATCGCGGCGTTCTTCTCCTCCCACGCCTTGAAGCGCTGCTCGGGCGTGAAGCCGCCGTTGCCCACCGACAGCACATCGGCGGTCAGCGCGGCCTGGGCCGCGTACAGGTCCTCGCGGATGGAGACCCGGGCCATGGACTGCCACCGGTCGGCGCGCGGCAGTTCGATGATCCGGTCCATCAGCTGGCTGATCCGCAGCCGGTCGGCCAGGTCGTAGTGGACCTCGGCGACCGACAGCGGCTCCTTGCCGGTGCGGTCCGCGATGGCGACGATGTCCAGCGCCGGGAAGGTCGAGGAGAAGCCCGCCACCCGGGTGGCCAGGTCCTCCGGGACGTTCGCCCCGGTCAGCTCGTCGTAGATCCGCTGGTACCACTCGATGTCGGAGCCGCGCAGCAGCTTGGGCAGCTGGGCCCGGACCGTGCCGACCCGCTCCGCGAAGAAGTCGATGGTCTCGTCGAGCGCCAGCGGCTGCGGCCGATTGTTGAGCAGCCAGCGGGTGCCGCGCTCGACCAGCCGCCGCGAGTGCAGCCGCATCCTGGTCTGGATATCGGCGGCGACGACCGTGTCCAGCGCCTCGACCTCGTCCCACACCTGGTTCAGCTCGAAGATCGCGCGGGCCGCGGTCTGGGCGCGCACGACCTCCTCGGTGGAGGCCCCGGTCTCCTCCCGCATCCGGTGCAGGAAGGTCGTACCGGCGCTGTTGACGGTGTCGTTGACCAGCACGGTGGTGACGATCTCGCGCCGCAGGGCGTGGCCGTCGATGTGCTCGGGGAACCGCTGGCGCAGCGCCTGCGGGAAGTACGCGTGCAGCAGCCGCTGGAGGTACGGATCGTCGGGCAGCCCGGTGGCGATCAGCTCATCGGCCACCGTGATCTTGACGTAGGCGAGCAGTACGGCCAGTTCGGGCTGGGTCAGCCCGCGCCCGGATGAGAGCCGCTCACGGATCTGGCGGTCGGTGGGCAGGAACTCCAGCGCCCGGTCCAGCCGGCCCTCCCGGCCCAGGCGGCGCATCAGCCGCTGGTGGGCGTGGAGCAGGCTGGGGGCCTGGGCGGCGGAGTTGGCCAGGGCCACGTTCTGCGCGTAGTTGTTGCGCAGCACCAGCGCGCCGACCTCGTCGGTCATCTCGGCGAGCAGCTTGTTGCGCTGCTTGACCGTGAGGTCTCCCTCGGTGACCAGGGCGTTGAGCAGGATCTTGATGTTCACCTCATGGTCGGAGGTGTCCACACCGGCGCTGTTGTCGATCGCGTCGGTGTTGATCCGGCCGCCGTTGAGGGCGAACTCGATCCGGCCCAGCTGGGTCAGGCCCAGGTTGCCGCCCTCGCCGACGACCTTGACCCGCAGATCCTGGCCGTCCACCCGGATCGCGTCATTGGCCTTGTCGCCGACATCGCCGTGCGACTCGGTGGACGCCTTGACGTAGGTGCCGATGCCGCCGTTCCACAGCAGGTCCACCGGGGCCTTGAGGATCGTCTTCATCAGATCGGCCGGGGTCATCTTGGTGACCCGCTTCTCGATGCCCAGCGCGGCCCGCACCTGCGGGGTGATCGGGATGGACTTGGCCCTACGGGGGTGGATGCCACCGCCCGCCGACAGCAGCTCGGCGTCGTAGTCCTCCCACGAGGAGCGCGGCAGCTCGAAGAGGCGGCGGCGCTCGGCGTAGGAGGTGGCCGCGTCCGGGTTGGGGTCCAGGAAGATATGCCGGTGGTCGAAGGCGGCGATCAGCCGGATGTGCTCGCTCAGCAGCATCCCGTTGCCGAACACATCGCCGGACATGTCGCCGACGCCCACGACCGTGAAGTCCTGGGTCTGGGTGTCATGGCCCAGCTCGCGGAAGTGGCGCTTGACCGACTCCCACGCGCCGCGGGCGGTGATGCCCATGCCCTTGTGGTCGTATCCGGCGGAGCCGCCGGAGGCGAAGGCGTCCCCGAGCCAGAAGCCGTACGACTGGGCCACGTCGTTGGCGATGTCGGAGAAGGTGGCGGTGCCCTTGTCGGCGGCGACGACGAGATAGGTGTCCTCACCGTCGTGGCGGACCACGTCCTTGGGCGGCTCGACCTGCCCGGCCACCATGTTGTCGGTGATGTCGAGCAGACCGGAGATGAAGGTCTTGTAGCAGGCGATGCCCTCGGCCATCCAGGCGTCACGGTCGACGGACGGATCCGGCAGCCGCTTGCCGACGAAGCCGCCCTTGGCGCCCACCGGCACGATGACCGTGTTCTTCACCATCTGCGCCTTGACCAGGCCGAGGATCTCGGTACGGAAGTCCTCACGCCGGTCGGACCAGCGCAGGCCCCCGCGCGCGACCTTGCCGAACCGCAGATGCACACCCTCCACGCGCGGCGAGTAGACCCAGATCTCGAACGCCGGGCGGGGCGCGGGCAGATCCGGCACGGCCTGCGGATCGAGCTTGATCGACAGGTACTCGTGCGGCTTGCCGTCCCCGTTCATCTGGAAGTGATTGGTCCGCAGAGTGGCCTTGATCAGGGTGAGGAAGGAGCGCAGGATGCGGTCCTCGTCCAGCGAGGCCACCTGGTCCAGCGCCGCGTCCAGCTCCTCAAGCAGGGCGTCGGTCAGCTCCAGGCCCGCCCGCTGCCGCTCCGGCGACATCCGCGCCTCGAAGAGGGACACCAGCAGCCGGGTGGTGTGCACATTGTTACGGAGGGTGTCCTCCATGTACGACTGGCTGAAGGTGGACCCGGCCTGCCGCAGATACTTGGCGTAGGCCCGCAGCACCATCGCCTGCCGCCAGTCAAGACCCGCGCCCAGCACCAGCTGGTTGAAGTTGTCGCTCTCGGCCAGACCGGTCCACACCGCGGCGAACGCGTTCTGGAAGCGCTCACGGGCGTCGTCGGCGAGGGACTCGCCCTCGCGCAGGGGCAGCCGCAGCCCGAAGTCGTAGACCCAGGCGGTGGTCCGGTCCGAGCAGCGCAGCTCGTACGGGCGCTCGTCCACCACCTCGACGCCCAGGGTGTTGAGCACCGGGAGCACCGCGGACAGCGAGATCTGGGCCCCGGCCCGGTAGATCTTGAAGCGGCGCTCGGCGTGGGCCGCGCCCACCGGCTCGTACAGGCTGAGCGCGAAGTCCTTCTCGCCGCCCTTCAGCCGCTCCAGGTGCTGGAGGTCGGCGACGGCGCCGCGTGGGGTGTGGTCCGCCTTGTACCCCTCGGGGAAGGCGTGCTGATAGCGGCGGAGCAGCTCGGCGGCGCGCTCCTCGCCGACCTCGGAGACCAGCGCCTCGGCGAAGCCGTCGGCCCAGGAGCGGGCGGCCTCGATCAGCCGGGTCTCGATCCGCTCCACATCGGCGTCGGTGAGATCGGGCAGCTCGGTGCCCGGCTGGACGCGGACCACGAAGTGCAGCCGGGAGAGCACCGACTCGGTGTGCAGGGCGGTGAAGTCGACCGGCGGGCGGCCGCTCAGCTCCTCCAGCAGGATGTCGGTCAGCCGCAGCCGCACATCGGTGGTGAAACGATCGCGCGGAAGGTAGACCAGCGCGGAGTAGTAGCGCCCGTACTCGTCCTGGCGCAGGAACAGCCGCAGCCGGCGGCGCTCCTGGAGGTAGAGCACGCTGGTCACGATCGAGCGGAGCTGGTCGACCGGGGTCTGGAACAGCTCATCGCGCGGATAGGTCTCCAGGATCTGGAGCAGGTCCCGGCCGTCGTGGCTGTTGGCCGCGACGCCCGCGCCCGCGAGCACCTCGTCGACCTTGCGGCGGATGACCGGGACCCGGCGCACCGACTCGGTGTACGCGGCGGAGGAGAACAGCCCCAGGAAGCGGCGCTCACCGATCACATTGCCCTCGGCGTCGAACTTCTTCACGCCGATGTAGTCGAGGTACGAGGGGCGGTGGACGGTGGCGCGGCTGTTGGCCTTGGTGAGCACCAGCAGCTTGCGCTCGCGCGCCTTGGCGCGGGCATCGGCCGGAAGCCGGTTGAAGGACGGCGACACCGGGGTCCCGGAGCCCCCCTGGGGGCTCTGGTCGGGGTCCTTGTGCTGCGGGTCGGAGCGGAGGATGCCGAGGCCGGTGCCGGGCACCGCGGTCAGCACGTCCTCCTCGCCACCGGCCTCGGTGGGGACCTGCGTCAGCTCGTACTCGCGGAAGCCGATGAAGGTGAAGTGGTCGTCCGCGAGCCAGCGCAGCAGCTCACGGGCCTCCTCCACCTCCTCCTGGCGGACCTCGGCGGCCTTGGGCTCCTCCGGCAGGCCCTCGGCGATGCGCAGCGCGGACTCGCGCATCTTCTCCCAGTCCTCGACGGCCTCGCGGACATCGGACAGGACGCGCAGAAGATCGGCGGTGATCTGCTTCAGATCGCCGCGGTCGGTCTCGCGATCGGTTTCGACATGGATCCAGGACTCCACGACCGCGTCATGCGGAAGCTCTTTCCGGGTCGCGCCGTTCGCGGGGAGATCCAGCAGCTCGATCAGCTTGCCGGTGATGTCACGGCGCACGATCACCTGTGGATGGATCACGACATGGATGCCGCGCCCCTGGCGGGTGAGCTCATTGGTGACCGAATCGACCAAAAACGGCATATCGTCCGTGACCACTTCGACCACGGAGTGGCTGCACGTCCAGCCGTGCTCCTCGACGGTCGGCGTGTGCACACGGACGTTCGCCGTGCCCTGAGGACGCACCTCGGCGAGCCGGTAGTGGGAGAGCGCCGCCCCGAAGACATCGACCGGGTCGCGATCGGCGAGGTCCTCCGGAGGCGTGTGCAGGTAGTAGTGCTGGAGGTATGCGGTCAGGGTTTCCGGTCCTGGGCCCTGCACCGGTTGCCCCCCGGCAGGGCTGTTCTCAGCTACCCGCGCGGCCCGTTCGAGCAACTCGGCCTTGGCTTCGTCCAGCTTGGTCTGCATGTCCTCTGGCTCCTGTCGCGCGCCGTTGCGTGACATCGATTGCGGTGGCATGACGCCGCGACGCGAAAAATCCGGTCGTGAACGACGGTATGCCGGATCGGGAAATGGCCGGGGCGTACTCGGCCGTAAGTGACCAAGACCCCACACGCCACAGGTCAGCGGCGGCTCGAGCCCGGGGCCCGTGGGGCGCCGGGCGCGGAGCGAGGGCCTCATTGCCCTCACGGACTATCGCGCTGATCACGCAGTAAGGCTATCGCTCCTCCCCAGGGGGTCGTCATGAGCCGTTCGTGTACAAAACCGGGCCCTGAAGTTTGACGAAATGGACAGCGACCGCGAGGCGCGCGCGCCGCGATGATGCGCCGCTCACGCCCTCTTGGCAAAGCGCGGGCGCGGATGCACCGTGATCTGGACGGTGGTAAGCACGGTGGTAACCGTGGACCTGGAGGTGGGCGGCATGGCTGCGAAGATCCTGCTGGTGACCGGCGACGCGGCCGAATCGCTGGAGGTGCTCTACCCCTACCAGCGGCTGCGCGAGGAGGGGTACGAGGTCCATATCGCGGCCCCGAGCCGCAAGACGCTGCGGCTCGTGGTCCACGACTTCGAGGAGGGCTTCGACACCTACACCGAGAAGCCGGGCTATACGCTCCCCGCCGACCTCGCCTTCTCCGAGGTCGACCCCGGGCAGTACGCCGCCCTGGTGATCCCCGGCGGCCGGGCCCCGGAGTACCTGCGCAACGACCCCGAGCTCCGCAAGATCTGCAAGGCGTTCTTCGACGCGGACAAGCCGGTGGCGCAGATCTGCCACGGCCCGCTGCTGACGGCGGCCGTGGGCGGTCTGAGCGGGCGGCGGGTCACCGCGTATCCGGCGCTGGAGCCGGATATGCAGGCGGCGGGGGCGGAGTACCAGGACGCGGAGGTCGTGGTCGACGGCACGCTGATCTCGTCGCGGGCGTGGCCGGACCATCCGGCGTGGATGCGGGAGTTCCTGGCGGTGCTGCGGGTCAAGGCGCCGGTGGTGTGAGATGGCGTGAGGTGAGGTGCCCGCGCGTGACGGGAGCGGGGACGCTGCCGCGAGGGCGTACGGAGGCGTGAGAGGGAGGGCGCACGAAGCACCGCAAGGGCCTGAGGCAGACTGCCTCGGAGCCCGGGACGGGCTCCGGCCCTTTACTCGTCGGTCATTCGTCGACCATGCGCTCGGCCTTCTGCACGGCCTCCTCGAGCGTGTCCACGATCGGCACCCCGGCCGCCTCCAGGCTGGTCCGGCTGTGCGAACCGCCTGTGTAGAGCACGGCCCGCGCCCCCACGTGCCGCGCCGCCACCGCGTCGTCCAGGGCGTCCCCGATCACCACCATCCGCCGCGGCGACACCCCTTCGAGCGCGGCGATATGGCGCATCATCTGCTCGGCCTTACCGACGTTGCTCTGGCCGACGCGGCCGTCCACCCGGACGAAATGGCTCTCGATGCCATGCGTCCGCACCAGGGGAAGCAGATACTCATGCGGGGCCAGTGAGCACAGCGACTGGGTGAGGCCCGCCTCCTGCCACTCGGTGAGCAGCCGCCGGGCGCCGATCGCCAGCCCGGCGCTCTCGGCCAGCGCCCAGTAGTGCCGGTGGAACGCCTCGTCCATGACCTCCCACTCCGCGTCGGTGGGCAGCCGGCCCATGAGCCGCTCGTAGAAGCGGGGCACCGGGACGCAGTACAGGTCGCGATAGCGCTCGAGGGTGATCGGCGGCAGCCCGATCTCCTGGAACGAGGCGTTCGTCGCCGAGATCACGGCGTCGATGTCGTGGAGCAGTGTGCCGTTCCAGTCCCAGACGAGATGCGTCACATGATTCTTCCCCATCCCACGACCGTACCCGGAGGGTCGGACGCCGGGCATCGACGGGCATCACTCGATGAGGTTGGGGATCTCCTGGGTGGCGTACCAGAGCAGCTCATGGTCCTCGGCGCCGTCCACGGTGAACTGCGCGTCGTCGTCCCCGAGGTCCGCCGCGCCCAGCGCGTCGGCGGCCGCGGAGATGTCCCGCTCGGCGTCATCGGCGTCCAGGTGCACGGCGGCGGCCTTCGCCAGCGGTATGGCGGCCTCGATCCGCACCTCGCCGAGCGCGGACTGGTCCAGCCCCCGGTCCGGGTCGGCGACCGCCTGCCCGTCGGGCACGTCCACGGCCACCACGGCCCGCCTGCGGGGCGCCCGCGGGTCGACGGCCAGCAGCCGCAGCGACGCCTGCGCGGCCCGGCTCAGCGCCGCGTACTCCAGCTCCTCGATGTCGTCGGACAGATACCACTCGCGGAGCGCGGGGGTGACCGCGTAGGCGGTCAACGGCGCCGGCCCCAGTTGGCCCTCCTTGTACGCCTCGGCGAGACCGGAGAGGGTCAGGGGGACGTAGACGCGCATGTCTGCCGCTTTCATCAGAGACCGATAGGCCCCCAGCATACGATCGCCCGTCCCCTCCCCGAACCTTCTGGAAAGGACCGCTGGTCCCCTTTCGGAGGACAGGTCGGGACGGGCCCGCGCAAAGACGCGAATGAGCCGCACTCGAGCCGATGACCAGGCCCGATGAATGGCCGCATGCCCCGGATAGGTGAACCGCGATGTGGGCGCGAAGGGGGCCGGGCGCCGATTGCGGAGGCCGGAAAACCGCCGGTAGAAGACTTTCCGACGAAAGCTACCGCCCGGTATTCCACCGGGCCGCGGAGAACGGGGCGAGCAGCATGGGTGAGGGCGTCCGGGCGACGAACCGGTCCACGAACCGGGCCACGACAGCCGGTGAGGCCGCACGACCGACCGCGGCCGGTGAGGCCGTACGGCGGACCACGGCCGGGGAAGCCGTACGGCGGACCGCGACCGGAGAAGCCGCACGGCGGACCGCGACCGGAGAAGCCCTACAACGGACCACGACCGGGGAAGCCCTACGGCGGACCGCGACCGGGGAAGCCGCACCACCGACCACAGCCCGGGAAGCCCCACGACCGACCGCAGCCCGGGAAGCCGCACCACCGACCGCGGCCGGGGAAGCCCTACGACGGACCGCGACCGGGGAAGCCGCACCACCGACCACAGCCCGGGAAGCCCCACGACCGACCGCAGCCCGGGAAGCCGCACCACCGACCACAGCCAGGGAAGCCCTACCACCGACCACGGCCGGAGAAACCGCACCACCGACCACAGCCAGGGAAGCCCTACCACCGACCACGGCCGGAGAAACCGCACCACCGACCACAGCCAGGGAAGCCCTACCACCGACCACA